>JBARJF010000067.1:0-19735 GCA_049800135.1 Candidatus Sulfotelmatobacter sp.
CACAATCGCTCATCGAGAGTGCGGATGGAAGGATGGCGTCAGTGGCAACTCGGCGGGAGAAAAAACCTTGTCCAACGAAAAAGTAAACGAACTCACTTGACTCCGACCGGCCTTCTCATGGAAGGCGTTTGCACAAGCTTGCGCTGTCTGTCCTCCCATCAGTGGGAATTTTGAGTGAAACGGGGAGGTTATGCCAATTGACAAGATAGCGCGCGTCAGTTGGAGTCTCGAATGACTTTCTGTTTGCCGACCATCCGTCCAGAACCGATCTAGTGACGCTTACCGGAGGATCTACTTCTTCGGTCCTTTTGCTTTTGTACATATCTGTCGCGTAGTACAATCGCAACCCGACACAAGCAGGAGCGCCTGCCTTGTTCACCCTCGAAGACTGCCGCGCTTTTTACGCCCAAGAAATTCGATTTGCCGCCACCGTCACCACGCCAGGACTCGTCGAAGCTTACGCTCGCGTTCCCCGCGAACAATTCCTCGGCACCGCGCCCTGGCAGATCAGCTCGCCGGAGGCCCGCGCTCTGTCCATGGCCGGTCTTCGCGAATCTTCTTACGTCACTGTCAATGACCCGCGGGATCTTTACCACAACGTCGTCGTCGCGCTCGACCGCGCGAAGGACATCAACAACGGCAAACCCAGCGCCCTCGCGAGCTGGATCGACGCGCTCGCGCTTCAGCCTGGCGACCGCGCTTTTCATCTCGGCTGCGGCGTCGGTTATTACACAGCCATCATCGCGGAAGTCGTTGGCCGAAGCGGCAGCGTCGTCGCACTGGAACTCCAATCCGATCTCGCCGCTCGCGCCAAAGAAAATCTCGCGAGCTACACGAACGTAACCGTCCACCAGGGAGATGGCGCCGCATTCGATCCCGGCACATGCGACGGCATGTTCGTAAATTGCGGTGTCACGCATCCGCAAACGATTTGGCTCGATCGCCTGCGCCATCGCGGACGCCTCGTTGTCCATTTCACCATGGCTGTGAATCCCCAAATTGGCCAGGGTGTGATGACCAAAATCTTGCGCGAACCGAGCGGTTACTCCGCCGCCATGGTCACGCCCACCGGCATATTCTCCGGCGGCAGCCTTCGCGATCCTGCGCTCGAACCATTGATAAAGAAAGCTCTCACAACGGGCGGCCTGCTGAAGCTGAAATCCGTCCGCCGCGACGCGCACGAGCCAACCGACACTTGCGTCCTACACGCCGCCGAAGTCTGCCTCAGTGCTGCGTCCCTCTCTTCCTCCGCCGTCTCCTGAATATGCAAACCGTGGAGCCACGATGAGAACGGAATTGCTGCGATTCAACGGCGCTGTCGAGGGCGACCCCGCGACACTAATCCCACAGGGAAAAGCTAGAGTGGCGAGTCAGTTTACGTAATTGCTTACACTCACTCCACCGACTATTCCTTACTGGTATCAGGCTCGGGCGCTAATCCTGATCCTTCTCCCGTTCTCCCCGTCGCGTTCCAAAGAAATCTCCACATCCCGCTCCCGCTGCAACCGCGGAAACTTCTCGCCCCACTCAATCAGCAGAATGCTGTTCTCGGCCCGCAAATCATCCAGCCCCAGCGTTTCCAATTCACGCTGCGTATCCACCCGGTAAAGATCGATGTGATAAAGATTGGCCCGCGGACCGCGATACTCGTGCACCAGCGTGAAGGTGGGGCTGGTAACGTCTTCTTCTTCCGCCGATCCGAAACCTGCGGCGATTCCCTTGACCAGCGTGGTTTTTCCCGCCCCGAGGTTGCCTCGCAGCAGCACCAGCTTCGGCGGCTCCAGCAACTCCACCAGCGTCCGCCCGAAGGCGATCGTCTCCTCGGCCGAGTGTGTAAGGATCTCCCGTGTCATCTGTTCGCGGCCCACATGGCACGCGGGCCACGACCAGTATAGCGAGACGGGCGAAAAGCTTTCGCTTCTCCACCAACGGGAAGGGCAAGAGTTCTCCTCGTGCCCTCAAGGCGATGACGACAACCGCGCTTCAGCGCCTGAGGTGGGCTTTGCGCGCCCCGAGCTCTAGATCGTCCTCGGCACGCTGAAGGCCGAGGACTTCAGGCCCAGCAGGCTGCGGTCGGTCACGTGGTCGAGCGACGTCCGCAAGCGGCGGTGATCATCGTCTTCGATGGCAACGAAGCGGAACGCTTGTAGCACGCCATCCGTTGTCTTCCGCAGAGGGCTGAGGATCTCGGCCATTCCGTGTACCGGGCCTGATTGTGTTCGAAATGCAAGTTCGACGAACGCACCCTGCCCCAACGAATGCGGCAGTTGCAACAGCCCACCGGTCGCCGAAATGGTTTGCAGTTTAGCTTTAGCGTGACGGCCGTCTTCTAAACGAATCGCAGCCAGGACGGAACCGCCTAGCTGTACCCGGGTCGCGCGCCGCGAAGGATGCGGTTGGGGGAAGTGGGTCATAAGCCATCCGCACTATCGCATGTCCTCGATGCGGGTAACAGGTTACGGAAGCAGAGTGGCCAGATTCCGCTCTGCAAGCCCGATTCGGATGCATCCAACTCCATGGAACGCCAGCACTTAGCCTTGTATTTACTGTTCAGATAATGTCCCACTGGGGGAAATTGCAGATTCTAGCGCAATCCTAAGACCGGCCATTTTCGCGTTCGGCGGCGTGGCATTTAGTATGGTTCTGAGTTTCCTGTTTCCTCGGAGGCCACCATGCGTCGCCTTTATTTTTCGGTCGCGCTTTCTCTATTTGCTTTGGGCGCGGCCGCATTCTGCTCGGGCCAGTCGGCGGCTCACGCAGATACCCACACTCCATTACGTGTCGCCATCGTTGGTCTCGTCCACGGGCATGTTCAGGGATTCTTGCACCAGTCGCTTCACAATCCAGCGATTGAGATCGTGGGGATTGTCGAACCAGACCAGCAACTCGCTTCCCGCTGCGCGACCCAGTACGGCTTCGACCGCAGCTTACTTTTCTCAGACCTGAAGCAAATGCTCGACCAAAAGCATCCCCAGGCCGTGCTGGTTTACACCAATACGTTTGACCATCGGCGCGTCGTAGAAATCTGCGCCCGGCACGGTGTCGATGTCATGATGGAAAAACCGTTGGCCGTCAGCTTTGACGACGCACTGGCGATTGCGAAGGCGGCACGCCAGGGCAAGATTCAAGTCCTGGTCAACTACGAGACAACCTGGTATCCCAGCAACCGCGCCGCATACGACCTCGTACATGAGAAGGCTTTGGGCGAGATTCGCAAAGTTGTGGTTCACGGCGGACACAGCGGGCCAAAAGAAATCGGCGTCGGCCCCGAATTTCTGGCCTGGCTCACCGACCCCAAGCTGAACGGTGGAGGCGCCCTATTCGATTTCGGCTGCTACGGTGCTGACCTGATGACTTGGCTGATGGATGGCGAGCGTCCCCAAACCGTCACCGCCGTTACCCAGCACATCAAACCCGAGATTTATCCGCGCGTCGACGATGAGGCAACCATCATCCTCACCTATCCCAAGGCGCAAGCCATTCTGCAAGCCTCGTGGAACTGGCCCTTCGACCGCAAAGACATGGAGGTCTACGGACAAAAGGGTTATGTAATCACGGTGGGGCGAAACGACGTTCGCGTACGTTACGGCGGTGGAGGCGACCAGCGGCCCGGCCCCGAACAGCAGGTCGCAGCCAAACCTCTGCCTCCGCCTTACGACAATTCGTTGTCTTACTTGCGGGCAGTGGTTTTGGATGGCATGAAGCCTGATGGCCCGTCGTCGCTCGACATTAATCTCACGGTGACGGAGATCCTCGACGCTGCGCGGCGTTCCGCGGCTTCAGGAAAAACCATTCGCTTGCCACGGTTCCGATGAACGTGCGCGGTTCAGCCGGTCAAGCGCAGCGGCTTTTCCCGAGCTATCTCCCGCGTGCGCCGGAAAGCCTCCGGCAATCCTTGCAGCAGATCGGTCGCGACCAGAGAGTGCTCGCCCACGCGCTCGCGCATCACGTCACCGGCAAGCCCATGCAGATGCAGCGCGGCAATCACGGCTGCGAAAGCGTCCTTTGCATGCTGCGCGATCATGCCCGCGACCATGCCCGTCAGAATGTCTCCCGTGCCGCCGGTAGCCATGCCAGGATTGCCCGTCGTGTTCACCCACGCTTCCCCGTTGGGCTGCACCACCAGTGTGCGGTGCCCTTTCAGCACCACAATCAGTTTGTGCTCGCACGCGAACTTCCGCGCCACTCCCAATCGATCTTTCTGCACGTCGGCAATCGAGCATCCCACCAACCGCGCCATCTCACCCGGATGCGGAGTGATCACCAGCGTCCGGCCCTTGCCATTCAATTCTGTGCTGCGGCCTTCAAACGCGTTGAGGCCGTCGGCATCGAGCACCGTCGGGATCTTCTGCCCTGTAATCAAAGTCCGCACCAGCTCCGCACTCTGTGGATCGCGCGAAATCCCCGGCCCAATTGCCAGCACACTCTTCCCTTCCCGCAACTCGCCGATTCGTTCGAGGGCGCTGGTTGAGATCGTGCCCGCGTTCGTCTCGGGCAAAGGCTCAGTCATTAGTTCGGGATGAAATCCCGCCACCGTTGCCAGCACGGACTTCGGCGTCGCCACGGTCGCAAGCCCCGCCCCCGCGCGCAGCACCGCCATCCCCGCCATGGCCACCGATCCAGCTTTTCCGAGCGACCCTCCGACCACCAGCACGTGCCCGTAGTTGCCCTTGTTCGACTCCGCAGGGCGCGGCCCGATCAACGGCGCGACATCGCGCGCCGTGATCACATTCAGGTGCAATGCCGAAACGATCGCACCCTCGGGCGAACCGATGCCGGCGACGAAAGTCGATCCCGCAGTCAGCAGGCTGAATACGTGCGCGGGACGTGGCGCGGTAAAAGTGATGATCGTGTCAGCCCTGGCAATCGTCCCCGTCTGCGCGCCGGTCGCATCTGCGTCTGCGCCGGAAGGAATATCCACGGCAATTACGGGAATGTTGCTCGCGTTCATAATCGCGATGGCCTCGGCGTAGAGGCCGCTCACCGGAGGCTTGAAGCCCGTGCCCAGGATCGCATCCAGATACAAATCGCCGTGCAGCGAGAGCTGCACTCGATCGCTCTTTAACTCTTCACTGGAATACACCGCGATCGCAGGCGATGGTAATTTGCCAAACATGGCAGCCGCATCGCCCCGCAAAGCGCCGGGGTCCGCCAGCAAAATCACCTGCACCTTCTTCCCCCGCTGATGCAGCCGCCGCGCCGCCATGAATCCATCGCCGCCGTTATTCCCCTTGCCGCAAAAAATCACGATGCGCTCGGCCCGGGCATGGTGCGTGAGCGCATAATCCGCCACCGCCGTGCCCGCATTCTCCATCAGGGTCAGCGAAGGCACGCCGAAGCGCTCGCTGGTAGCGCGGTCGATGGCTCGCATTTCTTCGGCGGTAACGATCTTCATAAGCCGATTGCTTTGGGTCGTGCCTTCGTCTACGAGCGACTATAAAACAAAAAGGCCCTTCGCGCTGTGCGAAGGGCTTGTTTTCATGCTTCCCTGCGTATGAATTCAGTCGGCCATCACCCTGGGGACCGGGGCTTGCGCGGAGAGAGCCTTTTGCACCTTGCTGTGTTTACGGCTATATCCGAAGTAGACCGCCATTCCAATGATCAACCACACAACCAGCCGAATCCAGGTTGCCGCCGGAAGGCTGGCCATGAGGCCTAAAGAAACCAGAACTCCCATGATCGGTACAAATGGCACCCATGGAGTCTTGAAGGGCCGCTCCAGGTTTGGTCGTCTGCGACGCAAGACCCAAGTCCCCGCTGAAACGATGACGAATGCCAGCAACGTGCCGATGCTGACCAGCTCCCCCAAGATGTCGATGGGGACGAAAGCCGCGAAGAAGGCAACGCAAACCCCGACAAAAATCGTCGATATCCAGGGAGTGCGGAAACGAGGATGAATTGCGCCGCACCACTCGGGCAGGAGTCCATCGCGAGACATCGAGAAAAACACCCGCGACTGTCCCAGCAGCATCACCAACATGACCGTCGCCAAGCCGAAGATCGCCCCTAGTTTGACGAGGAAACTGGCCCACCTGACGCCGGTCGCGTCGATGCCCACGGCAACCGGGTCGGAAACGTTCAACGAGGTGTACCGCACCACGCCGGTCAGCAATCCGGAAACCAGAATGTACAGGACGGTGCAGATCACAAGAGAGCCCAGGATTCCGATCGGCATGTCCTTCTGCGGATTCTTGGATTCCTGGGCCGCCGTGGAAACGGCGTCGAAGCCGATGTATGCGAAGAAAATCACGCTCGCGCCGCGCGCGATTCCCGACCAGCCGTACTTGCCGAAAGTGCCCGCGTTGGGCGGGATGAAGGGCGTCCAGTTTGCCTTCATCTGGGCCATGTGCCCGAAGGCATAAATTCCAGCGATACCAATGAACATCAATACGATCGCGACCTTCACCATTACGATTCCGGAGTTAAAATTCGCCGACTCCTTGATGCCGATCACCAGAATCGTGGTGACCCCCAGAATCCCCAGGAAAGCCACCAGATTGAACAAACCACCCATCTGTGGCAGCGTATGCCAGTCAATGCCGCTGGACATCAGCGAGTCCTTCACCCGGTCATAGTGCTCCCAGTGCCCATGGAAGAAGATCAGCGTCTCGCTCGGGGCCGCCGTCAGCCGAGGCGGGATCCTTATGCCGAAGTCCTGCAGGAAGCTCAGCAGATACCCGCTCCATCCAGAAGCCACCGTGGCCGCCCCAAACGCATATTCGAGGATCAGGTCCCAACCAATGATCCAGGCGAAGATCTCGCCGAGGGTTGCATATCCATAGGTGTAAGCCGAGCCTGCAATCGGAATCAACGAGGCGAATTCGGCGTAGCACAGGCCCGCGAATACACAGGCGATTCCGGCCAGCACGAAGGAAAGCACAATCGCTGGCCCGGCATACTTGGCTGCGGCCGAGCCCGTCAACACGAAAATACCGGCACCGATAATCGCGCCTATGCCCAGCGTGATAAGGTTTACGGGCCCTAGGGCCCGCTTGAGGCCGTGTTCACCCGTCTCGCGGGCTTCCTCCATCAGCAGGTTCAGCGGCTTGATTGCCAGCAGATTCGCCATCCGTCTCGTTTCTCCTTAGCGGCTACGCCGAGATGACCTTCGCGCGCGATTTCTTCGACCACGCGTAATATACCGGGATGCCCAGCAGCACCACAATCAGCCCCGGCCACGTGAACTGCGGTTTGTAGCGCAATAGTACGACATCAATGAATAAAGCCATCACAATATAAATTGCCGGCAGCACCGGATAACCCACCGCCCTATACGGCCGTGCCGCATCCGGACGCGTGCGTCGCAGAACGAACAATCCCATAATCGTTAAAATGTAGAAGACCAGCACGGCAAAAATAATGTAATCGAGAAGCTGGCTGTAGCTGCCGGAAACGCACAGCAGGCACGCCCACACCATCTGCACCATCAGCGAAATCGCCGGCGTCTTGTACGTGGAATGCAGTTTGGCAACCTTGCGGAAGAACAGGCCGTCTTTCGCCATGGCATAGTAGACGCGCGCTCCGGAAAGAATCAGCCCGTTGGCGCAGCCGAAACTTGAAATCAGGATGGCTGCTGCCATCAAAAGGCCGCCGGCGGCGCCGAACATTTGCGTCATCACTGCGGTTCCCACTCGCTCCTCTGAGGCAAACTTGATCCCACGCTCAACAATGGTCGCGCCGTGCACCGCGCCATCCATTGGAAGCACATTGAGATAAACGAAGTTGCAGGCAATATAAAGCGCAATCACCACGCCCGTGCCCAACGCCAGCGAGAGCGGGAGGTTGCGGCTGGGATTCTTTACTTCGCCGGCGGTGAACGTAACGTTATTCCAGGCGTCGGCCGAAAACAGCGACCCCACCTGCGCCACGGCCAGAATCGTCAGCGTCCCCACCATCACAACTGGCCCACCCACGCCCACCTGCACCGCATGCCGCGCCCCCAGTCCCGCATTTCGCCAGAAATGTCCGCTGAAGTTTGCCGCCAGTGCCGGCGCATTTCGCCCTAGCGCCAGGCCGACCAACGCCAGTCCCAGCAACGCCGAGACCTTAGCGGCGGTAAAAATATTCTGGATCATCGCCCCGGTCTTCAACCCGAAGATATTCACCACCGAAAGAAAAACAACCAGCAGAACGGCGACCAGATTCTGCGTATTGACTCCCCCATCCATGTTGCCTAGAACCATGGGACCGACATGAATGGGCGGAACTTTCCAGAGATGCACAATCCAATTGGAGGAAGAAACCGCGGGAAAGAAAACTCCCAGAAACTTGCCGAAAGCAACGCCCACAGCCGCGATCGTCCCGGTCTGAATCACCAGGAACAGCGTCCAGCCATAAAGAAAGCCCCACAAGGGCCCGAGCGCTTCGCGCAGGTAAACATACTGCCCACCGGCCCGCGGCATCATCGCTGCCAGTTCGCCGTAGCTCAGCGCGGCAACGATGGTCATAAAGCCCGCGATCGCCCACGCGCCAATGAGCAGCGCCGGCGAATCCACTTCGCGGGCAATCTCCGCCGAAACAATGAAGATGCCCGAGCCGAGCATCGACCCCATGACCAGCATGGTGGCGCTGGTCAGGCCGAGACCTTTGACCAGTTCCTTATCTTGGTGGCTATGAACTTCCCAGTCGCTGCCGGCCGCCGTTGTCGGTGTACTCAGGGCTCCTCCTGCTCGACCACACGTTCGCCACGGAGCGGGACGGGAAGGGCATGGCTTCAGCCGTGCCGCAAAGGCTCGCCAATGATCGGGGCTTTCAGCCCCCGAGGTCAGCTCGGCGAACCGAACCAAGGCCCCCTGACTTTACCTCAAGATGCGAAAAAATTCCTCTGCTGATTTCCGTGGCTCCCGTAACAAGTCGGATATCACCGCCACCGAATCGGCCCCAGCCTCGATTACCGACACCGCATTGGCCCGCGTAATTCCACCAATCGCCACCAGCGGCTTGCGAGTCAATTGCCGCGCCCGGCGCACTCCTTCAAGTCCCACAACCGGATCAGCCCGCTCTTTGCTCAAGGTCGAAAACACAGGCCCAATGGCGAGATAGTCAGCCGATGTTCGATCCGCTTCCCGCACCTGCTCGGGATTATGCGTGGACACTCCAAGCCAGCGGTCGGAGCCAATGATCCCTCGAACCGATTCCGGCGAGAGATCATCCTGCCCAACATGTACACCGTCGAACTCTGCGACCAGGCACAAATCAGCGCGGTCGTTCATGACGAGCCGCAACTGTGGCGCGGGCGCCCTCGCCCGCGATTGCCTGCGCAATTCCCGGGCTTGCTCCAGCATCGCGCGGGCATTCCCGCTCTTGTTCCGGTATTGCAGCAGCGTGCATCCGGCGGCCATCAACTCTTCCGCGAATGCCGTCAATTCCCCGATGGAACGGAAGCACGAAGCGTCTGCGATGGCATAGAAGCACGGGAGCAAGATCATGGTCTCTACGGAGCCGCGGGCCGGTTGCCTCACTTGACTGGAATAATCAACAGCGCCACAGGCGTGCCGCCAAACATCACGAACGGCTCGTGTGTGTCCGGATCAGATTGCCCAGACGGAAAACCGGAAGTGTCAGCCAATTTCGCGTTCAGAATCATGATGTGCGGGGGTATCCGGATAAAGTCCTTTTGGCCCGGAGAAAGCTTGGTTACGCGGGGATCGGTATTGCTCCACGAGGAGCCTCCCTGCAGCATATAGGCGTAGCCGACATGGTCGGGGTCGGGCTGGCGGTGCGATTCCCACGCTTCCAGCCACTCCATGCCGTATTTGTCATAGCAAACCGGGTGATGCTCGATTCCGTCCGGATGAAGCGGGTCGGCCTCGTTCGCCACGCAAGTCCAGCCGTTCGATCCCAGTCGTAACTCCACCTTATGACGCTTATCGTCAAAGTGGACAACCGCCGCGCCCGCAGCCACCGATGGCGGAGCCGCCGATAAGGCTCGCAAGATTTCGCTGCCGGTTCCAGTCGACCGGCCTTGCGCCGGCAGGGCAAAAGCGGCGATAGCGGTCACGCCTACCGCCCACAGCAGTTTCATCCCTGCTACCTCTCTTCCGCCGTCACGCGACCCTGAAGCAATCATTTTCCCCTCGCCAGAAATCGTTCAATAAACCCCGTATCAAAATTTCCCGCGCGGAAGTCCGGGTCCGCAAAAATCTTGCGGTGCAGGGGAATCGTCGTATACACCCCTTCGACGATAAACATCTCCAGCGCCCGCGACATGCGCGAGAGCGCTTCGTTGCGATCCTTCGCGCGCACAATCAGCTTGGCAATCAGCGAATCATAATAAGGAGGGATCACGCCCTCCGTATACGCCGCCGTATCCACGCGCACACCAGTGCCTCCGGGGGGATGAAACGCCGTAATCTTCCCCGCGGAGGGCGTGAACTTCTCCGGATGCTCCGCATTGATGCGGCATTCGATGGAGTGTCCGCGATGCACGATGGGCCCCTGCAGGACATCGCTCATGTGCGCGCCCGCGGCAATCATGATCTGGCTCTTCACCAAATCGACGTCGGTCACCATCTCCGTTACCGGATGCTCCACCTGGATGCGCGTATTCATCTCGATGAAGTGCAGTTTGCGCTCGCTGTCCATTAAAAACTCAATCGTTCCCGCATTCGTATAGCCGATCTCGGCTAACGATTTGCACAGAACCCCGCCGACCTCATCGCGCAACTGCGGCGTGACCTGCATCGAAGGCGATTCTTCGAGCAGCTTCTGGTGCCGCCGCTGGATCGAACATTCCCGCTCGCCCAGGCTCACCACGTTGCCATGCTCGTCCGCCAGCACTTGAAATTCGATGTGCCGCGGATGCTCGACATATTTTTCCATGTACAGGTCGCCGTTGCCGAACGCGCCCGCCGCCTCCGCCTGCGCTGCTTTGAACAGGCCCGGGAGTTCCTCTTCGTTGCGCACAATGCGCATACCGCGTCCGCCTCCACCCGCCGAGGCCTTCACAATCACCGGAAAGCCCACCTGCCGCGCCCACTCCACCGCTTCGCCATCGGACGCAATAATTCCGTCCGAACCCGGCAAAATGGGCACACCCGCCCTTTTCATCGCAGACCGCGCCTTTTCTTTCTCCCCCATCAGCCGCATCACTTCCGGCTGCGGGCCGATGAATTTGATCCCGCTGGTCTCGCACACCTCGGCAAAGTTCGCGTTCTCCGATAACAATCCATAGCCGGGATGGATTGCATCCACGTTGGCGATCTCCGCCGCGCTGATCACTGCCGGAATGTTCAGGTAGCTCAGCGCCAGCTGCGGCGGACCAATGCAGATGGCTTCGTCGGCAAAGCGCACCGGCAGCGAATGCCGGTCCGCTTCACTGTAAATGGCCACCGTGCGGACGCCCAGTTCCTTGCACGCGCAGATCACGCGCAGGGCAATTTCTCCGCGATTCGCAATCAGGATTTTCTTGAACATGAACCAACTTTCAGCTTTCACCCGTCAGCTCTCAGCTCGGCTGTTCGTCATCGCGATCTTGTCGGTTGGGTATTCCTGTCGGAAGAAACAAAAACCAAAGAAGGTGCCGCTCGGCAGGGATCAACAGAAGCTCCCGGATTCACTTCTTCGGCCTTATGGCGAACAACTCCTGCCCATATTCGATTGGCTGCCCGTTGCTCCCTATTTTCTTTACGATCTCGCCGGCCACGTCCGACTCAATCTCGTTCAGCAACTTCATCGCCTCGACAATACACAGCACCTGCCCAACCTCCACCGTATCCCCCACCTTGACAAACGGGGGTGCGCCCGGAGAAGGCGCCTCGTAGAACGTCCCCACGATCGGAGATGTAACTATGTGCAGGTCCGGTTCCGGTTCGCTCGGCGTGCTCGCAGGAGAAGCTGCACCAGCAGCCTGACCGGACTCAAAAGACCCGGCCGGCGGCCTGGGCGCCTCCCCGTGCGCATACACTACGGTGTGCTCTCCGGCGCGCTTGATCTTCACTTTGACATCGCCGCGCTCCAACTCGAACTCGGCAATGTCCTTTTCGATTAAGAACTCGATGAGTTCCTTCAGCTCTCGTTGATTCATTCGTGTACGGTGGGACCGCGGCTCAGGTTTTAGGTGCTAGCGTCAGGTGTTAGGCTTTCCGTCTCAGGTGCTACGCGATTGCCTGCCGCCTCGTTCGTGGCCTAACCCCAAGACCCATGACCTAAACCGCCAGGAAATCCTTGCTGGTCGGAGTCAGCACCTCACAACCGTCTTCGCGGACGGCCACCATGTCCTCAATCCTCACGCCCCATTTGCCGGGGAAGTATACTCCCGGCTCAATGGTGATGACCATGCCCGGCTGCAGCACTTCCTTCTGCCCGGCCGCAACCCTGGGCGCCTCGTGGATCTCTAAACCTACCCCATGCCCGGTTGAATGGGTAAAATAACGTCCTAACCCCGCCTT
Organism: Candidatus Sulfotelmatobacter sp.; assembly: GCA_049800135.1. Lineage (GTDB taxonomy): Bacteria > Acidobacteriota > Terriglobia > Terriglobales > Acidobacteriaceae > Sulfotelmatobacter. The sequence continues at coordinate 12,390 of JBARJF010000067.1, forward strand.
GCGCAATACCTTGCGCGCCGCCGCATCGACCTCTCCTGCGGTAATCCCGGGCCGCACCGCCGCTGTCGCCGCCAACTGCGCCGCTCTCACCGACTCATACACATGGCGCGCTTCTTCGCGCGCCGCGCCCACCCATACAGTACGAGTTTGGTCCGAACAATAACCACCGAGTATAACACCGAAATCGCAGACCACGAACGCACCCCGAGCGACCAGCTGTTCCGTGGCTCTGCCATGAGGCAACGCCGACCGTGCCCCTGAGGCAATGATGGTCGGAAACGACATCGCCTCCGCCCCCGCGCGGCGTGCGGCGTACTCCATCTCCGCGGCCACCTCGGTCTCTTTTATGCCCGCCCGCAAGACTTCGAGCGCCCCGTCGAACAGAACCGCTCCCAGCCGCACCGCGGCGCGGATCAGCCCCAGTTCATCCTCATCCTTCACCATGCGCGCCCGCTCCACCAGCAAAGGCGCATTCGGCAACTGCAATCCGGAAGGCAGCGCCGCCGCCAACCGCTTTTTTTCTGCCACGGTCAGGTGCTCGGCTTCAACCCCGATCGTCCATCTCCTCGATCTCTTCCGCTGGGCTCCAACCCGCTCCCCCAGCGCGTTCAACAGCGCCTTGCGGGCGATCACCACTTTCGCGCCTTTTACCTCTTCGCGGCTCTGCGTGTCATAACGAACATCAGTGAAGAAAACGCTCCCCGTTTCCGCAATCAAGAGAAGACCCGCGCTCCCAGTAAAGCCGCACAAGTATCGGATGTTGGCGAGATGGCTGACCAGCAAGGCATCTAGCCTCGCGGTCGCAAGTTGCTCCCGCAGTTTATTTTGGCGTGCAAGGAAGTTCATGACTTGGTGAGTTTAACAGGCGGAAGAGAAATGAAGTACCGAGTACCTGGTACCGGAAACCCGTTCGCAGTTGGCTCGGTACACGTTACTCGGTACTCGATTCTCAAAAGCAAAACCGCCGGCCCTGACAGGTTCTTCAGGCCGGCGGTTCTAAATCTTCAACTGCGCTGCTAGGTCCGACGCTGTTATGTCTGAATGATTCGCGGCGTGATGAAGAAGATCAGCTCCTGGTTGGAGGTTTGAACTTGCGTGTGCTTGAACAGATTGCCCAGGATCGGGATATTCCCCAGCACCGGCACCTGATCGATGTTGATCGAGTTCTGCGTCTGAATCACGCCGCCAATCACCACCGTGCCACCATCGGTCACCAGCACCTGCGTGGTCGCCTGCTGCGTGATCAATTCGGGGTTGCCCTGCACTTCCTGGCCGAAGTTTGGCGTTGTGTTCTCTACGTCCACATTGAGGAAAATCGTATTCTCCGACGTGATTTGCGGAGTCACCGTCAACCGCAGGAAGGCATCGACGTAGGTCACGGTCGGAGGGCCGCCCAACTGCGCCTGGGTGACGATAGGTACGCGCACGCCCTGCTTCACCAAGGCTTGGATATTGTTCTGGGTCACCACTCGCGGCCGGGACAGAACCTTGAGCAAGCCGCGCGATTCGGCCATCGAAAGCACCGCATCGATGCGCACCGTATTGCTCGCGTTCAAGAACGTAAAGCCGCTGGTCGGCGCAGTCGAGCCCAGGTTCGAGAATAGCGGAATCGAGTTTCCGGTCGTCGTCGCACCCGTGCCCGGCACCGTGATGTAGCCCGGAGTCAACCCGCTGACGGTCGTCGGCGAACTGCCCGCCGTCGCGTTTCCGCCGATCGCGCTGTGGCCATTGCCCCAACCGAACCCAAGCTGCGTGCCGATGTCGCGGGCGAACTGCCGCGTCGCTGCCACCACCCGCGCTTCGATCTCCACTTCCTGGGTTTTGCGGTCAAGCTGCGACAGCAGGCGATCGATCACCGGAATCACACTCGGAATGTCGTCGACGATAACCGCGTTGGTGCGGTCATCCGCCACTACATCGCCGCGTACCGAGAGAAACTTCTTCACCGTCACAATTACGTCCTTGGCATGGGCATAGCTCAGGAACCGCGTGACCGAAACTTTCTGCACGGCCAGCGCTTCCGCCTCCTCCTGGGCACGCCGCGCGTCCGCTTCCTTTTTCAGCGTGTCCAGCGTGGCGATGCGCAGTACGTTGCCTTCCAGTTGCCGCGCCAAGTCGTTGTTCTTGAGCACGATGTCCAGCGCCTGGTCCCACGGCACATCGTCCAGCACGATGGTGAGCGTGCCGTGCACCTCGGGGTCGAGCACCACGTTCAAGCCGCTGATTTCATGAATCAAGCGGAAGAAGTCCTTCAAATCTACATCCTTCAGATTCACTGAGATCGGCTCACCCGTGTACTTGGGACCGACCGTGGCCGGGGGCTGTGCATCCTCCACTTTTTGCTGCGCCGCCAGATTGACTGCGGGCTGAATGCCATTGCCGGATTCGCTTTGCGCCGCGTTCAGGTTCACCGGCAGCAGTTCCGGCGCCGTCTTGTCGGCAAACTTCGCCGCCGCTTCCTGCGCCCGCCCGGCGGGATCTTCCACCGTGTCCGCAGTAGCCGCCTTGGCCGAATAAGTAGGCTCAACGAATACAAAATCGCGCGACGCAGTGGTCGCCGCCTCGGGCTTCGTGGTCGGGGCTGCGCTCGCCGTCACCGCATGGGCAACCTCTTCTCTGGCCACCTTCGGCGTGGCTTCGGTTTTCACCTCCACCACTCGCGACGAGAACGGGGACCCAGTCTTGCTGGCCGCAGCCGGCGCGCTTGCCGCCACCGCTTCTGGGGCGCTCGCACTACCTGCCGCATCCTGCTGGGTGTAAAGCGTCAGCATCAGCTTCCCATCCGCCGAACGGTTCAATTCATAGCGGCACGCGCGCTCCAGGTCCACCACCACGCGCGTGGTGGGGGGCGTCTTTCCATCCGTGCCGATGCGCACTCCCTTCACTCCGGCGCTGCCCACCATAATGTGGCTCTGACCCGTCGCCATGACCGTTCCCGGTAGGTCCAGCACCAGGCGCGCAGGCGAGTCTGCGGTGCTCAGCTTGGGCGTCACCGCGCCCTGGGCGCTGATCTCAAGCTGGATCTCACCCGCGCCGCGGATCACGTCCACTCGTCGCAGTTCGTTTCGTTGGCCCGCCGCTTGTGACGCCGGCGTTTCGGCGGCTGAAGCTGCCAGCCCCAGGAACAGCAACGGTAGCAATACACTCAGCAATGGCTTTCGCATTTCGCTTCTCCCCAACCCGCGGGCCCGGCCCGCGTGTCCTTCTTTTGAACTCGATTTCCCGGCGCTCCGGCTTCCCGGCTTCGCCGCCCACCGCTAAACTGCGGGCGTGATGATCCGCTTAACCACTTCCCGCGTGAACGCTTTGCCCAGCTTGTCCTGCACGGTCTCTTGGAATACCACCGAATCTCCCGTGATTTTCACCACGTAGCCGTTGAATACGGGATCGTTCTCGTGCAGAAAATAGGCCTTGTTCAGGGCATTGGTCACTACCGCAATGAAGCCGTTATCGGCCTGCACCACGCCCCGCAAATTGATCTGCCCGATGTCCAGACATTTCTTGCCCGACGAGCAACCAGAACCGCTGGACTCCTGTACCACCGGACTGAAAAAGGGATCGCGTTTCCCGTTCATCGCCCACTTCTTTTCTTCCGGCTTGGGACGATCGGAGGCTTCCCCGCTTACCCCGGTGCCGGCCAGTGCTTCCCCAGCCGCAATCGTGGTAGTTACCGGAGCCGCGCGCCTGACCGTTGGCATGGCAGCCACTGTCCGCGCGATCGCTCCCCTGTGTACCATTACCGCCGCTCTCCTGGCCACGAATGCGCGGCGTGGCTTCACTGCCACCGCAACGGGATTACTTCTGCGTGCCGGAACTGCTATCGGCCTCGCTGCATTAAAGGGCACTGGTCCCCTCGCTGCCGAACCCGCCGCCGGCTTGCCCTGCGGGATCGCCGGCCCATTTGCCGCCATCGCGAGCAAAACCCTGCCGTCGTTCGTCTGCTTCTGCTCCCGCGATTGCGCCTTGCTGGGCGTGTTGTCGACGGCGTCCCGATTCTGCCCCCAAGCCGCCCCCGTCATCATTGCCACTGCCAGAATGTATGTCGTCAGCTTCATAAGCGATTCCTATCTCAGGCCTGCCCTCGTTCCTGCGGTCTTGGCTCCAGGTCCCGCCACCGCCGGATCCAAGTCGTGACTGAAGAACGTCGTCGCCGTAAACGTAGCTACCACGCTCTCGTTCGGCGCATACTGGTAGGTATGTTTCGCCTTCGCTCCACTGGGGTTCTTGGTGGTTGAGACCAGCAATCCGCTGATGTTCACGATGCGCTCCAATTTCCCCACCCGGTCAAAGAAATTCAGCATGGAGTAGTACGGACCGTCCAGCTCCATGTCGAACGGCATCTCCGTGTAATACTCTTTCGCACTCACCGGCTTGGCGGTATAGCGGCGCAACTCCACCCCCGCCTTCTGGGCTTCGCTGTCCATCGACTCGATAAAGGTATCCACCTGTTTGTCGTCCGGCACGATCCGTGCCTCGATCTCCAGTTGCTGTTTCAAGTTGGCCAGTTGCCGCTCCATGTCTTTCAGCTTGGGACGGTAGGATTCCAGTTCGTTGTTCTCCTGAACCTTCTCCTGCACCGCATGCTCCGCCGCCGCATTCTTATCGCTCTGGCTCTTGAACACCGTGAAGTACAGCGCCACCGTTACCAGCGCTCCTCCCACCAGCACCGCTGCCCACTGCTTCAGGCCCGACAGTTCGTTGAAATTCGTCGCCATAGGTCCGCCTCTACGACTTTCCCTTCTCGCAGGTCAGGGTGAACTCAAATGCCTGCATGTCCTTGATCTGGTCGTCCTGATAGGTTTCCTTGATCTCAACGCTCTTGAAGAATCCCGTCTTCTGCAGGTTCGCGATCAAGTTGGCCACCGCGTCCGTGCTCAACGCGGTGCCTTCCAGGTCTACGCTCGCTCCCGTGTCATCCATGCTCCTCAGCCACACCGCTTCGGTCTGATTCACGGTCTGGCCCAGCATGGCCAGCAGGTTGACCGGTCCGGACTGCTCCGCCCGCAACGAGTCGATCACGTCCACCCGCCGCTTGTAGTTGTCGGCTTCCCTTTGCCGCTCCAGGTAGCGCGCCTTCACGTCGCTCAGCTCGCGGTTCTTTTGCTCGGCCGCCTGCATCTGCAACGCAATCGACTTCGCCTGATGGTCTAGCCGGTACCAGTAGCCGAAATTCAACGCCCCGGCCAGCACCACTACCACCAGCACCTTGAGCTTGGGCGAACCCATATCGCCCATGTCCATCGTGGGCAGCGCCGGTCCGCCCCCGCCGGCGCGCTTGCTTTTTCCCTTGGAGTTTTCGAGCAGGTTGATTTTGATCATAGGGATTCAAAGCTCCTCAAAGCCAAGCCCACCGCGACTGCGAGCTGACCCGCATTCTGCTCCACCAGCTCCGCTCCCGGACCTTCCGCCGGCGGCACCACCCGCTGGAATGGATTCAACAACTCGACCGGCATCGAAAATTCCTGCCGCAATGCCTCCATCAGACCCGGCACCTTCGCCGATCCGCCCGCCAGATAGATTTTCTCGATGTGCTCGCCCGCCGCGCTGGCCCGGAAGAAATCGAACGTCTTCTGGATTTCCAGCACGATGATCTCGGTCACCTGCTGCAGGATCGGCGCCTTCGCATCCTCGCTCACCGTCCCAACCTTCTCGCCCAGCTTGAGCTTCTCCGCATCATCGAAATTCAGGTCGAGTTCCTTCTGCAGCGAGTCCGTATACTGGTGGCCGCCCACGCTGACGTCGCGCGGAAACAGCGGCGTCGTGCCTTTCACAATGTTGATGTTCATCACGCTGGCGCCCAGGTTCAACAGCGCCACCACCTGGCCCGGCGCCGGCTGGTAGTTGTACTCGTAACAGTTCTGCAGCGCCAGGGCATCGATGTCCACAATAGCCGGGGTGCGCCCCGACATCGAGAGTACGTTGGTGTAGTTCAAAATCTTGTCCTTCTTGACCGCCACCAGCAATACGTCCATGTTCGGGCTGCCCGCTTCCTCCGACAGAATCTGATAGTCCAGACTCACGTCCGCCAGGTCGAAGGGAATGTGCTGCGCCGCTTCCTTCTCGATAGTCTCGGCCAGTTCCTGATCGCTCATCGAGGGCAGCGATATCTTCTTGACGATCACCGAGTGGCCGCTCACCGCCGTGGCCACCGCTTTGGTTTTGATCAGGCAGTCGGCGAATAACTTCGAAATCGCGCTAGACACCGTTCCCGAATCCACGATCATCGAATCCACCACAATGTCAGAGGAGAGCGGTTCCAGCCCCAGGTGCGACACTTCAATCTGCCCACCCTTTTTCTTCAACTCCACCGCCTTGATGCTGGAAGAGCCCACATCCAGACCTACTATCGTCTTCGATCCCATTCCAAACATGTGCGCCCGCCTTTGCTCGTGTGCCGCGGGCACTGTTGCCCGCGACGTTTATAGCGCCGATACTCCGGCGTTGAACTACTGTGTCCCGGCAGCTTTCATCGCCGCCTTCGGTTTATGTTTTGCTCCCGGCTCCATCTGGCTCGACTTGTCTTCCATCCACTGATCCAGCTTCGACTTTTTGAAGCGCCAGCGGTTGCCCAGCTTGAAAGCCGGAATCTTCTGTTCCCCTACGTACTTGTAGAGCGTGTCCGGACTCACTCCCAGGTACTGCGAAGCCTGACGAATGTTCATCACTTCTCGCGAGTCGGCCATATTTCCTGAACCGGTTTTCCTTGCCTCGCCACCCGAACCCTTTTCCCGCGCCAGTGCTTCGGCCCGCGGTCTTAAAACTTACACACTGTCCTCGCCCTCCCTGACTGTCCGGGGGCTCTCGGTGTCCAGAGCATATATCAGCCCTTAAAAACCTCGCCTCAAAGCGAATCTCCGCGTTTTATGGGGTTTTTTGCCAGTTTTCTGGATTCTGGCGCAAGCCAGATTCGAGGCTGTTACTATATATTGTGGTTGTTGTCTTAATGTGTACAACGTGTAGTATACTTGGGATCGGGCATGCTTGGTCACTCGCCAATTGGTAACTGAAGTACTAGAGACGGTACGGAAGTACTAAGTCGCCTGCTCAAGTCCCCGCTTTAGTTGGCTTTAACTTCGGCGCCTTCGCGATGCCGCACCGTTACTGGAGGGCCCCGAAGACCGCATCGCAGCGGTCATCACACGAGTTTTGTGGAAGTGAGTGGAGAATGATTGAAGGATGATTTAAGCCGGAAAGTTCCTGTCCCCGGGCGGCAGCCTTTCCCTGATATGGTGTGACCCTGTCAACATCTTCGAATCGTTGGGGTGGTTTTTGCATTTGTTTTTTCGAGGACAGGATCGGCAGCAGCCGAGGCAGGTAATGGCGACGATTGATCAAGCTGATATTCG
>JBARJF010000068.1:0-5654 GCA_049800135.1 Candidatus Sulfotelmatobacter sp.
CTGCGTCTGGGGCAGTTTGAGGAACGCGTCAATTTCAGCCTGGAGGGACTCGGCTTCGCCTTGGGATTGCAGAAAACCGAGACAATGTTTGAGCCATGCCTGACGATCCGAGTGCCGCTCTGGCTTATCCGAAGTCACGGAACGCACATGCTCAATATCCCAGCACTCGTTCTTGAAGCTATCAAACTGAAATCGGAGATTGGAGCGGTCATTCTCCAGAAGCGTCGTGACATTGAAGAGCAGAAGCAGCCACTTGATTTCTTCGCTACGCGGGCCGTATTCGAGGTCACTCAGCCATTCCGCCACGACCTCCCGAATGGTTTTGGCGTCGGCGACTCCAGAGAGCTGCCCGCCGATAACTCGCGTGAATATCTCCCCGCGAAGCCGCCGCGCAAACTCAGTCTTTGTGGTTTGCGCTGCAAGCGCGCGTATGGCATTGATTCCCATGCCTTCCGCAACAAGAAAGCCCACCAAGTGATAGAGCGTGCGATCCTCGAACCACTCCTCCAGCATCAGGAAGGCCTGTTTGATTTTTAGCCACTCCTGTTCCGGTTCGGCCTGTGAATCTTTGAGTTTCTGACTGAAGGCGTAAAATATGCCGTAGGCATCGTGCGCCGCCTCGGCGGGCAGTCCCTCGGCGCGCGCGACAAGGTCAAAGAGAAAGCCAATCCGATTCTGGTTCTTGCCTTTTTCATTGCTCAGGAAATACCAGAAGGCGTCAGACTGAAGCGCCTTTTCGAGCAGATCCCATTCGTAAGCGATGCGAAGTTGGACCGCTTGGGCGTCCGATTCCTCGGCACTGCTTCGGCGGAGGAACAGAGCGCGAATCAGCTCGTCGTTGGTCAAGGGGATTTTGCCGACATTCAGGCGGGTGAAAGCGCCCACCGGGTTGTCACTGGCCGCGAGCTGAAACCAGATGACCTTGGTTTTGTTCAGGAGGGCAGCTTTGATTTCCTCAACCTCGCTGTCTTTGTGGGCAAACCATTGTTCGATAACGCGAATGGCTTGGGCAATATGAAAGAAATCCACGTTGCTTTCGGCAAGTTTCGGCTGCGCCAAAAACTCCGCCAGTTGCGGTCGGGTTTCATAGGCCAGGGAATAAAGCGGCTGCTGATATTTGACCGCGAGCCGCTCATTGAAATGGCGCAGGACCAGCAGTAGAGTCGTCAACCGCTGCTGACCGTCAACGACTTCATAGCTGCCGTCATTCTGGGCCTTCAAAACGAGCGGTTGGAGACAGTAAAACTCATCGGGCTGGGGATTCCGGCGTTTGGTGAATTCGCGCAAATCATCGAGAAGCTGGGTAACCTGCAAAGGCGACCAACGATAGCCCCGTTGATATGCGGCGATAAAGAATCGCTGTGGCTCCCCATTTGCGGACAGACGCAGGTCATTGACGGTCTTAAGAGAAATCTCTTGATCACTCATACGAGACATTCAAGCGAGTCTGAAATCCTGGATCGATTCTAACTGCTCAAAGCTGGCGAGCAAGCTCTAATGCTCGCAGCATCTGTGGGTCTTCACCAGCCAAGAGCTGTTCAGGGGGCTGCGCGATCGAAACACTTGGTGTCACACCTCTCCCTTCTATGAGTTTGCCTTGCCACGTGAGATATGCTGCCACGGGAAGCCCGACGATGTATCCAAAGCCAGCCTTGAATACACTGCCGCTCAAGAGCCGTCCGGGAGTCTTAGTCCCTAGAATCGTAGCAAGTTGGTTCTCCTCGGCAAACGCCGCTACCATTTCTCCGGCACTGGCCGTGTGTTCGTTAACCAGAACTATGACGCGTCCGTGAAAACGTTGTGGGCCTAAGCCTTCTGTGACGACGACTATCGACTTGTCGATAAATCCGTAACGCAACGCCAGCCAAATCAATGTGGATTTACGCGACGGTATGCGGCCAAATCTTGGAAGCTGCTCGCGAGCATACCCGTTCTCTTTGCGCTTCCGTGTAAGGCTGTACCCCACTTCCGTCTTGCCGGGTGTTAAGTAGCTCATCAGCCGTAAACCGCCGATGCCTCCCCCCGTGTTGCCCCGGAGATCCACAATCAAACGAGTCGATTCACGCAGGTGAGCGAAGGCGTTATCGAGCGCTTTCGCCAGATCAATACCGACTACGCCGGGAAACATCGTGACCTTCAGCCAGCCGATTCCTTCGGGCAGTTGCGAGCAAATTACAGACTTCGGAACAATGACGGGGTGCTTCTTGGATCGCGGTGAAGGCACCTGAAGATTGCCGGTCACGCGCTTTCCGTCGGGCTTCTGGACAGCGTATTGCGAATCTTCTCCGACCGGAAAGATTGGAGGATCGGGCGGGCGCAAATCTCGATTTCTGACTTGGAGAAGGATGTCTCCGGGCCGCAACCCTGCGGTGTGCGCGGGACCTCCCTCGTGAACATCCTGGAACATCCAGCGTTGTTCACCGTCCAGATTGAAGCGCATGAACGTGGCGCTGATTGCGTGCCGGCCCGGAACGTTCGCGCTTTTTGCGTGCCGGAATCCGGTGTGGCTCGTCTTCAGTTCGTTTAGCAGTTCCTGCATTTTTCTTTCAAACTCGTCATCTGTGCCACTCTGCAAAACTGTGTCCCTCCTGGCTAACGCGAGTGCGTTCCAATCGGCTCCGTTCATCCCAGGATCAAAATGTTTCCGTTTGACGAGTTCAGATACTCGCGCATAAATCTTTTCGCGTGCTTGAAGCTCAAGGCTCATTGGACATCCAATCGGATCGGCGAGCCGCCGTCGCCGGTCAAGACGAAAGCCGCCCAATAGTAGGGTGGGACTTCCTTCCCATATTTTGCAAGCAGATCCAGCTTGGCGTCTCGAAGCGCCGATGCTTGATCCTTGCCTTCCACAATGTGAGTGTAAAACCGATCCATCAGTGCATGGGTGAAAGTATCGTCGGCGCTCCAAAGACTTGCTACGACGGATCGCGCTCCGCTCACAAGAAATGCCTCGGCAAGATCAGTTACGCCCTCTTCTCCCTGAAGCTTTCCCACGCCCGTATCGCATGCCGAGAGTGTTACGAGATCGGCGTTGAACCGGAGATGAATAATTTCGCGGACCTGCAGAAGCCCGTCATCGGAGGTTGCCGAATCAACACCGAGCACAACGCCCGAACGCTCGGGAAACCGAGAATCTGAAAATCCGTGTACGGCCAAGTGAATGATTTGGAAGTCGCTCAACCGTTCGGCCTTGAAAGCTGTTTCAGTAGCCTCTGGCCCTAGCAGAATGGTTGAGTCATTTCCGAGTATTCTCTTGATATCGAGAACCTCGTCCCGCGTTTCCGGCAGGTCATATAGCGTCGTGCGGAAAGAATCGGACATCCCGCGCAGTATCCTTTTCTCGATGCCGGTTGGTTTTACGAGTTCTGCTGAGACGTTACCTTGATTCTGATACGGCGCATTACCAACAGCGAGCAGTGTTCTGCGGTGATTATAGGAATTCTTGGCATTGCGCAAAACATACAGAACGGTCGAGGCGGGCGCGTAACTGATGATCTTGTTATCAAGCAAGAGCGAATTGGAGGCATCACGCAGCGTTTCAAATGGCAAGAGATGCAAAATGCCATCGGGGACAATGATGAAGCGATTCGCACTACCGTGTCTTTCAAATGAGGACAAGAGCATGGCATAAAGCTGCTTTGCCGAGCGAACGTCAAGGCGCTTTTCTCGAAGCGTGGCGAGATAGCTGCGCGTCAAGTCCTCGATTTGCTTTCTACTACCGTTCATGTGCTCCAGACCTATTGCGCGGGGTGAAATCCAAAGGCAATAAGACTGAGGCTCAGCGAGGACATATTCGAGGATCAGTTCGTCGCTACGAAGACGAGACTGAACGTTCTTGAGGGACGCAGGTTTCTCAAACCACTCCTTCGTCTCTGTTTCTTGTCCCGTACGCGCCAGTCCCAACCTGCGTTCATATTCGACCAGTTGATCAAGCAATGCTGTCCGTTCAGCGGCGTCTTCAGATCGCATCAGACGAAGTTGCAGAGTTGCCACGTCGGTTTCCAATTGTTGTACCTGCTCGGATTCGTTTTGAGTTGGTGGCGCACCGTTTTCAAGGAGCGCTGCCGGCGTCCGGCCACGTACACGCTCTAGCACGCTGAAGGCGCGAGCAACATTTCCCAGACGGGCCTCCATTTCAAAATGAAGAAGATAGGTGTCGCTCATTGCGTCAGCGAGTGAACTGTTCCAGTACGCCTCGTTTGTATTCACAAGCATGCCGTCGATTACGTCTTCGGCCTGGTTGTATAGCCTTTCAGCACCGATTGAGTCTCCCTGCCGCGCTTTGAGATCGGCGAGTACGGTCAGATCGCGGGGCAGGTAGTAGCGGTCGCCCACCTTCCTGCTTACATCGACACCGATGGCCGCACGATCCTCGGCAGATCGAAGGTTGCCATCGTCGCGATAGATTCTTGCCAGATCAAGCATCGCTTGTGCCGCCATCCGATAGAACGTGTGTTGTCGTCCTAGATCTCCTCCTCTCTCCAGAAGTTTGACAGCATCCTCGCGGCGTCCTAATCGCAATGCGAGTTCGCCTTTGTTGATGAGAATCTGAGATTGGTGACCGTACTTTTCGTTTTGAATGGCGGTAGAAAGCGCATAGTCCAAGACGCTTTCGGCTTCATCGAACTTTCCCTCTCCCGCCAAAGCCCAGCCCTTGCCTTCGTAAGCCATGTACGGAAAGCCGCAGTCGGGATTGTCCCGACTCCTCTTGATCGCTCGCTCGAAAAAAGCGAGAGCCTCGCCGTATCGTCGAACTTCGTTGAAACCGTTCCCAAGCATTTCGAGAGTGCGGACCTGACCGCCCAAATCGCCGCTCGCCATTGTGGACAGAAGCGCATCGCCCACCATTGTTGAGGCTCGTTTACTGTCGCCTTCGAGGAAGGCGATGATTCCCAACTCTCCCTCCGCCCGCGCCTCCCACTGTTTTTCGCCGAGAGAATCTGCAAGCGTCTGCGCCTCTAGCCAGGCCCGTTTCGCTGATGCGGCATTGATTTCGAGGTCCGTGTATCCCTTTTGAACCAAGCACCACAGTCGCAGCTCCGGGTCTGCCTTCGTTGCCGGCTGGTCCAATTCCTTTTGGATCATCTGAGAGACATCGACGTATGACATCGTCTCTGACCGTGCGCGAATTCGTCCGATGCGAGCGTAGATTTCATTCCTGCTGTCGCCCCTTTGTTTGAAGAGTTCCTCCGCACGTGCGTAGAGTGGCTCTGCTTTGGGCCAATTAAAGAGCCAGGAGAGCCGGTTTGCCTCTGCAAGCAGGACGCCGGGATCGCTTGAGTTTGTCGAGTCCGGCGCGAATTGGCCGGCGGGAGCGCGGGAGGGATTCAGCTCGCGTGAAATGTAGAGCCTAACGTATTTGTGAGATATCGCAGTGAGCGCAAGGACAGCGAGAGATATGAGAAGGAGCGTTACTGCGAGACGCTTCGACACAGTCATGCCTGACGATGGGCGGGTTGGTTGATTTCATTTGCCTGTCAAACCGCTAGATGCCGGGGGCTACCTTTAGGTTTGCTCCCCACGGCACGCAACGGCCAAGCCTCGTATGATCGAGGCCATGCCCTTAGCAACCCCATTTTATCCTTTTTGTTGCGCGCGGCGCGGCGTTTCGCCTTTGGTCGGAGTCCCGACCGAACGGGACGGCTATCGCTTCT
>JBARJF010000069.1:0-22284 GCA_049800135.1 Candidatus Sulfotelmatobacter sp.
GTGTTTACCCGGGATGGTCTTCCTCTGGTTTATTGGGACATCCCCAACAATCGTGTAGAACCTTAAAACAGTCGAAGCTCCACCTCAATGCTGAAGCTTCAGGGACTCAACGACCGAATCCAGTTGGTCGAGGTTTGGCTGAAAGGAAGCGGGTGGCGCGGCCGCCAAAGCCTTGTTCAAACGGGTTGCCATCAATCGGTAGTTGATCTCTTCCTTGCTGTCTTCCGATAGGTCCTGCTTAAGATCCGGGTTGGCAATGGATGCTCGAATGAGGATGAAATAACGATTATCGTCACTGATCCCTTCAAACATGTAGCCTAGACTCCCTTCAAACATGTAGCCTAGACCGGCAGGATAATCGCCATCCTGAGCATAACCGGCGATCCAGCGCAGTCCACGCCATCCATCTCCCTGCAAGACTTCTTGGCGTGACGTCATCACATTCGCAGCATCCTTCCACACCGGGTAGGGAAGTTTTTTTGCGTCCACTATGGCTCCGCCGCCGTGAAGCGCAGTCTCAAGGTGCGCAATGCTTTCATCTGTTCCCCACAACGCCTTGAGTCCTTCGAGTGGCATAATCCGAAACTCGAATCGGTCGTTCTCCACTGCCAAATGCGAGGGTGCCCAAAGATCATCCGCATTGCAGGCATCACCTTGCGCATAGGGAACAAGCGCAAGCTGGTCCTTCTGAGCAAAACCGTGAAGATCAATGGAGACCTGCTCCGGCTTGATTCCTGCGTCAGTGATCGGGTTCTTGTCTCCGAGCACATCGAACTCGAGTCCGTACTTCATCCCTTTTGGATCAAACGCAACGTAGTAGGTTCCGGTCTGAGGGAGCGCATAAAGCCAATTGTTAGTGCACATTCCTCCTTCCCTCACCGGTTTCAGCGCCTGCGAACCGGTACCCGTTGCCCGGACAACGATAGAATACTCAGCCTTGTCGGTCGGCTTGACATTCTTTACTGTCACTAACAAGAACTGGCCTACAGTTCCGTGGACCGACAACTCCTCAGAGCCATTCTGTGATAGTTGCTCTGCGCTGAACGAGGCGGGCCGTATAATCTCTAGTGTCTTTGCGGGTGTCGGCGCAACCTTAGCTTGATCTTGGGACCGCGCCGCAGGACTTATCGTGGTCTGCCTGGGCGAATCACGACAGCCGCCCACTATGATTAACAGCGGCATAGTCAACATAAGTAGTTGCAAAAATCGGAACATCATAATTGGTACTTCATATCCCCCGAGCGGGATGGCCCATCCTTCCGGGTTTTCCCCTCCCGTTCCGGAACTGCGGGTGCCCCGTCCTTGCGTTTTTGCAAGGGCGGGTACGATGCTGCCTGTACCATGGGATTTGTTATGCCCAGCGGCCTGCATCGCACCTACGGCGCTCATCACCTCCACTTTATCGCTTCCTCGTGGGGGCTGGCCCATCTTTGCTTTTTGCCTGCGCCACCACCTTCAGATGCTCAGATTTCCATTTTCCATCCTCGAAGTAGAACACCGTCACTGACCCGCTTCGATGGTCGATTGATATGCTCGCGGAGTCGGTGTCAGGCTTAAGGCGGACCTTCCCGACGAACTTTAAGGGAGAAACCTGCACTACATCAACCTCCGTACCGTGGCTGTGGGAATCCCCTGAGAATGAGTTCGAGAGCAGGTTCCTGGAGACCGCAAAAACCTGTCCATCCGGCGACAGGACTCCTCGGCCCACCGCTGTATAGCTCCCGTGTCCTCCGGTCGCTGAAAGGGCCAGCTGCTCGGCGCTGTGCTGGCGCAAGTCAACACGCGTCACCAAGTCGCTGGGTTGTCTGGTGACAGCCGTGATGAGTGCGCTCTCGCTCGGGTACGCTATGGCAAATGTTGCATCGCAAGCCGGTCGGGCGTTTACCCCGTCTACCTTGAGTCCCTCCGGTCCACCTCCCACTAAGGGTATAGAGCGAAGCGGACAGAACTGCGGTTTACTCTTGAACCAGAGACGATTATGCGCGGCGTCGACTAGACTGGTGTTTCCAACGCCTTCTGTGTTTTCAGGAACCGTCCGGATCTCCGGAGTATTCTCCTGCTCGCCGGTGACACGAAAAACTGTCGTTGTAAACGACTTCGTAGGATGATTTGGGGCTCCACTTCCGAGCACTACGAGATTGGGGCCGTTTCGCAAAAAACCGACCAGCTTGAGCGATTCTCCCGTGCCCGCGCTAGGCGGCACTGAGAAATTGCCCATAAGCTTGCCGGTTGCCAGATCAGCTACTACTATGAACAACGGACCCGGCGTCAGCCTCAGATCATTCAGACCCACGGCAACGTAGTGATCTTCACCGTCGAAGAAAATACTGCAACTGACCAATCCATCGTCATTCGTTACGGTTGAGAGCTCAAGCGGTTTGCCACTGCCAGGCGGCGTTATTTGAAGGCTAAGGTTTGGCTCCACGAACGTCACCGTGACCGCATCGCCCCGTTCGCTGAAGGCTGAACATACTACCGGATGGCTAGCTCTTGCCGTGAGACAAGAGCATAAGCACATTCCCGTCACTGCCACTGTGGTCAAGAGTTTCATCGGGTCGCCGATCATTGGGTTGTAGGGTGCGTCACACCCAAGTCGTTCATCAAGGTGACCTGTTCAAGGCAGATAAGCGCAGATTTCAGGGCCCGAGGGTGATGGCCCTCAACTTCGAGGGCGGATATATGCACACTTTCCTCACTCCGCTACGCGAAGATTCTCTTGCGGCTCGGGCCGGGTCCATTTTCGGTCAGTAGGCACCGGGTTCTTGGGTTGCTGGCTCAGACGGTGATTTCGGGGCTGTCACGGATGCCAAAGCTGCATGGCTAGACCCGCCGCCGTGCTGTCACAGTAAGGCCCGCCAGGAAAAAGCTGGTTCAGGTGTCAGTACTTGCGATGTGGAGGGTTCTTGATCTCGGGCTTGAACCCGAAAGGGTCGCTGTTTATACCGAATTCACGATAACGCCCAACGGCATTGTCCCATGAGATTTCAAGTGGAATCCCCTCTGTATTCCCGTTATTCGCCAGATAGCTGAGGCTTAACATAAACGCCCTCTTCCCATCAGCGCGTTGCTCGGAGAAGAGCACTTGATAGCCATAATAGGGTGCCGAATCGTCGATATAGTCGATACCTACGAATCCCGCTCCATTTTGGATTTGTTTCGAAACAGTCAAGGCCACCTTCCAGCCCTTGGCCTCATGGCGTAGTATGACAAGTTTCGAGACAGCTAAGCCCACCTTTCCTTTGACCTGTCCATGCTCTTTGCGGACCACTGCAACTGCTTCTTGAACGCTCGGGTCGTTAAAGGCTCCATACTTCACGATCTCTGCGTGTTCGCCAAGGATCTTTCTCGCAGTCTCAAGGCACTCTTGATGCAACCGATAATCGGCATCTGATGCTACCTCACTGCTAGAACTCTGAGCAATTGTCTTTTTCGAGCTTCCCCCGCAGACGATTAAGCAGGCGAGGACAGTCAGCAGTAGCAAAGCGGAGCGTTCGTTTTGCAATGGTTGGCCGAACACTCCGCCTCGCCTGAATTCGTTAATCGGGCCGCTGTTCGGGTTCTTAGTCATACCTCTTACCTAGCTAGGTTTGTCTTCATTTCGAATAACTGGGGGCTGGCCCAGCTTTGGTCGGCACCATAACCACTGAGGCTGCCACAGCTTTGCTGGTTTTGCAAAGCTGGGGCGCCCCACACAAGAGCCTATGCTCATCGACGCACTGCTCCCCAAACATTTCCACAGCCCCCATGTGACATCTGACCTTGTGCTCAAAACCAAATCGCGCAATCATGGTCGAGGCCGTGACGGTCGGGTCAGCCCACATCATCGTGCCTCTAAGTCCTTTGTTCTGCCGATTTTAGTACCTAAGTTCTTTGACATCCGGATTTTACAAGGAATTTCTTGCTAACTCGATGATTCCACTAGAGGGTGGGGGGAGGGGGTATCGTCAATTCCACGTCCAAGTACGGGCACTGGAATCCCCTCCGGGAAGGTTCGCCCAAGCTTTATTTCAGTGGGAAGTCCACAGAGCGACTCGCCCTGGGCGCCGAGGCTCAAATTTCTTCGCCGCCCGCCGAAAACTGTGGCAGAATAGCCGCGTCACAACTGGTCGCCCTGGGGGTGAGGGGGTGAGTATGTCCTGCCGGAAGGCCTGCCTGATTCTTCTCGTAGTTTCTGCTTCTGTCGCACTCGCGCAAGATTCTCCTTCCGAGCAGGTGCAGATCGCTCCGCCCCTGGTGCGCGCCATCGATCCTCCCGCCCCCAACGCAACCGCGGCGCAGTTGGAGCAGCAAGCCGACCTTCTCCGCGCGGACAAGCTGTATCTCGATGCCCTCGACTATTACCAGGCTGCGCGCGATAAGACACCCAATGACGCGCAGTTGCTGAATAAGATTGGCATCACCGAACTCATGATGCAGCGCTACCGGCAGGCCCGGAAGACCTTCCAGCGCGCCATCCGCTGCGACCGGCAATTCGCCGACGCTTACAACAATCTGGGCGTGGTTTATTACGAGTCCCGCAACTATCGAGCGGCGGTCAAGCAGTACCAGAAGGCGATTGCGCGCGACGGCGACTCGGCGTCGTTCTTCAATAATTTGGGCGCAGCGTATTTTTCCAAACGCGATTTCAATCCCGCGGTGGCGGCTTACCAGCGTGCGCTCGAATTGGATCCCGACGTGTTCGAGCGGAGTTCACGCACCGGCGTCGAGGCCCAACTGCCCAGTCCCGAGGATCGCGCCCGCTACGATTACACGGTCGCGAAGTTGTATGCCAAGATGGGTTTCTCCGACCAATCGCTCGAGTACTTAAGAAAGGCGATGGAGGATGGCTATAAGGATCTGAAGAATGTGTACAAAGACGCGGAGTTTGCCCAACTTCGGAAAAATCCGCGCTTCACCGCACTCATGGCCTCGAAGACAACCATCATCTCCGATTAGTTTCGCCAACCCTATCGCGTTATCGCGTTGATCGCAAGAGAGTTGCGCTGGCTGGTGCAAGAATTACAAAGCTTTACAAAATTAGACGGAACTTATTCGGGTTCTGGGGTTTAATCATTGCAATACTCCTGAAAACAACAGGGTGAGTAAGGAGAAACGGTAGCCCATCGGATGCTGACCCGAGCACGCCCCAAGCAAGCATCCGGTGGGTTTTTTCTTTCAGCAATTAGCAATCTGCAACGAAGCAGTTGCCTGCTTCCCGGGATATTTTCGAAACGCCGCGTTCTGCATCAATCTTGAATGGCTGAATGCCAATTTGCTGATTGCTAACCCCTGCTTTACGGACTTCTCTCGCCAATGTAATCCTCGACCGCGCGCTTCCACTTGCCCTGCGCTTTGAGAATGAACTCGACGGCATCGCGCAGCGCGCCGTCGCCGCCCGCGTGCGGCGTGACGTAGTGTGCTTCTTTCTTCACTTCCGCGCGGGCATTGTTCACCGCGATGGCTAAGCCGCCGGCGCGCATGGCCGGGAGATCGATCACGTCGTCGCCGACGAACGCGGCTTCTTCCGGCTTGAGTCCCGCTTTCCGGACGATCGCGTCGAAGCAGGTGCGCTTGTCGTCCACGCCCTGATAGACAAATTCGAGTTTCAGGTCGCGGGCACGAAGCGCAACCGTTTCGGAGATACGCTTGGTGATCAGTCCGGTCCTGATACCGCCGAGCCGAGCCAGGGAGATCGAAGTGCCGTCGTGGGCGTGGAAGCCTTTGGCCTCAATCATGCTCTCGCTGTGCAGTCCGAATCCGCCTTCACCGCCGTGCTGGGCAGATTGCTGCAGCACAGTCTGGCGGGAACCGGCGGGAGCGGGGAAGATGAACAACTTGCCGTCGGTGAGGACGCCATCTACGTCGAAGAGCAAAAGTCTAATTTTGCGGGCACGTGCCGCAGCCGACAGTTTTGGCATGGTGGAATTCTAGCATTCGATGGGCGCGGTAATGCTGGACGCGCGGCCAATCGAAAGCGAACAATTTACGAAACCTTGGTTTCCGTCTACAATATTCGAATGCCGTCCCTTCCTGCCTCGCTGGCGTGGGCTCATCCTCTGGTGGCGGAGTGGTTTGTGCAGCGGTTTGGCACGCCGACCGAGCCGCAGGAGCAAGGCTGGCCGCACATTCTGGCGGGACGTACGACTCTGATTTCCGCGCCGACAGGGTCGGGTAAAACTCTGGCTGCGTTTCTGGCGTGCATCGATCGTCTGGTGCGTAAGGCGCTGGCCGGAGATCTGGCGGACCGAACTGAAGTCCTCTATGTGTCTCCGCTGAAGGCGCTGGGCAACGACATCCAGAAAAATCTGGAAGTTCCGCTGAGCGAAATCCTGGCCATGGCCGGGGAGCGCGGGCTGCTCATGCCGGAGATTCGCACGGCGGTTCGCACCGGCGACACACTGATGCAGGAGCGGCGCGCCATGCTGAAGCGACCGCCGCATATTCTGGTGACCACGCCGGAGTCGCTCTACATTCTGCTCACGGCGGATAAGAGCCGCGCGATTCTGCGCGATGTCGAGACGGTGATTGTCGATGAAATCCACGCCGTGGCCGATGACAAGCGGGGAGCGCATTTGACTTTGTCGCTGGAACGGCTGGAGGCGCTGACTTACAAACCTCCGGTGCGGATTGGGCTCTCGGCTACGCAGAAGCCGATTGAAGAAGTGGCGCACTTTCTAACGGGGAGCCGAAGCTGCGGGGATGCGACCCCAGCGGCTGAAGCCGGTTCTGATAATGCGGCTGAGACGGCACGACTGAAGTCGTGCCCTTCCCGAGCCGAATCTGCGTCCCAAGTCGAAGCTGCGTTCCAAGTGGAATCCGGATCCGCATTCGAGGCCGATTCTTTTCCGCGGGCCTGCGATCCCGTCATCGTAAATATTGGGCACAAGCGAACGCTCGATCTCGCCATCGAAGTTCCTGCCATGCCACTGGGACCAGTGGCCTCGAATGAAATGTGGGACGAAGTCTACAACCGGCTGGTGGCGCTGGTGGAGCAGCATCGGTCGACGCTGGTGTTTGTGAACACGCGGCGCATGGCGGAGCGCGTGGCGCACAATCTGGGCGAGCGCATCGGGGAGGAAAATGTTGCGGCCCATCACGGGAGCTTGTCGCGCAAGCTGCGCCTGGCGGCGGAGAAGAAACTGAAGGAAGGCCAGGTGCGGGTGCTGGTGGCGACCGCGTCGCTCGAACTTGGCATCGACATCGGGACGGTGGATCTGGTGGTGCAGGTGAATTCGCCGCGGGCGATTGCGGTGACGTTGCAGCGTGTGGGGCGTTCGGGGCACTGGCGCGGCGCCGTACCCAAGGGCCGCTTGTTTGCGACGACTCGCGACGATCTGCTGGAGTGCGCGGCTTTGGTGCGGGCGATACGCCACGGCGACCTGGACCGGCTGATGATTCCGGAATCCCCGCTGGATGTGCTGGCGCAACAGATCGTGGCGGCGTGCGCGGCGGAAGAGTGGGGCGAGGACGAGATGTTTGCGCTGGTGCGGCGCGCGTATCCCTACCGCAATCTGAAGCGCGAAACCTTCGATGCGATTCTGGAGATGCTGGCCGAGGGCATTGCGGCGCGGCGCGGACGTTATGGCGCGTACCTGCACCGGGATCGCGTAAACGGCAAGCTGCGGGCGCGGCGCGGGGCGCGGCTGGCGGCGATTACCAGCGGGGGAGCCATTCCGGACAACTCACTTTACGCGGTGGTGGCCGAGCCCGACGGCATTGTCGTGGGCACGGTGGATGAAGATTTCGCGGTGGAGAGCAACCGCGGCGACATCATGCTGCTGGGCAATACGTCGTGGATGATTCGGCGCATCGAAACCAACGCCGGCCGCGTGCTGGTGCAGGATGCGCACGGCGCGCCTCCGAGTGTGCCGTTCTGGCGCGGCGAAGCGCCCGCGAGGACGCAAGAATTATCGGAGCACGTGGGAGCGTTGCGGGAAAAAATAAGCACGATGCTGCCGCACACCTCGCCGGTGGGTTTCTCGGCGACGCAGCCGGAAGTTGCGCAAGCGGTGGGCTGGCTGAAAGACGAATGCGGCCTCGACGATTCCGGGGCAGAGCAGGCGATTGAATACATTTTGCAAGGGCGCGCCGTGCTGGGCGCGGTACCGACCCAGACGACGGTGATCGCCGAACGCTTCTTCGACGAAGGCGGCGGAATGCAGCTGGTGATCCACGCGCCGTTCGGAGGACGCATCAATAAGGCTTGGGGACTGGCTCTGCGCAAGCGTTTCTGCGTGGGATTCAACTTCGAGTTGCAAGCCGCGGCCACGGACAACGGATTGAACATCGCGCTGGCCGAGCAGCACAGCTTCCCGCTGGGAGATGTGTTTAATTTTCTGCAAGCCGCGACGGTGCAGCCGATTCTGGAACAGGCGGCGCTCGATTCTCCCATTTTTGCAACCCGCTGGCGGTGGGATGCCAACCGGGCGCTGGCGCTGTTACGGTTTCAGAACGGCAAGAAAGTTCCACCGCAGATTCAGCGCATGCGCTCCGACGATCTGCTAGCGTCGGTGTTTCCGGACGCGGCCGCGTGCTTCGAGAACATTCAAGGCGAGCGCCGGATTCCAGATCATCCCTTGGTGGGCGAAGTGATGAAAGATGTGCTCACCGAGGCGATGGATATCGAAGGGCTGAAGCGGGTGCTGGGCGGGCTGGCGGAGGGACGGATTCGGTGTCTGGCGGTCGACACGCCGGTTCCGTCGCAGTTTTCGCACGAGATTCTGAATGCGAACCCGTATGCGTTTCTGGACGACGCGCCGCTCGAGGAGCGGCGGGCGCGCGCGGTGCAGATGCGGCGGATGCTGCCGGAATCGGTGCTTGAAGAAGTCGGTGGGCTTGATCCGGCGGCGATCGCGCAGGTAAGGGAAGAGGCTTGGCCGGATGTTCGCGATCCCGACGAGTTGCATGATGTGTTGCACACGCTGGTGGCGCTGCCGACAGGTCGAGCTGCGCTCGACCAGGCAGCCGAGGGCGGCTGGCCGCACATGAACAGTGGCGACTGGCACGGTTATTTCCAGAGGTTAGTCGGCGAGGGCCGCGCCGCATCGGTGGTGTCCGGTGAGCGGACTTATTGGGTTGCGGCTGAGCGAGCCAAGACTTTTCTAACTTTGTTTCCCGAGACGCGATTTGCGCGGGAGTTGGCTGCGGTGGAAGCGGCAGTTGCTTCCCGCGACGATGCTTTGGTGACTTTGGTTACGGGGTGGATGTCGCACTTGGGGCCGGTTACGGCGACGCAACTTGGGGAAAGCTTGGGGATTTCGGCTTCCGAGATTTCGAACGCTCTACTTCGAATGGAGGCCAGCGGGACTGTCCTTCGAGGAAACTTCAGTGGCACCGCGACCGAGCTGCGCTCGGCCGGACAGCCGGGGGCGGCTCTCCCCACACAAACGACTGAAACCGAGTGGTGCGAGCGGAGGTTGCTGGCGCGTATTCACCGGCTGACAGTAGCGACGTTGCGCAAGCAGATCGAGCCGGTTACGGCGGCGCAATTCATGCAATGGCTGTTGCGCTGGCAGCACGTGGCAGGGGGTACGCAGGTTTCTGGCGAGCGGGGCACGCTTGAAGTGCTGCGACAATTGCAAGGGTTCGAGATTCCGGCGAACGCGTGGGAACGGCAGGTGCTGGCGCGGCGAATTTTGGACTACGATCCCAAATGGCTTGACCAGCTTTGCCTGACTGGGGCGGTGGGTTGGGGAAGGTTGTCGCCGCATCCGGCGACGCTGGATTATGCGAATGCGAATCGCGGCGCGGAAGGCGAGACGGGCGGCGCGGCTCCGCGGCCGCGGCGGGTGATTCCGACCAGCGTCGCACCGATTACGTTTTTCATAAGAGAGGATGCCGACTGGATGACGCCGCGACATCCAGACGTGAAAGAAGGAGCGAGCAGCGGCCTCAGCCACGGGGCAGTGGGCGTGCTCGATTTTCTGCGGCAACGAGGCGCGTCGTTCTTTGCCGATATGGTTCGCGGCACGGGAAAGCTAAAAGCGGAAATCGAAACTGCGCTTTGGGAACTGGTGGCGGCCGGCCTGGTGACTGCTGACGGTTTTGATAATCTGCGGTCGCTGATCGACCCCAAACGGCGTGCGGGACAGGGCAGCGGGCGCGCGATGCGTCCGCGGCACAACGCCGGGCGCTGGGCTCTGCTGCACAGCGACGAAATTGTGGAGCGGCCGCGTGCGGTGGAAGCGGCGTGCTGGATGCTGCTGCGGCGCTACGGCATTGTGGTTCGGGATGGTCTGGCGCGGGAGGCGAACTTACCGCCGTGGCGCGAACTGCTGGCGGGATTCCGCCGGCTGGAGGATCGCGGCGAGATTCGCGGAGGACGCTTTGTAGATGGATTTCTGGGCGAGCAGTTCGCGTTGCCGGTTGCGGTGGAGTCGATTCGGGCCATGCGCAAGCTCGACTCCGCGACAGAAACGATCACGCTATCGGTTGCCGATCCGTTGAACCTGGTGGGGATCCTGGTGCCGGGTGAACGCGTGCCGGCAATTTCCGGGAACAGCGTGACTTATCGCGATGGGGCGGGGGTGGTGACGTGTGCGCGCCAGGAAGCAGTCGCGAGCTAGCCGCCGGCTGCGGATCACGCGGGCGGTTAAGGCCGGGCGGCCAAAAAAACCAGGAACCCGATGAGGGGGCCCTTCGGATCCCTGATCTGCGCAGACTCGGCAACAGCTCACTCAAAAGCGCTTCCCCCATCGCTTTCGCCGAGAGCCAGCGCAGCGGTCATCGAGCATGCCATAGGCCAGTCGGCACGGACTGCGAGAGAAGCGTAGGGCATCTGCCTAACTTATTCTCAGCCAAGTGTTTATCGGATGACTTGGAGTGGAGCCGGGCATTTGACCGGCATTTGGTGCGGTCGCTCTTCGCGGGTTGCTATCCGATCGGATAGCAACCCGCTATCTGTTCGGATAATGTAACAACTTCGGTTCAGGCATGAGTTCAGGGCGGAAGTGTGATAGAGAAGGGCGCGAGGTGAGGAAGCATGCGTCCCAGACTCCTGGTGCTTTCCGGGCCCTTGAGAGGTGCGACCATTCCGCTGCCCGAGGGCGAGATTACCATCGGGCGGGAAGCGTCGAATAGTATCGCGATCACCGACCCTTCGGTCTCACGAAGACACTGCCTGGTGAGTTCGCGAGACGGAAGGTTTCGAGTGCAGGATCTCGACAGCGACAATGGAACCCAGGTGAATGGCGCTGGAATCGAAGAGCAATGGCTGCAACACGGAGACGAGATTGCGACCGGCGATTCCTGCTTCTTGTTCCTGATTGAAGATGAAGTTGTTACGCCGACTGCCGGCCTTGTGGAATTGAAGGAGGCCCTGTTCATGGCGGAAACTACCATCGTCCATCCCAGAGATGTGGTGTATCTGCAGCCGGACCGGCTGTTGCGCGAGTTACCCGCGAGTTCCGGCGTGGCGCGCAATCTGAACGCTCTGTTTAAGATCAGCCGAATCGTGCATGCGATTCGCGATCTCAACGAATTGCAAGGGCAGCTGCTGGAGCTGATTTTTGAGGTGGTGCCCGCGGGCCGATGCGCCATCCTGCTGGCGGACCGGGAGGGCCATGAATTCAATTCCATGTTCGCCCGCACCCGGCAAGCCGGGCAGGCTCCGTTGGTAACGGTAAGCCGGACGGTGGCGCGCCAGGTGCTGGAACAGGGGATTGCGATGCTGGGCAGCGATGTGGCGGGCAGCGACGAGTTGCGGGAGGTCGAAGGCCTGGGGGCATCGCAGGCGCGCTCGCTTTTGTGCGTGCCTTTGAGTGTGTTTCAGCGGGTGATTGGATGCATTTATCTGGACAGCGACAGTTTCAGCAACCGTCTTAACGAAGAGCATCTGCAACTGGTGACGGCGATCGCAGGCATCTCCGCGGTTGCGCTGGAAAACGCCAGGCGGCTGCGATGGCTGGAGCAGGAAAATGAGCGCCTGACGGTGGAGATCACGCAGGAACGGATACTGGTGGGCGAGGGCGCCCGCATGGAGGAGGTCTACCGGATTCTCAAGCGCGTGGCGCCCACCGATTCC
Organism: Candidatus Sulfotelmatobacter sp.; assembly: GCA_049800135.1. Taxonomy (GTDB): domain Bacteria; phylum Acidobacteriota; class Terriglobia; order Terriglobales; family Acidobacteriaceae; genus Sulfotelmatobacter. The sequence continues at coordinate 12,002 of JBARJF010000069.1, forward strand.
ACGGTATTGATCGAGGGCGAGAGTGGAACCGGCAAAGAGCTGGCGGCGCGGGCGCTACATCGCAACAGTCCGCGGGCCGGAAAGCCATTTGTGGCCATCAATTGCGCTGCGATTCCGGAGGCGCTTCTGGAAAGCGATCTGTTCGGCCACGAGCGTGGGGCATTTACGGGAGCTGCCGCGCAGAAGAAAGGCCGGCTCGAGGTCGCCCACGGAGGCGTGGTTTTTCTTGACGAAATCGGCGAACTGGCCTCCGCGCTACAGGTCAAGCTGCTGCGGGTGTTGCAGGAACGCGAATTCGAACGGGTCGGTGGAACCCATCCCATCAAGGTGGATATCCGCCTCATTGCCGCCACCAACTGCAATCTGGAGCAGGCGGTGCGCGACGGCCGGTTCCGGCAAGATCTGTATTACCGGCTGGCCGTGTTGAAGATCACCATGCCCACGCTGCGGGATCACCGGGAAGATATTCCGATGCTGGCCCGCCATTTCGTGAGGAAATATGCGAAACGCTGCAAGGTGAAGCCCCGCCCGATTTCCCGCGAGGCCCTGGCTTGCCTGGAGAACTACGACTGGCCCGGCAACGTACGGGAATTGGAAAACGCAATCGAACATGCGCTGGTGCTGGGATCATCCGACATGATTGTGCCCGAGGATCTGCCCGAATCGCTGCTGGAGCGCACTTCTGCACCGGAGATGACCGAAGTGAAGTATTATGCGGCAGTCAAGGAATTGAAGAAGCAACTGATTCTGGATGCCGTGGAGCAAACTCACAGCTACGCCGACGCAGCCCGCATTCTGGGCGTGCATCCCAATTATCTGCACCGTCTGATTCGCAACCTCGAGTTGAAGGAGAGTCTCAGAGACGCGCTGCGGGATATTCCGGTGCGTGGGCTGAGCGGGCTTTCAGGCGGAAACGCGTAGTCACTTATCAAGAAAGCGGCTGGGGCAGGCGCAATCGCAGAAGACGCGCAGGATCGAGATAGGTCCCCTGCCATCGCACCGCGACGTGGAGATGCGGGCCCGTGGCCCGGCCGGTGCCGCCACTCAAGCCGAGTATCTGGCCGCGCTTTACGCGATCTCCTTCCTTTACTTTGAACTCGGAAAGATGCAGGTAGAGGGTGAGCAGGCCGTGGCCGTGATCGAGAACGACAAAATTGCCCTCGAAAAACAGTGGACGCGCCAGCAGCACCGTGCCGTCATTCATGGCCTTGATGGGCGTCCCGCTGGGGACGCGGAAATCCAGACCCAGGTGGGGGCTCGAAGTCCTGCCGTTGAAAATGCGTTGGGAACCGAAGACGTCAGAAATCGGTGCGTCCACCGGCGCGGTGAAGCTGCCTGACCACTCGCGCTGCGGCGTGACCCGGTTCAGATAGTCCTTCTTGACTCGCTGGCCTTCTTCGATTTGTTTCATCTGCTCGGGGTCGGGTGCGGTGAACTTGCTTTCGACGCTGAGCGCCACTTTGATCCGGGGATATTTTCCGCGGGCGACGACGAACTGGCGGCTGAATGAAATCTGCGTGCCGGGGATTTTGCCGGCGACGGTCTGGCCGGTCAGGTCAAGCGGGTAGCTTCCAGGAGGGGTTTCCAGGCTGATGCCCGCCAGCACGAACCAGGTTTTACGCGCCGCGTCGAAGCTGAAGGAAACTTCATGTCCGAGCCAGGTTCCGTTAAGCGATTCCAGACGCGCCCGAGGCTTAACCTCGAACAACACGGGAGCGCCATTGACCAGCCGTGTGGGTTGCGCACGCACGGTCCAGTTCGCGGCATAGGCGGGAAGTGTTGAGCTGAAAAATGACCCAACCAGCAGAACGCATGCGATGCGGGCGCGGGGAAGAAAACTCGGCCACCGGTTCATCTTACCAGCCTAGCATTTCCGCGCGCGCCGCCGCGCCCTTTGTCCGCTATATAGCACAACTGGAACAAGCGCCGTCCGGAGGCTTCAGTGAAGTAGTTCTTGCATATTCTGCTATATAGTTCTATACTTCGCGCGGTCGGTACTTTACAAAAGTGGAGGCGTTTTACCATGACAAAAGATTGTTTACCGCGCACGTGCCGAATAGCTGCGATGACCCTGCTGGCTCTCGTCGCGTGTGTCTCTCCCTCGTTTGCACAAAACTACAATCAAGGCAAAATTCTCGGGGGATACTTCGAGGAGTGGAGTATCTATTACGCCGGCTACAACATTGCGAACCTGCAGCAGAACGGTGTTGCGGATAAACTGACGTACCTCATCTACGCGTTTGCCAACGTGACCACCAGCCCGTCGCCCGCCTGCGCTTTTGCCGATACGTGGGCCGACTATCAGAGCCCATATCTTCCCAGCGTCAGTGGTGTCGCCGATCCTGGGCCGCTCTATGGAAATTTTGCCGCGATTCAACAACTCAAGCAACTTCATCCCAGGCTGAAGGTGTTGATCTCGATTGGAGGGGCGTCCGCTACCAATACGGCGGCCTTCGTGACCGCCGCCAGTACCCAGGCCGGCCGGCAAGCGCTCGCCGCCTCGTGTATCGACCTGTTCGTGAAAGGCAACATTGCTCCCGGCATCACGGCTCCCGGCTTGTTCGATGGTTTCAATATCGACTGGGAATTCCCCACCGCCACCGACACGCAGAACTTTACCGCGTTGCTGCAAGAGTTTCGCAAGCAACTGGACGCCCTGGGACAAACCACAGGCAAACATTACGTGATGTCTTTCGACGGACCTGCGGGCGCGCAGAACTACGTCAACATCGATCTGCGAAACGCCGCCAAGCAAGTGGATTTCATCACTATCGACGGCTACAACTACGCTGGATCGTGGGATACGCAAACCAACGACGCGTCTCCACTGTTTGATTCCAAGCAGGATCCTTTATACGGGCAAGGACTCGACATTGATTCAACCGTAAATGCCTATCTCAAGGCGGGCGTGCCGCCATCCAAGTACACTATGGGGTTGCCTCTGTATGGGGCGGGCTGGACCGGCGTCCCGGACGTGAACCATGGTTTATACCAGAATTCAACCGGCCCTTCTCCGGTGCTGTGGGCAAACGGAACCGGTTTGTGCCCCGACTTGAGCGGCAATACTGCGGGATGCGACACCCTGCTGACTCCGGGGCTGTTGACCTATTCGACGCTCGCGACTCTCACGTCTAATGGATATAGCCGTTACTTCGATCCGCGAAGAGTCGCAGTATCGCTCTACGACAAGACAACAGGCACGTTTTACACTTACGACGATCCCACCACGGCGTTTCTGAAGATGATCTACGTGAACCTGAAGGTTCGAGGAGGTCTTGGCGGCGCCTACGTCTGGGCACTGAAAGACGACGATGCAAATGGAACCATGGTAAAGACGATGGCTGCGGCATTGGGCCGCTAGTCGTGGAGAATCCGCACCTGATTTGGCACCTGGAATGAAGCATGTCGGCAGGCTGGCCGAGCAAGTCAGCCTGCCTTCAGTTTTTGGTTGTCAATGCCGTGCGCGATTGAGTCAACGCGGTTCCCGGGCTTCTTAAACGCCTTCTCTTTCTGTTTGCGGCGGCTGGCTGCGCGGCTTTCAACGGAAGCGCCGGATAAACAGAGTGTGCCGTTCCGAGCGGTAGAAACCGACTCCGTAAATCGTCGCCTTGCCACTGGTCGAATAGATGATCTGGCGGATGCGCAACACCGAAGCCCCCCGAGGTACGCCAAGCATCTCCGCGATGCTGGCGTCCGCCGCGGTGGCGTCGACCTCTTCGTCCGCGTAGGCTAATTCAACCCCATAGTCGCGTTGGAGAATCGCAAACAAGGAATTCCTTCCGAGAGGCGCGGATGCCAGGGCGGAATAATCGGAGGCTGGCAGATAACAGGTTTCGAGCGCAAAGGGTTCTTCCCCGGTAAGCCGGAGACGTTGGATTTTCAACACCCGGCTGGCCGCCGGCAGTCCGAGCCGGGCCGCAACCTCCTGCTCGTCCTGAATCACCTTTGCCACCAACACTCGGGAGCGCGGAGCCAAGCCGCGGCTCGACATGTGCTCGGTATAGCTCATCAGCTTGTTAAAGTGGATCTTGGGCGCGGCGACGAAGGTGCCTGCGCCGCGGCGGCGTTCGACAATGCCTTCGCGTTCCAGCCCGGCCAGGGCATGGCGAGCGGTCATCAGGCTAACCTTGTGGATTTTTGCGAGTTCGCGCTCGGAAGCAACGGCATCTCCCGGCTTCAGGCTGGTGGACGCGATCCGATTACGGATCTCGCCCTGGATTTTTTGGTAAACCGGGGTCCTGTTGCGATGATTTCCAGACATATTTCGTTTTCCGGACTGTCTTGGACGGCAAACCTGCTGAAACCCGAATCCCGCAAATTATATTGATTTCTGGATGCAGCCACTTCCGGCGACTCCTGCTATATAGCTTATTGGGAGCCTGATGTAAAGCTCAATTCTCGAAAAGGATGGTATGGGGTGCCTTTCGCGAATCGATTGCTATAGAGCATGGGGCACGAAACACCGCGCCTGAGCCGGAATTCAGAATGTTGGAGGCGTGGCGGGTTAGCCAGAGGCCATTGAGTATTAGCGATTTAACGTAGCCACGGCCCGCGTCTGGAACGGTTCCGCGACACGACTCAGCCAGCGCCGGCCCTCCCGGCCAGGAAGGTGATATAGAGCTCCGTGGCACCTCAAAAGATTTCCGCAGCCCGAAGGTATTTTTTTTCTTGACTATGAGCCATCGCGTGCTATATAGCATACTACGTTTGTACTAGGAGCCCGTTTGTGGCCGTCGGGGAAGTCGCCTGAGGAGGCTTGTGATGATGAATTTGACGTGCGGAAGGCGTGGAGAATTAACCGGAGATGAGCGCGGAACTGCGCGCTGGCTCTCTTTATTGCTAGCGGTCTGTGTAGTGGTCCTCGGCTTGACGGCAGCAGGTTTTGGACAAGAGCTGGGGGCTACGCTCACGGGCACGGTGACCGATCCGAGCGGAGCCCTTGTGGCAGGCGCGACGGTCGTAGTCCACAGTAATGACACCGGTCTGGATGTCCGCACCGTCACCACCAGCAGCACGGGCAATTTCAACATCACGAACCTTTCCGCGGGGCGATACAGGGTAACGGTCAAGAACGCCGGCTTTCAAACCTATGTGGCGAACAACGTCATTCTTAACGTCGCCCAAAAGCATACTCTTGACGCGCAATTGCAGGCCGGGCAAGTGAGCGAAACCGTGGAAGTGACGGCTGAAAACACGCCTATTCAGACCACGACGGCGGAGCAATCGGGGACGGTTACGGGCAACCAGATTCGAGAGCTGGCGCTGAACAATCGCAACTTCGAACAACTGGTATTGCTGCAACCCGGAGTCGCCAACCAGTTGGGTGACGAACCGGGATTTGGGCTGTCGAGCAACACTGCAATTTCGATCAATGGCGCGCGCATGGGTGCGAACAACTGGACGGTGGACGGCGCCGACATTAACGACAGCGGCTCCAACGGGACTTTGCTGAACACGCCAAGCATCGACGCCATCCAGGAGTTCACCCTGGAGCGCAGCAACTACGATGCCTCGTTCGGACGCAGCGGCGGCGGCCAGGTGGTGGTCGCGACCAAGGCAGGAACCAATCAATTCCATGGCACCGCGTACGAGTTCAATCGCAACAACTATTACAACGCGAATACATTTGAGAACAGGCAGACCATCGATACGCAGGGTTACATTTCGGGCCTCTCGGGCAATGGGACCCCGATTGAGCGCTACAACGACTGGGGCTTCACCATCGGTGGTCCTCTCGAGATCCCCAAGCTCTATCAGCCGGTTAAGGACAGAACCTACTTCTTCTGGTCGGAGGAGTGGCGGCATTCAAGTCTTCCGGGGAGCACGGAAATCAACGTGCCTACTACGGCGGAACTTGGCGGCGTGTTCTCCTCTCCCATAAACGTCGCCCCGGCAGGATGTGTGACCGCATCAGGCGGGAACTACACCATCAATCCCTCGTGTTACAGCCAGAACGCCGCTGCCTATCTGAAGGCGTTCATATTACCAAATCCGCCGAACGTGGGGACGAACTTACTGGATGAGAGTTACAGTGAGTTGAACAACTTCCGTCAGGATATTATTCGTGTCGACCAGAACGTTGGCGACAAGGTCCGCCTGTTTGGCCGTTACATGCAGGACAGCGTGCCGGAGAACTTTCCTTTCGGGCTGTGGGGCACGGCAAACTATCCTGGAGCGGACCCAATCTCGCTGAACGCCCCGGGCCGTAACCTTGTCGCCAACGCTACTGCGAGCATCTCGCCCAAGGTAGTGAACGAAGTCGAATTCGCCGATTCGTGGGGAGCGATCAACGCGGGGCTGAGCGGCTTTGCCAACTCGCCGTCTTTCACCAGCCAGCTCACCGGCAAAACCGCCTACCAGGATCCCTATGGACGCGCTCCTGACGTAGAGTTCGCGAGCGCGCAGTACACTGGCTTAACCAACGGAAACGGGCCTTACTTCGAAAGAAACATCGACAAGAACATATTTGACAACCTCTCCATTCAGCACGGGAACCACACCGTCCGGGTTGGGGCCACCGCAATGTGGATGACGAAGACGGAGAACGCCACCAGCGGCGAAGCCACTTTCAACTTCAGCAGCGCAGTGAACGGCAATGATGCTTTTGCCAATTTCCTGCTGGGACAAGCCGACAGCTACTCTCAGCCAAGTAAGGACACGGTTCCAGATCTGCACTACACGAACTTCGAGGCCTATGTGCAGGACGATTGGAAGGTGACCCCACGCCTGACCTTGAATCTCGGCGTGCGCTACAGCTATTTCCCGTCGCCCACCGATGCCAACCACACCCTGCTCAACTTTAGTCCCGCCGCTTACAATGCGGCCGACGCTCCTACGATTGTCACCTCGGTAAACAACCCCAACGGAGACTTTAAGGCCGGGAACGCAGCGACCTACGCCAACGGCCTGATCTTTCCCACCGGCGCAACCTGCTCTGCCGCACAGGCGATTGCGACCCAGGTTGGGGCAACTTGCTCGCCGTACGGCAGCCGGGTCAACCCTAACTCGAATAATAACTGGGGGCCAAGAATCGGTCTTGCCTATGATCCCTTCGGCGACGGCAAGTGGGCAATCCGCGCGGGATACGGGCTTTTTTATGATCGCACTCTCAACGGCATCTGGGAGCAGAACGCATTCGACGATCCTCCGCTGGTTCAAACCACAACTGTTACCAACAATGGAACCTCCAGCCTGAACCTGTTCGACAATTATCAACCGCCGGGATCGGTCATCCCACCCGCCCCCCTCGGTCCAAGCGGCCTGGTCACAACCGGAGCAGGCTCGCCGGGACAACAGCCAACGTTCAAAGTTCCCAGCTACCAGGACTACAACCTCTCGGTGCAGCATGAAATCATGCCGAACACAGTGGCGGAAATCGCCTACGTTGGCACCAAGGGGACCCATCTGCTGGGCGATATCGATTACAACCAGCCCACGGTGGCGACGCGCGTAGCCAACCCGGGAGTGGGCATAAACGCCATAGCCCCATTTACCGGCTTTGGGGCCATCACCTCGCGCGACACTGTGTTCACTAGTAACTACAATTCACTGCAGGTCACGCTGAGCCGGCGGCTGAGCCATGGATTGCAGGTTGGCCTGGAATACACATGGTCGAGGCTTCTGGGAACGAATTACGAAGACCGCGGCTCGGCGGCCTACGACACCTATAACTTGAAGGAGAACTACGGGCTATCTACCACGAACACGCCGCAGATGCTGGGCATCAACTACGTGTACGAGGAGCCGTTCTTTAAGCAGCAGCGCGGTTTGGGATGGGTGCTGGGGGGCTGGGAGATCTCCGGTATCGTCACCATCCAGTCTGGACAATCGTTAAGCATAACCCAGAACAACGATCCGTGGGCGCTGGTTACGACCACCAACTCGACCGAGGCTTGCACGATCGGCGGCACTACGACGTCTTGTCCGCTCTATCCCGGAGGCATAGGTATCGGCCCCAGCACTATCTCTCCCCGCGCCAACCAGATCGGTGATCCCAGAGGTCCAAAAACCGTTGGAGAGTTCTTCAACACCGCGGCGTTTTCAGACGCGGTGGGGCAGTTCGGCACCTCGGCGCCGGGAGTGGTTCTGGGGCCGGGCTTCCAGCGGTGGGACACGTCGCTGTTCAAGAATATAAAATTCGCCGAACGTGCCAGCTTGCAACTTCGCTTGGAAACGTTCAACACCTTCAATCACGGCAGTCCTGACTCGATCGTTACAAATGTGGATACCGGATCCTTCGGAGAGGTAAACGGATATCACATCCCGCGTAATGTGCAAATCGGAGCCAAGATTAACTTCTAGCCGTCGCCAGAACGCGCACGCCGGAGGATCGGCGTGCGCGTTCTGCAATTATCCCGCAAAGATCAAGCCTCTTCTGCGGACGGGCTTTACCGGCTTTCGTTCTTCTTGATGGCCGCCGCCCTTTGTTTCTCCTGGATACTGAGCGCTATTTTCTGTTCGTTCGCGGCCTCCATGGTCTGCCCAAGCTGCCGCAACGCCGTGCCAAGAACAAAGTGCGCTTCAATGTAATTGGGATCGATCTGGATGGCTTTGCGAAGGGGCTCAATGGCCGCGCGGGGATGTTGCAGCGCCAGTTCCGACTTCCCCAGACCAAACAGAGCCTCGGAATAACGAGGATTCACCGTCAGGGCAGCCCGAAAATGAGGCTCGGCGTCAGCGGGCTGGGACTTATCCAGAAGGATTAGACCGAGATTACAGTTCGAGACGGGATCGCTGGGAAAGCGCTGTAGTTCCGCACGAAACTCCTTCTCCGCAAGATCAGGCTTGCCCTCCCGCCAATACTGAAAGCCCAGGCCGGAATGCACCCCCATGAAGTTCGGGTCGGCCGCTTCCGCCGCTTGATACTCCTTGATGGCTTCCGGCCGATTCGACATTTCGTCATAGGCCGTGGCCATCATGACGTGAGCGGATGCCGAGTTTGGGTTCACCTGCATGACGCGAGCGAATACGTTGGTGAGCGCCTTGTAATCCTTCATCCGCAGGTACGCTTTACCCAGCATATCGAGCGTTTCCAGATCGGATGGCTGTGCGTGGTTGGCGCGTTCCAGATATCGGGCCGCCTCGGGATAACGATCGAGAGCAAACAGGGAGAGACCGGCCAAGTCGAGAATCTGAAAATCGGTTGGGTACTTGGCCGCCATCGGCTGGAGCAAGCGCCACGCCGGTAAGTAACGTTGGGCCTTAAAGTATCCGATGGCTAGGTTGCGTTCTGTCGCGGCATCGTTCGGCCTGACTTTCAGCGCCTCTTCGTAGAGAGGAATGGCCTCGGCGGGCTTCCCCTCGTGCGATAGCACAATGCCCAGGTTGTTCAAGGCGGCGAGAGAATGAGGATCGATGGCCAACGCCCGCCGCAGGGCGTCAGCGGCCGGGGCCAGCTCGCCTTTGCGCATCGCTGCCGCAGCTTGTTCAAGGCAGGAGTGCAGCTGCATTTCTGGGCTATTCAAGGGGGCAGCGGGTGGCACTCCTGTCTGGGCGGCAATCCAAGGCGCAATCAGCAGCCCCAATGCGCAAACCCTGGCCCTCCGCCGGACACGCGCTTGCAACCTCATATGCCAGATTCTAACGCAGCGCCTGGCCAGCTCCAATGTTTCGGAGGGGAGCGAAAACGTTTTGAAGTGTCGATCAGAGCCGTAGAGGCATGATCTTTTCAGCCCTGACGTGAATCACGTTGTCTTTGTTTTGCAGAATGCCTTCGATAAAAACAAAGCGTTCGTGCAAAACAGTCATTGTATTCATCGCGTAGAAGGCTGGGGTGATTATGACATTGGCAATTCCAGTTTCATCTTCAAGACTGAGGGAAATAAACCCCTTTGCGGTGCCCGGCCTCTGGCGTGTGATGACGCACCCCGCTATACGGACATAATCCCCATCCGGCATTTGGGTTAATTCGCAAGCAGTCGTGGCGCCAGCCTCGCGTAATTGTTCGCGCCGATAAAACAGGGGGTGCCTGTCTACGCTTAGACCTGTGCCGCCATAGTCGGCTAGAAGACGTTCTGTCGTGCTCATACGACGCAAGGGTGACGGGGCATCAGATTCCAGAATGCCGGCAAAGAGGGAGCCGACAGGTTGAGCAGCCCGTTGCGATTCCCAAAGGGCATCGCGGCGATGAATACCATTCCTGGATTCTATATTGTTAAGTGCGCCGATTTGTGCCAGCATCCTGAATTCAGCTTTGGAAAGCTCAGGGACGCGCAACCCGAGATCCGAAATAGAAAGGAACGGCCGTTTTTCTCGCTCCGCAATAAGAGCATCGGCCGTGGTCC
>JBARJF010000070.1:0-15897 GCA_049800135.1 Candidatus Sulfotelmatobacter sp.
TCTGCTGGCAGAATTCATGCGGGCGTGGCAAATCCGCACGCCCTACCCACAACCTGAAGACTGGGTATTCCCCAGCCTCAGACTAGACGGTAGAAAGCCACGGGCAGCAAACATGCTGGTGGAAGACTATCTCCGGCCAGCAGCGGTGAAAGCGGGAGTGATCGCCGCAGGCGATCCATGCCGGTTCGGTTTCCATAATCTCCGGCATTCGCTGGCATCGTTTCTGGTCCGCAGCAAGACCGACCCGAAGACGGTGCAAGCATTGCTACGGCATTCGGACGTGAAGACGACGCTGCAGCTCTATGCACACAGCGTCAGCGCGGACCGGATGACGGCGCAAGGAGAGGTACTTCAGGCCATTCTTGGCGGCGCAACTGCCGCTAACAGCGGACTGAATGCGGACTGAAGCGATTTTGCTGATTCGATGTAACTACTTTGAAATGTGGTGGCCAGGGACGGAGTTGAACCGCCGACGCCAGCCTTTTCAGGGCTGCGCTCTACCACCTGAGCTACCTGGCCACATTTCGAAACCAGCTCGTCCACCGAGGGGCTGCGCGGATCGTTCGCTTCACGCCGATTGTTGCGGGATTATCGACCAAATGAATCGGTTCACTGCCGAACGCATACGGAACGTTTTTGATTATAGCAACGGCGGCGGGTTCACTCAACGTCGGCGAGCGGGTCAGCAGTCGTCTGATCCGCTGCCGGTCGCACCGGTGGCGATACGGATTCTACGTCGGCATGGAAGGCGCATCAAGTGTAATGGACCGGGCGGTCGATCCACTACACACGGCGCCTATTGGCCGCCCGCCGAAGAAGCATGCTTGCCCAGCCACGATGCAAGCTGCGGTTGCTGTTGCGACTTCAGCGCGACACAGTTGTTGATGCGTTCGATCGACTGCCGATAGGTACGCTCCGCCGCCGCGATCCTGTGCGCCGCGTAAAAGTCCTCGACCTGGTCGCGCATGCCCGCGTCGCAGAAGCTGCCGCTTACTCCCACGACTTCGGCGCTGGCAAAGGGCCCGCCAACCTTCTTCACCGCTTCCCAGTGAGACAGCACAAAATCCCAGGCCAGTTTTTCCCCTGACGGATTGCGCATCACGCGGGCAATCAAGCTTAGCGCGTCCTGCGAACGCACCGCGGGAGAAATAGCAAAGTCCAGCGTCCGCCGCAACAGGTCCTGATCGCCGAAGTGCGCCAGGGTGAACAGGTACACGTAATAATCTTCCGGCGACTTCGGGTTCTTCAACTCGCCCATTAACCGGTCATAGAACGCCGGATCGCCGGTCATTGCTGCCAGGGTGAACGCGCTGCCCGCGAGATTCTGGTCCACTGATGCAGGATTGTTCAAAGCCTGGTCCGCGATTTTTCGCGCCCGCGCCAGCACTTCGGGATCGCGGGCATCGTAGCCCAGCGCATAAAATAGGTGAGCCCGCAACGTTTTCTGCTCGTCGGTGTCGCCCGGCTTCGGCTGCCAGCCCACATCGTTGAGCATCGGCGTCAGATACTGCCGCATCCAGGCCCGGTACGACTCGCGATCATTGTCGGTCACGAGATATTCGCCAATGTAATTCAGCTGGCTAAGGACATCCTCGAGCACTGCCCGATTACGGTCGCTGCCCAGGCCCTGCGCCAGGGCAAGATAGTCGCCCACAGGCTCCCGCCCCACGCGCACCGACGCCCAGATATCCGCTTGCAGGGCAATCCGCTCGGCGGGAGAAAGCTTGCTCTCGGCATCACTCGCCAGCGCCCGCACCGCATCGGGCTGGTAGCCGACGCGGTAGTACCCGGTCGCGCCCGCGTTGGCCAGCACCCACGTCGAGCAGCCCGGCAGCATAAACGTTTCCTGGCTCTTCTTGAGCAGTTCACACTTCACCGCGCCCTGGCCGGCGGAAGACTTCATGCACAAAGGAACTTCCCAGAGCTGATCGTTTGGCGCTTGAAACTTCTCCTGGTCAAAGTAGTAGCGGCGCTGATCGAGCGTCACCGCAGTCGAGTTTCCGGAACATTGCGACTTCACATTGATGATCGGAACCCCCGCCTGCTTCACAAAAGTGGGCATGATCTGGTCGACCGGCTTTTTCGAGGTCCGGGCTTGCGCATCCCAGAAGTCGTCGGCGGTCGCGTTCGCATATCGGTGTTGCTGCAGATACGCATTGACGCCCGCGCGGAAAGTCTGTTCCCCGAGATAGGATTCGAGCATGCGCAGCACCGCCGCAGCCTTGCCGTACGCGATCCCATCAAACAGTTCCTCAATTTGTGCGGGGGTATTGGCGGCCTGGTGGATCGGACGCGTGTTGGCCAGCGAATCTGTGTTCATTGTGTTCTCCGCGTCGCTCACGTCGTCCAGATTGAAATGCCATTCCGGCTTCCATGCCTCGATCGGCTTGCTCGACATCCATGTGGCAAAGCCTTCATTCAGCCAAATGTCGTCCCACCATTTCATCGTCACCAGATCTCCGAACCACTGGTGAGCCATTTCATGGGCAATCACTGACGCGATCTCCTTCTTCATGTCCACGGAGGCCTGCTTCTCGTCGATCAGCAGCAGCACCTCACGGAAAGTAATGCACCCCGTATTCTCCATTGCGCCGGCGGAAAAATCCGGAATCCCGACCAAGTCAAGTTTTCCGTAGGGATACTTGATATTGAAATACTTGTCGTAGTAGCTGAGCACGCGCTCCGCCGTTTCCAGCGCGAACCTTCCCATTTCTTTTTTTCCTGGAGTGCTGTAGACGCGGATCGGAATGCCGTCCGCCTCGCCTTCGATGTACTCGAAGTTGCCCACCACCAGTGCCGCCAGATAGGAAGACATCTTGGGCGTGGTGGCGAAGCGCACTGTGTGCCTGTCGCCGGGGCCCGGCGTATCGGAAGTTACTTTCGAATTTGAAATCGCAACCTGCCCCTTGCCGGCCACCGCCGCGATGTCAAACGTGGCCTTGTAGTCGGGCTCGTCAAACGACGGAAACGCGCGCCGCGCATCGGTAGCCTCGAACTGTGTGGCCGCATATTTACGGCCCTGATCGTCTTTTCCCATGTAGAGTCCGCGCATCTCGTCGTTCAAAATGCCGCTGTAAGTGATGTGTATCGTGGCCAAACCCGCAGGCATCGGTTTCTCAACCGCCAGCACCACCATCTCCTTATCTTTCTCGGGCGTGACCTTGGCCTTCTGCGTTCGTCCTCGGCTGGTAATGCTGATCTCATGGAAGTCGATATCCACCGCGTTCAGCGTAATCTCCGAGGTCGGCTTCAGCGCCCGGATCGAAATCGTCTCATCGCCGTCGAAGGTCGCTTTCTCCAGATCGGGGGTGAAAGTGAGTTTGTAGTTCTCTGGCCGGGCGATCTCAGGCAGCCGCTGCGCTGCCGCAAGACTGAACATCGCCACGGTAAAGCCCAGGACGGCAAGCATTCGCTTCATAGTTTTTCCTCGGGAGATAGTCTCGGATTTATCCACAATGATTTCGCTTTCTCTGCTGCGGCCAACATTCACACAACCGCATCCCTGCACCGCCGTTGCATTATACGGAGAGCGCGGCCGAAAGTTCACAATTCAGAACAGAACCTCACCGTGCAAGACTCTCATCGAGCACCGGCTGGCTCCGAACCAATAAGGAATCTCGCGGTAGTCGTCCACCCCAAACACCGCCAGATCGGCATCTTTGCCGGGTTCAACACTTCCCTTCCGGTCCGCCAGTCGCAGCGCCCAGGCCCCGTTGATGGTAGCGGATGCGATGGCCTCCGCTGGCGACATTCTCATGTGCGTGCAGGCCAGCGACATCGCCATCGGCATACTCAGGGTCGGCGACGAACCGGGGTTGTAGTCCGTCGCCAGCGCCACGGGCACGCCGGCATCGATCAACTTTCGCGCCGCAGGATATTCTTTCAACCCCAGAAAATAATTCGCTCCCGGCACGAGCGCGGCCACGGTGTCGTGCGCAGCCAACTGCGCAATGTCGCCGTCGCCCACGTGATCCATGTGATCGAAGGACGCCGGATTGAAGCGCAAGAACGGACGCAGGGCTGTCTCCGCAAACTGGCCCACGTGCGCCCGCACGCCGAGGCCATGCTCTCTGGCTGCCGCGAAGATCTGCTCGGTTTCGGCCGACGTAAACGCTCCCTGGTCGCAGAAAACGTCGACGAACTGGGCCAGCTTTCGCTTCGCCGCCTGCGCAATCATCTTCTTACAGACGATCTCAACATACTTGTGTGAGCGGCCCTGAAATTCCTTTGGGACTACGTGCGCACCCAGCAGAGTTGCAACCACCGTCCCCGGCCAGCGCGAGGCAGCGTCGCGGATCGCTTCAAGCGATTTCAACTCCGACTCAACCGTCAGGCCGTAGCCTGACTTGGCTTCCACCGTCGTCGTGCCGTGCCCCGCCATGTCGCGCAGCACAGCTAAAACCTTATTCGCCAGAATTCGCCTCCCTGCCGCGCGAACCCCGTCGACACTCGACCGGATGCCTCCGCCGGCTGCGGCGATTTGCTCATACGAAGCACCCTCGATACGCTTCTCAAAATCCAGCAGCCGTGGGCCGACGAAAACAGGATGTGTGTGGGAATCCACGAAGCCGGGCAGAACGACTTTTCCCGCGCAATCAATCTCTGTAACTTTCCTGCGATTCTTCTTCAGCCAAGGATGGCGCAGGGCGTCTTTGGTTGTGCCCGCGGAAACGATCTTTCCGCCGAGGCAGAGCACAGCGCCGTCTTCGATGATGCCGAGTTCTTTGAGGTGGAGGCCCCGGCGTGGGCCGGGCTTACTCGATGAAGACCGGAGCGTGAGCAACTGGCCAATGTTGGCCAAGAGTACCGGAACCAGCATTCGGGTCTCAGGTTTTCTGGGCGAGGTCACGCTTCAAGCAGTTTAGCAGCCCGTTGGGACCTGGAGCCGGCTCACGAGCTGGAAGTATCCCGTGCAACAATTCATAGCTCTACTTCCCCATCGGGACCTTCACGCCGCTCGTCCTCGCAAACTCCTTCGCCGCCTCATATCCCGCATCCGCATGCCGAATAATCCCCATCCCCGGATCGGTTGTCAGCACCCGCTCGATGCGCTTAGCCATCATGTCGGTTCCGTCGGCAACAGTTACCTGACCCGCGTGTAGGGAATATCCGATGCCCACGCCGCCGCCGTTGTGAATCGAGACCCACGACGCCCCCGCAGCCGTATTCAGCAACGCATTCAGCAGCGGCCAGTCAGCGACCGCGTCCGAGCCATCTTTCATACTCTCGGTCTCGCGGTACGGAGACGCCACCGAACCGCAATCGAGATGGTCGCGTCCAATCACAATCGGCGCTCTGATCTTCCCTTTCTTCACCAGGTCGTTCATCGCCAGGCCAAACTGCGCGCGCTCGCCGTATCCCAGCCAGCAGATGCGCGCCGGCAGCCCCTGAAACTTGATGCGCTTACGCGCCAGCTCGATCCAGCGCCGCAGAATGCGGTTCTCGGGGAACAATTCCAAAACCAGATCGTCGGTAACGTGAATATCGGACGCTTCGCCCGACAACGCCACCCAGCGGAACGGTCCGCGTCCCTCACAGAACAGCGGACGAATATACGCCGGCACGAACCCGGGGATATCGTAAGCATTCTTCACCCCGCGCTGAAATGCGAAAGTGCGGATGTTGTTGCCGTAATCGAACGTCACCGATCCCATCTTCTGCAGCGCCAGCATGCCCTCTACATGCGCGGCGATGGCGTCGAGCGATTTTTCCTGATACCCCTTGGCATCGTTTTCCCGTAACTCGACCGCGTCGGCGAACGTCATGCCGTTCGGCACATATCCATTCAGCGGATCGTGCGCCGAAGTCTGATCGGTAAGAATGTCAGGCACCACGCCGCGCGCCGCCAACTCCGGAATCACATCGCCGCAATTCCCCACCAGCCCCACCGAAACATTTTCTTTCTTGCGCACCGCATTCTTCAAAATGCGCAGCGCCTCATCCAGCGCGGTCACCATGAAGTCGCAATAGCCGGTTTTCAGCCGCTTCTTGATGCGCTCTGGATCGACGTCAATCCCCAGAAACGCCGCGCCCGTCATGGTCGCGGCCAGCGGCTGAGCGCCGCCCATCCCGCCCATGCCTCCGCTCACGATCAGCTTGCCCGCCAAATCTCCACCGAAATGCTTTTCACCCGCCGCCGAAAATGTCTCGAACGTTCCCTGCACAATGCCCTGCGAGCCGATGTAAATCCACGAACCCGCGGTCATCTGGCCATACATCATCAAACCGGCGCGTTCCAGTTCGTTGAACTTCTCCCAGTTCGACCAATGGCCCACTAAATTGGAATTGGCGATGAGAACGCGCGGCGCGTGCTCATGCGTCTTGAACACGCCCACCGGCTTGCCCGACTGCACCAGCAGAGTTTCGTCGTTTTCGAGCTTCTTCAAGGTCCCGATGATGGCGTGGTATGCCTCCCAACTGCGCGCCGCCCGCCCCGTTCCGCCGTAGACCACAAGATCCTGCGGACGCTCGGCGACTTCGGCATCAAGGTTATTCATGAGCATGCGCATGGCAGCTTCCTGCTGCCAGCCTTTGCAAGCGATGGAATTGCCGCGCGGCGCTCGAATGGAGGAAGGAGTTTGAGTTTCCGTTTCGACGGGCATGAGCTAGATGTTAGTGCGTAAGGCGATACTGGTGCAATCGCGAGGAAGTTAAAGCCATGAGTCCGCTCGGCGCGGTTTCAACCATACCGTCAAGCCGGAGTCGATTCCGCATCAGAAGCGAAAGTTCGTTTCCAGATAGGCAAATTGTCCGTTCGCATCCTGCGGGTAGATTTTAGCAATTACGCTCTTTCCCCAGGCGTGGCCGTAGTACAAAGTACAGGCGAAGCTGCGGGTAATTTGATAGTCGCCGCTTAGGTCCCAGACATTGGCCAAGCCGCGGTTGCCATTGTTGGGGCGGCCCGTATATCCGAACGTCTGCGGTTGGAACGCTCCCCCGCCCAGATACCAGAGATCGGAAGCGCTCGCCAGGCGAAGCGCATGCGCCTCGGTGCGCAAGCTCAGTTTCGCCGTGGGAGTCAGGTTCAGTGTGCCATAGAAGTCTTCATTGTTCATCATGTTATAAAAGGGAAAACGCGCGTACTGGCGCGGCGTCGTCAACACCTGGAAAAAAGTCCCGTGGCGTGAGTCGCCGGGATTTCCGTCGCCGCTTCCATAGGAATAGCCGGCACTCAGCCACGGTTTCAGAATCCTCACCGGCGGTTGCCAACCCGCCTCGCCGACAACGGCTCCCGCGCGTTGCGTGAGCGCGCCCCAGGCGCCGGCCTGTACCACCCCCCAGGCCAGAAAATCGAATTTTCCGGCACTGGTGGTATCGATTACATGCGCGTAATCGGCGCCGTAGGTCGCCAGTTCGATCTTGCCCGTATCGGCCGCCCGAACCGCTGCGGAACGGTTGTCGGTCTTTAACACCAGCCTGCGGTGATCGATATAACCCAGGCCAAACACCCGCAGTTGCCCCCGGTTCCGTTTGGTCTGCACCGACTTCGTATAGGCGCCGTAATACGTATCCACATCCAGTTCATCCATCCCATGTACCTGAAAGACTCCGGCCGTGGGCCGTGCGCCGAAAAAAGTAAAGTTGTTCGAGCCCGAATCCACCGCGAGCTGCACTCCGTCAAAGCTGCGCTGCACCGCCGAAAAACCGAAGTTCGAGATCAACCGGTGGGCAATGCGGGTTTGAACGACCGTCGCCAGAAACGCATCCCGGGGCTTAACTTCCATCCCGTCGAAAAATTCGAAACGCCCAACCTTCACGGTCGCCGGCCCCAACTGCTTAAAGTCGACGAACCCTTGCTTCAGAAATCCGCTGGCATTATTCACCTGGTTTCCGTTCGCCGCATAGTACGTGCCTCCCAAGCCAAGCTGGCCCTGCGGAGCCGCGACCACCGCATCGTCCGGCAATCCCATGATCGACACTTGCTCCCCCTCCACGAACCACTCGAAACTTTGCCGCTTCTGCCCCATGCCCGCGCGCAGCAGCGAGTGCCAAAAAGCGTAGCCGCTGTTCCCGCTGTCGCCCTCAAACCAGTTCCAACCCTCCGCACGGGTTCGCCAATGAATCGAAATATCAAGTGGACCGAGTTTATGTCCGGTCGATGAGCCTTGCTCTTGAGCAGACGGCTGCGGGGTGGAAGGACGGTCTGACCCGCCCGGCGGCGACGCGACAGGAGGAATCGGCGCCAATATGTTTGGCACGGGTTCTTCCGCAACTGTCACTAAGCCGTTCGAAACCTCTTGTGCGGATCCTGGAAAGCATCCGGCAACAGTTAGCCATACGCATACCACCACAAGCATTTTTTTGGAGATCACTAAACCTCCCGGTCGATTCAAGCGCTCAGGCTCGGCTTATTCCTGTTAGAACCCCGCTGCACCGCCCATCAACGGAGTCCCAGGTTTTTACCTGCTGCGCCCGGAGGTGTCCATAGTCCGAACCTATTAGAGTGCGGACTTAATTAGTAGGTCACGATTCGAAATCGAAGAGCCTTTACGAAGGAGTTGAGATTAGAAAAGGATTAGGGACGGAGGGAATTTTCTCGTTGGTTCAACCCTGTTACCAACTGCTGTACGCAGTGCCGTCGCTGGCCGTCGCGTTCGACGCCGAATGCACGTCGTCGATGCCGGGATCCTGCTGATCCACCGACAGGAGCACGTCCTCCTGCACCACTTCCCAGTTCGCTTCATTGGTCATCGGATCCTTGGGAATGACCTTGATGTAGCCCGCCTGCACCAGGTCGTCCAGGGACTGCGGCGCCTTCTGCTTGTCGAGTGTGTACTGGGAGATCAGCTTGCGCAGCTCGAACAGGTCGTTCCGCAGCACCGCCTCGCGCGCTCGCACGATCGACTGGTTATAAATGGGAAGCGCGATCGAGAGCAAGATCCCCATGATGACCATCACGATCATCATTTCGAGCAACGTGAACCCGAACCCCCCTCGCCTTTTGAGCCTGCTTACCATTTACCAGTCCTTATATTTGGTGCCATCGAGAGCCGTGCCTTCCGATTTGCTGTACACGTCGAACACGCTCTGCCCGCCCCAGGAGTCGGAATCCGGGTCGTCCTGCATCGAACGCAAGCCCCAATCCGTCGTCCCCGTCATTGGATCGACAGGAATCTTGCGCAGGAATCGAAGTTTCTTGTCGCCCTGCACCGTCTCCCCCTTCACCAGCGTTTCCAGATCCGGGGGATAGCCCTGGCTGTCCACCTTGGTCTGGAACATTTGCCGGTCGGCGGCGTCTTTGTAGCGGTCGATGGCGTCGCGCATCTCCCACAAATCGGTGCGCAGTTCGCGCTCTTTTTCCCGCTGGATGGTCAGCCGCGCCAGCGGCACTGCCATGGTCGAGAGAATTAACAGGATGGCTGTGGCGATGATCAGCTCAAGCAGTGTAAAGCCAGTCTCGCCCTTGGCACTTCGTACGCGCTGGAATCCGTAGCGCCTCATCTTAAGAATCTCGGATCGCGGAGGCCGCGCGCCGCCCTCCTATTGCACCGTGACCGAAGCTTGCGCTCCGTTCACCGCGATCGCCTGCAAACCGGGGTCGCGCGCCCCACCCCGCGTGATGGTCAGGGGAGTCTGTCCGCTGGCCTTCGCCTCAAACGTCAGCGTGAGCACCGCTCCCTGCCCCGAAACTCCTCCCGCGCCTGGCGGCCGTGTCGCCGTCACCTGCAACGTCCCGGTGGCATCGTCCTCGCGATGCACCAGCGCTACGGCCTGTCCATCCTGCGACAGGAAACCGCCGTTCGAGATGTTCACCAACTCCAGCTTCGTCGGATCGTAGTTCATCTGCACCGGCACCGAGTATATGTTCTTCGCGCCGGAAATCAGCAGATTCACCACGAACGTCTTGCCCTTCACCGCCGTGATCTGCCCCGGATCAAACAGGAAGCTCGTGCCATCCGGCGCTGCCGGGTTCGGCGTTAGACCGGCCTGCCCTTGGCTTGCCGGCGGCTCCGCATTCCCCGCCGCGTGATCGGCCGGAGCCACCGCCGGCGCAGCCGGTTGGCTCACGTGCCGCAGTTCAATCGTGTTCGCCGTCCCAATGTCAATGGCCCGCTGGTTCAGTTCGGTGATCGCGACTCCCCGAATGATGTGCGGCGTGATGGCAAACACCGTCTCGTCCGACGACTTATCCTGCGTCACCTGCCCAAACAGGTATCTCAGGATTGGAATCTGCGCCAACCCCGGGATTCCGCTCAACGCCTTGGTCTGGGAATCGTCAAATATCCCGCCAATATAGCTCGTCTCCCCGTCTCTCAAACGGATTTCGGGCTCGATCGTCTTCTGGCCAATGATAGGTTGGCTGATCCCGCCGATACTTGACTGACCCACCACCGACGAGATTTCCATCTTCATCTTCAGCGTCACTTCCCGGTCGGCGTGCACGTGCGGCGTGATGTCTATATTCACGCCCACATCCAGGTATTGAAACTGGGTGTTGACCAGCGGGTTGATGCCCACACCCCCGATTCCAGGCTGGAACGATCCCGTGGCTACTGGCACCCGTTCCCCGATCTTGAGCGATGCCTTCTGGTTATCCATCGTGCGGATCTGCGGATTCTGCAGCATCTTTGTGTCCGTATCCGACATCACCGCCGACAGGTTGGCCGAACCGATCGCCACTTGGAAGTCGGTCGCGTTCAGATTGCCCAGCGTATTCAACTCCAGCCCGGTCCCCGTCGGGGTGGTGGTGGTGGTGGTCGTCGTCGTCGTCGTCGTGGGGTTGGTGGTGAGATTGCTCTGCAAAGTGACTGTGGCGCTGGTCGGCGGGCTCAATCCAAGGGTGCGCGACCGGTCTTTGCTTATCTGCAATACCGCAATGTCCACCACCACCTCCGGACGCGGCTTGTCCAGGTCGTCCACCAGCTTTTGCGCCAGCGCGATCTGGTCGGGCGTACCCCGTACCACCAGCGCATTCTGTGACAGCAACTGCTGCACCCGCTGCACATCCAGCACCGCCCGGATCGCGTTTACCACATCCTGAAGCTCCGTGGGCTGAGAAAGATTTTGCAAATAAAACGTCTTCAGGACGCTCTGTTCCAGTTCCTTGCGCTTGGCGGGATTGTCCTGCGCCACGAAAATCGTATTCTTCGTAACCGGCCGCCAGAACGTTCTCGATTCCAGCGCCGTAATCTCCAGCGCCTGTTCCAGCGTCACCCCGTTCAATTCCACCTTGATGCGCCGCGACTGGTAGTCGGGATCGAACAGTACGTTCACTCCAGCCAACTGCCCAATCGTTTCGTAGATAACCTTGGAATCTTCGGTGAGCTTGACGGTGATGGGGACGTTCGAGATGGGGGTAAGTTCTACCGGGCCGCCCGCGTCTCTAATCACCTCTTCCAGGCTGTTGGGCGGCCCCGCGGCCCGCGGGGGAGGATTGCGGGCGTCGTGTATCATTTGCAGCGTCCGGTCCACCTCCTGCTGCGCCATGAACAGCGACGGATCGATCAGCGCCGCCTTCTGAAACAATGCCAGCGCCTCCTGCAGCTTGCCCTGATCCCGCAGCACCTGTCCGCGATGCACAATCGCCGCCGCCGCTTCGAAACGCATCCGCTCGAACGACGTCCGGTAGCGCAAGTCCTTCGGTTTGAGATCGTAGGCCTGCTTGAAGAAATTGTAAGCCGCCTCGTAATTCTGGCGGGCCGCGGCATCCTCGCCCTTTTCGTAGAGACTCTTGGCCTTATCGGCCAGCGCTGGCAGTATGGCAATCACAACCAGCAGCACGGCTGCGGCAGGCATCAGACGTCTCATTCTTCAGTCCTCATCTACAAAGTCTTCGCCGGACCAGTAGTCTTCACCTACAGCCAGCGAGCCAGGGATTACTCGATGCAAGAAAGCTCGGTGCAATGAAAAATGAATGCTTTTGTTGCGATTATAGCATCGGGTTTCCCCCTCCCCATCTGATTGCACCCACGCCAGTTACACTCTTTGGTCTTAGCCCCACCGGGCTTCGGCTGCTAAGATTGAATCTGACCCAACCATGCCCCGCCAGTCCACCCACGAAACCAAGCCCCAGGCGCAGAAATCCCCACGCCGCGAACCTACCGCCTCCGGACAGCGCGATGCCGCTGTCAATAGGATCGCTTCACATAACTACTTCTTGCTCGAAAAATTTGAGTGTGGCGTGGTTCTCACCGGAACCGAGGCCAAATCCGTCCGCGGAGGCCTCGCCAACCTCAAGGATTCCTACGGCCTGGTCAAGGACGCCGAACTCTGGCTGCTCAATGCCCACATCGGCCCCTATGAGCACGGCAATATCCACAACCACGCCCCCCTGCGCACCCGCAAACTGTTAATGCACAAAGAAGAAATCCGCAAGCTGATCGGCAAGACCCAACAGAAAGGCCTCACCCTGATCCCCACCCGCATGTACTTCAAAGGCGGCAAAGTGAAGGTCGAACTAGCTCTGGCCAAAGGCAAGCAACTCTGGGACAAACGCGAAACCGAGCGCCGCCGCACCGCCGACAAAGAAGCCCGCGAAGCCATCAACCGAAGCCGGAAGACATAGCGGAGGCGCTTTCCACAGTGGATTTGAAAGGCGCGACTTTAGTCGTGGCGCACAGTGGCGCATACTGGGTGAATTGGACGAATCGACCTTCATGAAAATACTTCTGATTGAAGACAGCAAGTTCCTCAGAGCGGCGACGGAACGGGCATTGACGACCGCCGAATATGAGGTGATTTCCGCCGGCGACGGAGAACAGGCCTTAACCCTGGCTCGCGAGCATGCGCCTGACTTGATTCTGTTGGATGTTATGCTGCCCAAAATGAGCGGGCCGGATGTGCTGAAGGCTTTGAAGAAAGATCCCGCTACAGCGGCGATTCCGGTGATGATGTTGACCAGCCTCTCGCAGAAGAATGCCAAGCAGTTCGAGAAAGACGGGGCGAGCAGCTTTTTCGCGAAGTCCGATTCCATGTTAGGAAGAGGGCCTGATTCCCTGTTCGCCGCGGTCGACCGAATGCTGAAAAAATGAATTCCGTAAATGAGTGTATTCGCGATTTATCAACAGCAACAGCTTCCCTCTTGGCCCCTAAACTTCGGCATTTGTACAATCGTCCGCGCTCGGTAATTTTGACATTCCTGAACGGCGCAGCCTTGGGGTTGCGAAAAAGGAGGCATCGTGGAGTTTGTAATGTTTGAAGATGTGGATGGTCTGGAAGTCTTTGTGAACCCTGAACGGGTGGTCTGGGTCAGAGAATATCCCAACCACACCACAGTCATCAGCTGCGGACACGACGACAAGTTTGCGGTACGCCTGGCTCCGGCTCATGCCGTCGCCGCGCTGGGCAAGACGGCTCGCTAACGCTGGATCTGCATTTTTCAACGGGGCTGTTTCTCACGAGACAGAGCCGCATCCAGGTCGGCATTTGATCCCTGCGGATTGAATATCACGCCCATCAGGGCTAAACTCCAACGAGGAGGCGGAGAGCATCGTGCATCATTCTGAATCGCCAGCGGCGTCGGGACGACATGAGGCGAAGCTTCGATTGCTTCGGTCGGAACGAAAAACTGAGAACAAGCAACTGGGGCAGCTTCAAGAGGTGCTACAAAAAAAGCTTTGGGCGTCCTCCGCCGCTGCAGCGCCGGAAGCACGGGCGTCCTAGGAACGCTGTAGCTGCCGCAAGATTTCTAAACGTTCATCCGCCACTGTCACGAACACAGTGTCATCCCGTTTGTCCGGTGAAGCGGCGCGCAATCCAAGCCTGAATCAAAAAGACTTCAAATCGGCCACCGCCCAGGCAGCCCCTGTAATCAGGAAAGTCAGCACGCATTCGGACCAGTTGAAATGCGCCTTCGGGTGAGCGATCAGGCGCGGAACCCAAACCATCACGCCAAACAGTGCCAGCATGAGCGTCATCAGGCGCATCGCAAGCCGCGCCTGGCGATTGATGAGAATGGCAATGGCTGCCAGTCCAAACGCGACCGTCGTCAGCATCGCCCAAAACATCTGGTTGGGCGGAATCCACTTTGGGACCAGTTGAGCGGTTTCGCGAGGCAAGAGTATCTGACCCAGGGTAAAGGAAATCGCAGAGACGCCCAGTCCAAAGCGCGCCAGTCGGCCGAATCCCACCGCCCTTGCCGCACTTGCCTCGGTCGCCGCGTGCAGCGCAATCGCGCCGCAGAGTAATGAAAAGAACAGGAAGAAGCTCCCACCGTAGCGCTCATAGATGTTCGATGCGGCAATGGTGTCAGGAACGCAAGCCAACGAGAAGCACAAATAGACAACGCAAAGTACGGCCGAAGCCCAGCGCGCGGTCCGCGGGGACTGTATCCCAATCCCACCCGCAATTAGAGCCGTCATGAGACACGCGCCAATGATGGTGCCGAAAGGCAGGCTCCAGATATGTTGCAGGTTTTGCCATGTACCTGCGTCGTGCCACATCAGTGCGATAACGCCGAACCACACCGCCGCCGCGCCAAACACGATCCGTCCATACGCCGTCTTCATACACAAAATGTAACAGACATCCGGGAAAGCGGACCGATCCATCTGATCCGGATATATCCTCACAATGCAAAACGCCAAGCGGCGCCTGCAGCAATGCTCTGTGACGCTCCCACAAATGCGCCAGAGGTCAATGAGTGTAATCGAGATCTATCGACAGCTGTCC
Source organism: Candidatus Sulfotelmatobacter sp. (assembly GCA_049800135.1). GTDB lineage: Bacteria > Acidobacteriota > Terriglobia > Terriglobales > Acidobacteriaceae > Sulfotelmatobacter. The sequence continues at coordinate 14,611 of JBARJF010000070.1, forward strand.
TTTTCGCACGCCAACAACCAGTCGCTCTAACGGTCAGCACCCTCACTCGGACGCTGGAAGCGGAACACATTGCGTCCAACAGTGCCCCCAATGTGTACGACAAAGACGTGTAAAAGGGCACGGTGACATCCTCTTCTGGGTAATGGGGAGGCGCACCGGCGAAGAAGTGCCCAAGAGTTGTGCGCCAGCTGTAGTGTCCCAGAATACTGGCTGGTGTCCACAAGATTATCTTGGTCGCCAGATACACAGTCGGTACAACCCAAACCCAAAAGCGATAATTACCCTTGGATCGCATATAGCCGAAATAACCCGCAAGAGAAGCCAGAACCACAGGCAGCGGGTAGAAAGGTCCCTCCGCAAACGACACTAAGTTGGCATGACCTATCCACGGCTCCAGGAGGGGCTCAGGACCACGTTCAGTAAGATTCCGGTCGCCAACATAACACCGATTGTGGCCGCTAAGAGATGCAAGAGGTATAGGCCAATCCACCGTATGGAAGATTTCATTGGTGTAAAAGTACATCTATCCAGCTGGTGACCGAAAGCACGAGCCGGACAGCAGTCTTCAAAGCTTGTTGGCGATTCGATCGGAACATTGGTGTCGAATCGGGTGATTTCGCTCAAAATCCCCTCAATGAGCGATATTGGGACGTTACGCCAGTCAATCTCCCGAGCCGGTGCAATCCAGCGCATTGCGTCGGCCCCACCACTCGTTTGTATAAAACTCAACTAGGTACCAGTTCTTCTCTAATTGTTTTACGGCAGGAACTTCGCAAGGTATGCCGTCGAACTTGCCGGGCCGGTGGTTACGTGCCGGGATTGATAACGAATCTGTGGGGTCGAATACCAGATAGACAGTCGTGTCCTGACCGGCCCAGCCCCATCCATCCCATTCAATGTGCTTTAATTTGCCGGTCGCGTTGGATTGCGCCAGAACTTCGCTTTTGTAACGCTCCGACCACGCGGGCCATCTGACAGCGGTGCGAATCGAATAAAACTGCCAAGCGACGGCGCCTGTAACGACTAGAGAAGCAGCGATAACCAATGCGCCAATCGCGGCAGCTAACCACAGCATTTTGCGTCGATTTTTGCCAGCTTGTCGCAGCTTCACGGCACCACTTTACGCTGATCTTGGCGCGACGTTCTACGATTGTTGGCGAAACCAGATGGGATGAGAAGGCCGGTCTCCGGACGGGATGCTGTAGGCTCCCAAGTTATCGACGTGCTCAAGGCACAGATAAAAAGGAGACCGGCAATGAAGAAGGTTAGCACCGCAGCAGCAAAGCA
>JBARJF010000071.1:0-1571 GCA_049800135.1 Candidatus Sulfotelmatobacter sp.
TGCTTTGCTGCTGCGGTGCTAACCTTCTTCATTGCCGGTCTCCTTTTTATCTGTGCCTTGAGCACGTCGATAACTTGGGAGCCTACAGCATCCCGTCCGGAGACCGGCCTTCTCATCCCATCTGGTTACAACAGTTGATTTCAATAGTTGACCTCTATGTCGGTCTGCTCTATCGTTGGACCCGACCGGCATCACAGACTGCGCCTCCTCCTGAGCCGACAATGCCTCAGGTCAATGTACAATTGTGGCACTATTTTCTGAAGCATTTTGCGGGGCAGGTCTTTCCGCACGTGACGCAGGAGGACGCCGATGAACCGCACGAAGCGTCTGGCAGCAGCTCTCTCTGCCTGCTTGGCATTATCCGCATGGCCGCGCGCATCAGCGCAGGGAGCGGGCGGCGGCGACCAGCGAGTCACCCTTTACGTCGTCGTGACCGATAAGTCAGGAAATCCTGTGGCCGGGCTTCAGCATCAGGATTTCACCGTCCTCGATAACAAACGGCAGCAGCCTATTTCTTCTTTTCGTGCTATTGACGAAAGCGGTAAAACCGAGGACTCTCCGGTGCGGGTGATCTTCGTGATGGACGAGGTCAACGTCTCGTTCCGGGCGATGAGTAATGCCCGGCAACAGCTGGAGAGGTACTTGCGGCAGGCCGGAGGCCAGCTTCCCTTGCCTATGTCTCTGGTGATCTTCAACGAGAAGTCCACTCAGGTCCAGGGGACGCCTACCCGCAACGGAAATGTGTTGGCGGACTCCGTCCACGCGATCATAGCCGGTGCCCCGCGCGAACTGGAAGGCGGCCTCCTCGAGAACCAGGTTTGGCGGATTCGGATCTCCTTGCGCGCTGTTGGGAACCTGATCGGGTATGAAAGGACGCAACCCGGCCGGAAGCTGCTGATCTGGCTCAGTCCGGGATGGCCTTTGATCGAGGAGTCCATAGACAACCTTACCTCGAAGGCTAAACAAACAAACTTTCAGACGCTCGTCAAACTTTCCACCGCGCTGCGACAAGCTCAGATCACGCTTTACAGCATAGACCCGCTGGGAACGGACGACGCCGGGAGCCTGGGCAACGTTTATTATCAGAACTTCCTCCACGGAGTGCCTTCGGCGGACAGATTCCAAAGCGGCGACCTTACGATCCCTGTCCTCGCGATACAAAGCGGTGGGCAGGTTCTGAACCGGAGCAACGACGTGGCCAGCTTGATCAGCAACTGCGTGGCAGACGCCATGTCCTATTACAGCCTGACCTTTGATTCAAGCCCGGTAGTACATCCAGACGAATATCACGACCTTCGGGTCAAAATCGACAAGCCGGGAGTTGTCGCCCGCACGCGGACGGGGTACTACGCCCAGCCGTAGAAGACTTATCTCGATGGGGCCTAGAGTCGCGGGCGATCCACTTGAAGCTGCGTCAATGGAACGCGATTCGGCGTAGTTGGCCAAAAATCCCGATCTCTAACAATGTCGGCGGTGTCAAGCATTTTTCGAGCACACTGCTGCATGCGCACTCTAAGAGGAGCGCCATTTCGCTCTCGTAGTGGGTTTGCGCTTTCCAACCTTGGGCTCGC
>JBARJF010000072.1:0-108238 GCA_049800135.1 Candidatus Sulfotelmatobacter sp.
CCCATCGCGAAGCGAAGGGAAACGCAGTCGAAGGACCCCGTACCCGTGTACACCGTTGCGAACATGTCGAGGAGTTCTCTCATCGGCCGTTGATCGCTTCTCCAGCGAACGCCATCTCTGAACCCCAAGTCTCAGCCAACATCCCGAGCGGAGTTTCCCATCGCGAAGCGAAGGGAAACGCAGTCAAAGAGCCTGCCCTGAGCGAAGCCGAAGGGACCACATACACCTAAATTCCATCACAAGCCTGGCAAGGAGTTCTCACCGCGCCGGCAGCCCCGCGAGAACTCCTCGGAGGGTCCATCTCACCGCACGCCAGCCAGGGGTCCTTCGACTCCGTGAGTGCTTCGCTTCGCGAACCACTCACTCCGCTCAGGATGACAGTTTAACGCGATATTCTCTTTGACGGTCTTAGTTCACCAGTCTCCGCTTCTCATCTTGTATCACGACCAGTGACTCAGACTCCGTCGCGTCCACATAAACCGGGATCGACATGGCGCCCGCCGGCGTCGAGACGAAAACCTCCCACTGCTTCTCATCTTCGGCAAGATTTAAGAAATAAGTCTGTTCGTTCACCTGGAAATCCATGGTTCAGTTTTCTCCAAAATCTAGAAATGATGCCGCAAACTCGATGACGCGGGCAAAGTGCCCGCGCCATCCGATTCAACCTGGAAGCCAGCAGCTAAAAGCTGACTTACTTCTTGTCTTCCACGTCCACGTACTCAGCGTCGATCACGCCTTCATCTTTCTTCTGACCGCCGCCGTTGCTGCCCGGAGCCGCACCGTCACCAGGACTACCCGGCCCAGCACCCGCCGCCGGACCCTTCGCCTGCGCCGCCTTGTACATCTCCTCGGCCAGCTTGTGCGACGCCTTGGTCAGCGTGTCGCGTGCCTTATCCATCTGCGCCTTGTCATTCGATTCCAGCGCCTTCTTGGCGTCGGCCAAGGCGTTCTCCACGTCTCCACGATCCGAGCCGGAAATCTTGTCACCCGACTCGCGCAGCATCTTCTCGACGTTGTAGACCATGCTGTCGAGCTGGTTCTTGGCCTCAATCGACTCGCGCGCCGCCTTGTCTTCGGCCGAGTGCGCGTCCGCTTCCTTGGCCATGCGCTCGACTTCTTCCTTCGACAGTCCGGAAGACGACGTAATCGTAATCTTCTGGTCCTTGCCCGTGGCCGTATCCTTCGCGGTCACGTTCAGGATGCCGTTGGCGTCAATGTCGAACGTCACCTCGATCTGCGGCACGCCCCGCGGAGCCGTCGGAATCCCGGTCAAGTGGAACTTGCCCAGAGTCCGGTTCTGCGCCGCCATCGGCCGCTCACCCTGCAGCACATGCACCTCAACCGAGGTCTGATTATCAGCGGCAGTCGAGAACGTTTCCGTCTTCTTGGTCGGAATCGTGGTATTCCGCGGAATCATCGGCGTAGCCACTCCGCCCAAAGTCTCAATCGACAAAGACAGCGGAGTCACGTCCAGCAGCAGCAGGTCTTTCACCTCGCCGCCGAGCACTCCACCCTGAATTGCCGCTCCAACTGCCACGACTTCGTCAGGGTTCACTCCCTTGTGCCCTTCCTTGCCGAAAAGCTCTTTCACCAGCGCCTGAATCCGCGGCATGCGCGTCTGTCCGCCGACCAGCACCACTTCCTGGATCTTGCCGGCATCCACGCCCGCATCCTTCATGCACTGCTTGCACGGCCCCACCGAGCGCTGAATGATGTCTTCCACCATCCCCTCGAGCTTGGCCCGCGTCAGCTTCTTCACCAGGTGCTTCGGACCGCTCGCGTCCGCCGTAATGAACGGCAGGTTGATCTCGGTCTCCATCGTGGTCGAAAGCTCAATCTTGGCCCGCTCGGCCGCGTCGCGCAGCCGCTGCAATGCCATCTCGTTGCCCTTGCCGCGCAAGTCGAGCCCTTCATCCTTCTTGAACTCGTCAATCAGCCAATCCACCAGCCGCTGGTCGATGTTGTCGCCGCCGAGGTGCGTGTCGCCATTGGTTGCCTTCACCTCGATCACGCCCTCGCCCACTTCCAGAATCGAAATGTCGAAAGTTCCGCCGCCGAAGTCGTAAACCGCGATCAGCTCGTCTTTAGTTTTGTCGAGCCCATACGCCAGCGCCGCCGCCGTGGGCTCGTTGATAATGCGCTTCACGTCGAGCCCTGCAATCTGCCCGGCATCTTTCGTGGCCTGCCGCTGGGCATCGTTGAAGTAAGCCGGCACGGTGATCACCGCCTCGGTCACTTTCTCGCCCAGGTAGTCTTCCGCCGCCTTCTTCAGTTTCTGCAGAATCAGCGCCGAAACCTGCGGAGGCGTGTACTCCTTGCCCTGCGCCAGCACCGCCACGTGGTCGCCCGACTTCACGACCTTATATGGGACCATCTTGATCTCTTCCTGCACCTCGTCGAAGCGCCGTCCCATAAAGCGCTTGATCGAATAAATCGTGTTCTCCGGATTGGTGATCGCCTGCCGCTTCGCAACCTGCCCCACCAACCGTTCCCCATTCTTGGTAAACCCAACCACCGAAGGCGTAGTCCGCCCTCCTTCTTCATTAGGGATAACTTTGGGCTCGCCGCCCTCCATCACCGCCACGCAAGAATTGGTCGTTCCAAGGTCAATCCCAATAATCTTGGCCATAATCGTCTCCTGTTATCTCTCCAGAATAGAATAAGTGCTTTGTAATCAATAGGCTTACGATTGCCAGCAACCCCATGCTAAGACCTGAGCGGGATACCGTCAAGGTTTAGATGCGGCGGCAAGGGAAGAAGTTGCGATGATCGGGCAGGGAATGTGCTATTTCAAAACGGAATTGCATTCTGCGAAAAAGTGCTTTTGGGTGGCGCAGCGGCGGGTGGCCCGCTTCTTCCGTCCCGCTCCACGAAAAAGGGTGCCCCATGTTTCGCGTCCTTTGCGAAACGTGGGATTCCACGGCCCCATCCCTCTGAGGTTACCCGCTTGCATGAGCGGGAAACCGCGCTAGGGTTGAAGGCATATGAGCGATCTGCGAAGGCGGGTGGCCCGCTTCTTCCGTCCCGCTCCACGAAAAAGGGTGCCCCATGTTTCGCGTCCTTTGCGAAACGTGGGATTCCACGGCCCCATCCCTCTGGGATTTTGTTGACGCGGCCTTTTTCCACAGCCAACCCCTGTGACGTCTGACCTTGTCCCCCAATTCAAACTCTGCAATCATGGTCGAGGACATGACGGTCGCGCCAACCAGTTCGTTGCGCCTCTAAGTCCTTTGTTTTGCCGATTTTAGTATCTAAGTCCTTTAGGCTCCGGATTTTGCCGGGATTTTCTTGCTAACTCGATGATTCCATTAGACCCAGGGGGGAGGGGGGTACCCCCATTAACGAAAGAGTAACGAGCGATTTTCCCCAAGTGCAAAAGAAATATTTTCGCGGCCAGCCTTCGCCTCCCACAAAAACCGGTGTCCCGCGCTCTGCGCGCTTGGCGAAACCTGCGATTCCGCGGCCCCATCCCTCTGGAGGCTGAGTAAATGTATTACCATCCAGACGATGATCTCGCGCCTCCGCCGTTGGTTGGCCGATCCCTTGCTGCTGCTGTGTTTGGCGGCAGGTCTGCTGGCGTTCGTGGTGCAGTCCGGGGAACTCGGAACTTCCGATACCGCGCATCGGCTGCAGACCACGCACTGGCTTTGGACTTCCGAGCCGCAGGTATTTCCCAACGAGTATCCCGAGTTCGGATTGCACGGCCGCGGCGGCCGCCTCTACAGTTGGTACGGCATTGGACAATCTCTGCTGATGCTGCCCTCGGACATCCTGGGAACATGGATTGCCCACTGGCCGGTCTTTTCCGATTACGAAGACGATCCCTCCGTGCGCAGCATCGTGGTCAGCTACAGCGTCAGCATTCTGGTGAATGTGCTCACCGCACTGGTGGCCTTTCGCCTGCTTCGCCAGTGGCGGTTCAGCGTGCGCGAATCCGTGCTGGGCGTGCTGGCGCTTTTGTTCTGCACCACCCACCTGCATTACACCCACAACATGATGGAGAACAACTACATCATGCTTCTGACCCTCGCCGGATTCTCGTTTCAATACGAGTGGCTGCGGACCGGCAGCCGCCGCGCCCTGTGCGTGGGTTGCGGCGCCTTCGGTCTGAACCTGCTGACCCGGCTCACCAGCGGCATGGATCTTATAGCGGGAGGAATTTTTCTTCTGCTCGTGCTTTGCTTGGAAAGAGTGCGAGGACACGAGTTGTGGCGGCGCTTCGTGACCTACTGCAAGGTCGCGGCTCCCGTGTATGCATTTTTCCTGCTGGTGGAACGGCTCTACCATTTTTACCGTTTCGGATCGTTTACCAGAACCTATCTGTCGTTGTTTGCGCGGGAGCAGCGGATGCTCGACCCGGAGCTGCCGGCAAACTTCCCCTGGAGCACTCCGTTCCATCAGGGTTTTCTGGGCGCGCTGTTCCAGCCGGAGAAGTCGATTTTTCTTTTCGATCCGCTGCTGGTGCTGGCGATTGTGTTGCTGCTGGTGTTGTGGAAACGCCTGCCACCGGAACTCCGCGCCTATGGCGTGACCTCGCTTCTGCTGCTCATCGCCTATATCAGCTTTTACGCGCGCTATACCTACTGGGCGGGAGATTCCGCCTGGGGCGATCGTTACGTCTCGACCGCAGTTGAGCTGGCGGCGCTTCTTGCCGTGCCCCTGTTGCTGCGCTACCGCGCGCATCTGGGCGCATGGATCTGGCGCGGCGGGATCGCGTTGATCGCGGCCAGCCTGCTCATCCAGCTGGCATCGCTTGCCTTCTGGCTGCCGCTGGAGATTTACCAGATGGAGACGCTCGGCCATCCCACGTTCGTGATCGCACTGCGCTTCGAGAACATTGCGGCGTTCGCGCTGGGCAAGATGCAGGCCTGGGGATTGAACAATGTATTCATGACCCGCGACAGCTGGGATTACGCTCACATTACGACATGGAATTTTCTGCCGTTCCTGCTGCGAAGGGTGGGAGCGGCGCCGGGTTGGGTGGTAGATGTGGCCTTTGCGGTTTGGGGCGCGGGGATTGCGGCACTCGCTTATTGCCTGGTAAGGCTGGGCCGTCTGGTAGAATGGTATACATACCATGGTAGAAGGTAGAATATGAGCTTGAACATCAAGAACGAGAAAACCCACCGCCTGGTGCGGCAGTTGGCGCGGCTGACCGGGGAGAGCATGACCGCCGCGGTGGAAAAGGCGGTTCGTGAACGGCTAGAGCGGGTTCGGGACACTAGGAACGGCGGCTTAGCTGAACGGCTACTGAAGATCGGGCGGGAGTGCGCTCCTTTGTGGAAGGAGCCATACAAGTCGATGGATCATGGCGATTTGTTGTATGACGAGAAGGGTTTGCCCAAGTGATCATCGACACGTCGGTAATCATCGCGATATTAAAAGACGAGCAAGAGGCAGACGCGATGGGGACTGTCCTGGCGCGAGCCGAGGTTCGCAGGATGTCTGCGGTGAGCTATGTCGAGGCCGCTGTGGTCGTCGACAGCAATCGAAATCCGATTCTCAGCAGGCGGTTCGATGATTTATTGCGCGACGTCGAAATCAGCATCGAGCCGGTAACCTTGAGCCAGGCGCGCATTGCGCGGGAGGCGTATCGCGATTTCGGCAAGGGGAGGCATCGGGCCGGGCTCAATTTTGGCGACTGCTTCGCATACGCGCTGGCCAAAGAGAAGCGCGAGACGTTGCTGTTTAAAGGGAATGACTTTTGCCACACGGATATTGAGGCGGTGGGGACTTGAGCGGGTGATCTGGCTAGTCCGGTTTTAAAAAACGACGTTTCGGTTCTCTGCAGGATTCATTCTACCGTGACCGACTTGGCTAAATTCCGCGGCTGGTCCACATCGCATCCTCTTCTCACCGCGATGTGATATGCCAGCAACTGGAGCGGAACGATTTCCAGAATCGGTGAGAGCTCTTCCGGAGCGGCGGGAACGTATAGAACTTGGTCGGCGGCTTCTTTGATTTCTTCGTCGCCTTCAGTGGCCAGCGCAATCACGACGCCAGAGCGCGCTTTGACTTCCTTGAGATTTGACATCGTCTTCTCGTAGCGCAGCGTCGAGTCGGGATCGTTCGCATCCCGCGTGGCCACAATGACCACGGGAAGATTTTCGTCAATCAGGGCGTTGGGACCGTGTTTCATTTCGCCCGCCGGATATCCCTCGGCGTGAATGTAGGAGATTTCTTTCAGCTTCAGGGCGCCTTCGAGGGCGATGGGATAGTGAATGCCGCGGCCGAGAAAGAGAAAATCCTGAGCGCGCTGGAATCGCTTGGCTAACTCTTCACAGGCTTCATCATGAGTGAGAATGTTTTCCAGCTTGCCCGGGATGAGAGTCAGCTCTTGCGCGGCCGCGCGAGTTTGCTCGGCAGTCATGGCGCCGCGCACCTGCGCGAGATAGAGGGCGAAGAGATAAAGAGCGGTTAGCTGGCAGGTGAAGGCCTTGGTGGAAGCCACGCCAATCTCGGGTCCGGCGTGAGTGTAGATGGTTCCCGCGGCCTCGCGCGTGATCATGGAGCCGACGACATTGCAGATGGCGAGCGTCTTCGAGCCCTTGGCTTTGGCCTCGCGCTGGGCCGCGATGGTGTCGGCAGTTTCGCCCGACTGCGAAATCACGAGTGTGATGGTATCGGGGCTGACGATGGGGTCGCGATAGCGCCATTCGCTGGCGTAATCGACTTCGACCGGAACGCGGGCGAGGCCTTCGATCATGAATTTGCCGGCTTGTCCGGCATGCCAACTGGTGCCGCAGGCCACGATGTTGATCTTCTGCGCAGCGCGGAATTCAGCCGCGGTGATTTGCATCTCATCGAGGAAGATGTGGCCGGTGTCGAGCGAGACGCGTCCTAATGTGGTATCGCGAACGGCGCGCGGCTGCTCGTAAATCTCTTTGAGCATGAAGTGCTTGAAGCCGCCTTTTTCCGCCATAATCGGGTCCCAGGTCACGTGCTGCACCTGGCGGCGGACGGGCTTACCGTCGAAATCGGTGAGTTGCACGCCTTCGGCGGTGACTACGGCGAGGTCGCCATCGGCAAGAAAGAAAATGTCACGGGTGTGATAGAGAATCGCAGGAACGTCGGAGGCTACGAAGTATTCGTCGTTGCCCAGGCCCACCACCAGAGGAGGACCGTTGCGCGCGGCCACGATTTTGTCAGGCTCATCGACGGAGATGACGGCCATGGCAAAGACCCCGCTGAGTTCTTTCACGGTCCGGCGCACCGCCTCTTCGAGAGCTGAGTGGTGGTGACCGTTGCCGGGTTTGGACTGGTGTTTTTCGATCAGGTGGGCGATGACTTCGGTATCGGTTTCGGTGGAGAACTGGTGGCCTTCTTCGATCAAGTTTTTCTTCAGGCTGAGGTAATTCTCGACGATGCCGTTGTGAACGACGACGATCTTGCCGGTGCAATCGCGATGAGGATGAGCGTTTTCTTCCGTAGGGCGTCCGTGAGTAGCCCAGCGGGTGTGGCCAACGCCGTAGCTGCCATCGAGCGGCTTGAGCCGTATGGCTTCTTCGAGATTGCGCAACTTGCCTTCGGCGCGGCGAATCTGCAACTTGTCCCCGTTGCCGGCTACGGCGATTCCGGCCGAGTCATAGCCGCGGTACTCAAGCCGCCGCAGGCCTTCGATGATGATCGGAACGACTTGCTTCTTGCCGACGTAGCCAACGATGCCACACATACGGGAACTCCAGGACTTCAGTCTGCGAGGGAGCAGCGAAACTCTTCGATGACCGGGTTGGTGAGCACTTCGCGGGCGATACGCTCGACTTCGGCTTGCGCCTCATCGCGGCTTAATCCGCCATCGAGCGTCAGCTCGAAGTATTTTCCCTGGCGGACCTCCTCCAGACCTTTGTAACCCATCTTCTTCAGCGCACCCTGGATGGTTTTACCCTGGGGATCGAGAACGCTTTTCTTGAGCGAAACGTAAACGTAGGCTTTCATGGAGGCCTCAATTATACGTCAGAGGCACAGAGGCGCTTCATCGCCTGGGGCGATAGCGAAGCTGAACATGCCCAGCCCAGTAGCGAGCGCGTGCGGGTTATTCCCAAAAGTGGAAAGACCAATGAGCCACTGATTCGACGGCCCGACCTTCATGGGCCGAGTTCCTCGATCCTCCGGTTCAGGTCGGCGCGGGCACGTTCGAGCATGGTCCGGTGACGGGGGTTCGGGCTGCGCTCGAGCTGTTGAACCACGCTGCGGAGCGCCAGACGGAGGCTTTCTTGCTCGCGCAGCCGGGCTGCGGCTTCCAGCGTCAGACGCGGCTTTTCCGGTGTAGTTCTCGAGGCTGCCTCGTCCTGTTGCGCCTCGACGGACTTGCTTTCCCAGCCCCGGGCCATAAAGGCGATTATAGCTTTCCATCCATGCAACTTCTCAACCAGCCTGCGCCACCTTGCGAGAGTGCCATGCGCTCGGGCTCGTTCCCCGCGGGAAAAGTCTGTTACGGAAACCGGACTTACTGGCGAGAAACGATCATCCGATTGACATATGCGTTTATAATTTCGTGTGCTTGAGGGGGGAGTTGTGCGACGGACTTTTTGAGGGGGAAGCTGCCGCCAGGAGTGCGCCACAGTGTACCCCGCGAGCGCGCCACGCTTGGAACTCGATGCGCAGCACTACACTGCGCTGCTCGATGCGGCGGACGTAACGTCGCTTCACCACGACCCTGGTGAGCTGTTCGGCGCCCTTACGCAGCGGCTGCGGAGAGTTGTTCCCCTCGACCTCATCAACCTCGCCTGGATCGACTCCTCTCGAAAGATCATGAAGATGTATATGTGGGAGGGAGCGGAGGAGTGGCCGCGCGAGCCGCAGGAAACCGCCGTGGGAGAATCTGCGGCCGGGTCGGTCTGGCGGAATCAAACCGGGCTATGCATCGACGATCTCACCACCGAAACTGAGTTCAAACCGGGGCTGGCGTGGCTGCGCGAGCGCGAGATACGTAGCTACTGCGTGTTTCCTCTGACCACCTTCCACGAAAAGTTGGGCGCGCTCGGATTCGGAAGCAAACGAGCGTATGGATTCAGCTCGCAAGACTTTGAACTACTGCATCGCGTGGCGGAGATGGCGGCCCTCTCCGTGGATACCACGCTGGACGAGGCGACCCTGGCGGAAGAAAGAGCCCGTCTGCGGCTGCTGGTTGAAGTTAGCGCTCCTGAGCTGCAGGCATGCGATCTGCCACGGTTCGTGGCCAGGATTCTCGGGTCCATGCAGAAATGGGCCCCGAATGACTATGTTGGTTTTTACTTCTACGACGGATATTCACCATGGCTGCGTCTGCACATGACTGACTCGGAATTGGCCGAGAGGCTGGCTCCGCAGGGGCTGACACCGATCGACGGCACGCTGGCCGGACAAGCTTTGCGTAGCCGGCGAAGTGTGGTTCTCGACCACGCGGGTTTAGCGGGATTACCCTTTCCTCAGTGCAACGCGGAATGGATATGGGGGTCAGAGTTCTATATCTAACTCCCCTGCTTTCAGCAAAAGGCCCCTTAGGGGTGCTGAAGGTGGCACGGCGCGAGGAGTTCCTGTTCTCGCCGCGAGACGTCGAGCTGCTGGAACAGGTGGCGGTGACCGTAGCACCCGCGCTGGAGCGAATCCGGAACGAGGGCGACCTTCGGCGGGAAGGAGCGCAGCCGCGGCCGGTGCCGCACCCGAGTAAGACGCCTGCCCCAAGCGGGGCTTCTGCGCCCGCCGCTTCACTGCCGGGTTTCACCGCGGTGGCCGATTCCGAATCTCCGGGAGCGGGGAATCCGGTCTGGTTCGGGGTTCCGGAAGCGCTGATGGAGTCGGAACAGCTGCTGGCCGCATATTTCAGCGCATCCCGAGTGGGTCTTTGCATTTTGGATGCGGACCTCCGCTATCTCGCAATCAACAACACGCTGGCGGAGATGAACGGCATTCCCGCCGCAGCGCATTTGGGGAAGAGCATCCGCGAGATGCTAGGCGATTTCGCCGAACTGGTTGAACCAGGGTTGAACCGCGTATTGACTACCGGACAAGCGGTCTCGAACCTCGAACTCAGCTTCATCCTGTCCAACAGGAGCGAACCCGGGCATTGGATGGAACATTTCATTCCCATCAAGGACGCCACGGGCAAGGTTACGCAACTGGGTTTGGTGGTGGTCGAAATCACGGAACAAAAGAAACTTGAGGGGTCTCTGCGCAGCGTTTCCGAGAAGTTGCGGGAGGAAAAGAGGCGGCAGCAGGTAATGCTGGAGGTGAGCCGTGCGCTGGCCGCAAAGGGGGACGCGCGGCAGCTCTTTCCGTCGATCTCGGCTTGTCTGCGCCGGGTTCTGCGGCAAGAGTACGCGGCCCTGGCTTTGCACGATGAGAAAAGCGGGCAGTTGGTACGCCAGGCAATGGATTTTCCCTTGCGGAAAGGGTCCGCGGTCGAGACCGCAGTCACGGCGGCCAAGGATCCGGGGGGAAAAGCACTGCTGGAGCGGTCACCTTTGATTTTCACCAAAGACGAGATGCAGCGGTTCTACGCCGAGACAACCGAAAGCCTGCTGGCCGAGGGGCTCAAGTCTCTTTGTTGTGTTCCTTTGCTCCGGCCGAGCGGTCCTCTGGGAGTTCTGGTGCTGGGCAGCACGCGGGCGGACGCCTTTCAAACGGATGACCTGACGCTGCTGAACCAGGTTGCCGCTCAACTTGCAATTGCCTTGGAGAACCAACGGATCGCCCGCGAAGTCAAGCAGCTGAAGAGCTGCCTGGAGCAGGAGAAGCGTTACCTGGAAGGGGAGACCCGCGCCCAGCTTCATTTTGAGGGAATCATCGGGGAGAGTGCGGCGCTTAGTCACGTGCTGGATCAGGTTGCGGTGGTTGCCGCCAGCGAGGCCACGGTTCTACTGTTGGGAGAAACCGGAACCGGCAAAGGGCTCATTGCCCGCGCCATCCATCAGACGAGCGCGCGCAAGAACAGAAACCTTATCACCCTGAATTGCGCCGCGATCCCCACGGGACTGCTGGAAAGCGAATTGTTCGGACACGAGAAAGGAGCATTCACGGGAGCCGTCACTCAGAAGGTTGGTCGCCTGGAGCTGGCTGACCTGGGCACTCTGTTTCTGGACGAGATTGGCGAAATCCCCCTGGAGTTGCAGCCCAAACTGCTGCGGGTTCTGCAGGACCAAGAGTTCGAGAGACTGGGCGGGACGCGGACGATCAAAGTGGACCTGCGTCTGATCGCGGCCACCAACCGGGATTTAGCCAGGAGCGTGGCTCAGAAAGAGTTTCGCAGCGACCTGTTCTACCGTTTGAATGTGTTTCCCATTCGCATACCGTCGCTGCGCGAGCGGCCCGAGGACATTCCACTACTGGTTCGATATTTTGTTCAGAAATTTGCCCGCAAGATGGAACGTACCATTGAGACGATTCCCAGCAACACCATGGATGCCCTTATCAATTGGCATTGGCCGGGCAACGTCCGGGAACTGGAAAACTTCATTGAGCGATCCGTCATTCTTACGGATGGCCCCGCTTTGCGGGCCCCGCTGGCTGAGTTCCAGGCGGGAAGCTCTAATCCTGCGGAGCACTCCCTCGAAGGCTCGGAACGGGAACACATCATTCGCGTCCTGCGAGAAACCGGGGGATTGATCTCCGGACCCACGGGAGCGGCCCATCGGTTGGCCGTGAAGCGCACCACCCTGCAATCGAAGATGCAGCGGCTGGGAATTACGCGCAAGGATTACATCGATCAAAAACCGGAATAGGCGACCAACGAAGTCCGAGAGCTGCAAGTGCCGACCCATGCTCCAGTTGCCGAAGGGTCGGCAGCCCCCTGCTTGTAAGGGTTGACGATCCCCGCCCGATCTGTTTGTTTTTCTGCGAGTTAGGTGGCGGTCGCGACTGGGACATTCTGGAACGCCGATTGCTTAGGTTCCGTAATCCGGAAGTATATGGGGCGAGTTTTCCCGAACGCGGATAGACGAGCTGCATGTCTCGTCAGAATCTGGCCGCATCCCGGAACAGGGGTGAACCGTGTTAGTGGCGAGGAACTACCAGCCGAGCAACCTAGTTCGCTCACTATCGGAGACCGTCGGGGCCTCCGTCCATCCGAATGGGATTTCGAGCAGCGAGGTGTGGCTTCGGGGGCGGTACTGCCCCCAGGAAGAGTGGGCACCGCCTCTGACGCAGGTCGGGTCAGAGGTAGATTCGCAACCTAGGTGCGATCCAACCATCGGTCAGTCCAACTCGGACTTGAATCGTTTTCTGTATTTGTTTGCCTGCCAAGTGGAATGGGAAAAGCGCGCCGACCCCAGCGCGGCATGGGAAGTGATTTCTGCTACCCGCAGCTTGGACGCCGACACGCGAGCCCACGCCCGGTCCTTGCTCGAGCGTTCGCAACAGATGGGACCACAATCTCCGGAAGATATACCCACGGATCAGGAATCCCGGCGAATTTCGACAATGGAGGCAAGCATGAGAACTCCCTATGGTCTCGAGATTATCGAGAGCTGCATGAGCTGCAAGGCAAGCCGGGAGGGTTTTTTCTGCCGCTTCTCACCGGCGGTGCTGAGGTCCGTAGACATGGTTAGCCACCACACCATTATGCCCGCGGGCGCCCTGCTGTTCGTGGAGGGGCAAACCCCGCGTGGCGTGTATGTTCTCTGCTCCGGCAAGGTGAAACTCTCTACCACCTCGAAAGAAGGCAGGGTGCTGATCCTTAAACAGTCGGAAGCCGGAGAAGTGCTGGGGTTGAGCGCCGCTATTTCCAGCACCCACTACGAAATGACCGCCGAAACCGCCTCACCCTGTCAACTGAACTTCATCGCCAGCCAGGACCTCATGAACCTTCTGCAGAGCGAGAGCGAAGTGGGCATGCGAGCCGCGCAGTGGTTGAGCCGTGAGTTTCAGGGCGCGTATCGCGATATCCACGATCTGGTGCTGGCCCGGTCTTCGTCGGGAAAGCTGGCCAGGCTTTTGTTGTCGTGCGCTCCGCGGGGGGTTCAGGAGTCCCAGGAACTGCACCTGCGTTCCGCCATGACCCATGAAGAGATGGCGCAGCGCATCGGATCCTCGCGGGAAACGGTTACGCGGCTGTTAAGCGATCTGAAGAAGAAAAGGCTGATCCGCCTGGAAGGAGCGACGCTGGTAATTCGCGACCGGATAGGACTGGAAGCCCTGGCAGTTTGACCTTCCCCCACCCTGGAGGGCGGCGCGAACCTTGTGCCGCCCTCCGATTTTCGAAGTACCCAGTACCTATACCGAGTTGTGAGTAGCCGAAGCGTGCTGCAACCGCCGTTTCTGTGTACTCCTGCTTTCCCGGTTCGCCACCCCGCAGTCACCACTCAGATTCGTATTCCCAAGAGATGGGGGGATTTCGTGTCCGTGGATTGACGTCTGGATTGATACGATACGGGCTTGCCCAAATCGTGGAGCCCGTGATGAAGCCTTTGATCTTTACTCTCTGTGTTGTGTTTGCATTTCGAAGTCTGGGAGCGCAGACGCCCGTTTGGCAGCCTTCGCTGGGACATACGCAGGTACTGATCTGGCCGGGCGCAGCGCCCGATGCGCAGCCGGTCGCGGGGCCGGAGGTCGCGACGACGAGAACGAAGGACCACTTCGTCGGCGGCAGGCCCTGGACCTACATAAGCAACGTCTCGCTTCCTACGATGACGGTCTATTCGCCTATCGGGGAGAATACAGGCGCTGCGGTCGTCGTGTTTCCCGGAGGGGGCTATCAGATTCTGGCCATCGATCTCGAAGGTACGGAGGTCTGCGACTGGCTGACCTCCAAGGGGATTACGTGTGTGCTGTTGAAGTACCGTGTGCCGGGTGAGACAGGATATCCGAAGCCCGCGCGGTATCCAAAATCCGGACCTTTTCCGGAATCACCGATGTCGTTGGAAGATGCGCAGAGAACGCTCAGGCTGGTGCGCTTTCACGCCGCGGAGTGGCATATCGATCCGCACAAGATCGGGGTACTTGGGTTTTCGGCAGGCGGGCATCTGGTGGCAGCGACGAGCACCCACTTTAAGCAGCGCTTGTACCAGGCTGTAGATGCGGCCGACAAAGAAAGCTGTCGCCCTGATTTTGCGGTGGCGATTTATCCGGGGCATCTGTCACTTGCCGAAAACAGTTTGGCGTTGAATCCTGATATTCATGTCACGCGCCAGACGCCGCCTACCTTTCTACTGCAGAATGAGGACGACCACGTGGACCGTGTAGAGAACTCATTGTCTTACTACGCTGCGCTGAAGAAGGCTGGGGTTCCCGTGGAGATGCATTTGTATGCGCAGGGAGGGCATGGGTTTGGACTGCGGCGCACGAAGCTTCCGGTGACGGGATGGCCTCAGTTAGTGGAGACTTGGCTGAGAACGATCGGTATGATTTCGAAGTAGGTGCGCTGGGGTCGCATAGGGGCGCGGGTGCGATGCTTTTCTCGGTACCAGGTACTCGGTACCTGGTACTCATTACTCAGAGCCCGAACAGTTCACGGAGCCGCCTGGTTTGCGCCCGGCTGACTGGAATCTCGCTCTGCTTCTTATCGTCCATGCGCAACTGGTACGAACTCTTGAACCAGGGCACGACTTCGCGAATACGGTTGATGTTGACCAGGTAGGAGCGGTGAGCGCGCCAGAACAAACTGGGGTCCAGGCTGGCCAGTAATTCCTCCAGGGTGCGGCAGTTCGAATGCCCTTCCATGCCCGAGGGGCCGGCCGTCACCACTGTGATCACGCCATCCTCGATCGAGGCATAGCAGATTTCCTTCTGATCCACCAGGAACATGCGTCCCACGGCCTTGAGCAGGATTTTTGTAGTCTGCGTTTTCGGGGCCTGCAGCATCCGGACCAGGGTGTCGATTTTGTCCGCCGGCAATCCCTCCCCTCCCTGTTGCATGCGCGCCCTTTGCACCGACAGCGCAACCCGCTTCTTGTCGAACGGCTTCAGCAAATAATCCACGGCGTTGACTTCGAACGCCTTTACCGCATACTGGTCAAAAGCCGTAGCGAAAACGATTTTGGGCAGGGGAATTTTCCGGTCGAGAAGCTTCTTGATCACCCCGAAGCCGTCGAGTCCGGGCATCTGCACGTCGAGAAACACAACATCAGGCCGGTGCTCTTTAATGAGGCTGATGGCCTCAAGGCCATTTTTGCCCTGCGCTACCACGTCAACGTCGCCGGCGTTTTTGAGCAGGTAGGCAAGCTCATCGCGAGCGAGTTGTTCATCGTCCACGATTACCGCGGAAAAAGGCATTCCGTCTCCAAATGGCAGAAGTCTGTCCAGAGTATACTGGCGGCGTTTTGGCAGCGTCAATGCACGCGGCTGCACATCGAGTCAGCGCTGCATCATACCGCCCATATCCATCTTGGTGAAGCCGGCCGGGGCTTCGAACAGGCTGGCGGGTTGCGTGCCTTCCTGAATGTTGCGCAGTTCTCCGGCGTTGTTCTTACCTTCCCACTTCACCGGAAACCGCAGCTTGGGGTCGAGCCAGAAGTGGCTGACCTCGCCGCTGGCGTTGGTGGTCTCATATTTCACGGTGCTACGGCCGTTGACGGTGTCACTGCCGACCTTATGGCAGGTTGCGCCCTGGTGGTTCTCAATCTTCTGCCAGTCGCCGCAGGCATTCTCCACGTCGCCGGTCTGGAAGAAGGCAGCGGTATATCCCATTCGCTGGCTCTGGGCTTGCATGGGCATCTCCATATACATGTGCCGCTGCGGCATCAGGACCATGGACGTCTGGGTCGCGAAATTCACAATGACCGCGGCTCCACTCCGCGCGCTGGCTTGCGACTCGATGCGCATTTTGTCCTTGGCGAAATAGATCTTTGCCTGGGTTCCCGGCTTTTGCAGGTCGACAATCTCGGCAGAAAACTCGGTCTGCGCCAGTGCGAAGCTGGCGGCGGCGATGAGCGCACAGAAGCACGAAATACGAGCGATCCATCGAAGCATGGAAGTCTCCTTCAAGTTCGCGTCAGGCAAGCAATCGGCGCGTGGTGCATGCCCCAGGGAAGAGCGATGGAAGCATAGCAGAAGTCGGCGCGCCGCCGACAGCGGAAATAAAGCTGATTCCAGAGGATTATCGAGTGTGAGGCGTCTAGTGCCCGTTCCGCCCCTTGGGCTTGGAAAAGTCCTGAGCGATCCACTTCGAGAGGAAGGTGCTCTGGCGGTCTTTGAAGCCCAGCTTGCGGTACAACTGGAGCGCCGTTGCGTTCTGATGGACAACCTCCAGATGAAGCGCCCTGACGTTGAGCAACCGGGCAGCGTCCTCCACAAATGCCATGGTCTTGCGGCCCCATCCGCGCCCGCGGTATTCCTCGAGCAGGTAGAACTCGTCGACAAAAGCGTCGCGCCCAAGCCATTCGAGGCTGTAGCCGAACGCGACCACGATGTAGCCAACAGGCGCCTCACCATCCTGAATGAACCAAATGCGGCCGAGGCCGGAATCGCGCAGCAGCGTAGTCAAAGCCACGCGCGCTTTCTGCTGGTCAAAGCCGTGTCCATCGAAGGCGTAGTAATGCTGCATGAACTTCAGGAGCGCATCGGTATCGGATTCCGCCGCCAGGCGAAATGACGGATTGGCACTCACACCACGTTCTCCAGTGCCAGGGCCATGCCCAGCCCGCCGCTGACGCAGAGGGTGGCTACGCCGCGCCGGGTATTGCGCTTGAGCATCTCGTGCAGCAACGTGACGATAATGCGCGTGCCGGTGCAGCCGATGGGATGTCCGACGGCGATCGCTCCGCCATTGACGTTGAGCCGGTCGCGGTTGAAATTCAATTCGCGGTCGCAGGCCAGCACCTGAGCGGCGAAGGCTTCGTTCAACTCGATCAAGCCGAAATCGTGAAGCCTGAGATTGTGTTTCTCGTCGAGCTTGCGCAGGGCCGGGACGGGACCAATCCCCATGGTGCGGGGATCGACTCCGGCCGACGTCACAGCCGAAATTCGCGCCAGCGGCTTCAGATTATTCTGCTTTACGAAATGTTCGCTCGCCACAACCACCGCGGCTGCGCCATCGGTGATTCCGGAAGAATTTCCCGCGGTGACCGTCCCGGTTTTTGAAAATACCGGAGCCAGCTTGCCCAGCTTTTCCAGGCTTGCGTCCGGAAAGGGATGTTCGTCGCGGCTGAGGGTAGTCGTTCCTTTCTTGCCTTCAATCGTGACCGGGACAAGTTCGGCGTCGAATCGCCCGGCGGCAATGGCCCGCGCAGCGCGGGTCTGCGACATCAGCGCATACTCATCCTGCTCGTCGCGTGTGATCTTGTAGTGCTCAGCCAACACTTCGGCGGTTTCGCCCATCACCATCTTTGCCATGGGACAGAAAAATCCGTCGCGATACATGCCGTCGACCAGTTCCTGATTGCCCAGCCGGAATCCCCAGCGCGCTTCGAGATAATAAGGAACCCGAGACATGGATTCCGTGCCGCCGGCCAGAATGCAGCTGGCATCGCCGAGCAGAATCGCCTGATAAGCCAGCGCGATCGACTTCATGCCGGAAGCGCAAGCCTTGTTCACCGTGAACGCAGGCACTTCCTGGGGCACGTCGCTGCGAATGGAAATCTGCCGCGCCACGTTCGGCCCACCGCCTGCCTGCCGCGCGTTGCCGAAGATGGTTTCTTCCACCTGCTCAGACTGGATTCCAGCGCGCTCCATCGCAGCCTTGGCGGCCACCACGCCCATGTCAGCCGTGGTGAGAGAGGCCAGCGATCCACCGAACTTCCCAATCGGCGTGCGCACCGCGGAGAGAATGTAGACTGCCTGCAATTGTTGCTCCGAAACATTTGAGTCTAGCAGGGCGGGGAAAGATACGGACAGGATAGAAGCCCGGCGAAGTTTCAAATGGGGAATCGCACTCGGAAAATTCTAACAACAGTGGCGACTACCCTTGCGTATGCATTGCGCCACCTCGTAGCGTCGATCTAGGGCCCGTGGTGTAATTGGCAGCACATTAACCCGTCTAGTTACAAGGTGCGGGTTCGAGTCCCGCCGGGCCCACCGCCTTCCCTGGTACTGGTAGGGAAAGTGGTGAGGAGGTTCCGGACGGAGGACCTCCTCGAGTAATCCGGACGCGGGGCCTCCTCAAGTAATCTTGACTTCAGTACTCCGGTTGCCGATAATTGATTCGTAACTAGACGGGTTCATGCCCCGGGCTGATATGGCCCGGGGTTTTGTTTCCGGTAAGGGATGTAGAATGTCGCGTGAAAACCAGATTGCCGTCTGTTCCGGAGTGGACCATCCAAAAACGTTTCCATTGCTCCTCTAAGACTCGGTAGCTCCCTATGGACGCGAGCCACTTCATCGTGATTGGCCTTTCTGTGATATGCGGCCTGTGGTGGCTCGCGTTACCAAACAGCGTAAATCGGGTTTCTCGGGCGATTTACGGGCCTAGGTTCTGCGCGCGACCATTTTTCATAAGACTGGCAGGAGGTGTTTGGATTGCCGTCTCGCTTTGGATATTCGGCGGAATTTGCGAAGATAACACTTTTGTCAAAGGCGTAATTCCGCTGTCCCTCCCTTGCCATTCCTTCTAACCTCCGGCATAATAAGTGTTTGTCTTGATCTCGCCGGACGCTTCCGGAACAAGGATACACCTCTGTGTTAATGATTCGACTGTCGCGCATGGGTGCGCGCAAGCAACCGCATTACCGCATCGTGGTGATTGAGAAGGCACGCGCGCGCAACGGGCGCCCGGTGGAAGTAGTGGGGACGTACAATCCCCGCACCAACCCCGCCAGCGTCGATTTCAAGCGCGATCGCGTGGATTATTGGGTGTCGAAGGGAGCGCAAATGTCCGACCGAGTCGGCAAGCTCTACTCCAAGCCCGCGGATGCTCCCGCGGCTTCTGTGGCCTAAACCATCGCCATGACTGAACCCACCGCAAATGTCCGCGCCCTCATCGAGCAGATCGCCAAGTGGATGGTCGACGCCCCCGACCAGGTTTTCGTGGACCATCTCGATGACGACGTGATTGAGTTGGAAGTGGCCGAGAGTGACGTGGGCAAAGTCATCGGCCGGCAGGGGCGCAACGTCCGCGCCCTGCGCGCCCTGGTGAGCGCAGCCGGGGTGCGGGCACGCAAGCGCTACACGCTGGAAGTCATCGACTGACAGTCATCGCTCGGTGATCGTTCACCGGCACTTGGTTGCGACAACAGTTTTGGGAAGGGCACGGCTTCCAGACATGCCGCTACCGGGGCAGTTGATTTGGGCCTCGGCCCCTGAGGGACCGGGGCAGGGAACCGGACCATTCGCGATCCTGAAACCAGTGGTGAGTTCATTACGCTGGCCCGCGTGGTGAAAACCCAGGGCCGCCGCGGCGAAGTTGCGGGCGAGGTTCTCAGCGACATTCCGGGACGATTTACCATCGGGATGAGGTTGCTGGCGCTATCGCCTGCGCCGGACGCGCGCCGCCGCGAACTGGAAGTGGAAGAGCTCTGGCCGCACAAAGGCTTGCTGGTGCTGAAGCTCGCGGGGGTAGATTCGATTTCCGAAGCGGAAGCGCTGGTCGGCTGCGAGTTGCAGGTGCCGCGCAGTCAGCGCTCGACGTTGCAGACGGGCTGGAACTACGTCAGCGATCTGGTGGGTTGCGTGGTGCTTGACCGCGGCCGCGAGATCGGGCGCGTCGAGGATGTTCAGTTTGGAGCCGGGGAAGCGCCGCTGTTGATCGTGCGCGACGCGGCGGCAAGGCTGGTCGAAATCCCGTTCGCGGAAGCGTATCTCGACCGCGTGGATGTGGAGCGAAAGCAAATGAGCATGAAATTGCCCGAAGGCTTGCTGGAAGTGAACGCTCCACTCACAGCTGAAGAGAAGCGGGAGCAGGCGCAGGGAGCGAGAAAAAAGCATTGACCATAGAGGTCACCGGGGATCACAGAGTAAGGCTATGCAACACTGTGCCCTCTGTGTTGAAGGGTTTTGATCCGCGATGAAGGCCGACATTGTCACCATTTTCCCGGACTTCTTTCGCGGGCCGTTGGAATATGGCATTACCCGCCGGGCCCAGGAGATGGGGCTGGCGGAAATTAAGATCCACGACCTGCGGGAGTTTACCCACGATCGTCACCGCACCGTGGACGACCGGCCCTTCGGCGGCGGCGAAGGCATGGTGCTGAAGCCGGAACCGCTATTTGAATGTTTGGAGTCGATGGGCCTTGCGCCGCGCGCAGAGCGGCTCGCGCGGAAGGTGAAGCAGTCGGTAGTCTTGCTTTCGGCGCAAGGGCAGCGGTTTACGCAGAAAATTGCGGCGGAGTTGGCCTTGCTCGACCGCATTGTTTTCGTCTGCGGGCGGTACGAGGGCGTGGATGAACGTGTTGCGAACTTTCTCGCCGATCGAGAACTTTCTATCGGCGACTATGTTCTGAGTGGCGGAGAAATCGCCGCCGCTGTGATTCTGGAAGCGGTGATGCGTTTGCTTCCTGGAGCGGTAGGGAACGAAGCCTCAACGCAGCAGGAGTCGTTCACCGTTGACTCGAAAGCGAAAGACGTGGACGGTGCGGATTCCACCTGCGGGTCGAACGGATTGCTGGATTATCCGCACTACACGCGGCCCGCAGAGTTTCGTGGGATGCCAGTGCCGGAAGCGTTGCTATCCGGCAACCACGAAGAGATTCGGCGATGGCGGCGCCAACGGGCGCTGGAAAAGACTTTACGCAACCGCCCTGATTTACTGGAGGGCGTGATGCTGAGCGAGGAAGATCAGGAGACGCTCGCCGGAATGAAGAGAGATGGTGGGTGAGTTTCAACCACCGGAATTTCAGGATTTAGAAATCAAGATTACAGTACGCAGAAGGGCTAACGATCATGTCGAACTTAATCATCGAAAAACTGCTGGCGAAAACTCAACGCACCGACATTCCGGCGTTTCATCCCGGCGACACCGTCCGCGTTCACGTGAAGATCAAAGAAGGCGACAAGGAACGCCTGCAGGCATTTGAAGGGGTCGTCATCAAGCGCGACAACGGGCCACAGGCCAGTTTTACTGTGCGCAAGATCAGCTTCGGCCAGGGCGTGGAGCGTATTTTCCCAGTGCACTCCAAAGTGATCGACAAAGTGGACCTGCTGCGTTCGTCCAAGGTGCGCCGCGCCAAGCTCTATTATCTGCGCGGTCTCAAGGGCAAAGCGGCGCGGCTGCGCGATGTCGAAAGACCCAGCTAGCGTCTCCGTATCTTGCGTGTCTGGCCAACGGGAACATAGCGCGGCAGAAGCCATCTCTATCCCGCGGCCGCTGCCAACGGCTCCGTAACCACTTCGAGGTCCGCGAAGTCCTGGGTACGAGGTTTTCTCAAGCGGTTCAACACGTAGTCGAGGAGAGGACGGTCGCCCTGACGGATTTCCTCAAACTCCACGCCCATGGCCCGCTGCCCAGCGGTATACCGCACATGCCCGCGCAGCGCCACGCTGACGTCGCACATATTCAAGACCAGCCTTAAACCAGTTCCGGGAGTGAGAAGATCGGCCGCGCTGATCAGGCAGCCGTATTCCGAAATCTGTTCCAGTCGCCCCTCTTGGCGGGATTGTCCCCCGATCTCCGCCAGATCGGCTCCGCCCTCGACTGGATAGCGCGGCCGGCGGCGCCGGTTCTGCTCGCCTCGGCCGAAGGCATTCATGGCAGGTTTACGGTTCGAACCGACTGGAATGACCGGCAGATATTGCTCCTCCATTTGCCGCAACTCTTCTGCCCATGGAATCTTGCCGCCCTCGACGCATTCCACCGTGAACTGGCCGCGGAGAGGGGAGCCGGGATCCGCAGTCCACACCACCTGGCAGACGGACTTGTTGCGTCCGCGTTCGACCGTGACTAAATCTCCTACTTTCAGGTCGCGGCTGCTGCGCAGGCGCGCGCCGCGGGTGTGGATGTCATAGGTGCAGGCCAGCTCCAAGCCGCCGCGCCCATCGTTCCGCATGTGAATGAGGCGAACCGGAAGCGCCAGGTGGATCAACTTCTCGACCGGCGCAAGCTCGCGCGGCGCGCCGTCCTTTGGCAAAGCGCCTTGACGGGGCTCGATTCCTTGGTCGTTCACCACTGCTCCTCGCATACGGGGATGCCGTCAACATAGCAGTAGGTATCCAACCGGACAATGTACTGACGTAATCAAAGTAATGGTTACTGAGTGGCATTACGTTGATGGGGGAGAGTGGCCCAAGAGTGGGGGGCGAACCGCACGCGTAGGAATTTCTGGCTGCGCATTCCGCGTTTCTTGCTTGCAGAATCGGTGGCGGCAAGTGAAGATGTTGGGCACACAGTTCAATCGCAATGGCTAGCACAGCGAAGGTTGCGTCTGAGTTTGCGCTTTCTCCCGCGGCGGCGAAACTGCGCCTTCTAAAAAGATTACGCTGCACGCTGCGTTACGAAAAAAATGCGTGGGCGACAGGCGCGGCTCTGGTGGCGGGAGTGGACGAAGTAGGACGCGGATCGCTGTTTGGTCCCGTCGTGGCGGCGGCGGTGATTCTCGAGCCCGCCTATCGTATTCGCGGGCTGCGCGATTCCAAGCTGCTGCCGCCGGAACGGCGCGAAGTGCTGGCGCCGCGCATTCGCGAGCATGCTGTGGCCTGGGCGGTGGCGGCGGTGGACGCGACGCGCATCGACCAGATCAACATCTACCAGGCGTCGCGCATGGCCATGCGCGATGCGGTCATGCGGCTCAAGCCCGCGGCCGACCATCTTCTCGTGGACGCCCTGTGTCTGGATTGCGATCTGCCACAAAATGCGATCATTCACGGCGATGCGCTTTCCGCTTCGATCGCGGCGGCTTCGATTCTGGCCAAGGTGGAGCGCGACCGTATGATGTGCGAGTGGGATGCGGTTTTCCCCGAGTACGGTCTGGCTTCGCACAAGGGCTACAGCACGCCGCAGCATCTGGCGGCTTTGCAGCAGTATGGTCCGACGCCGCTGCACCGGCAGTCGTTCGCTCCGGTGTGGAGCAATCCGGTGGCACAGGAGCTTTTCGAATTCGACTGAACCTGGAGTCACATAACTTACAGAGGCTGGTGAAGATTTTCGCTTGACACCGAGCCCTTCTCGATTAATCTTGCCTGCATGAATCCAACGCTCAAGGCCGTTCTGCTTGCGGTATTCTGGTTCGTCCTCGGTCACATTAGCTGCGCTCTAATGCACCACTGGCATCACATCGGGCGATAGAGGCGAACCAGTGAGAGACCGGCCTCAGCGCGTGCCTGAAGGTTGGCCTGCGGATTTCCGCCCCCGCAGTCCAGCGCGAGTCATCAAGCTGAACCGCGAGCGCTATTTCGCCCTATAGATCTCCGACAGCAGGTCCGGCTTCGATTCATCGCGCACCAGGTGCGGAAAGCGTTCCCCGCCGTGGTAATCGAGCGTGTAGGTTTTGTAATAATCGGTATTCTCGACCAGAAGTTCGAGGGGAGCGGCGCTGGTCTTGCCAGCTTTGAGGGCGTCTTGCAGAACTTCCGGCGAGTATTGGTGGCCGTTCACCGCGATCAGTTTCATGCCGGGACCAATTCCGGCGAGGGCTGCGGGCATGCCCTCGATGGTATCGGTGATGACGCCATCTTCGCGGAGTCTGAGCCCGATGGAATACGCACCGGCCATGACGTAGCCGCGGCTCTGGCTGCCGCGGGCCAGTTCAGAGGGAACCTCGTCGTACACCACTTTCCATCCACTGCCTTCGATGCCACCCAGGGGCGCGCCGGGACCATGATTGGTCAGGCGCTCGGTCCAAAAGCTGCGCCAATCGTAGGGCGCGATCTGGTTGAGAGCGTTGACCACGTCATCGAAGGTGTAGGTCTTTGTGATGGGCCCGGTGCTGGGAGCGCCGTGAAAGAGCTTGCAGAAGTCGTCCAAGGTTTTCTTGCCTTTGGTGTGCTGGCGGATGATGACGTCGGCCCAGAGCCAATCCAAAGTGCCTTCGTCGTAGAAATCGGTGGAGCGGCGCCAGGATTCCCAGGCCCGGGGAGCGAAATAAAGTTCGGGAGCGTCGTCGGCGGTGTCCTGCAGGTTGCGCCAGATGCGGCCGGGCGTGTGATCCATGGCGGCGGCGGTCAAGGCCAGATCGTCGCGCGCCTCTTCATCGGTGAGCAATCCACTGCGTGCGGTTAGCACCGTTCCCAGATAATTTGTAAGCCCTTCGTAAACCCACAGCAGATCGTCCTGCATGGGCTGTTCATAGTCGGGAGTGGTGAGGTCCGCGGGACGGCGGTATTTCCCGTTCCACGAATGCACGTATTCGTGAGGGAGCAGGCCGGCAGAAAGTTTGCGGGCTGTGTCATCGACCAGGCCGCGCTCGCCGACCCGGCTGTCGTCGGACTCGTGGTGCTCCAGGCCGAAATGGGCGACGTGATCGCTCAAGCTGAACAGGAAATGGTAATCGCGATAGTGATGCGCGCCGAACAGTTTGTAGGCCTGCTGAACCAGATTCTTGTAGTGGTCCCAGACTTCCGGCGGAGGTTCGAGCGCGGCGGCGCTGTCGGCAGCAACGTCCATCTCGACAAGTGGATCGTCGGCCAACTTGACGACCTTGAGATACTCACCGGTGATCACGGGCGAATCGACCAGCAGAGAGAGGGAAGCGGGCTTAAATGAAATCTGGGTTTCTCCATTTTCGTTGCCAGTGGATGCGATGGGCAGAGCGGTGCCAAACTTCCAATCGGCGGGAAGTTTCAGAGTGGCAACGTAAGTGAGGTCGTCGGCGTTCCAACCCTTGGGGTAGAGCAGGACCTGATTCCAACTAATGACCGCCATCTTGTCGGTGGCGGAAGAACCCGCGGAAAAGCCGCCCTCGAAGGTGGCGGGAGACAGGAAATCCAGTTCGGCATTCACTTCAGTCTCGCCGGGAGGAACTTCAACGTGGAAGGTGAAGCCGTCGAGCAGATCACGGCGCCATTTCAGAGTTTTGCCGCCGGCGGTGAATTTGAGTCCGGCCAGATCGATCACCGGACCGTCGGGGGCGTGCTCGCCGGGAATCCACTTCGGGTAATAGAGAGTGAGCTCTCCGGGGCTGGCAGGAATCTTCAGCGTGGCGTGGAAGATCTTGCGGGGAGCCGAGGAGGCATCCAGGAAGATGGTCACGGTTGGCGCCGTGGCGGACCAACCGGAAAGCGAGAAGAAAACAACACAGACTACTCCCAGGACTCTTGAGAGTTTCATGGAAAAGCCCCCTTGGGTGGACGAGTCGAATTCCACTATGCTCGACAGAATTGTAGATTCTAGCAGCCAGTGGGCGCAGCCGTACAGGGAGACACCGGCGCTGCTATGATTTCCACGATGTCACGGCGCGGGAAATTCATCACGTTTGAAGGACTGGACGGGACCGGCAAGAGCACGCAAATGCGCAAGCTGGCGGCTACTCTGCGGGCCGCTGGACATAAGGTGGTGGAAACGCGGGAGCCGGGGGGGACGGCGACGGGAGAGAAGATCCGCGGAGTTTTGCTGGACTCGGCCACCGAAGGTCTTTCACCGTTCGCGGAAATGGCTTTGATGTTTGCATCGCGCGCGCAGCACATTGCGGAGGTGATCGAGCCGGCGCTCGATCATGGGCAGATCGTGCTTTGCGATCGCTTTACCGATTCCACGGAAGCGTACCAGGGCAGAGGCCGCAAGCTGGGTAGTGAGGCGGTGCTGAAGCTGCATCGCGTTCTGTGCGGAGATTTGCAGCCCGACTTGACGATTCTTCTGGACTCCGACCCGGCGATGAGCGTTGGCCGGGCGCGGCGGCGGAACCGGCGGGCGTCGCGGTATGCGAACACAAGAGCGAATAAGAGCGCGGGCAAACACCAGGCCGACGAAAACCGTTTCGAACAGCAGAATCGAGCTTTCTTTGCCCGCGTGCATGAAGGGTATTTGGCGATCGCCGCAAGAGAGCCGCAGCGCGTCACGGTGGTGGATGCGAGCGGCACGCCGGCGCAAACGCATCGGCGGATTGTGGAACTGGTCGGGCGAAGACTCAGGATGGCGAAATGATTTCACCGCGAAGGCACGGAGACACGGAGAATCATCTGTTTCGAAGTTCTGGGTAGGTGCCGATTCTCCGTGTCTCTGTGTCTCCGTGGTTGGTTATGATTTGTTTGACGCCGGATTGTGAAGCAATGGGATTCTCTGATTTTCACGGCAATGCCGAAGCCGTTCGTCGACTGCGCGAGATGCTGGCGCGGGAGCGGTTGCCGCATGCGGTGATCCTTGCCGGGGCGCGAGGGTCGGGCAAGTACACGCTGGCGCTGATGCTGGCGCAGGCTCTGAATTGCCTCACTCCGACTGAGAGCGATGGTCTGCCTGACTTCTGCGGCCAATGCGCGAACTGCCGGCGCATCGCGCAGGCCGCCGATCTCGATTCCCGGTTTGCGGAAGCGGTGGAGACGCGCGAAGGACTGCGCGAGGCCGACAAGAAAGATACGCGGCTGTTTGTGCAGACGCATCCGGATGTGCTGATCGTTCCTCCCGATCCTCCGCAGATGATGATCAAGGTGGATCAGGTGCGGCGGGTCATTGAGACCATCTATTACCGTCCGGCACAAGCGCGGGAGCGGGTTTACATCTTCACCGACTCGGCTTTCATGAAGGAGGCGGCGAACTCGCTGCTGAAGGTTCTGGAAGAGCCGCCGCAGTTCGCCACGATCTTGTTGCTTTCGGAGAATCCGGGTGAATTGCCGCCGACCATTCGATCACGAGCGGTGGTGTTTGCTCTCAGCGCAGTGCCGGTGGAGGAGCTGGAGAGCTACCTGGCGGAGCATCGTCCGGAATGGAAGCTACAGCAGCGGGTTCTGGTGGCGCGACTGAGCGAGGGCGCGGTGGGACGGGCTCGCAACTTTGATGTGGAAACCTATGTGGCGGCGCGTGCGGACGCGCTGGCGGTGCTCAACTCGGCTCTGCTGGGTGGGGAACACACGCAGCTTTTCAAGGTCACAGAATCTTACCGGGCGGGCGCCGAAGGACGGGAGAAGACAGAGCAGCTTCTTCGCACGCTGTATTCGCTGCTGCGCGATTTGATGTTTCTGGGGTCGGGAGCGCCGGGGATGGTTCACAACACAGATATTCAAAGCCAACTCGTTAAGATGGCTGATGCGGCTGATTTCGACTGGATCGCCACGGCTTCGGATCGGTTGGCTGAAGTCGAACGAGGGATGCGGCGAAACCTGCTGCGGTCGTTATCGCTGGATGCTTTGGGCTTGGCGCTGGAGAAGGCCTGAGCTCGGGAACATCGAGATCAAAAAAATTAGGGATACCACCGAGCTAAAATATCTGGAATCAGCGATTTGCGGCGTTATGATCCGCGTGGACCGCGCTAAAATATTGAAAGCAAATAACTTACACGCAAAATATTCCAAGCAAAGCACTTAGGCGGCCACGGCTGGGCTAAGCACTTTGGAATCAGCGGCCGGGCTTGCAAAATATTTCATTCACTGGATTTATATCCTGATGCTATTCGGTTGTCAAAGATCCAATGCGGATAGAGATAGGGTCGCAGGTTTGGGAATCGAAGTCAAGAGGATTGTCAGGGGTTGGTTGCGGGGGCATGGCGCCCGCCGTTCGAAAAGCGCGAAAGACGGCACAACCCGTTGGGCGACTTAGTAGCAGCCCCCTGTGGAAAGTTCTCAGGGGTGGTGTCGAACAACAGGTCCTCCACTCCGCATCCCCTTCCTCTCGGACAAGGACGGTCGCCTGAGATGAACTTTTCGCAGCGCGGCGAGTGCGGGTAACGGCAAGCATCGCTAACTAAAGTGTTTTCAATGTTATACCGAGATTACTCTAGTGGTTCTACGGCCTTCAGATAGGTTGCTCTGGGCATCGGCGCCGCCTATAATTATTTCACTCTGGTTTAGGAATTCTCCGTCAGGTTCCGGGTAGCAATATGGGAGGGTGAAGTCTGCCTTCTTCTGGAAGGGTAGAAACCCGGTAATGCGAAAGCGCCTGCAAATCGCCCTGATGGCCAGCACAGTAGCCGCGACCTCACTTTTTCTCACGACCCGAGTCCGTGCCGGAGTGGGCGACGGAGCTCCCGCGACGATCGTTGCGACCGAGGATCATGGGCGCACAATTTACGTAAACGATTCGGTGGCGCCAGCGCCCATTCACCAGACGCAAGAGGCGGCAGTGCCGCGACGCAGGCTGATGTACTGGAGTTCGAAGGAGAATCGCTGGAAGCCGGTGCCGCCGACCAATGCGGCTGACATGCGGGCGGCGCGGTCGGCGGCAGCTGAGGTGAATCAGTATCTGGGACGGGAGTCCAGCCGGTCGGCGAACGCCAAGATTGTGGCCGCCAACTTCCGCGGCACCGAAGCCACGGCCGAGGACATTGACAGCGCGATCGAAGAGGCGGCGGCGCGGCACAACGTAGATCCAAACCTGGTGCGGGCGGTGGTGAAGGTGGAATCGAATTTCAATCCCAACGCGGTTTCGCGCAAGGGCGCGATGGGGCTGATGCAGTTGATGCCCTCGACGGCACGCGCGTTGAGAGTGAGGAATCCGTTCGATCCGGAACAGAATGTGGATGCCGGAGTGCGTCACCTGAAGCAGCTTCTGGAAAGTTACGGCGGCGACATCAAGCTGACCCTGGCCGCCTACAATGCGGGGGCGGGAGCGGTAGCGCGCAGTGCGGGCGTGCCGCACTACGCCGAAACCCAAAACTACGTCCGGCGGATCACCAGCCTGTACTACGGTGTATCCGATTTTGACTCGGGCGCTTCGCACGATCCGGTTACGGTGCAACGGGATGCGCGGGGCGTGCTTTACATCAGCAACACAAATTAGATTCGCGGGTTTTACGGTACTGGTTGGCTTTGCATTTTTCTCTCAGGCGCCCAGGATTGGTTCCATTCGCGGTTTCAAACGAGCGGGAACGAAGGCACGGGCTGGTTATCTTGAAGAGTCCATCGCGCCGGCGTGGTCTGTGGGGAGCGCTGTTAGCGCTCGCGATGTTCGCGGGCGTGGGCGTTCCAGCGGCGCAGGCGCGGGCGCGCCATTCCGAGGCCTGGGCGCGGGAGCATTTCGCCACGGCGGAGCGGATGCGTGAAGCGCTGAACGGGCGTCCCGCAGCCGAGCGAACCCGGCACGATTACCAGCGGGTGTTGAATGCCTACCGCTTTGTTTATTTGGGCGCGCCGTCTTCGGCAAAGGCCGATCCCAGCGTGGTGGCAGTGGCCGAGACGCTGGTGGAAATGGGACGGCGTTTCGACGACGACAAGATTCTGCACGAGGCCATCGCGCAATACAAATTTCTGCGCCGCGAATATCCCGGCAGCAAGTACCGCTCCGACGGACTGTTCACCATCGGCGAGATCTACAAGGACGATCTCAACGATGGCGAGGCGGCGCGCGCGGCGTTTCGGGAATTTCTGCATCATTATCCGCACAATCGCCTGGCCGGCGATGCGCGGCAGGCGATTGCGGAGTTGAGCCAGGCGCCGGAAAAAGGCGAGGAAGCGCAGAAAGGCGCGGAGAAAACAGGGACCGAGAAAAACTCCAAAGACGCACAAGGCGGGGACGAGGACAGTCAGGGGTTGCGAGCCGCTTCGGGGAAAGACGAAAGCCCGGAGCCTCGGCCGGAGCGGTTGCCACGGGTCACCGGCATCCGGCACTGGTCAACGCCTGATTACACGCGGGTGGCGATCGACCTCGAAAGCGACGTGAAGTTTTCGTCGGAGCGGCTGGAGCATCCGGCGCGGATCTTCTTCGATCTGCGCGGCACCAAGCTGGCCTCGACGCTGGTGGGAAAGAGCCTGGACGTGGATGACGGGTTCCTGAAGAAAGTGCGGGTGGCGCAGTTTGCGCCGGGGCGCACGCGCGTGGTGCTCGAGGTCGACAACCTTTCCGATTACAACGCCTTCCTGCTGCCCAATCCTTACCGCTTGATCATCGACATCCACGGCAAGAATGGACGGGCGAAGCGGTCGGGAGACAAAGGCGCGGATGCCATCACGGTTGATGAAGCGGACGACGTGGCATCGCCGGAAGGAGTTCCCGGCGCCGGTCCCGAGCGGAAATCGCCGGAAGGGAAACCCGATGTCTTAACTCACGGTGCTTTGGAGCGAGCCGGAAAGGCGCTGGTGGCGGGCATGGCCGCCGGCGATGACGCGAAGACCTCGGCATCGGAGGCAAACGCTGAGAACAGGAAACCATCCAAGCCCGTTGTTAACAAGTCGGTCGTGAAAAGGATCGTGGAGGCCGACGATGACGACAGGGACAGCGGCTCCGCTGCCGTGGAAGTGGCGAGACGCGACGCTCCCGGGGTAAGTGAAAGTGCTTCCAAGGAAGGTGCGAACGGCGATGCCGACACGGACGCGGACACTTCGGATTCCGGCGTTACCGCGGCAGGCCGACGCAATGCGGGCGGCGCGCGGCATAAGGCCGCGCCACAGGGGTCTGCTTCGGATGAGACCCCGGGTGACGCGGGGTTTGCCATGCGCGAGGCGAAGCCCACAGCCGACGGCGACCGTTCCCTGATCCGCGTCCTGGGACTGAAAATCGGCAAGATCGTGATCGATCCCGGGCATGGAGGCCACGACACGGGCACGATCGGTCCCGACGGTTTGGAGGAAAAAGACGTGGTGCTCGACGTGGGGCGGCGTTTGGGCAAGCTGCTGGAGACGCGGCTGGGTGCGGAGGTGGTTTACACGCGCAAGGACGATACCTTCGTCCCGCTGGAAACGCGAACGGCAATTGCCAACCAGGCGCGCGCCGATCTATTCATCTCCATCCACGCCAACTCCAGCGACGATCCCGAGGCGCGGGGAGTTGAGACTTATTACCTGAACTTCACCTCCTCGCCGGAGGCGCTGGAAGTGGCGGCGCGCGAGAACGCGGTGTCGGAACAATCGATCTACGAACTGCAGGATTTGGTGAAGAAGATCGCGCTCAAGGATAAGATCGAGGAGTCACGGGAATTTGCCGGGGACGTGGAGGAGTCGCTGCACAGCGGCCTGGCGGCGAAGAGTCCGGCCATTCGCGACCGGGGCGTGAAGAAGGCTCCATTTATCGTGCTGATCGGCGCCAACATGCCGTCGATTCTCGCCGAGATTTCTTTTGTGAGCAATCCAACCGACGAGCACCACCTCGCCAGCGGCCAATACCGTCAGCGTATTGCCGAGGCGCTGTACCGCGGCATCGCCAAGTATGCGAACGGGCTGAGCGGGGTCAAGGTCGCCAGCAAAATAGACAAAGCCAGCGGCCAGTAGATATTTCCAGCGCCCGTCCCCGACCTACATTATTGACTGTGGCCCATATTGAACCGCACGGAGATCCTTCGGGAAACTTTTTATCTTCCGCTGTGGTCTAATTAAAGAGGGAGTTTGGTGCCCAGCGGTTTCTCCATGAGCGCATTAAGGTCATTACGCATACCGGGTATCGTGGTTTGCGCGGTTGGTCTCGCCGGCGTGGCTTTTGCCGCCAGTGCTGGCAAAGACACGGCTGCGCCGCCCATCCTGCCCAGGCAGTTCGTGGTCTGGCAGATGCAAGGCGCGGCGCAGGTCAGCAAAGATGCCGCTGCCGCCGATCCCACCAACGCGGCGCTGCTCAAAGAGTACGGGTTCACGGACTTTGAGGCGGCGACCTACAAGAGTGACGACGGGCGGACGCTGAAGATCCGGGCCGCGCGATTTGCGGACGCCAGCGGCGCATTCGGCGCCTACACTTTCTATCTACAGCCGGATATGGCGCGTGAGGAAATTGGCGACCAAGGGGCATCGTTCAATCAGCGGGTACTGTTTTACCGGGGCGACATCGTGGTAGAGGCGGTGTTCAGCCGGTTGTCGGTGATGTCGGCGGCGGAACTGCGAGAGTTGGCCGGCGTGCTGCCGCGGCCCAGCGAGAATGCCGGGAACCTGCCACCGATTCTGGCCTTCATGCCGCGTCACGGCTACACGGCGAATACCGAGAAATACGCCGAGGGACCGGTGGGCCTGGCGGCGATCGGGTCTCCTTTGCCGGCGAGTCTGGTCGATTTCAGTGTCAGCCCGGAAGCGGTGCTCGGGCAGTACTCCACGCCGAGCGGAGCGGCGACGCTGATGTTGATTGAATATCCCACGCCGGCCCTGGCGGGGCAGCATTTGCGACGCATCGATGCCGCGCATCATGCGGCTCAGCCGCAGCCCGGGGTTGCGGCTGTCGAGGATGTAGGCCCGTTTTTCGACAAGCGCACTGGGCCGATCATCGCCATCGCAGCCGGCCCGCTTTCCCAAAGCGATGCGCAAACGCTTCTGGGCGCCGTGAACTGGGATCCCAGCGTTACCTGGAACGAGAACACGTACTTCGACAAAAAGAACAACGTCGCGAACTTGCTGGTCAACATTATTCTTCTGTGCATCATCATCGGGGCGATATCTCTTACGGCCGGAGTCGCATTCGGCGGGGCTCGCGTTCTGTTGCGGCGCTATTTTCCCGGTCCAATTTTCGGGCATCCTGACCAGACCGAGTTCATTTGTCTTCATCTTGCCGAGACCGTGGTGCAAGCACCTTCGGCCCGCCCCGGGGGTACGGAGGAGAGCTCGAACGGTTCTTAAGTGCCTCAGGAATATTGGCTTAGGGAGGTTGGGGTGGGTTTTCGTCTCAAATTGGAACAAATGGCGCGTGTGTTGATTGATTCTGTAAGTCGTTGAAACTAAAGACATTTATTTCCCAAAAATTGCTTGACACCCTGCTTTTTCGGCTCATAAGATTTTGTGCAGAAAGTTTTGACGGAATCTGTTGCCTCCGTTGGAACTATTCTCCCTTGAAAAGAGAAGGCCACCCTGTTGCCGGGTGGCCTTTTCGTTTTGCCGGCGAACCGATTCGCGAGTAGAGTTCAAAGCGAAGCGCAACGGAACTCTTGCCCACGCTTTGCGTATCATCTCCTGGATATCTTGAGTTGAGTGGTGGGTTGGGCAACCGGTTCTGTTCGGAGTAAGTGCGGGGAGGAGATCATGTTCTGCGATGCTTGTGGTACGGCAGTGCAACCGGGTCAGGCGTTTTGCGGCCGGTGCGGCAAGCAAATCGTCGGACCAGTGACGGCGATGCAGCCGCGTCCCGGACGGGTGCAAGGGCACCTGCATTTGCTGGGGATTCTCTGGCTCGCCGCCTCCGCCTTCAACACCATCGGCGGCGTGGTTTTGTATGTCTTGGCCAACACCTTGTTTGCTCATCTGCACGACTTCGGCGCGCCCGACGCACCAACCGGGTTTCTGCGTCCACTGTTGAGCGTGATCTCTATTTTCATTCTGGCCAAGGCAGCCTGCGGATTCATTGCGGGATGGGGCCTGCTGCAACGGGAGCCGTGGGCGCGCATTCTCGCGCTGGTGCTGGGCTTCGTCTCGCTGTTCCACATTCCCTTCGGCACGGTGCTGGGCGTATACACGCTCTGGGTGCTGCTGCCGGCTCAGTCGCGGGAAGAATACGATGCCATGGTCGCGTCGCGCGCCACGTAGTTGATCTGATGCGAAACCCATCTTTCGCCGAAGCGATTGCCGGTCTTCCCACTCCGCGGTTAGTCCAGCGGCGATTTGATAAACTGGAACAGCCAAACCAGAGGCCGACGTAGCTCAGTTGGTAGAGCAGCCGATTCGTAATCGGCAGGTCAGCGGTTCAAGTCCGCTCGTCGGCTCCATCCTAACCCCTTGTACCGCTATCAGTTCACGAGTTGCCCGCTGGCGCCGGAACCACAACATTGACCGAACACAAGTAAGGGTAGTTCCACGGCATGAGGGCCAGAACCAAGCCCAGCGGGTCACGACGGATGAAGCGTCTGAAATTCTCTCTTGGCTGCAGAGCGATATCAGCCAACTCTTCTTCAGCAATATCAATCATGTGAAGGGCTCGCTCCTGGAAGCCACGCCGAATCTCCATGGGGCTATAACGAATCGGTCGTCCCATCTTCCAGGTAAGCAAACTCGGCGGGTGATGAAAGACCCCTGATCAGATCCTTTCAACGTAGCGATTACGCTCCCAGTCCGTCACCGCGCGGCCAAAAGCCTTTTGTTCGGCGCGGAACAAATGCGCATAGTGTGGAACGACTTCTTCGCCGAAGGTCCGACGGGCGAAGCCACTATTGGCGAAAAGCTCCGTAGCCTCACTCAAAGTCTCCGGGCGATCAGTCCCCAGAGTACTTGTGATGTCATGCGGTCAAGGCGAGCAATACTGATCAGAAATCCCGCCCATCAACACCTAGCATGTAGATAGATAAGAACTTTGTTTCGCGCTGCGAGGACGCCCATGAGAAAACAATATCTTCACTTGTCCGCTTACGTTTGTGACGCGTGTGCCGGCCCCGTCATCGCCGGAGCAGTTGCGGTCCGCGAAAACGAAATCTCGAAAGAGACTGACATCAGGCAGGTGGGAGCAATTTGCTTGTCGTGCGGCCATCGCCAAAGCGGGCCGAGCGAATCGGGGCGTGCTCGTCATTTGTTACCGATCGAATGGGATCCAGTGAACGTCGGCGAAGCGGGGCATTTGACCACCACATACGTGGACGCGCTTAATCGTGCAGAACTACATTGAGCAGAGAGCTGTGGACCTGCAAAGCGCCTTCTGCGCCACCAGCGTAATGAATGAAGCCCAGCCTTCTGAACCGGTTCATGAAGAAGCTGACTCGAGAACGGGTGGTGCCAACCATCTCGGCCAGGGTTTCCTGGCTGATCTTAGGGACTACGGTTTCCGGGATCCCTTCCTTGCCAAAGTGAGCGAGCAGTAGCAGCACACGGGCAAGCCTCTTTTCGCTAGAGTTGAACAATTGGTCCACCAGATCTTCTTCGTAGCGAATATTCCGCGCCAGCAAATAAGCCACAAACATCTCAGAAAGCGCGGGTTCGCGGTGCAGCGCGTCCATCATCGTTTTCTTGTCAACCCGGAGGATCTCGCAGTCTGTCATGGCCGCCGCGGAGCCCATACGTAAGAGCTGTCCCGCCAGCGATCCTTCCCCAAAGAAGTTCCCTTGACTCACGATTCCGATCGTCGCTTCCTTGCCTATCTTCGATACGACCGTGAGCCGCACTTTGCCTTTTTGGACGTAGAAGACAGCGTCCGCCGGGTCCCCTTGCGCGAATATCGTTTGCTTTTTTTCAATAGAAAGAATCTTCCTGCCATCGCCAATCGTCGCGAGGAAAGTATCGGTGTCGAAGTTGCCGTTCTTCTTGATTGCTACTGCGAACCTCATCATCAGTAAGTATAGTCTGTGAAATCGGGCTCGACCCCGCATAAATCATGACAAATTAATAATCTGCAGAGTGAGCGTTTTTGGACAGTATGTCAGAGAGAAATGTTTGATGCTGAGAGATTGCTTACGGCAGCATTGCGTCGATAGTAGCAGGTCGTGTCCGGAAAACTCATGTCAGCAACTGTTCAAGTCGGCACGATTCTGATGAAGAAATGTCCGGAGATGGCGCAACTCCTTCAACTGGAGAGTGAACCCTGCTGGGGAAACTGGACCCTGGTCAGCACCTTGGATGGGGTCTCTGTTGATCGCAAGATCCGTGCGGCGGGATGGAACTTCTTTTTCATGGCAGCAGAAGTCAAGGCGATGTTCTTTGGCGTTCCGGGAGCGACGAAGATCCAAGACGCGTTACAGCGGATCTTGGCGAAGGTGAAGCAGGAACACTTTAACGGCCTAGAGGTGACTGGAATCGTTGCCAGCCATTTTCTGGGAGTGCCGTACGTCACCGTTTCGGCGCACTCGCGCCACATGCAACGGGGCTGCTATTTGGATAACTCCGAGGCGCGGCAGGCCTCCCATGACAGTACGGAATTGGCCAGGGGCTGAGCCCGTCTCCAACCGGACACCGACTACGGTCCCAACCGTCTCGGTGCAATCTTCCTCGGTTTAATCGTCGCCGAACCCGCCTGAATTTCGGGCGCTGATCCGCTCCGCCAGTACAGGCTGGCCAGATCCGTCCGATGAGCAACTACTTGTCCGAAGCCACTAAGCGCCGGTCTCGATGCGGGTTCGTACGGGGCAGACCAGTACTGAGCTCGCACTTTTCGCCCGGCTTCGCGCCGCACGTGGGGCAACGAACCGCCAGGGCTTCCTTCTGTTTTGCCTTCATTGCGCCATAGTGCAGCGTTATTCCACCAAGAAATGGTCAATAGTGACCAGTCCTCAAGTCATTTTCATTGAATACTGTCTGGAGGCAGACTTCAATCCATCCTCAGTGCTTGCTTGCGGCTCTTCGGGAGAGCCTCATGCAGCAACTGTTCGCACCAGGCCAAGGAAAAATGGCGATACCAATCACAGTGCTTCCAAATCGTGGCCTGCAAGTGGTTGGTTCCCTCCCGTTCGTGCAGGAGAACACCTCAACCACCCGCACCCGAGCACATTCGGAGCCATCGCTGCCCAGTCGCATCGCGGTAATCGGGAATTATCTTCCGCGGCAATGTGGAATCGCTACATTCACCACCGACCTATGCAGCGCAATGTCCGCAGAGTACGGGAATGCTCGATTGTTGGCACTCCCTGTTAATGACACCGAAGAAGGTTACGACTATCCCGCGCGGGTGCAATGGTCGCTTGCTCAAGACGATCTGACTGCGTATCAGAAAGCCGCCGAATTCTTGAACTTTAACAATATCGACATGGTGTGCCTGCAGCACGAGTATGGAATTTTCGGCGGCGAGGCCGGAAGCCACATTTTGCATTTGCTGCGCCACTTGAAGATGCCCGTCGTGACCACACTCCACACGGTCCTGCGCGAACCCAACCCGAACCAACTAAGGGTGATGGAAGAGATAGCAGAGCTCTCAGATCGACTCATCGTCATGAGCCAGCTCTCGTCCCAGTTCCTGCAAGAAATCTTCAAGATTCCCGGCAGCAAGATCGACATGGTGCCTCACGGCGTTCCGGATCTTCCATTCCTAGATCCCAATTTCTACAAAGACAAGTTCGGAGTGGAAGGGAAAGCGGTCCTGCTCACGTTCGGCCTGCTTTCGCCGAACAAGGGAATCGAAAACGTAATTCGGGCGCTGCCGCAGATTTTGTCCAGGCACAAGAATGTCGTTTACCTCGTCGCTGGCGCGACCCATCCGCACGTTCTGCGCCGCGAGGGTGAAAAATACCGAGCCAGCTTGCAAGCCTTGGCGAAGGAAGTGGGAGTGGAGTCGCAGGTGATTTTTCACAATCGCTTCGCCAGTCCTGAGGAGATGGCCGAGTTCATTGGCGCCGCAGACATTTACATCACTCCTTACCGGCATGAGGCCCAAGTGGTTTCCGGTACGCTCGCCTATGCACTGGGAGCGGGAAAAGCGATCATCTCGACGCCCTATTGGCACGCAATCGAGTTGTTGGACGATCGGAGAGGTGCGCTGGTCCCTTTCCAGAATCCCGATGCCATCGCGCAAAAGACAATCGAACTCCTGGACACTCCCGCGATACGTCACGCCATGCGGAAACGCGCCTATCTGTTCGCGCGGGAGATGATCTGGAAAAGGGTGGCGCAAGGCTATATGGAAAGCTTCTCTCGCGTGCGGAGCGATCGCATGAAGAGTCCTCGAGTTCAGTTCTCGGCGGGCGCTGCACTCAAAGATTTCAATCGGCTGCCAGAATTGAAGCTGGATCATATCAACGCACTGACCGATGACACAGGAGTGCTGCAGCATGCAATCTTCACCGTCCCCAACCGAGGCGAGGGCTATGCCACTGACGACAATGCCCGCGCACTCATTTCCACGGTAATGCTGGAGCGTGCGGGCCAGGATCGACCGGAGAAAGATAAGCCAGAGAAACCAAATGTGCCGATTGCGAATTTCTCTGCCCGTTATATGTCGTTTCTGGAGCACGGGTTCGATCCGGCCAAGGGCAGGTTCAGAAACTTCCTCGGCTATGATCGCCGATGGAACGAAGCCGAGGGTTCTGAAGATTGTCACGGACGGGCAATGTGGGCGCTGGGCACGGTTCTTGGGCGGTCCAGCGATCAGGGATTGCAGTGTGCTGCCGGCCGTCTATTCGAATTATCCCTGCCTGCTGTTGCAGAGTTTTGCAGTCCGCGCGCCTCCGCCTACACGCTGCTTGGAATTCAGGAATATCTCGATTGCTATCCCGGCGACCGCGCCGCGCAGAAGATTAGATCGGCGCTGGCTGGGCGACTGCTTGCCATGTATGAGTCGATCCGCCGCCCGGATTGGAGATGGTTTGAAGATGTTCTGGCATACGGGAACGCGAGACTGCCCCAGGCCATGCTGCTCATCGGTTCCGCTTGCTCCGATGACCGCATGGTCTCCGCTGGGCTCGAAGCGCTGGACTGGCTCACCGAAACCCAACGCTCGGGAAACAACGGCCACTTTATGCCGATTGGGTCGCAAGGTTTTTATCGCCAAGGTGGTGAAAAGGCTCGGTTCGATCAACAGCCCATTGAAGCGGCCGGCGCAGTATCTGCGTGTCTGCAAGCACACCGGATAACCGGCGAGAGCCGATGGCGCGACGAAGCATGGTCGGCTTTCAACTGGTTCCTGGGTGACAATGACCTCCAGCTTCCCCTTTATGATTTCGTAACTGGCGGCTGTCGCGACGGGCTTCATCCCGAGCGCGCCAACGAAAACCAGGGAGCGGAATCGACGCTATCGTTCTTGACGGCACTGATGGAAATGCGCTCGCTGCAAAACTCTGAACCAACGAAACGTCCCTTATGAATATCGCCACGCCAAAACCTATGAGTTTTGCGAATGCCCGTTACGAACCATTACTGCTCCGCCACCCTGCCAACCCAATCCTGACGAGTAAGGATTGGCCTTATTCCGTCAACAGCGTGTTTAACGCCGGCGCGACGTTGCTGGCGGATGGTTCCACACTGCTGCTGTGCCGCGTGGAAGACCGGCGCGGGTTGTCGCATCTTTGCGCCGCGCGCTCTGCCGACGGAGTCGATGGTTGGCAGATTGACAGCGAACCGACATTGATGCCCAGCCCCAAAGAATTTCCCGAGGAGATCTGGGGCATCGAGGACCCTCGCATCACATTCGTGCCCGAATTGCAGCAATACGTGGTCACCTACACCTCATATTCGCGCGGCGGCCCCGGAGTGTCCCTGGCCCTGACCAAAGACTTTCGAAGCTTCGAACGCTACGGCGTAATTATGTCTCCCGATGACAAGGACTCGGCGCTGCTGCCCCGAAGAATCAATGGATACTGGGCGCTGATTCACCGGCCCATGACGACCCTCGGGTCGCACATGTGGATTTCTTATTCGCCGGATTT
Source organism: Candidatus Sulfotelmatobacter sp. (assembly GCA_049800135.1). Taxonomy (GTDB): domain Bacteria; phylum Acidobacteriota; class Terriglobia; order Terriglobales; family Acidobacteriaceae; genus Sulfotelmatobacter. The sequence goes on from JBARJF010000072.1 coordinate 39,033, forward strand.
GCGTCACTGGGGCAGGCACAGGCTTATGTTGGAAGCGCGGCGTGGAGCATGGTGGGATGCCAACAAAATCGGGATGTCGCCGCCGCCCGTCGAGACTTCAAGGGGATGGCTCGTGCTCTATCACGGAGTACGGCACACGCCTTCGGGCTGTCTGTATCGCTTGGGCGTGGCTCTCTTCGACTTGGAGAATCCGGAAAAATGCCTGCTGCGCGGCGACTCGTGGATATTTGGGCCGGAGGCGGAGTACGAGCGCCATGGCGATGTGGACGACGTTGTCTTTCCCTGCGGATATACGATGGACGCCGATGGCGACACGCTCAACATCTATTACGGCGCGGCGGACTGCGCGATTGCACTGGCCCGGGCAAGCGTCCGCTCCCTGCTCGGTTGGCTGGATGCCAATGCCAGCAGTGACCGGCGGCAGCGAGCGCAGGATTTGTAAAAACCAATGCACCGGGTTTCCGCAAGTGAGCTATCTTGCTCAGACACCAGACTTCGTACCTGTCATTCTCTAATCTCCTGAGTGTGTAGACGGAGCCACGGACGCCGATTCGTAGCTCGCAAATTCTTAGGTTGCTGCAGCGACCACATTCAGCCAATCGGCATTCTTCATCCGCGTGTCCGCTGCAAACTTGAGGCAAGACACGTTTCGACCCTAAAAGTTCTCGAACATCGAAACTAAGGGCAACACCTCGGGCGGATGAGAGGTATTAGCCCGCAAGAAGAAAGGTCAAAGATCATGCCGTTAATTCAACTCCTGGAAGTCCTTATCGTGGTGGGTGTGCTTCTGTGGCTGGTGAATCGCTTCATCCCCATGCAGTCATCCATCAAATCAATTCTGAACGGTGTTGTGGTCATTGCCGTGGTTTTATGGCTGCTGAATGTTTTTGGCCTGTTTCACTCTCTTTCGCACATTCGTCTTGGAACCTAGAACAGGTCCGGCCAATCGTTCCGACGGATGACACAGCAACAACTCGGCAGTTAACTGCCACAAGGAGACAGTATGAAGACAAAATTGTTGTTAGCAGCCGCAGTTGCCCTGACTCTGCCAGCAGTAGCTCAGACCAATTCTCAAACCACGGTTGAAGTCGAGCATGTGAGTTTGGCGCCCACATTTCGAGTGATCGTAGTCAGCCGCACCGTGGAAGCGGTCAACTACCAGTACCGCAGCGGAAGCTCGAAGCTGGATTTCACGGGCACGGCCTTGATGCCATCGGCGAACGGGGAAGCCAAGGTAAACAGCAAGAAGGGATCCATTGAGATCGAGGCCGAATTTGGCAACCTCCAGAGTCCGACGACTTTTGGCACCGAATATCTCACCTACGTTCTCTGGGCGATTTCGCCGGAAGGCAGGGCAGTGAACCTGGGCGAGGTGCTAGTTGGCGAGAACGATCGCAGCAAATTGCAGGTGACCACGGACCTTCAGGCCTTCGCCCTGATTGTTACGGCCGAACCTTATTATGCCGTGCGGGAGCCCAGCAACGTGGTGTTGCTCGAAAACGTGGTCCGCGAGGGCACCAAGGGAACCGCCGAGGCGGTGAACGCGAAGTATGAACTGATGGAACGGGGCGGCTACATTCCCACGGGCTTTAAATTCGACCCTGTGGTTTTGAACGCCAAGTTACCCCTCGAATTCTTCGAGGCGAGGAATGCGCTGCGCATCGCTCAATCTGAAGGCGCCGAGACCTATGCCAGCGATAGCTACCAGCGGGCGGTTCAGTTGATGAACGATGCGGATAGCTATGCCACGGAACGGAACGATCCCAAGAAACGGCTGATCGCTGTCTCTCGCGAGGCGGTGCAGACTGCTGAGGATGCACGGGAGATCGCAGTCAAGAAAATAGAGGGAGTCCGTTTGGCAGACGAACAACAGGCTTCCGCCGATGCGCAAGCACAATCGCAGATGCAGGCAGATGTCGCGATTCAGCAGAAGGATCAGGCGCAGGCGGCCACGGTTCAAGCAGACCTCGACGCAGCCACGGCCCGGACTGACGCAGTGGACGCACAAGCGGCGACGGCTCAGGCTAAATCAGAAATGGCGGACAGCCAGGCCGCTTCGGCAACCGCAGTTTCCGCAGCCCAAGCAGATGCCGAACAATCCCGCCTGTCAGCACAGCAGGCCCAGTTGAATGCGCAACAGGCCGACACAGACAAAGCGGCGATGCGTGCGAAATTGTCCGAGCAGTTGAATTCGATTCTTCACACTCGCGACAGCGCGCGAGGGCTCATCGTCAGCATGTCCGATGTTTTGTTTGACACTGGGAAGTTCTCGTTGAAGCCGGGGGCGAGAGAGAAACTGGCAAAAGTCGCCGGTATTCTGCTCGCCTACCCTGGACTCAACATTGAAGTGGGCGGATATACGGACAACGTCGGCGGCGATGCCATGAACCAAACTCTGTCCGAGAACCGCGCTGACTCCGTGCGCGACTACTTGGTGCAAGAAGGTGTCGCGACCGCTTCGGTCAGCGCGAAAGGCTTCGGCAACACTTTGCCGGTCTCCTCGAATGATACCGCGGCAGGACGGCAGGAAAATCGCAGGGTTGAACTGGTCGTGTCCGGCGACGCCATCGGCAGCCCGGTCAACGCGACCACAGGGAGCTTGCAGTAGGCCAAGCATAGGTAAAACGATCGAAGGCGACAACTGGAGGCAACACCCATGAAACTAGCAGGAATTATCGGCACAGCAGTTCTGTCTTTGACCCTTGTCGCATCGAGTGCGGCATACGCCCAGGACCAGCACGACCAACAGGAGGAACAGAAGGACAAACCCGCGGAGAAGAAAGCACAACCGGAAAAAACCGCGAAGCCAGAGGAGAAAAACGCTCAGGAAGAAAAAAACACCAAACCAGAGGAGAAGAACGCAAAGCAAGAGGAGCAACGCGCTCCGGAGGCTAAGCCGGAAAAGCAGGAGCAGCATGCTAGTAATGGCCGCATTCCCGCCGATCGTTACAAGGCTCACTTCGGACGCGAACACACGTTTCGCGTCAGTGAGGGTGATTTCCGCAGTGGCCGCTTCCAATACGGCGGTTATTGGTTCGGATTTGGTGGCGCGTGGCCCAGCAACTGGCTCTACACGCAAGACGTTTATGTGGTCGAGATTGACGGCATGTATTACCTGTGCAACCCGATGTATCCGGGCGTGAACCTCGCAATCAATGTCACGCTGTAGCGTCAGGAGCAAGCGAGTTTGACCATCGTTGGCGCGAGTCCGGTTTCTCGGAACTCGCGCCGTTTTCTTTCCGGTGCATTTTCGAAAAAATGAGTCGTATTGCACAGACTTGGCGGTCACGTCCGTGGAATCTTTGTATCGTAACCATCGCCCTCACTCCACGCAGCCCGCAGCAGCAAGGTTTAACCGGGCAATCGAAGGATGATCTGGCAAGGTGATTCAAAATGCGCACCTCGCGTTTTCTGTTGCTGGCAGTTCTGATGATGGCCGTTCCGGCCAGTTTGTTCGCGCAGTTTGGCGTGTCGATCACGATCGCACCGCCCGCGCTGCCCGTATACACTCAACCCGTGATCCCCTCGGCCGGTTATATGTGGACGCCCGGCTACTGGGCGAATGGCGACGATGGCTACTTCTGGGTGCCGGGCACCTGGGTGATGCCTCCTGAAGCCGGCTTGCTTTGGACTCCTGGCTATTGGGGCTGGAGCGGCGAGGCCTTCGCCTGGAATGGCGGCTACTGGGGTGCTCAAGTCGGCTTTTACGGTGGCGTCAACTACGGCTTTGGCTACGGTGGCGTCGGCTATGGAGGGGGATATTGGAACCACGGAGCCTTCTACTACAACCGCTCAGTGAACAACGTGAACATCACGGTTATTCACAATGTTTACAGCAAGACCGTAATCAATACCACCAGGGTAAACCATGTCAGCTACAACGGCGGCAGGGGTGGAATTACAGCCCGTCCGACAGCCGCGGAAGAGACAGCGTCGCACGCGCAGCATACACCAGCCACCGAGCTGCAAACTGAACACGTGAAGGCTGCCAGCACCAACCACGCGCTCTTGGCGTCCGTGAACCACGGACGGCCGGCAATCGCCGCAACGGCGAAGCCTAGTGAGTTTAGTGGTAAGGGCGTGGTCGCGGCTAAGGAGGCAGGAGCGCCTTACAAGGCCCCTGTAAACAAAGTAGCTGAAAGTAAAGCGGCCGCAACTCGCACGACCGAAAATAAGGCTACTGCAAATAAGGCGGCCGAGAACAAGGCCACTGAGAACAAGGCCACTGAGGACAAGGCCGCTGAAACCCGTACAACTGAGAATAAGGCAGCGGCGAATAAAGCGACCGAGAGCAAGGCCGCCGAGAACAAAGCAGCTGCAACTAAGGCGGCCGGAACGCGCGCGACCGAAAGCAAAGCAGCCGCAACGCGTACGACTGAGAATAGGGCGGCCAAGCCTAAGGAGGCTCGTCCGACCGCTGAGTCTAGAAAGCCGACCGCAGCTCACGCGAAGCCTGCTGCTCATTCGGCCACAACAGCTCATGCGCGGCCGGCGCCTCGGCAACCGGCAGCGTCCCGGACTGAAGCCGCACGGCGCGCGCAGCCTGCTTCCCATCCGGTCACAACCGCTCATGCACAGCCGGCTCCTCGTCCAGCCAAAGAAGAGGCCAAACCGGAAGAGAAACCTCGTAAGTAGAGAATTGACCGTGACGACTTTGTCAGGCCGCTTGGATCTGGAAAGAAGGTCCGAGTAACGCTTTGGTGCGGGTTCCTCGATTTGGGCTCGCACCATTTCCTTTTGACAGTGGCGCAGCAATCTCCGGCGTTATCTTTCCGCAACGCAGCAAGATTGATCTGTCCTTTCGAGTGTTTCTTCGTTCACTGAGTAGTTTTGACCATCACGAAATCCGCGAAACACCTATAACCGAAACTGATCCGCAGATAAAAAGGAGCTAACCATGCTTGGCACTATATTGATCGTGATCCTGGTATTAGCGCTGATCGGGGCGCTGCCGCGCTGGTCGCACAGCCGGGAGTGGGGTTACGCCCCGACCGGCGGCCTGGGGCTGGTTCTTTTCATTGTTGTGATTTTATTGGTCCTCGGTCGGATCTGAGACATGCGTGCATTTCTATCTCTTGATCGTGTCATCGATCGCGCCGAGAATGACGAGTCCGCCAGCTGGGCGTGCTGATCACGCTTGACTGGTTGAAGTCCGAGGTGCCGGCGCCAGCGTAGCGAGCCACCCTGCACAGTGATCTCCCATGCGGTTACGCCACTTCAGGAACGCGGTGGTCAATGTGGTTCACGACATGGAAAAGAATCACACCATGGCGTTTGCGGCGGCGTTAGCTTATTACTTTGTTCTCGCCTTGTTCCCTTTCTTGATCTTCCTTTCTGCGGTCGTCGCCTATCTGCCGGTCCCGGATTTCTTTGGCCAAGTGATGGGGTTGATCGCGCGAGTCGTGCCTGCTGCCAGCATGGGCCCGCTCAGGAATCTGGTGAAAGACACGATTTTGTCCCGGCACTGCCGGCTGCTAACCTTCGGCATCCTGTTCACCCTGTGGTCGGCATCGAGTGGATTTACGGCTTTGATCGACGCGCTCGATACTGCCTATGAGGTTTCTGAGACCAGGCGCTATTGGAAGACGCGTGGCCTCGCCATCGGCCTAACCTTCTCGGTCGGATGTCTGCTGATCACTGCACTCGGATTCCTACTGGTAGGTCCCACCCTGAGCGCGGGTCTGACCAAAAGCTTCGGAATGGAAACTCTTTGGCCGTATGTTCGATGGGCGGTGGCAATTGCGTGCACGGTCTTCGCGGTTGAGCTGCTGTACTTCGTTGCGCCGAACCTGAAGCAGAGGTTTGTGAGCACGCTGCCAGGGGCATTAATCGCGGTCGGAGGCTGGATCGGACTGTCTTACCTGCTCGGCCTCTATTTCCAGGATTTCTCCGCCTACTGCAAGGGTTATGGAAGCCTGGGAGTGGCGCTTGCGTTCAGCATCTGGCTTTACTGGACGGGCTTCGTAGTCTTGGTCGGCGCACAATTCAACGCTGAGCTTCTGCTCGAAGCAAGAGCGCCCCTGCAGGCGAAACCGCGCGGAGAGCCTAACTTGGCGGCGTAGTTGGGAGGAAGATGGCAGACACAGCATGGACCGTGAAAGAACTGACTGACGCCCTGAAGCGCTTCCCGCCGGACACTAAGGTCTATTACGAAATGGGGCCTAACGGCCCAGGAGCAATCGGGAAAGCGCAATACGTCCGAGCCTGGGGAGAGTCCGACGAGCTGGGAGTGCTGCTGGACCGATAGCTTCGTTCCAAACACAATCCGCCCAGGCACGGGAAATCGGGGATCGGCAGATTCCACAGCCGGAACAGTGGGCAGAGGCCGCACAGATGGTTAACACTCGTGTGCTCGCACGACGAATCGCTTTGGCGCCGACCCACAAAAATAAAAAGGGTAGCAGGTCAGGAAACTGTTCCCCTACTGTTCAGGGGGATATGACTGGCCTCAGGTGGGGGGGACATTGTCCATCATATGTCTGTTTGGAAAAAAGAATTGCGACTCTTCAACCGTCATGTGTCATAGGAACACGCTGGGATCCGTCCGCATTCGTGCAAGTGGGCGATTGTGGGCAACAACTGGCTGGCCAAACGATCCTTGACTACCAGGGCGTCGACCAGATTCAACGTCGGCTGTGGTACATTCTCGGCTTCGGTGAGCAGGATAATTGGCGCTTGCGGCCTGAGCCGTCTCAGTTGCATGGCGACTTCCTGACCGTTCATCGCGGGCATGAAGTAGTCGAGAATTACAATGTCGACCGAATGGATGGAAGCGAGGTCCAATCCCTGGTCGGCGCTGGAAGCCGTCAGAACGGTATATCCAAAAGCTTCGAGGAATGCCCTCTCGCATTCCAGCACATCTCGGTTATCGTCGATGCAGAGAACTACTCCGCCAGAGAGTTCCGGATAAAGGGACGGGGGCATGGTTCACCTCAAACAGATGCATATCCTCAACGCTTGCGGTTCCTGAGGCTGTTCAAAATTGCTCACCCGCTTTTCTTGAGCGGAGAGCAGCTAATCGTGCAGAACCACGTTGAGCAGCGAGCTGTGTACTTCGAGACCGCCGTTGTAGTGAATAAAGCCCAGTTTCCTGAACCGGTTCATGAAGAAGCTAACCCGCGAGCGGGTCGTGCCGATCATCTCCGCCAGAGTTTCCTGACTGATCTTTGGGACAACGGTCTCAGGAGCCCCTTCCTTGCCGAAATGAGCCAGCAACAGAAGAATCCGGGCAAGTCTCTTTTCACTGGAGTTGAAGAGCTGGTCAACTAAATCCTCTTCGTATCGGATGTTTCGCGCCAGCAGATACGCCACAAACAGATCTGAAAACGCGTGTTCGCGGCGAGAGCCGGGGTTACAGATTTCCAGGAAAATATGGAAGCGATGAAGCACAATTTCCTCTTGCGAGGCTATTTCAAGAAGCGCGGCTACGAAGACTCCGATGAACTCGCTAAGAATGAGATTGAACGATTGCCCCAGGGCCCGCCTACAAAGGAGTTTACATATTCGACGAAGCAGCTTTTCGATAAGCAGGATTCGGCCAAGCTGAAGAATCAGAAAAGTCTCAACGCCGGCGGCGAGTTCCTGGCCAATAACGAGTTCGGTTTTGCGGTAGTCGTCGCATCTACTGGAATGGAGGGCGATACCCAGAAGGATTTGGTGCTGACACAGGCCCGGGCGATGGTTGTACGCGAGTATCTGGTGGAGAACTTCGGATTTGACGATAGTCAACTCAAGACTCTGGGAATGGGCAAAGAGTCAGACTCGAATTCCGATGCGGGGTGGGGCAAGTTGCAGATTGTTATTTATCCACCTGGAAGCGAAATCCCTCCCAGCAAGGAGGCTCACGTAGTTGTTTCGTCCAAATCAACTTCACAATGATCACGGTTTCGATGAGGGCATTCGAGAAGTAAGGGGCCGCCAAACAAATCTCTGCCTCATCTGCGCTGCCGACAATTGCATTACGACGAATCTGTTTTGATCAGCTGAAGATTGCCGCCGCGAACCGTCAATTCGCGAAACACTCCTGATCTGTTCGTCTTGCTGCCAAAAAGTACAAAAGCCGCAGGTGTTCACTATTGACCAGCAATGGCCTGTTAACAACATCTAGCATCGTATTTAAGGCCGGGGCTTTTTGCCAAGCAGAAAAGCGAGTCAAATCCAGTTTGCGCCGATCTGGGTAGAAGGGTTGGAGCGACTTTCGATTTGGCGGACGGAAACAGTTCTCACTGTATCTGAGCGAGTCCTTGTTTTTAACACTTCAAACTTGAATGGAGATAACAATGTTGAAACGTATTTTAGCCGTAACAACGCTAATGGCGATCGCAAGTCTAGCCGCTGTCGCCTCCGATCGGGATGACGACGTAAATCGCACCCATAAAGCTGCCCAGGTCTTCAAGGAGATCATGAGTACTCCGGATCAGGGCATTCCTTCGGATCTTCTGGAATCGGCGAAGTGCATTGCCATCATTCCAGGAGATAAAAAGTTCGCGTTTATATTCGGTGGCAGCTATGGCAGGGGAGTAGCAACCTGTCGCAACAAGCACGGCTGGAGCGCTCCCATGTTTGTGGCTGTTGACGGCGGGAGTGTGGGATATCAGATCGGCGGCTCGTCCACCGACCTTGTGATGCTCTTTATGAACGACCATGCCCTGCAAAGCCTGATGAGCGACAAATTCAAACTCGGAGCAGACGCTTCGGTAGCCGCCGGACCGGTGGGTCGGAATGCCGCTGCTGGCACTGACCTAAAATTGAATGCGGAGATTCTGTCTTACTCGCGGTCCAAAGGCATTTTTGCCGGGGTGAGTCTGGATGGCGCCGTAATGCAAGCCGACAAAAGTGGAGACAAAGCCATCTATGGGCGCGCTGTAACCCGTCGTGAAATTCTTGACGGCAAAGTCGCTGTACCTGCATCGGCCCGGGGTCTGGTGGAAGAACTTGGCGGATACGTCCACGAGGCCAAAGCTGAGTAGCGGCTCCAGGCGATGGAGATCGTTCGTACCTTAGGTGACTACTTAGATTGGAGAACGGTATGGCAAGAACTGTGGTGGCTTGTTCGAGGACTTAGAATTGGCCCGCGAGGTCGTTCGCGACCTCGCGGCCAGCGGCTTTCCCAGGAATGACGTCCGTGTTCCAGGCGAGCCGCGGGAGATGGCGGCAGTGGCTGTTGCTCTATAATGCGCCCATGAAACGTCGCATCTGCCTGATCGTGCCAATCCTCGTCTTCGCAGAGTTCCTCGGCGCCTCCGACACGGCCAGGCAGCAAGAGGCCATCACCCGCCTGGAACAAGCCGTTTCGAAAACCAATATTTTCGAATTGCCCTCGTTCGCGATGAAGGCCAATGTCCAAATCGAGGACCACGAGAAATCAGTGAACGGCACGTATGAACTCCTTTGGAACGGTCCTGACCAGTGGCGGGAAGAAATCACTCTTCCGGGCTATACCGAAGTTCAGACTGGGGCGAAAGAAACGGTCTGGGTCCAGCGCAGCGGCGATTTCATCCCGGTTCCGATCTACCAGTTACGCCAAGCACTTGGTTTCGGGTCCAGCGCGGGTTCGTCACAGAGTATAGCACTCGTTCAACTGGCCCTCACCCCCGGAGACACGATCAAGAAAACGAAAGAACGAAAAGAACACGGCGACAAGTTAACTTGCTTCGCAATTGAAAGCGCGCAGAAACAATCGTCGGAGATTTGCGTGAATGACAGTAGCGACACTATCGTCCGCGACCCTCTCTTGTTTGCGGATAGCAATCTCCAGCCGGTCGCCGGGAAAGTCTTTCCGCGACTTCTCGTCCTTCATCATGCGGATAAAGTAGTGGCCAAGGTCAATGTAGTCGAACTCGTCAGTCCCGCCCAGTTTCCGCCCGACACGTTCACCCCGCCCTCTGGAGCTTCGCCCCAGGCTGGCTGCATGAATCCGCTGGTACCCCATCTGATCAATCGACAGGCCCCCGAGTACCCGGTAATCGCCCGCCAGTTGCACCATGAGGGAACTGTCTCATTCGACGTATTGATCGGCAAGGATGGCGCTCCACGATTTCGAAAGCTGGTAGAGAGCGCAGGTCCGGATCTTGACGACTCCGCCCAGCGCGCCCTCAGCCAGTGGCGCTATGCCCCGGCGGTGTGCAATGGCCAACCGGTCGAGTTCGAAACCGTCCTGCAAGTCAACTATAAGCTGTCGAATTAAGGCGAATGCCGGACCTGAACAAAACTACCCACCGTTTGGCAAAACCCAGGGACATATTTCTTCTGCCAGTTCTCACATCTTTCTGAAAATCCAACCCTTGTCGCCTTGGCAATCCAGTTGCAGGAGCTGAGGCACAACAAAAAAGTCAGACAGGAGGAGCATCAATGTCTCGTGCCGTGGTTACAAATGACTGGAGAAAACTGTCGAAAGCGGCTCGCAAAGAGCGCAACCCAAAGAAGTTTATCCACCTCCTAAAACAGCTGTATGACGTGGTGAATGATAATAATAATAATAATGATAATAATAATAATAATGAAGGCGAGGAAAAACCCGGCGTCAGTCGCGTGGCTACGATTCGCCGCCCTAAAAGGGCGCGCCCAGAACGTGCACTTAAGGCTGCTTAGGGCTACGGGCGATAGAATCGCGATAGCACTCATCGACCTCCGAAGGTTCTGAGCGCTAAGGCCCGCTTTCAATAGTTAAGGGCCACGAGGCCCGCGAGACACCTCGACCTGTTAGACTCTCTCCGGTATGTCGACGTTCGTCCTCGTGCACGGCGCGTGGCAGTCGGCAGGGACCTGGGACTTGTTGGCCCCCTTGCTGCGCAGGCAGGGCCATCGCGTGATAACACCGGTTCTCAGTGGGCTTGGCACCGATCAAAGTCGTCTGTCTCCCGACGTTACACTACGGCAACATGTGCAGGACGTTTCCACCGAATTGTCAAGGCTGCCGGACCAAGTGACCCTTGTAGGCCACAGTTACGCTGGCATGATCATCAGCGGTGTGGCAGAGACAAACGCAACTCAGATACTGCGATTGGTTTTCCTGGATGCCTTCATTCCGGAAAATGGTCAAAGCGTACTGAACTTGCTTCCGCCTGAGATTGGCGATCATTTTCGCAACATTGCGCGTGAGCACGGAGATGGGTGGCGCTTACCGGGCGGGGAGGGCCAACTTGATCTCTGGGGACTGAAGCCAGGCGAGGCGCGCGATTTCGTGCGCGCCAGGCTGTGTGATTTTAGCCTGCATTGCTTCGAGGAGGCGCTTCATCTTCCGGCTAACCGGAAGGCCGGCATTCCAGCCACCTTCTTTGCTGGCGTTGCGGAAGGATATCCGGGGAGGTCTTTTTTCGAGGTGTTTGCCAGAAAAGCTCGCGCCTCCGGTTGGCAGGTCGCCGAGCTGAAGACTGGCCACGACTGCCATGTCGAACGTCCTGGGGAAGTCGCGAATATTTTGCTGTCGGCGGCGCCGTCGCAATGAGGTGTAGTCTTTTCCCACAGGTGCGCAATTCGTCCCGTTCGTGAGGTCAACAAGGAGCGTTCGAAGCAAGAACCCAAAGGGGGGTGACTGATGCCCGTGAAACAGGGTGATTTTGAGCTCTTGCGCCATCCAGCTTCGTTGGCGCTGTTGCAATCCACCATTCCCGCACGGCTGGCGTATGTCTGGACTGACGGTACGCCCAGGGTTGTACCCATCTGGTTCCATTGGAATCAGCGAGAGTTTGTTCTGGCCAGTCCGCCCAAGGCGCCAAAGCTGAAGGCTCTCGGCAAAAACCCCAAAGTGGCGCTCACGATTGACGAGAATACTTTCCCCCACAAGGTCCTGCTGGTTCGGGGCACAGCGCGGCTACAAACCGTGCCCGGAATCGTTCCGGAATATACGATGGCCGCCGAGCGCTATTTTGGCAGCCAGCAAGGTAAGGCATGGATCGAGCAACTGAGCTCAATGATTCAGGAGATGGTACGCATAACCATTACACCGGAATGGGTGGGACTGCTCGACTTCCAGACTCGCTTCCCCAGTGCCCTGCCGCTGTGATTTTACGTCGAGAACTCTCAAGAGCGCAGACTCACGGTGCCGCGGCGCCGACTCCGATAGTTGGCGAAGAACGGGAATCCTCGCTTTTGCCTTTTCCCGGTTAATCCTCTAGTATCCGTTCGCGTCTTTGAACAGGAGGAGACATGCACATGAAGACTGCTGTCTGCTGTGGATTAGTTCTTATGCTGGGCGCCGTGCTCGCCGTTGTCCCGGCAGCGGCCGCCGACAAGTCGGACGTGGTGGGGCGCGCCGCAACCTGGGAGAAAGACTATAACGCCGGCAACCTGGCGGGAGTGGTGGCACTGTACGCTCCCGATGGCTGCCGCATGCCACCCAATCAGGAAGCCGTACATGGCCGCGAAGCGATTCTGGCCCAGCTCAAGGCCGGCAAGGATCGAGGCTTTGCCAACGTTAAGATCGTAGTCACCAGCGCCGAGAGCATCGGCGACCTGGGCTATGGCATGGGGACGTACGTGGTTACCGGGGCCGACGGCTCCCACATTGACCATGGCAAATGGATGCTGGTGTCGAAGAAGTTGAATGGGACATGGAAGACTCAGTGCGACATCTTTAACTCGGACATGCCCATGCCGGCCGGCAGCATGAAATAGCGTTTCGCCCATGACGCACCCGCGAGCGATTTAGTAACCGCGGGTGCGCCGTATTCAACTCTCCGAACATCCCCATTTCACTCATTGGCCCCGCAACGGAGGGTTTGAGTGTAAACGCTTGTGGCTGTTGAAAAACTCCTGCGAGCGGAATTGTCAAAAATAAATTCCCGCCAGGATGCCCAACAGCTCGACTTTCTCATTCTAGGCATTTTGTATCCCCCAAATCTTGGCTGTTTTGTCATTCACCTCCTCGAAGCCCGTTTCCCACTCATCATAATGAAGTGCCATGGCTTGGCCGTGCACCCTTAAGATGAGGAGTCCACGGGCAAGTGGCGATCACGTTCCTGAGGAATCATGAGCGATGCGACAGCCGCGCTTGCCAGAGACAGGCTTGCGCAGATCGACATGACGATTCTGAATCCGTATATGAACGCTTCACTCACAGACTCCTTGATGGCGGCATTCGCAATCAGGTCTAGCCCAGTGGGCACTTGCAAGCCCGCGAGCCTGATCTCGTTCGCTCGCAGTTCCTGCAGAATATAGGAGGGCACGGAAAGACGCGCCAAGCTTTGATTTAGGTGAAAGCTAAACGCCTTCACCATCACGATTCCAAGTATTGCGATTGCGAGCACTGCTGCTACTCGCGCCACTGCATTGTTGATTCCGGAGGCCGTGCCGACACGGTCTTCCTTGACGGAATTCATGACGACGGTGGTGAGAGGCGCCACGGTGACCGTCATCCCCGATCCCAGGATCACAAGTGCTGGAAAGAACGCCTTCCAATAATTACTCCCAATGGAAGGTAGAGCGAACAGACCGAATCCAGCCGCGGCAATGAGGGGGCCGATGATCAGTGGCCCTCTCGCCCCATAGCGGTCAACCAGACGACCAGCCCAGCGCGACAGAAGAAACATCAGCATAATCAGGGGAAGGATCGCACCACCGGCTGCGGTGGGGGAATAGCCCTGAACCTGAATCAGGTTCAACGGAAACAGAAAAAAGAAAATTCCGAGTGCTGCGTACAAAAGCAGTGTAAGCATGTTCGCGGCACTGAATGTCGGGGATCGGAACAGAGTGAGCGGCACCATGGGGGACGCACCTCTAGCTTCGACGAGAACGAACGTGATAAGCCCCCCGAAACCAAGTATCAAACTTCCAAGGACCAGGCGATTCGTCCAGCCCAGATTTACTGACTCGAGGAGGCCGTATACCAGTCCGCCGAGACCTAGAATGGCAAGAAGGGCTCCGATCCAGTCGATACTCGCGGCCGTCAAGCGGCGGCTTTCCTGAATTTGCCAAAGCGAAATCACGATCACTGATGCCGCAATCGGAGGATTGATGAAGAACGCCCAGCGCCAAGAAGCGTGCTGAACGAGCCAGCCGCCAAGAACGGGCCCGACCGCGGTGGTGATCGCTGTAAAGCCCGACCAGGTACCGATCGCCTGGCCGCGGCTCTTTTCGTCGAAAGCTGTACTGATAATCGCAAGACTTCCGGGGACCAGGAGCGCAGCACCAACGCCTTGGACACTTCTCGCGACGATCAACTGATGGATGTTCGAAGCAAACCCGCAAGTGGCGGATGCGATGGCAAAGATCAACACCCCTGCGACGAAGATCGTGCGGCGGCCAAACAGATCTCCGAGGGACCCGCCCACGAGAATCAACGCACCCAGGAACAGGCCGTATGACTCGACCACCCATTGCACATCCACTACGGTCGCGTGGAAGGTTGCCTGTATCGCTGGCAGGGCCACATTGACGACTGTGCTGTCGATGAACGCAATGCTCGAACCAAGAATGGTTGCTGCGAGGATCCACGGCTTGGCTTTCTCTCCGCACGAGACTGCTTTACCGCCTGAACCCAGTACGGCTCCCTCGCAAGGTGCTCTCATGGAGATTATGGATGCTGTTCAGAGTGCGTTGGGTCCGAAGATCGATCCCGCAAAGGCCAGTAGAACCGCATTCCTCGACTGCTCCAAGTCGGCTAGTGGAAGCATTGCTCTTGCTTGAGGGTGCCCAGGTTTGCACGGTGCCTCCCGCAGCGGCAGAGTTCAGGCCCGGAGGTCTGCGACTTTGCCGCGCAAAACGGTCACGGAAGCTTTGGGGAGCGTGAACACAGTTTGTGCAGAGCCTTCGATTGAGGAAGCCACAGGCGGCAGGTTTGGATCGGCGTGGGCGGTGGCATCCGCGCCGTGCCAAACGTATTGGTCGCTGCCAAATGTGACCATGCGAACCGTGCCGGAAAAATGTCCGGTCCCGCCACTGCTTTCAAAGGCGATTCGAACGGGATGCGCATTATCTCGATCTTTGTTGATGAGCAGCAAAGCCCACTCGCCCTCTGGACGCCGAACGGCATAGCTTGTGACCAGAGCATTCCCGGCGGCGTCTTCGATTCCAACATCGACAGAATAGAGGTGATGGGTGCCGCTGCGATGCCTTACCCACTCGTCATTGATCATCCGGCCGGCGTAGTAGAAAGCGGTATAGCCAATGATCTTTGCATCGCGGTCCCAAAGGGCATTGCCCCAGACGGCCCAGCCTTGGCAGCCATGCTCGATAACGCTGGGTTCGATGGGTGAATGAATGTAAAGCGCGCCGCCCTCGGCGAAGAAGCTGCCGACATTGTCGGCCAGCCATAGGGCCGAAAAAATATCGGACATGTAAACCGAAAGTGAACCGCAGAGATTGCTTTCGGTGTTCATGAGCGGAATTGCAGCCGGCAATCCGTCATCGCGAAAAGCCTGCAGAGTCTTGCGCGTCAGCTCGCGGCAGCGGTACAAATCATCCCATTTCATGGTGCAGGCGTCGTAGGGATAGATTTCAAACGAAGCGAATGAGAGGTCCCCCTGACGATTGTGCGATTTCAGATAATCGTAAAAGCGGCCGAACCAGGACTTGCGTCCGCGCGCATCGGGCCAGACCGAGACGTCCTGGTTAATGCCTTGGAACACGGGCCCGCCCAGCTTGAGGGTAGGATCGACCTTGTGAATTGCATCCGCAAATTGAATATAGAGTGCGGCATAGTCCTCAGGCATGTAGTATTGCCCGTCGGCTTCTTCGTCCATTTCGACCCAGCCGATGGGATACCCCCGCTTTTTCAGATAGGCGACCATAGCGCCGGCATCTTCGGGAACGCTGTAAATCAGCGGAACGGTTATAAGCGCCGGTAGACCGTTGGTGATGCCGCTGGTGAAGAAGAGGTCCAATCCAGTCTGGTCTCCGCGCGGACTCAGGGCTTCGGCGGTGTGCCATGGGTCAGTAGAAGAGCAGTACGTGGCGGTCTGTTGGCGACCATCCGGAGCGTGTCTCACGATATCCGCAAACTTGCCATCGGCCTCCAATCTGCCCACGTAAACTTCATAGATTGCGTATCCCACTCGGTGCCGCACGTCATCGTTTCCGTGCGGCCCCGGCTGATTGGACGATTGCGTCATCACGACGCGAACCCAGCGCGTTGAAATCAGATTGTCTGCAAGTTTTAGGGTTACGCTTCCACTTTTGCCCTCATGAACAGCACCGTCGGGGAAAGCAAGCCAGTTACCCATGGCCTGATCGGCGACAGGAAGGTACTCGCCGCCCTGGCCCGTAGAATCCATGGCTGGCTCTTCCCAGTTCATGGGATCGGCTCCAACCCAATACTGCACTTCGTACTCGCGGGCGCTTGGTTCGCACCAGTCGATGCGGATTGCGTTCACGTCATAGTATTCGCCCAGGTCAACGATGATCCATTGCGGATGCAAAGAGTCGTCTTCGTGGGTGAACGCTTTGGCCAGGTAAGGGTTGCTCTTCCAGAAAGTGTTAGGATCGCCGTCGGTGAGGCGAGAATAGCCACGGTCGGTACCGCCATTGTGCGTGCAGCCGCGGTGGGGGAGGCTGTACCCGAATGAATCGCGAATGGGTTCACCTAGTTCCGAACTGCCCACAAAGTATCCGCGTTGGTTTGCTTCGTCGCTCCAACGACCGTTGGGATTCCAGTGCCAATAATCGATGGTCTCGGGAGTATGCAGGCGATAGCTGATAGGTCCCCAGCCCGCAGATAAGCAAATTTTTATGCTTTCGGGCGTGTAGATCCTATTGATCGACTCGCGTGACTGAATGTCCATCGACGTCCCGAAGCTCTCATCGGGATCGAAGGAGTTGACGACTTGGGCGGGCGCCGCATGTACGCGGACGATTGCGGGAGCCTCTGAAGGCGAAGTCGGATTTCGATCAGACAAAACGGCTGCGTCAGCCAGAGGGCGGACCATCGTCAGCGCGGCCGCGCCGACAGTTACCCCCAAAAAGGTGCGCCGTGAAGTAGCCATAGGATGCCCTTTATCGCCAAGGTGCCGAGTCCGAGCCGAGACAGCACTTGGTTGAAAGCGCTGAAGTTTGATAAAGTTTGGTGTCGCCGTGCAAGCAACCGAACGTACCAGAACTGCACAAGTTAAGCTAGCACGACCGGGTGGCGATATGATTCAACTACATAAAAAGTCACTCGCGCGATCCATCAGCAGCGTTCTGGGAACACCTCAGTTTGGTAATCAGAAATCGGCATGTCGGATCTAACCACGCCTTGTCGATTGCCCGATAAGGGGTAACGCTTCCCCAAATCCGGCCAGGTAAGGTTTGCTGACCATGCATCACTCATCGGCTTGGCTGCTGCCTTCTGAATCATATCGCTGGCAGCGATCGACTTCGAGATCCGAAGCTGCTCGATCAGGGCGAACGCCGCGGTCTTTGCGTCGGTGCGTCGGTCCGTATCAAGGAGCACACGAACATGAAGCCAAAGAATACGATCTGCCTCTGGTTCGACAAGGACGCGCATGACGCGGCGCGCTTCTACGCCGCCACCTTTCCGGATAGTAAAGTAACCGCCGTTCACGAGGCTCCCGGTGACTATCCGGGCGGCAAGAAGGGCGATGTCCTGACGGTGGAGTTTACCGTCCTGGGCATTCCCTGTCTCGGTCTCAACGGTGGCCCTGCGTTCAGGCCCACCGAGGCCTTTTCCTTTCAGATCGCGACGGAGAATCAGGAAGAGACGGACCGTTACTGGAATGCGATCGTCGGCAATGGCGGCACGGAAAGCCAGTGCGGTTGGTGCAAGGACCGCTGGGGCCTGTCCTGGCAGATTACCCCGCGCGCGCTAACCGATGCGCTTGCGGCCGGCGGCGGTGTGGCAAAGCGTACCTTCGAGGCGATGATGACGATGAAGAAGATCTACATCGCCGCCATCGAGGGGGCGCGGCTAGGCTGACGTGAACACACTGGGACTCGGCTAACCCTTTACCAAGATCACGCTGGCGTCATCGTGCAGACCCGAACCGTCGGCGAACAAGCGCACGTCATTGAGGAGGCTCTCGGCGGAAGCGTCTGTTCGCAAAAAATGCTCCTGAAGACGTACCCAACCGTACTCTTCCTCCGCTTGATTTTCGGCCTCCGTGATGCCGTCGCTGTAGAGAACCACGCGAGAACCCATGCGAAGCTTTACTTCCACTTCCGAGAAATCGCCTGGTCCCAGTCCAAGAGGAATTCCTCGCTCCACGTCGAAGAACTGGGCCGAAGTGCCGGTCACGAGGAGCGGACGCAGGTGACCGGCATTGGCAAAGGTCAGCGTCCGCTTAGCAGGATCCAGCACCGCATATACCATGGTCACAAAACGGCCTGCGGGAAAGTCTTCGACTAGAAGGCGATTCAGCTTCGTTAGCACTTCCGCCGGAGTGCAGGCGGCCTCGACCAGGGATCGCAAGATGCCGCGAGTGGCGGACATGAGCAGCGCTGCAGCGGTACCCTTGCCGGAAACATCAGCCAGCACCAGCCCCCAACGGCCGTTCTCCATTGGAATAAAATCGTACCAGTCGCCGCCCACGGCGCCCACAGGAATCGAAAGCCCTGATACCGCAAAACCTGGAATGCAGGGAGACGCTTTGGGAAGCAGCGCTTGTTGAATGATGCGGGCCTCCCGAGCCTCGCGAGTCATTTGCTCCCGTTGTCGTCGTTCGTTCTGAAATCGCCGGGCATTGTAGACGGCCACCGCCACATCGTTGCACAGGGCATGCAGTAGCCGCAGCTGGCAGGGGGTGAAGGCATCCAGTTCGGTATGCGAGGCGGTGAATACTCCCACCAATTGTCCTTCTACATGGAGAGGAATAGCGACTTCGGAGAGCGTAGATTCTTCACAGCCAATGTAATAGGGGTCATTTCGCACATCGGGAGCGTAGTGCATTTGGCCGGTAGATGCGACGTATCCGACCATGCCTTTCCCGATCTTTAGGCTGTGGCCTGGGCCGTGGAGGTCGCAGCCGGTGCAGCCATGAGCGCACACCAGCGACAGTTCGCCGCGCTCTTCGTTGTGCAGGTAGATGTCAGAATCCAGACACCCGAAGGAGCGGGCGATCTCGTTCACGACCTTATCAACGAGCTGGTCGAGGTCAAGAATCGAGCTGATTCTCTGAGCGGCCTTTTGCAGCTTGAGGAGATCCTCCACCTGATCGAGATTCAAGGGGCGAGGGTTCGAGGCAAGCGGTGCCGTCAGGTTTGAACTGGCTGTCATTAGTCTGCTCCAGGAACAGAACTTACGAGCAAAGATGATTTATTCGATAATTAGGACTCTTTTTTCGCAAGACGTCGCGAACGCACGTCCCGCCGCGTAGCTCTTCCTGTCCACTCGTCATGAGCGTCCACTTGTACGTCTTCCACGAGATGCGCGCGGATTGTGGCTTGATGAGCCCAGACAGATCAGGCCTTTCAGCGCCTCACGCAAAGAGCCGCGGCTTACACAGAGCATCTGCGCAAGTTCGCGGGCGTCGCTTCCGTCAATGACATCCCGGGTGACTTTCTTTTGAACGACGGATGCGAGTGGTTTTCGAATTCTTACGTGAACTAAACTGGGGCGAGGGTCACTAGCGGCATAGTGACAAGCAAAACGTGAGATAAACAGGGCGTAACCGCTTGTATAATCCGAGAATCGCGAGAGTGGCGGAATTGGCAGACGCACCAGACTTAGGATCTGGCGGGGAAACCCGTGGGGGTTCGAGTCCCCCCTTTCGCACCAGGTTTTTTTGTCGACTTCCTGGGGCTGATTTGGTTCAATTCGCCAGCATCACGGGCGAAGCCGCAAGCACGCCCGCTGCGAGTTCCAGATCGTGCAGGTCTTCGCGGCTGAAATCCTGGGTAAAGCGCGGGTCCAATCCTTTGCGAGAGATCTGAATGACGCCCAGCACCGCCGAATGTTGATCGAGAATCGGCACCGACATCAATTTCTGGATGGGCGTGGGAGGGGCCGGAACCTCGGCCTCTTCACCTACCGGCTTGATGGTCTCAAAGATGCTGGCATGTTTTACCCGGGCGAAATTGTTGAAGATTTCGGCCTTCTTGCTCAGCGCGGTGTGGGCGGCCACAGCCTTGCTGGAGATCGGAATCGCTCCGGTGGTACGCAGATGCTCGGGAAAAATGAATTTGAGCAGACCGCCTTCCAGCCGCAGCAGCGCCACCTCGGCGTAGTTCACGTTAAACACTTTCGCTAATATCATGCTGACGTCCAAGGGCGTGACGCCCTCGCCCAGCACGGATCCCAGAGGGAGCAGATTCTCGGGGAGAATGATTTCTTCAACGGCCCCGTCTTCAGGCTTATGGGTCATAGGGAACTCGCAAAATTCAATTTAGGAACCGCCTCCAGTCTCGCACTTTGAACACCAGACGACACCTGTACTCACATCCTACAAGCCCTTTGATTTCAGCAAAGTAGCCAACGACCATGACCTTCCGCGGCAGGGTCTGTGAAGGGGCTTAGCCAGAAACACGTAAGCGGAATGACATTTTTTGTCGGTAGAAGGCATGGGCCTGAGTCCAAGAGCTTTGCGGCGGGGCTTCCGGCGGCAGGGAAGATTTTGGCCGCCGCGTCTTCCCTTCGTGTGCCTAAGTCATTACACTGCCTTTCTATGAATCTTCCGGCACAACCCAATGTCAAGCTGACGCATGCATCCGATTACCGCGAAGCCTACGCCAACAGCGTGCAGATGCGAGTGAATGTCTGGGACTTCTTCATGGTTTTCGGGACCCTGCAGCAGCAGACCGAAGCGCAAGTCGAGATACGCAACTTCCAGGGCATTTACCTCAGTCCGCAACAGGCCAAGGCGCTGCTCGGACTTTTGCAGCAGAACATCGCCGGCTACGAGAGCGCGTTTGGCGAGATCAAACTGGACCCGCGTATGACTCCGACGGGGCCGATACACTAGAAGCAGCTTCTCGATTTGGATTTGCAGGGAAGTGGGCCGGTCGAGGTTTGCGGCCGAGACTGCCGGAGAGCCGGACGCTATCGGCAAAATGCTTCGCCGCACCCACGGACAGGAGGGAAACTGAGAGCTTACCGGTCTGACCGGAGTCAGCTAGTGCCAAGGTCGAGAGCTTATCCGGCGCTGGTGTTCGCGATCAGCTTCATAATCATCTTTCTGCTGCACTTGCCTCTATTGCGTTTCCCTTATTTCTGGGACGAAGCGGGCTATTACGTTCCGGCTGCGCGCGATCTCCTGCTGACGGGAAGTCTGATTCCTCACTCCACGGTTTCAAACGCTCACCCACCCCTGGTAATGGCCTGGCTGGCGCTCTGGTGGAAAGTGATGGGCTACGCTCCTTGGGTGACCCGGACGGCCATGCTAGTGGTCGCCGCTTTCTCGCTGCTGGGCGTGTTTCGGCTAGCCGAACGGGTCACTAACACGAAGGTTGCGATCGCATCCACGCTGTGTACGGCGCTGTATTCCGTTTTCTTCACGCAGAGCTCGCTGGCGCAGGTGGACTTGGCTGCCGCAGGGCTTACCTTCTGGGCTCTTTCGGCTTACGTGGAGGGCGAAACCGTGGCCACCGCGATTTGGTTCGTTCTTGCGGCTTTGGCGAAGGAGACCGCGATTCTTGCTCCCATTGGGCTTGCGGGATGGGAGATCGTCGGCGTATTCGGGCGGAAAAGCTTACGGCGAAGCCTGTGGCTAAACAGTGCAGATGAGCGGGCTGGCGCGGAATCGAGGGTCACGCCATTGCGGCGCATCGCCTCGCTGCTGATGCCGACATTTCCGCTGGCTATCTGGTATGGGTATCATTACGCGCGTACCGGATACGTGTTCGGCAATCCGGAGTTCTTCCGCTACAACGTGGCAGCGACGCTGAGCGCTACTCGCTTTGTGCTGGCGCTGGCGCTGCGGACTTGGCAGGTCGCCGGCTACCTGCATTTGTGGGTTTTAACGCTGGCGATGCTGCTTGCGATGTGGATGCTGCCGGCGCAGCGCGATTCCGCCGGCGAGCGTTCGCGGATCGGCATCCCGGTGCAGATGGTTTTCTACGTTGTCATTTTCACCTATGTGGTGGCGATGGCACTGATCGGCGGCGCCGTGCTGGCGCGCTATATGCTCACCGCCGTTCCTCTGGTCATCATTCTTTCGGTCTCCACGCTCTGGCGCAGGCTGCGTTTCTGGCGCACCGCGGTGGGTTGCGTCGCGCTGGCGCTGGTTGCGGCCTGGTTCTCGAATCCGCGCTACGGATTCTCGCTGGAGGATAATCTCGCTTACCGCGATTACATTTTTCTGCATGAAGATGGCGAGCGCTTCCTGGAGGCGCGTTATCCCAGGGCGCGAGTGCTGACGGCGTGGCCGGCCTCAGACGAGATTACCCGCCCCTGGATCGGCTACATTACGCACCCCATGCGCGTGGTGCGCATTGAGAACTTCTCTCTGGAGGAGGTTCTTTCTGCGGCAGATTTTCGCACCAACTATGAAGTTGCCCTGATCTTCTCGACGAAATACGAGCCCCGACCGGAGTGGTGGAATCGCTGGCGGACATGGACACAACTGAAGGCGCGATATTTTGGCTTTCACCGCGATTTGCCGCCCGCGGCCGCGGCGCAGATCCTTGGCGGCCACATTGTATTTTCGGAACAGCGTCCGGGACAGTGGATTGCCGTGATTGAGATCGACCGGGTGGAGGAAGCTTCCGGCTTTCCGCTTAGTTGGGATTTGCCTCGAGGCGAGCGTGGTAGCCCTTGCGCGCCCGGACTTGCAGACGTTTGCCGTTTTTCTCGGCGATGATGCTGATGGAATGATAGCTTCCGTTCGGCTGGAAATCCGCGGGTTTGTAGGCGATGAAGTAGCGGCTGCGGATCAACTCGCGCAGCTTGTCGAGCGAGGAACCCAGCGTATGCAAGTCGCCGGGAAACATCGCTTCCCCTCCGCTCCGTTCCGCCAGTACCTCTAGCACCTTGTCGGCATCCGTCTTGTCGCCTATGTCCTCCCGTGTACTGACGGTGTAAATCGTCACCCCCATCCGTTCTGCAACCTGGACACTCTGTTTCAGGCTGCTGTGGCTGGAATTATCCTCGCCGTCACTCAGGATCATCAGGACCCTAGCCACCCGTTCATCATCGGGATACTCTCCCAGCTTTCTACATGCGAATGAAACTGCGTCAAAGAGGGATGTTCCTCCACCGTTGGAGAGTTTGTCGATCCCCTTTCCCAGCTCGACTGGGTTCGCACTGAAATCCTGGGTTACGGTGGGATCGGTGGCGAAACCTGCTATGAACCCAAGGTCGGCAGGATTGCTTAGGACCTTCTGAATGAACTTAGTCGCGGCGCTCTTCTCGAAGGAGAACCGGTCGTGCACCGAACCGCTGGTATCCACCAGCAGAGCCAGCCGCAAAGGAAGCTTGGACTGCGGGGCGAATTGCACCACCTTTTCCGGAGGCTTGTTGCCATCACGGATCTGGATGTTGGACGCCTCCAAATCGTTCACCATGTGTCCATGGCTGCTGACGGAGAAAAATAGGGCCACATCATCTACACTCTTGCGAATTGTCCATACCCCTCCGATCGGTGTGGAGGGACTCCAGGGCACATCCGAGGCTGCGCCGTTGTTGCCTCCCATTTTGGGTGTGTCCGCCTCGGCCAGGGCGCCACAATCGTCGCAGGTCACGCTATCCGATTCATCGCCCAATGTAGTGAGCTGCGCCTTCAATCTTTCAGTGTTAGGGAAAGTTTGTTGCGCCTGCGAAACGGATACTGTTGTTGCCGCCTGCGTGCCGGCGCGTGCCGCGAGAACAGCTTTGTTGTGCCTGAGGGCAGCCAGATTCTGTCGCGCTGCAGGGGCAAATGCGTTCGTGGGGTCCTCGCTCAGGAACAATTCGAGTTCCCGCTCCATGGTTTGGAAATCATTCAGAGACATCGCGGCGGAGGCAGCCACATAATGCACATTCGCCATTCCTTTATGATCGAGCGCATGCACTCGCTGGGCGGTTTCCAAAGCACCTCGATAATGCCCGTTTCCATTTTGCGCGTACGCCAGAACTGAGAGGATGTTGGCGTCCTTGGGACGCAGGGCAGCAGCTTTCTCCAGCGCTGATTCTGCAGTCGGGAAATCGTTCTGCGACAAGGCCAGCCGGCCGAGATGCAGGAACGATCCAGGAAATTTCGGGTCGAGTTTGGCAGCGGTTTCGAATTCGCTCTTGGCGTGAACCGGGTCTTCCTGATCGACATAGGCGAGTCCGAGACCGACGTGAGCTGAAACGAACTTGGGATACTCTGCAACCGCCTTTCGCAGGTGCTTGATTGCCTCTTTCGAGTTCTGCGCTTCTAACAAGGTGCGAGCGCGGTTGAACTCCTCCACCGCGCCGTTAGGGGCATCCAGATTGAGCGCTGACACAACACCTGATTCAATCAGCTCTTTATCTTGAGCCTTAATCTGCTCAATGTTCTTGAGGCGACGGTTCTCGGTTTCGAGATATATCTGCGCGAAGTCGACTTGCGCGAAGGCAGAATCCGGACCTGCGTTGATGCCGGGTAGCTGCGCCAGCGCAACAAGCTGGCCACATATCGAGAAAGCAGCGACCCATGCAAGCTGGCGCCGAGCAAAAGCGAACGGCAGACGTTGAGGCGCAGATTGCACGAACAACTCCAGCAATGGATGTGGGGGATCGCACCTGCAACTCATCGAGGATGGGAAGAGGAGATACGGTCGGTCTCCGCCGCCTTCGCTCATGGACGGCCCAGGCGCGAGCATTATATCAGTGCCGCATTAAATGACAGGAATGAGTTTTGATTACCAGCCACACCTCGTGGCCAGCCGTAAGCGCCAAGGCGTCGCGTGCGGCGAGGGTGAGGTAGACTTCCATTTCCACGCCGCAATGCACACGCGCGGCAATAATCATGTCGCGCCTTTCCAGGGAGAGCAGGCGGCCGGCAATCACATTGCGTGCGCTCAGTCCCACGGGTTTCGCGATGGCCAGCAGAATGTCGCCCGCGCGAATGCCCACGCGCAAACCTGAGCCGGTTGCAGCGCGAATTAACGGGGTCTCCAGAAGAACGCCGCTTCCGGCTTCGCCCAGCAATCGGCACAGCATGGTGCCGCGATCTTCGTGGATCGACTCAACCGTGGCATCGAAGATGTTCTCAAAGCCCGCCAACTGCGCCACGGTTTCCTGCAGCGGAGCCCGTAACACTTCATGCGGCGTGCCCTGTGCGAGGATGCGGCCGCCTTCCATTGCCAGCACGCGTTCGCCAAGGGCCAGCACCTCTTCGCGGCTGTGCGTGACATACAAAATCGGAATGCGGTGCGCCTGATTCCAGCGCCGCAAGTCGTCGAGGATCTTCGATTTGGTGGCGGCGTCCAGGGCGGTAAGCGGCTCGTCGAGCAACAGCACGCTGGGATTGGTCACCAGGGTACGCGCCAGGGCAGTCCGCTGGCGTTCTCCGCCCGAGATTTGCGCCGGATGGTGGCCCCGCAAATGTTCAATGCGGAATTCTCGCAGCATCGCCGAAGCCCTCTGCCGGCGCGCCGAACGCGGCCAATGAGCGAGGCCGTATTCGATATTCCGCTCGACCGTCAAGTGCGGGAACAGCGCGAGATCCTGCAAGACGTATCCCACCCCGCGTTTAGCGACGGGAAGGTTGGTGGGGGCGTTGGCGTCGAATAAAATGCGTTCCCCCAGGGCAATCCGGCCTGCGTCCGGAGTTGCCAGGCCGGCTACGCAGTTGAGCAGCGTGGTTTTCCCAGTCCCCGACGGACCGAACAATATGGTGAATCCCGGCGTGGCCGTGACATCCACATCAAGAGAGAACTCGCGCTGCGGGGAAGAAAAGTCTTTGCGAATGCGTGTGCTGAGAGTTGGATTTGCGGGTTTTGGTTCCACGGGCGTGGGCATCGAGTCTCGCTTATTTGACCGAACCGATCGTCCATAGTCCTTGATGCGGCATTCTCCGGTTCAGTCCGTGGACCACAATCAGCACGGCGAAGCAGAAGACCAGCAGCAGCACCGCCATGGCATTGGCTGAGGCGTAGTTGGCGGCTTGCACCTGGTCGTAAATCCCGATGGAGAGGGTGCGCGTCACGCCGGGAATATTGCCGCCCACCATGAGCACCACGCCGAACTCGCCCATGGTGTGAGCAAACGCCAGGACCACGCCCGTGATCAGGCCCTGCACGGAGAGCGGAACCACCACGCGGAAGAACGTGCGCAAGGGCGAAGCCCCCAGCGTGGCGGAGGCCGCCAGCAGCTTGCGATCGACCGAAACGAAAGAAGCGGTGAAAGGCTGCACCGTGAAGGGCAAGCTGTAGAGGATGGAACCGATCACCAGTCCGGTGAAGGTGAACGCCAAGGTGTGTCCGGTGAACGACTGCCACCAGCGCCCCAAGGGGCTCTGGGAACCGAGGGCGACCAGCACGTAAAATCCCAGCACCGTCGGCGGCAGCACAATCGGCAGGGCAACCAGCGCTTCCACGAGGAACTTCCAGCGCCAGCGCGAGAAAGCGATCCACGAGGCCAGAGGCAGGCCAATTACAAAAAGGATGGCTGACACCACCGCCGCCAGTTCTATCGTGAGCCGGAATGCCTGCCAATCGATCAACATTGTTGGACCAGTTCTATACCGCCGGCCGGGCCTCGCGATTGGCTCGGTTCTACAGGCTAAAGCCGTAACGTCGCAGCACAGCCGCAACTTCCGGAGTCTTCACGTATTGCAGGAATGCTGCCGCGTCCCGCTGGTGGGGCGAGCGCGAAATCAGCACCACCCCCTGGTCGAGCGGCGGGTAGGCATCGGCCGGGACCACCCAGTATCTCCCCTTACCGTGCATCGCCGGCGCCACCGCGTGGGCCAACGCCACGAGTCCAACCTGGGCGTTGCCGGACTCCACAAATTGCGCTGCCTGCGAAACGTTTTCTCCCAGCACCAGCCGATCGGTCACCTTTTCATAGAAACCATAATGCTTCAAGGCGGCGACGGCCGCGCGCCCGTATGGCGCATGCTGCGGATTCGCGATGGAAATCTTCTTCACCGACGGATCGAGTAACACATCCATGCCCTTGTGCTCGATATCGAGTGGCGAATCCTGCGGAACCCAAAGCACCAACCGGCCCACCGCATAGCGATACAAGGTTGCGGCCTGGGCCTGGCCACCGGCGATCAGCTGCCGGGGATAGCCCATGTCCGCCGAAAAGAACAGATCGAACGGAGCGCCATTTTGAATTTGCTGAGTCAGAGCGCCGGAAGCGCCGAAGGAAAGCTTTAGCGCAACTCCGGTGCGCTTCTCGTAGTCGTTGGCAACCTCCTGCAGCGCGGAGCTCAAATCCGCCGCGGCGGCCACATCGACCTCGCGGTCCGCGGCTTCAGCCCGCGGGATCGACACGCCGGCGACCAGCGCCAACAGAGCAATCAAACCAAGGGATACGAAACGCCTCATCATTAGAAGACCTCGAATACTCACAATAGAAGTTGGCAACCGGACCTGTGGGAAAATTGTACAGGGACGACCATCTATTTTGCGCTGCGCGGCAGTAGGTTCGCCACTCGCAGTCTGGTCGCTTCTTTCTTGGCTTTTCGGCGATTCCTCGCGAAAGAGCTGCGCCGAGTAGTTCACTGCCCGCTGCCGCTTTCCCGGAATGGCTTCCCGAAACGGTCTATAGCGAGCATTTATGCGCTTTTTGTTTTGACCATGCGCTGCGTCGCTCCGATACTGGCCACAGAATTAGGCATGTATGGACCGTCCCAGGTTCTGCCGCGCAGTTCGCGCTTGTCTGTTTGCATTCCTGCCATTCCTATCGCTTACGACCGCAGCAGGGCAGGGCGCCAAGAAAACCGCGCCAGCAACGCCTATCACCGATGCGGATGCCGATCACGTGGAGCAACGCTCAGAATGGTTTTTGCGGGGCCGCGTGATCCGCGGGAAGTCGGCCGCGGAATTGCGCCGCCGCGCCTATCAAACGAAAATGCACGCGCGCGCTGTCCGATTCGCGGATGCACGATTGGCACGGGCTTACGCAGCGCAGCCAAACTCGCAGCCGGCGGCGTCCTCCAGCGGATGGACGCCTCTGGGCCCGGTGCCGCTGGCCTCCGATGGCACGGGGGACAGTTTTCAGAACTACGATCAGGTTTCAGGGCGGGCCACCGCGGTGGCAATTGATCCCGCCGATGCCACGGGGAACACGGTATACATCGGCGGGGCGCAGGGCGGGGTGTGGCAGTCCACTAACGCAGCGGCGAGCATTGCCAACAACGTGAGTTGGACGCCTGTCACCGATGACCAGGCCACACTCTCGATTGGGGCCATTGCGATTCAGCCGGGGAATTCCAATCCTGCCCAGAGCGTGATTCTGGCGGGCACCGGCGAGGCGGACAATTCCGCGGACTCCTATTTCGGCCTGGGCATGCTGCGTTCCGCCGATGGGGGTAACACTTGGGCGTTAATCTCCACTGCGAACGGCGGCGCGCTTTCCTTCAGCGGCCTGGGCGCTACGCGTATGGCCTTTAGCACCGCGAGTGGGCAGACCAGCACGGTAGTGGCAGCAATGGCGGCGGCGTCGGAGGGCGTAACCGATGGAGCGCTCACCAGCAATGCCTACCGTGGCCTCTACACTTCGACCGATGCCGGGCAGACTTGGACTTACGACGCGCTTTCCTCCGGAGGAACAAGCGAAGCGACCTCGGCGACTTCAGTGGTATACAACGCCGCCGCGGGATTGTTCTTCGCAGCGGTGCGCTATGAGGGTTTCTATTCTTCTCCTGATGGTCTGACGTGGACGCTGCTCGCCAACCAGCCGGGCGCTCCGGGACTGTTGAGCACAACCGCTTGTCCCCAGAACTACAGCACAAGCTGTCCGATCTATCGCGGCGAAATCACCGTGGTGCCGGGACGCAATGAAATGTATGCCTGGTTTATTTCGCTGGGCTCCAGCGGCAACCCGGTGGACCAAGGCATTTGGCAGAGTGAGACCGGCGGCGCCTCGTGGACGCAGATCAGCGATAGCGGCATCATCAACTGTGGCGATTCCGACGGCTGCGGCGTGGACCAGGGATTTTACAACCTGGAACTGCTGGCGGTTCCCAACGGCACTTCGGCCACGGATCTCTACGCGGGTGCGATCAATCTTTACAAGTGCTCGATCAATGTCAGCAACCCCACGTGTTCCGGTACTCCGTTCATCAATCTCACCCACGTATACGGCTGCGATCCTCTGGGAGCGCTGGCGCATGTGCATCCTGACCAGCACGCGCTGGCGTACGTGATTCCAGCCTCCAGCGCCGACCTGATGTATTTCGCCAACGACGGCGGCATCTACCGCGCGCTGAACGGATTCAGCGGGCTTACGATAGGCTCATGCTCGGGCACGAATCTATTCGACGATCTCAATCAGAACCTGGGTTCCATGACCCAGTTCGTCAGCTTCTCCCAACATCCCAGCGATCCCGGCACGCTTCTCGGAGGTACACAGGATAATGGCTCTCCCGCAACCGCGACGGCCACCACCAGCGCGAGCTGGGGAAATGTGCTGAGCGGGGATGGTGGCTACAACGCCATCGATCCCAACACGGACAACTGGTTTGCTTCGAACCCGGATACGGGATCGGGCACGCTGAATATTCAGGAGTGTTCGTCCGGAACGAGCTGCGACGACAGTCTCTTCACCGTGGTCATCAGCAGCAGCAGCGTGGGAGGCGACGACGGAGCTTTTTATTTTCCCTACATTCTCGATTCGCAGGCGACGACCTCAATGCTGGTGGGAACGTGCCGGGTGTGGAGCGGGCCGCGATCGGGGGGCGCATTTATAGTGTTGAGCCTCAATTTCGATACGCTCGGCACGGGCACCTGCGCGGGTACCGAGGTAAACGTGGTTCGCGCGCTGGCCGCCGGTGGGCCCACGAACGCGAATGGCTCGCAAGTAATTTACGCCACCACCGATGGCCCCGGCCCCAGCGATGCGACTTCGCCGGTTGGCGGAAATGTTTGGGTCACCACCGACGCCACGGCGGTTTCAGGAGTGACTTCGACCTTCTCCAATGTCACGCTAAACGGCCCCGGTGGCAGCAGTATTAATCCCAATCAGTTCCCGGTTTCCAGCGTTGCCATTGACACTTCAGACCCCACCGGCAACACCGCCTACGTCACCGTAATGGGTTTTACGGGTGGTCCGGGGCATGTGTGGCAGACCACGAGTGCGGGCGCAAGCTGGATCGATTTCACCGGGACTGGCGCGAATGCGCTTCCGGATTGCCCGGCGAACGCAGTGGTAGTGGATCCCAGCGCGCACATTGTCTATGTGGGCACCGACGTCGGCGTCTTCGAGAGCCCCACGTCTGGCGCCGCATGGACCGAGGTTGGCCCAATTCCCAATGCAGCAGGCGGCTCCACCGGTTTTCTGCCTGATGTAGCCGTGACTGCCCTCGCGATTTTCAATTCCGGAGGACAGAAGCTGTTGCGCGCTTCCACTTACGGCCGGGGCGTGTGGCAGTTCAACTTGCTAGCTGTGCCGGATTTCCAAATCGCGGTTTCAAACACGCCGCTCACTGTCTTCCTCGGAAACGCAGCCACGTTTAATGGCACTTTAACGGCAATCAACGGATACAACAACTCGGTGGAGTTGAGCTGTACGGCAGGGTCCACGAGTCCGCCCAGCCCGTGCACTCCCAGCCCCGTGAGCCTCACGCCGACCTCCACGGGTGCGGCATTTCTACTCGCCGCGGATACCAGCACCATTGCCGACTATAGCTTCAACGTGCAAGGCGCGGGCTCCGACCCAAATAACACGACAAATGTTGACGCTCTCACTCTGCATGTGGTCAACCTCGCCTTGACCACGCCTTCGCCCAGCAGTGTGACCGAGCCTCGCGGCGCGACCTCCCCACCAGTGAGTTTTCAAGTCACGGCACAGGGATCGTTCAATCAAAGCGTGAGTCTTTCTTGCAGTTTCTACCCCAGCATCTCCGGCGCGACCTGCGGTTTCACTCCCGGCGCAGTGGTGAATCCAACATCCGCTTCGCCAACGAACATGACCGCAACTGTGACTGTTCCGCCGGGAACGACCCCCGGCCCTTACTCAGTCACGCTCGAAGCCACAGCTCCGGCCGGGCCCGCTCCCTTGACCACGTTGTTCACGGCAGAGGTGGTTCTGAATCCCACCTTTATCCTGAGCGAACCCACGGCATTCCCTAACGTAAAAGCCGGCAGCACAGGCACGACCGGCTCGATTACGATCTCGTCGCAGGACAGCTTCGCTGGCACGGTCGATTTGAGTTGCGAGACGACCTATGGAGCTGGCAGTTGCGGACTTAGCCCCGCTTCGGTCACACTCCCCGCTACGCCCGCCCCTACGGCTACGCTCACCATCAACGGAACGGGCCTCTCCGCCGGCGCGTACCAGATTGCCGTTCTGGGCGCATCCGGCTCGATTTCGAAATCCCTGGCCATTCCTTTCCTGGTGGGCGATTACCTGATTGCGGGGACCAAAACTGGTTCCGCCGCTCCCGGCGGTCAGGTGACAGCGAACCTTACCTTCACCTCGGAGGACTCTTACACTGGCCAGGTCAATGCCACCGGCAACGCCACGGCGTTGCCGGGTGCGCAATGCACTCTTAGTCGAGCCAACCCTATCACGCTTGCCAGCGGGACCATTGTCGCGGTAACCGCTACCATCAACATTCCGAGTAATTCCGCGCCCGGCAGCTACAACATCGAGATCAATACGCAGGACGTCGCCGGCGAACCCAGCCATACCTGGACGATCGCTCTCACCGTCGAGGATTTTAAGTTCGGCTCGGTGACGCCACCCAGCCAGACCATCGCAGCAGGACAATCGGCCAGCTACAGTTTGAGTGTGATGCCAGTGAGCGGTTCTTTCGCCAATGCGGTGAGCTTGTCCTGTTCCGGCGCACCCTCGGGGTGCAGTTTCACCCCCAACCCGGTAACCCCCGGCAAAAGTCCGGCCACGGTGGTGATGACGCTTGCCACCAGCTCCACAACCGCACCCGGCAGCTACACCGTGACAGTTACAGGAGCGGCTGGCTCGCTTTCGCATTCGGTCACGCTCTCCCTCACCATAGCGAACGAATTTCAAATTGCGATCAGCCAAGCTTTTCCCAGCAAAGCCGATGCGGGATCTCAGCAGACGGCCAAGATATCTCTATCGCCGAACTACACCGGCTCCGTAGTGGCCAACTGCAACGCGGCCTCGCTCCCGGGGGCGCAGTGCGCGCTCAGTCCCACGAACCCGATCTCCGTCAGCGGGTCGGCGATGACCATAACCGTCCTGGTCAACATTCCCACCAACACCTCGCCCGGCACCTACAACATCGGCGTCACCGTCAACGACTCAATCGGCACTCCCAGTCACTCGTTGACGCTGCCACTTACGGTCGTCCAGGACTACGCCATCGGCAACTTCTCACCGACCAGCCAGAGCATCAGTGTCGGGCAGTTAACGACTTACAATCTGAGCGTGATGCCGGTAGGCGCGGCATACAGCAACGCGGTCACTCTTAGCTGCACGATTGCCCCGCTTTTCGCGGGCTCCTGCACCTTTTCCCCGAACCCGGCGGGACCGCTCAGCAATTCCACCTCCGCCTCGGTGGTCATGACAATTGCGACGGACACTGCGAGCGGGCGGTTACGGTACCCTGGCGCGAAAAGCAGGCCCTGGCTGTACGCGGTTTGGTTGGCGGTGCCGGGAATCGTGCTCTGGGGCGCGGGACGCGGGCGCCGCCGCCGCCCCGCAGCGCTTTTAGGATTGGCGCTTGCCCTTTCATTCTTTTTGCCGTCATGCGGCGGTGGCGCCAACGGAGCCAGCAATTCCACCAGCACTACCCTGCAAGGCACGCTTCCGGGAACCTACACGATCACCGTGGTTGGCACACCGGCCAGCGTCGGCCAACCCGACGGTTCAACAGTTACGCTCATCGTAGAATGATTACCACTGGCACCTCTGCGCTCGCGCAAGACCGAGGTGGGTCGGCCGAAACACATGGAAACACAGGTCGAGTGTAAGATCGTTTCACTCCGTCTCCCGGTGCGCATCAATGATCGAAGCCCGCCATGATGTCGTCATCATTGGCGGCGGCATTGTCGGCCTTGCCGTCGCTCGCGAAATTACGCAGCGCTTCCCCAGTCTTCGGGTGCTGGTGCTGGAGAAAGAAGATGGCGTGGGCCGGCACCAGAGCGGGCACAACAGCGGCGTGATCCACTCCGGCATCTACTACAAACCGGGATCCTTGAAGGCCACGCTATGTGTCGCAGGGGCGCGGGCGATGGTCGCTTTCTGCGGCGAGCATGGAATACCTCATACCATCTGTCGCAAGGTGATTGTAGCCACGCAAGAAGAAGAACTGCCGCGTTTGGAAGAGTTGCGGCGGCGCGGCGAAGCCAACGGACTCACCGGGCTGCAGTCGATCGGACCGGAACAGTTGCGAGAGATCGAACCATACGCCCACGGGCTGCGCGCGCTGCTTGTCCCTTCTACCGGAATCACCGACTACGCGGCCGTGTGCAGGAAATACGCGGATCTCATCCCCGCGAAGGGTGGCTCCATTCTCACCTCGACAGCCGTCCTCAGCTTCAAGCGGCAAGCGGATGAAATCGTGGTGGAAACAAATCGCGGCGCATTTTCTGCCGCCTTTCTCATCAACTGCGCTGGGCTGTTCAGCGACCGCATCAGCCGTATGGCCGGCGACGAGCCGGACGTCATGATTGTCCCTTTTCGCGGCGAATACTACGATCTCATTCCCGAGCGTGCGCCCCTGGTGCGGGGCCTCATCTATCCGGTGCCCGATCCTCGCTTTCCATTTCTAGGTGTGCACTTCACCCGCCGCGTAAGCGGCACCGTGGACGCCGGTCCTAACGCTGTTCTTGCCTTTCGCCGCGAAGGCTACCGCCGAACCGACTTCAGTTTTCACGACCTGGCTTCATCCCTGGTATTTCCTGGATTCCGCCGGATGGCGGTGAAACACTGGCGTAGCGGCATCGAGGAGATGCACCGTTCATTTTCGAAGCGCGCATTTGTGCTCGCGTTGCAGCGCTTGCTTCCCGAGATTCGCGGCGGGGATCTCGTTCCGGGAGGTTCCGGAGTCCGCGCGCAAGCGCTCAAGCGAGATGGCACGCTGGTCGATGACTTTCAATTCGTGCCCTCGAAAAACGCGCTCCACGTACTCAACGTCCCTTCGCCAGCGGCAACCGCTTCGCTGATGATTGCGCGCACGATTGTTGACAGGGCCAGCGGAACATGGGCCTTCTCTAGCTAATCGCCGTCTCCGGCGTCAACTGGAACCAACTCCAGGCCTTGCAGAAGGGGACTCGAATCCCAGACAAACTCCACGTGCCCGCATCGGGGGCAGGAGAGCATTGCGTGGCCCGGTCCATTCGGGATCAGGCTGTTCCGCATCAGGCGGTAGCGGTCGAGCTTCTGCTCGCATCGCAGACAGCGGACCTCTGTTTGACTTAGCTCTGCGGAGGCACTGCCCACTTCGTTCGTGGCTGGTTTCATGTTCTACCTCTTGGCCAGGTCTGCCCCAAGGATGAGGAGTCCCAACGGCCAAGCCCGTAAGCGGGCCACCGGAATTGTTTTTAGTTTATCACGCGGCAATAGTTCCGCAGCCCGCACGACTAACTCAGTCTCGTCGGGAATCCCGGGAACCAGGTGCTCAATCGTCGTCGTCAGGATCGGTACGCGGCCTCTTGTCGTACAGGAAGTGGGCGGCATCCAAGGGCGCTGGAATGGTCTTAAAGGTCAGAGGCGTTTGGCTGAAGTCAAAACAATCGGAGAGATCGTCAGCCGAGGCGTCGGCATACGGATACGGGCTTGTCGGGTCGACTGTAGGCAGGTTGAACACGGTTTCAATGAATTTCAGAATACTGCCGAAGTCATGCTGCTGATGCGAGATATACCCCGGCTTTGCATACGGGGAGACGACAATGAGAGGCACGCGAAACCCCATTTGGTAGGAATTCGTCGTGCTGACCGGAGGAACGACATGGTCATACCATCCTCCCCAGTCGTCCCATGCAATGATGATCGCGGTATTCGCCCAATATTGACTCTGCCCAATGGCGTTGACGACAGAAGCTACCCATGACGGTCCAGAACCATCGTTGGCCAAAGCGTGATCGGACTCCTCTCCATCAGGAATTACCCAGCTTACTGCGGCCAACTGGCCACTGCTGACGTCGGTCAGGACCTGGGTCTGATTCAGGACGACATGGTTTGTCCAATCCGAGCCCGTACATGCGGTTGCGTAGGGCGGAGTCGCGTTCGGCACGCACATGTGGCTGATGGCATTGGGTGCAGTCCAAATTGAGCCGGCCGATGGCGCATAGTACTTCCAGCTGATATTGTTCTGGTTGAGCAAGTCGGTCAGGGTGGGGTGGTCAAAGCAGGGATAGGCGGTTGTGGTTTCGTTGGTCGTAGGATCGAAATTCGTGGTGTCAATCAGTGCCACAGATACAGCCGGGGGAGCAGTGCACCCGGTGTGATTCCCAGGGTCTGTGACCCCAATATTGTTGTCTGCGATAAACATGCTGGTCGGCATTGTCGGCTCCGTCGACGCCATAGATGTGCCCGAAAGAATGTACTGGTGGGCGGGAAAGCTCGGTCCCTGATTAGTCTGGAACATGCGGTCACCAAAAGTGTAGGTCTCGGCCAGCGTGAAATAGGGCTGCACGTCGGAAGCCTGCACGTATTGGTATTCCGGGTTGGCAGGCGGCGCGGGAGTACAAGGTGACGGACATTCCACTGTGATCTGGTCGGCGCCATCCATATTTCCGTTGTCGTAGGTTTGCAGAAACGCTTTGTGCAAATGACTCAGATCGTAATTAGTCACCAGGGATGTCGGAGTCAGGGTCGTCATTCCCGTCACGGATTTTGCATTCTTGCCGCTGCTTGCGATATCGGCGCCGCGAGCGATTAGAACGGGATCGTGGAAGAGATTGTCCGGCGTGCGATTCTCCTGGAAAATAATCACCACGTGCTTAAAACTCTGCATTGTGGGTGGCGTGCTCGAGGTTTCGCTGGATGATCCCCCGCAACCGTTCAGACCGGCCAACAGGCTTGCCATGCACAGGAATGAACCCAACAGTATGAATCTCTTGCGTCTAAACATGAATGCTCCTGAGAATTGCTATCTTGCGGTTGACAGGCCAGATCATTTCGCCGGCTGATAACGCGGACTTACGCCGGTTACGAAAGGAAGCGCGCTTCCTTTCGTAAACCCGCAGCTTTTCACTTCCACTCTCTTTCGAAAAAAAATAGTAGCGATCTGGACCTCGGTCGCAGACGGTCAAGCTTCTACTGTTTGAGGGTGATGCGTGGCTTGGTCTTGCCGCACCCCGTCGCCGGTTTGACCCTGCGCCCCGAAGTCCTTACACTTGTGGGTGTTCTCTGCTCGGCACACCGACAATCCTGTGGAGGGTTTCCTGAGGTTGCGATTCCGAAGTTCGTTGTTGGCGGCCCTGCTGGGGCTGCTGGCGCCGTTGTGCGTGGGGCAGGACCCGGTTCCGCAGAATCAGGCCCCGCAAAGCCAGGCTTCACAGGGCCAGTCGTCTTCCCGGGACCAGCTTCCGACGGAACCGACTCCACAGAACCAGCCGTCTTCGCAGGGTCAGTCATCTTCGCGGGAGCAGGTTCCGCAAAGCCCGCCTCCACAGAATCGGACGCCGCAGAATCAGCCTCCACAGAATCAGACTGCGCAAAGCCGGCCTCCGATTACGCTGGACAGCAGCGAGACGATTTTTGCCG
Organism: Candidatus Sulfotelmatobacter sp.; assembly: GCA_049800135.1. Lineage (GTDB taxonomy): Bacteria > Acidobacteriota > Terriglobia > Terriglobales > Acidobacteriaceae > Sulfotelmatobacter. The sequence continues at coordinate 75,652 of JBARJF010000072.1, forward strand.
TGCTCATCGCGCTTAATGCCTGCGGCTACGACGAAGACTTGACCACCTCGGACGCAATCCGCAGTGAAGTACGGACGGAGGTGCAGAGGAATTTGCGGGATTCGGAGCAGGCCGAAGGCGCCCGGACCGCGCTGTGCGACTTCTACCAGAGTCACGTGGTCGCGAAGGATGAGAATCGGAACCTATCGCAATATATCTCGCTGGCCTTGTACATGGATGGCCCACCGCACTTTGCGCCGCGGGTGAAAGAGGACGATCTGCCGCCCGACGCGTCGTTGATTACGGGGTTTGGAACCCTGCTGGAACACTTTTACGAGAGCGCGGGATTGCATTCAATCTGGGAGCGGCACCGCAAGGATTATGCGGCGTTGGTCAGGCGCTATCACGAGCCGCTGGCCAAGATGGTGTTCGACACCGAGATCTATCTAAAGCAGCCTTCGTCACAATACCTGGGACGGAGGTTCACGATTTATCTGGGCTTCATGGGCTCGCCGAATGAAACGGATGCGCGGAATTACGGCTCGGACTACTACATTGTAGTGTTCCCGGCTCCGAACACGCCCTCCGGAGCGGCGCCGAAGGCGGCGCTGAAGATGGACCAGATCCGGCACACGTTTCTGCACTACGAATTGGATCCGCTGGCGGAAAAGCACTACACGTCGATCGAGCGGCTGGAACCGTTGCTGCAATCGGTCACGCGTGCCCCGCTGGAACAGAGCTTTAAGAACGACATCTCGCTACTCGTGACCGAATGCCTGATCCGGGCCATCGAGATCCGTACCACCGGGACCAAGGCCGAGGAGCCGATGCGGACTCAGGCGGTGGATGACGCGGTGAAGCAGGGATATATTTTGACGCGTACCTTTTACAACGATGTAGTCGCATTTGAGAAAGATCCGGTGGGCATTCGAGGAGCATATGGCGACTTTCTCGACAACGTAGACCTGAAGAAAGAGGAAAAGGCGGCATCGGAAGTTCAGTTTGCCAGTTCCACGTCGCCGGAGTTGCTGCAGTTGTCGCGTCCCGAGGAGCGGAGAATGCTGGTAACGGCCCAGGAACGGCTGGCCGCGGGAGATCCCAAGGGCGCGCAAGAACTGGCGGAGGTGGCGTTGGCTAGAAAGATCGGAGACCAGGGACGGGCACTGTTCATTCTGGCGGAGGTGGCTGTGGCCAACCGAAACCGGGACGGGGCGCAGGATAATTTCCAGAAGGCAATTGAAGCCTCGAAAGATCCCAAGGTCATTGCATGGTCGCACGTGTATTTGGGCAGGATTCTGGATATGAAAGAAGACCGTGCCGGCGCGCTGGGGCAGTACCGGGCCGCGTTGAACGCAAGTACAGGATTGCCGGAGGTCAAGGCGGCGGCAGAACGAGGCTTGGCGCAGGCCTATGAACCTCCGACGAAGCCGCAGCCGCAGTAGGCTGGACAGGGCGGTTACAATGCAAGTGCATTTGCGCTGCGCCGGTGTAAAGCAATGGTGGAAGTTTGAATCAAGGCGCACATGCCAAGGAGAAAGCATGAAGCGAGCGACGATCATTATCGCGATATTGGGAATACCGGCGTGGGGATTCGCGCAAAATAAGCCTGCGCAAACCGCACCGGCCGGGCAAGCGGCGGGACAAACGGCAGCGCCCGCGGGCAAACGTCCACCCCAGGCCCGGACGCAAGCCGAGTTCGACGCATACAAGGCGGCGGCGGCGCTGACCGATCCGGCGGCGCAGGAGAAGGCGGCGAGCGAGTTTGCCGAGAAGTTTCCGCAAAGCGAGTTGCGGCCGGTGCTTTACAAGTCGGTGATGGACCGATACCAGCAGGCCAACAATGCCGACAAAATGTTGGAGGCTGCGCAAAAAGTCCTGAGCTTCGATGCGGATGATCCGCAGGCTCTGCTGGGGGTGGCGCAGGTGCTAGCAGAGCGCACCCGGGATACCGACCTGGACAGGGATCAGCGTCTGGCCGAAGCCAGAAAAGATGCCGAGCGCGCGCTGGTCACCGTGGATACCGACGTTCCCAGTTCTGGCTATCCCCCGGAGCAACTGAACGCCTTTAAGAGTTTGTTACGCTCCGAGGCTTACGAAATTGTGGGGACGATTGATTTCGACAACAAAGCCTGGGCGGATGCGGAAGGAAATTTAAGAAAGTCGATTGACGCCTACCCGCAGTCGATCGATCCCGTCGCGGTGTTCCGTCTCTCGGTAGCCCTGGATATGCAGAACCGGTATCCGGAGGCCCTTAAATACGCGAACCAGGCGGTGGACATGACGAAAGAAGGCACGGCTACCGGGGACGCGGCGCGCAAGGAGAAGAATCGCCTGACGCAGTTGACCAGCGGCGCGCCGCCCGCGAAGAATTAATCGAGGCGAGCGCAGCCGCGGCAGTTCCATCATTAGTACTTTCATCATGAAAGAACGGGAAATCTCCGCGCTGGAAACGGCGTTAGGCTACCACTTCCACCGGCGCCCGCTGATTGAGCAAGCCCTCACCCACAGCTCGCAAGCGCGGGAGCAGGAGGCACAGCAGACTGGTGAGAGAAAATATACGGTCAACGACAACGAGCAGTTGGAGTTTCTGGGCGACGCGATTCTGGCGCTGGTGACCAGCGAAGAGTTGTTCCGGCGCTTTCCGCAGTTTCGCGAGGGCGAACTTTCAAAGCTGCGCGCCCATGTGGTGAGCGAACGTCATCTGATCCGGGTAGCGCAACGGCTGGAATTGGGACAGTATCTGCGCCTGGGACGGGGCGAAGAGAAAAGCGGAGGGCGCAGCAAGACAGCGCTCTTAGTGGACGCGCTGGAAGCCATCCTGGCGGCGATCTACCTGGATGGCGGCATGGAACCGGCACGCGGGTTCATCCTGCGGGAGATCCTGACGCCGGAGCTGGAGCGGATGGAGCGCGAAGGCGGCGCCTTGCCCATGACCGATTTCAAATCGGCTTTGCAGGAAACCTTGCAAGGATTGGGAATGGCGCAGCCGTCGTACGTGCTGGTAAAGGAAGCAGGACCGGAGCACAGCAAGACGTTTACGGTGGAGGTCCGTCTGAACGCGAAGAACGGCGAAAGCCGGGCGGAATTCGTGGGCCGCGCGCAAGGTTCCACCAAGAAGACGGCGGAGCAGGACGCGGCGCGGCAATTGCTCGCCTATCTGGCTTCGCGGCCGCAATCCGCGGGAGCCAGGCCGGTGCGCGGAGTACGGTCCGCGGATAAGTAGAGTAGATGGATAAGTGGAGTGAATGAATTCCCCAGATGAACATTTCCCGGACGGTCCTTCTCCGGACGATCATTTTTCGGGCGACCGAGTTTTAGATCATCGAGTCTCGGAAAATCGAGTTTTGGACGATCAAGCTTCGGACGACCAAGGAACTGCGTGGGCGGTCGGAACCGGCGTGAGCGGCTCGTTGCAATCGCTGCTGGGAACGGTAGTGATCGCGGTGTTTGTGATCACGTTCATCGTGCAGGCGTTCCAAATTCCTTCGCCGTCCATGGAGAATACGCTGCTGGTGGGCGATTACCTGCTGGTGAATAAGCTGTGCTACGGTGGAGGCGGCGTCGGTGACTATTTCATGCCTTACGACCGGGTGCGGCGCGGCGACATCGTGGTGTTTCATTATCCAGTGGACCCGGCTCAGCATTTCGTAAAGCGCGTGATTGGCATACCTGGGGACCGGGTGCGGTTGATCAACAAACGGGTGTTTGTGAATGGAGCGCCGCTAAAGGAGCCCTACGCGTTGTTCAGCCGTCCGGCGGATGATTTGTTCCGGGATAATTTTCCCCAGCTTGACGTCGTGACGGGACTCACCCCGGAGTGGTGGGTGCAGATGCGGAAACTAGTCGAGGACGGGCAGCTTATTGTTCCCGAGGGACACTACTTCGTGATGGGAGACAATCGGGACAATAGCTATGACAGCCGGTACTGGGGATTTGTGCCGAAGGCCAATATAATAGGCCGGCCGCTCGTGATTTACTGGTCGGTGCAAAGCGCCGAGCGCGACGCCGAGGCGCCGTCTTCCTTGAGCGACAGGCTGCATCACTTTGCCTACGTGGTAACGCACATTTTCCGGATGACGCGCTGGAACCGCACTCTGCGTCTGGTGCATTAATCCTTTTGCGGCATAAGGCCCGGGCAGGGTGCCGCAGAACCGGAAAATAGGACAGGATGGATTAACTCACAGTGGCCAAAAAAGACAGCAAAGCGAAGCGCGACGTCGAAGAGAAACCGCGAGAGACTTCGGTGGAGTTCCTGGCCTCACTGGCGGCAGTGCTGGTGACCGGATTGTTCATCATCACGTTTATCGTGCAGGCCTTCGAGATTCCGTCCAGCTCGATGGAGAACACGCTGCTGATCGGCGACCATGTGTTTGTAAACCGGGTTGTGTTTGCTCCCAAAACCTCGTGGGTGGGACCGCTGATTCCCTATCACCAGGTGCAGCGCGGGGACATCGTGGTATTTCTCCACCCGGACCCCGCTTACGCCGGGACCTACGTGGTAAAACGGGTCATTGGCATCCCGGGCGACCGCATCCATCTGCGCAGTGGAGTGGTCTACCGCAATGGCCAGGCCTTGAATGAGCCTTACATATTGCACGATCAGGACAATCCCGAGGATTCCTACCGCAACGATTTCCCCGCTGTGCCTCCGTCAGACCCAAACATTTCTCCGCGATGGGCGGCAGAATTGCCATCGTATATTCAAGGAGGCGATCTGGTGGTGCCTCCGGGGCACTATTTCGCGATGGGTGACCACCGGGGCGTCAGCTTGGACAGCCGCTACTGGGGCTTTATTCCCCGGGAAAACATCATCGGGCGCCCCATGTTTATCTACTGGTCGTTTGAGGAGCCGGGCGACGAGTACTTGAAAACCGGGATCGCTGACCGGCTTGGCTTCATGGTGCATATCGTATTGCATTTCTTTGATGAGACGCGCTGGGGGCGAACGCTGAAAGTGGTACGGTGAAGCTTTTCTCTTCCAAGCGGCGAATGCTGGCCGCAGCAGCTGTGATTCTGCTGGGTCTGTTCCTGGTGCGCCCGGGCGTTTCCCGCCTGAAGGCGCGCATCGCCAACTCCATCAGTCGCGCGGTGGCGCGCCCGGTGGAGATCGGTTCGGTTCAGCTTCGATTTCTGCCGCCCGGGTTCGACTTGGAGAACCTGGTCATCCACGAAGACCCCGCGTTCGGGTCTGAGCCCATGTTACGCGCGCGTGAGGTTGTGGCCGCAGTGCGGCTGACCTCGCTGATAAGGGGACGGCTGGACATCGCCCGCCTGGAACTGACCGAACCTAGTTTGAATCTGGTGCGCAGAGCAGATGGACGCTGGAACTGTGAAGATCTATTGGAGCGCACGGCGCGCACGCCGCTGGCGCCCACAGCGAAATCCAAGCTGGAACCACGGCCCGGTTTTCCCTACATTGAGGCCAGTTCGGGCCGCATTAATTTCAAAGCGGGGCAGGAAAAAAAGCCCTACGCCCTGCTGGATGCGGACTTTGCTTTGTGGCAGGAATCGGAAAACACTTGGGGAGTGCGGCTGAAAGCGGAACCGCTGCGCACCGATATGAGCTTGAGCGACACCGGGTTGCTACGCATGAATGGAACCTGGCAGCGCGCCGGAAGCCTGCGCGAAACGCCGCTGCAATTCAGCCTGGAGTGGAACCACGCGCCGCTGGGACAACTGACGAAGCTGATATCGGGCAACGACATAGGCTGGCGGGGAGACGTCCGTCTGGATGCGACGCTGAGCGGCGTTCCGGCGGCGCTGCATGTAACCGCCGATACCTCTATCCAGGACTTCCACCGCTATGACATTTCGAGTGTCGAGGGACTGCGGCTGGCGGCCCATTGCGACGGCCGGTACAGCTCGGCCGAAGGCATGCTGCACGAAATCTTCTGCAACGCTCCCGTGGGCAACGGCAGAATCACGCTGCACGGGGACGCAGGTTTGCCGGGAGTGCATTGGGTAGATCTGGCGTTGGACGTCGAAAGTGTTCCCGCGAGTGCGGTGCTGCAACTCGCTCGACGTGCCAAGAAAAATCTGCCCGCGGATCTTGTGTCTTCCGGAAGTGTGCAGGGCAACTTCGCGGTGAAAGAAGCTGGGGCATGGCCGCGGGGGCCGGAGTTTCAGGGCCAGGGCGAGATTATCAATCTTCATCTGCGGTCGGCGAACACGAACGCGGAACTGGCTCCCGGAATCATACCGTTTGCGCTGAGCGGCCATGCGAACTCTTCGTCAAGAAGCGGATCTGCCCGCCAGTTTGGCGTCGCGATTTGGCCGGCTCGGGACGAGCCGCATATCGAGTATGGACCTTTTCCGGTAGCGTTGGGACGGCCATCGCCGGCGCAGGTGAAGGGCTGGATAGGACGCTCGGGGTATGGCGTGGTGATAAGCGGAGATGGAGAAGTGTCGCACACCTTGCGAATGGCGAGCCTGCTTGGCCTGCCAGTGGCGAATGCCAGCGTCGAGGGCACGGCCCAGTTAGAGTTGCAGATCGCCGGATTGTGGATGGGAAATGTATCCGGAACCGCCTCTGGCTTTTCTTTGCCGGAAGTGACGGGGACCGTGCAACTGCACAACGTGCGTGCCCTGGTGCGGGGTATCAACGGGCCGATTGAAATCTCCTCCGCGGAATTGGATCTTTTGCCCGACGAAGCGCGCGTGCAGAAGTTGAGCGCGCTGGCCGCGGATGCTTACTGGACGGGCGCTGTGGATTTGGCCCGCGGGTGTGGCGTGCCGGGGGCGTGTCTGGTCCACTTCAACTTGAATACCGAAGAGATTGGATTGGGTGATCTCTACCGCTGGCTGGGTTCGCCTCCCAGCCGCCGGAGGTGGTACCAGATGTTGACTTTCACCGAGCCTGCGGCGCCAACGTTTCTCGACACCGTGCGGGCGTCGGGCAAAGTGAGTGCCGGCCGCTTGCGAATTCACAACCTGGTGGCGAAACGGGTTTCCGCGTCGCTCGAGCTCGAACGCGGGAAACTTAAGATTTCGCAACTGCGCGCCGATGTGCTGGGAGGAAAGCATCGAGGCGATTGGCGGGCGGATTTCACCGCGGCATCTCCGGTCTACACTGGAGCGGGATCTCTGACCGGGATTTCGCTGGCGCAGTTGGCCGAGGCGATGCACGATCCCTGGATTTCAGGAACCGCCGGAGGAACTTATCAGATCACCGCTTCGGGCGCGGATTCCGCCGCATTTTGGAAATCGGCCGAGGGTGAAATCCAGTTCGATTTGCGCGACGGAGTTCTTTCCCGCGTTTCACTGGGGAGCGATGACGGACCGTTGCGGGTCACGCGATGGGAGGGCCGGGCGCGGCTGCGGAGCGGCAAGATCGAAGTCGAGGAGGGAACTCTGGTTTCTCCCGCAGGAGCGTTTGAGATTAGCGGCACCGCGTCGGTGGGGCAGTTGCTGGACTTCAAACTAATCGGTGGCACGCAAGCGAAGCGTGTCCATTCGCTCTCATACAGTGTCACGGGGACGGTAGCGGAACCGCGTGTGACGCTGACCACAACTTCGGCGAAACAAGAGCCATTGAAACCGTAGCCGCAGCCTTGCTTCCGCGAGTGAGGCTCGTTCGTGTTCCCACGCATAAGCGCGCTTCTCTCGTTCAGCATAAGCTAAGAGCTAAGGTTATGCCCGTCCCGAGCTTTCCTTCTCGAGTGCCCGCCTGCATGATTGCGTGTACATTTTCTGCCCTAGGGCACGTAACCTGCGCCGCGCAGCACTTTTCCCGGAAGCGCTCCCGTCATTTTGCCCTGGTCGATCACGGGCACGCCGTTCACTAGGACGTAATCCATCCCCACGGAGAGCTGATTCGGATTGTCGTATGTGGCGAGATCGCGCACGGTGGCGGGATCGAAGATGACTACATCGGCCCACATGCCGGCCTTGAGAACGCCGCGATCTGTCAGGCGCAGGCGCTGCGCCGGCAGAGCGGAGAATTTGCGGATGGCGTCTTCCAGCGTCAAATCTTTTTCTTCCCGGACGTATTTGCGCAGGATGCGCGGGAAGGTTCCGTAGGCGCGGGGATGAGGATGCTCCTGGCCTAAAACGCCCTCAGGTGAAGTGCCGGAGGAGTCGTTGTCGATGGATACCCAGGGCTGCTGCAGCGCGAGCGTGACATCAGCTTGCGACATGCCGAAAACGGCAACGGCGGTGCTGGGATCTTCGATGAGGAAGTCGAACAAGGCGTCGATTGGGTCTTTGTTCCAGAGCTTCGCGATCTCCGAAAGGCGCTTGCCCTGCAGCGGCAGCAGCTTGGGATTCTGCACCACACCGATCATGATCGCCTCCGGGCTGGGGATCTCCTGCCATTCGTTGTCCCAATCTTTAGAGGGCGTGAGCATATCTTTGCGGATGCGCTCGCGCATGGCTGGATCTTTCAAGCGCTCGACCAGTTTCGCAGTTCCGCCCTCGTGCGCCCAGGGCGGAATGAAAGCCGAGAAATCGTTGAACCAGGCGGTGTACGCGTAAGTATCGGCGGTGACGTCAATACCGGCGGCGCGCGCGGCGTTGATCTTCGCGACCACTTCAGGCATGCGTCCCCAATTATTTTTCCCGGCAACCTTGATGTGCCAGATTTCCACGGGGACGTGAGCCTCGCGGCCAATGCGCAGTGCTTCGTCGATGGCTTCCAGCACCGAGTCGCTTTCATTGCGCATGTGCGTGGCGTAGATGCCGCCGAATTTGCCGCCTTCGGCGGCAAGCGCGATCAGTTCGTCGGTTTTTGCATAGGGAGCGGGAGCATATTCGAGCGCAGTCGAAACGCCAACCGCGCCATCTTTCATGGCTTCACGCACCAGCGCTTTCATCTGCTCAAGCTGCTCGGGCGTGGGCTGCACGTTGTCTTCCCCGAGCACTATGCGGCGAACCCGCGTGGCTCCGACGTAGCTGGCCAGGTTAATGCCCATGCCCTGCCTTTCCAGTCGCGCAAAATACTGGCGGAAGGTGCGCCAGTCGGGAGTAATGCGATAGTGTTCGTAGTCGGCGCGATCGGCCTGAATGACCGCATCGTTGAGCGGAGCGACGGAGTCGCCTTCGCCCGTAATTTCGGTCGTAATTCCCTGATAAATTTTCGACGGCAGCCGCGGGTCGACGAGAATCGAAAGTTCGGACTGGCCAAGCATGTCGATAAAACCAGGCGCTACAACCTTCCCGGCCGCATCGATGGTGCGCTCGCGGGGCGCGGCAGCTAGGTTGCCGATGGCGGCAACTTTTCCATCGCGGATGCCGAGATCCCCGGAATACCAGGGAGAGCCCGTGCCGTCGATAATGTGGCCGTTGATGATGACGATATCGAAAGGAACGTTAGAGGATTGCGCCGGCAATGAGCAGACGCTGGCAGACAATAGCGTAACTGCAAGCAAGATATTCAATCCTTGAAGCTTCATCGGTTTTCCTTCTTCCACGAGAGCCGATGACGGCCACATCAGCTCTTGACTACGGGCACGCTGCGCCGTGCCATTGCGCCCAGGGCAACCCAAATCCCAAGAGCCAGCCACTCATACTCACTGAAATGGCCGGGGATCGCCGGGACGATTTTCATCAGCATCATTGCGATAGCTACCAGCAATCCAAAGCCTGCAACCGACCATTCGATTACCGATAGCTTCAACTGTCCCGGCAGTGTTCCGGAGCGACCCAGGCTGAGATAGGCGGCGCAGGTCGCGGCCCATCCGATAGCGCAAGCGACCGAACCGACCTCGGTAATCGGGACTAGGATCGCATCCCCCAGAAGCATACACGCGGCTGTAGCCAGTCCGATGTAGAGAATTGCGGTGGAGGGAGTTTGATGTTCAGGATGGATTCGGCCCACGCGGGTCTCGATCAGGCCGCGGCGTCCCAGAGCGAATAGCAGGCGGCTGGCAGCTACGAAATTTCCATTGAAGCACTTGAACAACGAAAGCAACGCCGCCGCGAGGATTACGTTGACGATCCAGCGCGAGCCCACGGCGCGCTGGAAGGCGACCGCGGTCATGAACCTCTCGCCAATCAATTCGTGCCAGGGAGAGGCGAATGCGACCGCCGCGATGATGATTGTGTAGAAAAGAATGCCAACCAGGATGGCCATCCAGATGGCTTTGAGAAATCCCTGGCCACCAAACTTGGGGGCAGATTCTTCCGCAGCCTTGCTCACGGATTCGAATCCGGTCATGAAATAGGGAACGATCTGAAGCACGAGCAGGAACGAAACCAGCGGCGCGTGCGTAAACAGAGGGGGAAAGTTACGCGGCGATCCTTTGCTTGCGCCGAGCGCGACGAAAACCACAAATAGGGCAAGCGTGCCGAAAGCAGTCCAGTTCTGGAAAGTCGCGCTCAGCCGAACGCCGCGATAGTTCAACATGGTGAGCAGCGCAGTAAGCCCGAGGCCAATGACGAGATGCGGAAGATAGACTGGGCGTCCGGCGATGCTGTAGACCTGAAGCGAATCGAGCGAGGGCACAATGTAGCCGGCGATGCGACCCACGGCAACAGCCTCCCATGGGCAGACGATGAAGTAGGCGAGCATCATTATCCAGCCAGTCGAAAAGCTGACGGGGCGGGAAAAAGCTGCCGCGGTGTAAGCAATCTCGCCGGCGGCGTCCGGCATGGCGGCCACCAGCCGGCCGTAGACCCAGCCGATTGGAAACAACAGTGCGCCGCCGATGGCGAAGCCCAGCAGCGCGCCCAGCGCGCCGCCGCGTGACAGCCAGTCGTCCATCACTACGAGCCAGCCGACGCCCACCATGGTGCCCCAGGCCAGCGTGAAGTAGTCGGTGAGGCGAAGTTTGCGGGCGAGATGGGACATGCAGACGAGCTCGATCCGGCGAGCCGAGTGGCCACGAATTATAGAGCATCCACGAAACAGTTCAACCCCGAAATCCGCGCTCCCCGTGGTAGTATCGACAATACTTTCGCATGATGCTGCAACCTGTGAATTGGCGTGCTGTGGTTCCCGTTGTGCCTCTTGATTCCTCACGACTCGTTGAAAAGAGATGACACCTTCGACCAACTTGCGTAAGCGCGTGCTCAGCGGTATGCGCTCGACCGGAAAACTGCACCTGGGCAATTACGTGGGCGCGCTCGACAACTGGGTGCGCATGCAGGATGAGTACGAATGCTTCTTCGAAGTGGCTGACTGGCACGCGCTTACGACGCATTATGCCGACACTTCGCGGGTGAAAGAGAATTCGCTGGAGGTGGCGCTGGACTGGCTGGCGGCTGGTGTCGACCCCGAGAAGTCCGTGATCTTTATCCAGTCGCACGTCCCGGCCCACGCCGAGTTGCATTTGTTGTTTTCCATGATTACGCCGCTGGGCTGGCTGGAGCGGGTTCCCACCTACAAGGAGCAGCGGGACAACATCAAGGATAAAGACTTGGGAACCTACGGATTCCTAGGCTACCCCGTGTTGCAGTCGGCCGACATTCTGATTTACAAGGCTGACGTAGTTCCGGTGGGTGAAGATCAGGTGGCGCACGTGGAGCTCACGCGGGAGGTAGCGCGGAGGTTCAACGCATTTTACGGACAGTGCGGCGACATATTCCCCGAGCCTCAATCCTTGCTTACACCCGCGCCCAAGCTGCCAGGCACCGATGGGCGCAAGATGTCGAAGTCATATGGCAACACCATTCTACTGACCGACCCGGAGCCGGTGGTGCGGCAGAAGTTGAAAACCATGATGACCGACCCAGCGCGTGTGCGGCGCTCCGACCCGGGCAATCCGGATGTGTGCCCGGTGGGCGATATACATAAGATTTTCAGCGATCGCGCTACCATGGACAAAGTGAACACCGGCTGCCGGTCGGCGGGCATTGGGTGCATCGAATGCAAAAGCTGGGCAGCGGACGCGCTGGTGCAATTGCTGAACCCCATGCAGGAGAGGCGCAAGAGATTCGAGGAGAATCCGCGGCTGGCTTGGGATATTCTTGAGGCTGGCAGTGAGCGGGCGCGCAAGGTTGCCGCCGCGACCATGGACGCAGTACGCCAGGGTATGGGAATGTCACTGGGGTATAAGTCATCGGCGGTGAAAAACGCTGAGTAGGAAAGATGTGAAAGATGATGGAAGACAGAATCCTTACCTCTGCGGACAACCTGCTGAAATCCTTGTCGGAGGCTATGGCTGCGAATCTGCCTGCAGTGCGCCGCAAAGAAAAAGAGGCAGAGGACAAGTCCGCAAAGAAAGAAGAGAGCGATTCTCCTTTTGCGGTTTCGGTGACTGACATCTACGAAGGTCCGCTTGACCTGCTGCTCGATCTGATTCGCAAACAGGATATCGACATTTACGATATTCCCATCGCTCGCATCACCGAGCAGTACTTGGGCTATGTAGAAAAGATTCGTGAGCTGGATGTGAATGTGGCGGCAGACTTTATCTATATGGCCGCAGTGCTGATTCATATCAAATCGAAGATGCTGCTGCCCCGCGATCCGTCGGCCAAAGCGGAGGAGTTGGAAGATCCGCGGACGGAGCTGGTGAACCGGCTGCTCGAACATGAAAAGTTCAAGTCGGCGGCGCAGATGCTCCTGCAGAAACAGCAGATCGAAGATGCAGTGCTCACCAATCCTGCGCTGAAAGAATTCATGGACGCTGAAGGCGCCGAACCGGAAATTGCCGCGGACGTAATCGATCTGGTGAAGACCTTCCAGCAGATTCTGGATCGCGTGCGCTCCCGTCCCGTGATCAACGTGAATGAGGAAACCGTTACTGTGGGCCAGATGATCGACTATTTACGGCGGCGACTGGCGCTCGAATCACAGCCAATCCGTCTGAAACAGCTTTTCATGCGCGTGCCCTCGCGGCAAGCGCTGGTGTGCATGTTTTTGGCGCTGCTCGAAATGGTGCGGCTGCAAGCCATCCAGGTCCGGCAGGACGAGATGTTCGGCGAGATTGCCGTGCGCAAACATACCGGGTTCGACGCCATTATGGCGGAGCAGGCCGCAGTGCGCGATGATTGGAGATAGAAAAGCAGTTGCCAGTTCAGGACTGACGGCTCTCACTGGCAACGGGAAGCTGGTTGTTGACGAATGATCCCATGAGTCTTAAAGCTCAACTCGAAGCCATCATTTATGCCGCGCAGACACCGGTCACGCTGGAGCAGATCACGCAGCTCGTAAAGGAGAGCGTGGCTGCGGCCGGCGCTGTTAACGATGCTGAAGTGAGGTCGCGTGTTCGCGCCGCGCTGGAAGAAGTGGTTGCCGATTACGGCGGTGCCGACCATGGGATCGAAATTCGCCAGGTGGCCGGCGGGTATCGCATGTCTACCAAGCCCGAACAGCACGAAATGGTCCGCAGCTTTGCCAGGAGTTTGAAGCCGGCGATCCGGCTGTCGCTGCCCGCTCTGGAAACGCTGGCCGTGATCGCCTATAAGCAGCCGGCCACGGTGCCCGAAATCAACGAGATTCGCGGCGTGGATTCAGGCGGCGTAATCGCGACTCTGCTCGACCGCAAGCTGATCACCACTGCGGGCCGCAAACAAGTTATCGGGCGGCCGATTCTCTACAAGACGACCAAGGAATTCCTGATGCGCTTCGGACTGAAAGACGTCAATGAGCTGCCCAGCATGGAAGAATTCGAAAAGCTGGTGGCGGAATCGTTTCAGGGAGAGCTGATTCCCGCCGAAGATTTGGCACAAACACAGGAAGCCGATTCTTCCCCGGCGGAGGAAATCGCGGAACCCGCTGCTCAGAAGGAATAGCATCCCTCTAGCTGGGTGCTCAGATTGGAAGCTTCACACACAATGCCTGCTGAACGCTTGCAAAAAATTATTGCCGCCGCCGGAATTGCCTCCCGCCGCAAAGCCGAAGAACTGATCAGCGCCGGCCACGTCAAGGTGAATGGGACGGTCGTGACCGAACTTGGGAGCAAGGCTGACCCGGACGCTGATCACATCCGAGTGGACGGCAAACTGCTGCAAGGCGCGCAGCTGCATGTCTACCTGCTGCTGAACAAACCCAAAGGTTACGTCACCACGGTGAGCGATCCGGAAAATCGGCCCACGGTGATGCAGTTAATTCGTGGCGTGAAAAAGCGCGTGTATCCGGTGGGAAGGCTTGATTATGCCAGCGAAGGCCTGTTGCTGCTGACCAACGACGGCGAGCTGGCGAACAAGCTGATGAAGGCGGCGTCGCAGGTGCCAAAGACATACGTAGTGAAAGTTGCGGGGGTTCCCAGCAACGAAGCGCTCGAGAAATTGCGCGCCGGAGTTTCCCTCGCCAGCGAAAGTGGCCGCTGCGTGCGTACCGCGCCCGCCGGCATCCGCCTGATTAAAGAAGCGACGAATCCCTGGTACGAGGTCACACTCATCGAGGGCCGCAATCGGGAGATTCGCCGCATGTTTGAAAAAGTCGGACACCACGTGGAGAAGATCAAGCGCGTCCGCTACGGACCGCTTACGCTCGATGTTCCGCCTGGGCAATTCCGCTCCCTGACCTTGCAGGAAATCGAGCGCCTGCGCACCGCGTGCAACAAACCGATTAAAGGAACCCGTGACGTGTGTTCAGCCTGAGCCGCGGTATAGCAATCTGGCCTTCCACTACTCAACCGGGCAGACGACTTTTATCTTCATCCTGCAGCAGCGGTAATCTCGCAGCCCCGTACAGCCCTGCATCGCTTCCCAGCAAGGCGCGCGTGATAATGGTTTTACGTTCGCGGCGGCTTTCGGCTTGCGCCGAGGCGCTTTCTTCTTGTCCAAAAGAATCGCGCCCCAGGGTGCCGGTTGGAGCCGTCGCCGTGTAGACGACCGAGCGCTGGCGCAGCTCTTGGAACATGTCAGGCGCAAAAGCATCCCATGCGCTGGAAACGCCACCGCCGATTACGAACATCTCGAGATTTAGAACGTTCACCAGGCCGGCGAGCAGCAGGCCGAGCGCACGCCCAAAGCTCCGGAAGATGCCACGGGCATGTTCGTCTCCCAGCATCGCGAGGTTGTAAATCGACTTCGCTCCGAACTCGGTGTCGGATGACGCGGCCTGGGCCAGCGACGGCGCCTCACCATTGGCGATCGCCTCGCGCGCCATGCGAACAATCGCGCTGGCCGAAGCATACTGCTCGGCGCATCCGCGATTGCCGCAGCCACAGGGACGGCCGTCCGGTTCAAGGGTGACGTGCCCGAACTCGCCCGCCATGCCATTCATGCCGTGCCAGATTCTCCCTCCCAGAACGATCCCGCCGCCGATTCCGGTGCCCAGCGTGAGCACAGCCATATTCGCGACGCCGCGGGCAGCGCCCAGCCACTGCTCGCCGAGCGCGGCAACACGCGCGTCGTTTTCGATCACAACTCCTTCGGCCGGCGCGCGAGTTCCCAGGCGGCGCTCGATTTCGGCGCGCACCGGGTAGTTTTCCCAGCCGGGAAGGTTAGCCGCTTTCCGCACCACTCCGGCTTGCATGTCGATGAGGCCAGGAATGCCGATGCCCGGGCCAAGGAATTTTCCAGCCGCTTTGTGCTTGCCGGAGAGAAGCTGAATCGCATCGCACATCTCCCGGATGACGTGATCGCGGCCGAGAACGACCTTGGTGTCGAGCGTAATTTTCTCGAGGAGCTGTCCATCGCCGCTGATGGCGGCAACGCGCAGGTTGGTACCGCCGAGATCGACGCCTATGGAGAAATCAGGCATGGCTGGAAAAGATTAGCAGAACTGTGGGAAGCGTGCTGGCTGCCTTCATCTCTGGCACTTTGGGCAGTAGTGACTGCTGCGCCCGGCGATCACGGTGCGTTTGATGGGAGTCTTGCAGGCCAGGCAGGGCTCGTCCTCGCGGCCGTAGACGCGGTGCTGCAATTGGAAGAAACCTGCTTCGCCGTCGGCATCGACGTAATCAGAAATGGAGGAGCCTCCCAGAGCAATCGCCTCGCGGAGGACCTCCTTCACCGACGCGAGTAGTCTGGCAAATTGATCGCGCGTCATAGCGGAGGCACGGCGACGGGGGCGAATTCCGGCGCGGAACAGAGATTCATCGGCATAGATGTTGCCTACGCCGCGCAGCAATTTCTGGTTGAGCAAAGCGCTCTTGATGGGAGTCTTGCGGCCACGAAACAGAGCAAGAAAGTGGTCGAGATCGGCCTCCAGCGGCTCGATGCCGCCGGCGTCGAAACCGCCGGCACGGGCAACGCTCAACCTTCCGAAGCGGCGAGGGTCGATAAAGCGCAGCTCTCTGCCCGAGGCCAGCTTCAGAATCGCGTGCGTGTGCTTCAGAACTTCCGACCGCGGTTCGCAGACTTGCAGGCGCCCGGTCATGCCCAAGTGGACGATCCATTGCGCTTGCGCACGCGACGTCGCGGCCGGCGAAGCGAGTGTGCGCTCCACACGGGTCGATTCGAGGTCGAAGACGATGTGCTTTCCCACGCGCCGCACCGCGGCAATGCGGCTGTGCTCGAGCGCGTCGGCGATTTTTCGCGCCGGAGATTTTAGCGGCTCCGGCTTCCGGCCCAGCCAGACCGATTCGATCACATCACCGCAGACGCGCCGGGCCAGTCCGCGGGCGACGGTCTCAACCTCGGGGAGTTCCGGCATGACTCAAGTGTACAGGCGTTCCGACCTTTGCTGGCCGTTGGCGGCAGTTCTGCGGGATTTTGAAGGAGAACGGCGGCCAGCAGGTTAATCTTTGAGCGGCACGACCGTTTTGCCGTCACGGCAAAAGGTTGCGACTCTCTGCAGATCCCCGTTGGCCTGAGGCAGGATCATCACCGGTCCATAGCAGTAAACCGCGTGGCCGGTTGCGGCAAAGTACCAGATTCCACCTCGGGAGTGGCTCAGGTGCCCGGATGGCTGGCGCACCGGCTGCGCTGGCTTCGCCGCCGTCAAACTAAACAACAAGGCTAGGGTCAGAACCTTCATTGCCACCAAATTTTCCGAACATGCGCGAGTGCGCTGCTGCTTACCTGGGCTCTAAATCGTAATTAAAGCGCGACGCTGATCCAGCAAATCCGAAGCAGGCACGGGAGGAACCTGGGTCCGGGGTTTTGCACCTTTGACTGCCTGGCCTTGGGAATGCGGTTGCGGGGCTGCTTGGGTTGACGGAGTCTGAGTTGACGGAACCTGAGTTGACGGAATCTGGGACGACGGAGTTTTAGTTGACGGAGCCTGCGCGTCTCTCTGCGCCTGTGACCGGGAGATCTGCTGATCGATGATCGCCTTGCCTTTTAGGGTCCACAATTCCCGGCTGTCAGGGAGCAAAATCTTGATCAAGTTACGCTGCGATTGGATGACCGAGCCCTGTTCCACGATGAGCACTGTCATGAGTCCATAGGAGATGACGAACAGCACCGTCAGCAGCGGCAACAGGCTGCGTTTCTTCTTCGGAACCGCGACCGGCATCACTGCTGTATAGCCGAACAAAGTGGTCAAATGGCACCCCGGCCTGGCCTCACAAAAGCAGGCACAGGGGAGATTGCAGCTAGCCAGCCAATGGCGTGGGCCACCGGAAGCCATTGAGTCGACTTGGCTTAGAGTGATTGGTGGAGCGTGAATTCCGGGCTCCAAGTGCAATTCAATGCATATAATGAGCAACCGAAACTGTACCGGGCGCGGGCTGCGGCCCGGGAACGCGCGCTGGATGAGGCTTTTCGAGCGAGGAGGTCGCCCGCGGAGTAAACCCAACCGGACAATCCTATTTCCCGCCCAACAAGAGTTTTGCGATGGTCGCCAGTTGCATGTTCGAGGTGCCTTCGTAGATCTTGCCGATCTTCGCGTCGCGCCAGTATTTTTCGACGGGATAATCCTTGGTGAAACCGTAGCCGCCGTAGATTTCGATGGCCAGCGAAGTCACGCGCTCTGCCACTTGCGAAGCAAATAGCTTGGACATTGCCGCTTCCTTCACGAAGTTCACACCCGCATCTTTCATGCGAGCCGCGTTGTAGACCATGAGGCGGGCGGCCTCAATCTCGGTTGCCATCTGCGCAATCTGGAACTGGATGCCCTGAAACTCCGCAATGGCTTTGCCGAATTGCTTGCGTTCCCGCGTATACTTCGCGGCGAATTCCCATGCTCCGCGGGCCAGGCCGATCATCTGCGCGCCGATGCCGATGCGGCCTTCGTTGAGAGTCTCGATCGCGATCTTATAACCTTTGCCGGCCTCGCCCAGCATGTTTTCCTTGGGCACTCGGCAGTCCTCCAAAATCAGTTCGCAGGTGGAAGATGCGCGAATGCCCAGCTTGTTTTCTTTCTTGCCCACGCTGAATCCCGGGAAGTCCTTGTCGATTAAGAATGCGGTGATGCCTTTGTATCCCGCGGCGGGGTCGATCGTCGCGAACAGAATGAATAAACCCGCTTCCTTGCCGTTGGTGATCCACAGCTTGCGGCCATTGAGTGCGTACTCGCCGCCCTTGAGTTCGGCCCGCGTCTGCAGGGCAAACGCATCGGAGCCAGAACCGGCCTCGCTCAAGGCATAGGCGCCGACGGTGTCGGCCGCCATCTTCGGCAGATAGGACTTCTTCTGCTCAGGGTTACCCCATCGCAAGAGAGCGTTGTTGACCAGAGTATTTTGCACGTCGACCACCACGCCTGCGGATGCATCGACGCGCGACAATTCTTCCACCGCCAGAATCGCTTCAAAAAACTTGGCGCCGCCTCCGCCGTATTGCTCCGGGATTTCAATTCCCATGAGACCGAGCTGAAAGAATTCGCGGATGAGATCTTTCTCGAAGATGCCTTTCTCGTCCATGTCCTTCACCAGAGGACGTAGTCTCTCGTCCGCAAACTGGCGGATGTTGTCGCGGAAAAGGGTTTCGTCTTCGGTAAGCGTGGTCAAAGGTGTGGGAATGACGGCCTGCAAGGTGGTTTCGGACATACAGTACCTTCAAACGGAGAATCGCAACAGGTAAGTCTAGCACTGAGGGAGAGCTGTGAGACGTTTAGGCCGCCTACGGTGCCCAGTTTAAACTTCTAGTACTTCTTTCGCGATCCAGCCCATGAGAATACGGACACGCATACGAATATGAAGGACGCTACTCCCCACGGCCGGAGGCCCTTGGCAGCGTAAGTCGCACAGGCCGATGAAATAAGCAGGATGACTATCGAGCGCAA
The DNA here is from genome assembly GCA_049800135.1 of Candidatus Sulfotelmatobacter sp. GTDB lineage: Bacteria > Acidobacteriota > Terriglobia > Terriglobales > Acidobacteriaceae > Sulfotelmatobacter. Next base: position 94,628 of record JBARJF010000072.1, read on the forward strand.
GCCGTTTGTTCATCCAACTCGGCTCGCTCGATGCGTGGGAGGCCCTTCGCTCCGCTTGACAGCTACGCTCAGGCTGACGTCGCAAAGGGTTACGAATAATATTGCTAGCTGCGCCGCGAATGCACCAGCTTCAACGCGTCGGCCTGCAGAATGCGCTGAATCTGATGGCGCGCATGAACCGACCACGGCCCGGTAGTGTCGAGCTTCACATAGGCCTGCCAGTGTTTCAGCGCCTTGCGAGGCTCGCGGGTTTTTTCGTAGGCGAGCGCGAGGTTGTAATGGGCGTCGGCGTAGGTGGGAGCGAGTTGAATCGCCATCTTGTAGGTCTGGATGGCTTCTTGCACGCATCCCGTCTCGTCCAGAACGTTGCCCAGGTCGAAGTAGGCCAGGGCATAGCGAGGGTCAGCCTGCAACGCGGCGCGGTAATGTTTCTCGGCCAGCGTAAAATCCTGGCGGTTGTAATAGAGCGTGCCTAGATTGATGTGTGCGGCCGCGTGGCCGGACTCAAACTCAAGCACTTTTTGGTAAGCCGCCAGCGCTTCGGTCTGCGTAGCCGGATCTTCCTCCAATGCGATGCCGCGGGCGAACCAAACGGCAGCGTCGTCCTCCTGAGGAGTGGGCTCACGCTCGGGGATCGGCGTGCTGGCCACCACCTTTTCTCGTGACGAGAAATCCATCACAAACTGTCCGGCAATAGGTTCCAGCAGCTTGCCCTCGTGGCGGAACGCGACGCGATGGTTGCTGGTGGAGGAGGCTCCGGCATCGACCAAGGGATTGCCCATGCCCGACGCCTGCTTCTGCATGGCCTCGAGCGATTGCCGTATCACCGCCGGCCGCACCTTCATCGCGCACAGGTCGCGGACTTTTTTCACCTTCAGCAGATCGGAAAAAGAGTAGGCCGGAGAGGCAGCAACCAGCTCCGCGCGCTCCCAGTTCGCCAACTGGCGCGGCGTGAGGTGAAGAATCCTGAGCAAATCAGTTCGACTGTACACGACTGTGCGTAACCCCTCGCGCCCTTCCACAGCGCAAGAACGTTACGCGTCATTATGCGCAACTTGCGGCTGTAAACGCAACTGCAAACGCTTGTGGAAATCTGTGGAGAACCTGGATGATTTACATGCTACAAGAATGGTGCAACAGCACATATCTTTTGTCATTCCGAACTCAGCCGAAGGCGGGTGAGAGTCCGCCCTGAGCGAAGTCGAAGGGAACCTGCTTTTCGTCTATGCCACCACGGCCGTCTGATACTCCTCATACGTCCCTCTGAAATCCGTGATTTTGTGGTCGCTTTCGAAGTGCCAGATGCGCGTAGCCACTTCGTCAATCAAGTCGTGATCGTGCGACACCAGCAAGACCGTGCCCTGATAGCGCTGCAGGGCGATGTTCAACGCGTTGATCGCTTCCAGATCCAAATGGTTCGTGGGCTCATCGAGCACCAGCACGTTCGGTTTCTGCAGCATCAGCTTGCAGAAGAGCAGCCGCGCCGCTTCGCCGCCGGAAAGAACATTCGTGGATTTCGTGGCTTCCTCGCGGGCAAACAGCATCTGCCCAAGCAAGCCGCGAATCTCTTCACTCACCGCCGCCGGATTCCACTGGTGCAGCCACTCCAGAACCGTGGTGCCGCCTTCGATCAGGCTGCTGTGGTCCTGCGCGAAATATCCGATCGACGCCTCATGTCCCCAGATCACCTTCCCGGAATCCACGAACCGTCCGTCGTAACCGCTGGTCTTGCGCAACTCCGCCTCCGGCGTGGTCGGCGAATTCGCCAGCAGCGCATTTACCAGCGTGGTCTTCCCCGCGCCGTTGCGCCCCATCAGCGCGATCCGTTCCCCGCGCGTGATGCCGGCGGTAAAGTCGCGAATTACCTGCTTGTCACCGTAAGCTTTGCTCAGGTGCTCAACTTCCAGAATGTGCTTGCCCGAGGGCCGCTTCTGCTCGAACTTGATGTACGGCCGTTGGATGTTCGACTTGGCCAGTTCGGTCACCTGCAGCCGTTCCACTTCCTTACGCCGCGATTGCACCTGGCTTGACCGCGTGCCCGCCGCGAAGCGCGCGATGAATTCGTTCAACTGGGAAATCTTCTTTTCACGCTGCGCGTTCTGCGATTCGATCTGCGAGCGCACCTGCGTCTTCGCCAGCACCATCTCGTCGTATGACCCGGTGTAAGTAATGATCGTCTCGTAATCGATGTCAGCGATGTGAGTGCAAATGCTGTTGAGGAAGTGCCGGTCGTGCGAGATCGCTATCACCACGCCGTCGTAAGCATTCAGAAATCCCTGCAGCCAGTGGATCGAATCCAAATCCAGGTTGTTCGTCGGTTCATCCAGCAGCAGCGCCTGCGGATGGCCGAACAAGGCCTGTGCCAGCAGTACGCGGACTTTCTGTCCGCCTTGCAGTTCGCCCATCTTGCGTGAGCGCAGTTCATCGGAAATATAAAGGCCCTGCAGCAAAATCGCGGCATCGCTCTCGGCGCTGTAGCCGTCTTCTTCGCCGACAATGCCTTCGAGCTCGCCGAGCTTCATGCCGTCTTCGTCGGTCATCTCGGGCTTCTCGTAAATGGCATCGCGCTCCTGCATAGCTGCCCACAACCGCTTGTTGCCCATGATGACGGTGTCGGTCAAGGTGTAGGCGTCGAAGGCAAACTGATCCTGGCTCAAAACCCCAATCTTTCGCGGACGCACCACCGTCCCTTTCTGTGGCTCCAGTTCTCCACTGAGCAGCTTCATGAATGTAGTTTTGCCCGCGCCGTTGGGCCCGGTCAGGCCATAGCGCTTGCCCGGGGTAAACGCCACCGAGACCTCGTCGAATAGAACTTTGGCGCCGTAGCGCATGGAAACATTGCTGACTGAAAGCATGATTTCTGGTTTCTCTTCTCTTGGGCCTCGACGGGGAGGCTCGTTCAGGAATCTTCCCTCTGGAAGCTTTTTCTGAAACTGCGGGGAATTTCCGCCAAAACGGGACGCAGCTGGAATCAATAGAATATCACGCGGACATTTGCCAACCCTGCAGGGAGGACGGCCGGAAGTCCGTCCCTAGTGTCCGCCGCTGAGTTCCCTTACAATCGCGCCCACAAACTGCTTGGCGTCGCCGAACAACATCAGCGTGTTATCGAGGTAATAAAGCGGATTGTCAATGCCGGCGAAGCCCGGGCTCATGCTGCGTTTGATCACCATGACGGTGTGGGCCTTATCGACGTCGAGAATGGGCATGCCGTAGATGGGGCTGGAAGCGTCGGTGCGCGCGGCCGGGTTGGTGACGTCGTTGGCGCCGATCACCAGGGCGACGTCGGTTTGCGGAAAATCTCCGTTGATCTCCTCCATCTCGACGAGCCGGTCGTAGGGAATGTCAGCCTCGGCCAGCAGCACGTTCATGTGGCCGGGCATGCGACCCGCGACGGGATGGATGGCGAAGCGGACTTCGATGCCCTTCTTGGTGAGGATGTCATAGAGTTCGCGAACTTTATGCTGCGCTTGGGCCACAGCCATTCCGTAACCGGGGACGATGACCACTTTGTTCGCCGCCGCAAGAATTGCGGCCGCTTCCTCGGCCGTCGCGCTGCGCACCGGCTTGGCTTCCTGCGCGCCAGCAGCGGCGACCTGCACCTGACCGAACGCCCCGAACATCACGTTGGCGAAGGAGCGGTTCATGGCCTTGCACATGATTACGGAAAGAACGAAGCCCGAAGATCCATCGAGTGCGCCCGCCACCACCAGCACTTTACTGTTCAGAACAAATCCCAGCAGCGCCGCAGAAAAGCCTGCGTAGGAGTTCAGCAGCGAGATCACCGTGGGCATATCCGCGCCGCCAATCGGCGTGACCAGCAGCACGCCGAAAATCAGCGCTACGATCACCATCACCGGAAACAGCACCGCGTGCGCCGGATTCACCACCAGCGCAACCGCCAGTCCGAGTGCTCCCGCCAGAACAGAAAGGCTCACGATATTCTGCCCGCGATAGACGATGGGCCGCTGCGGCAATATCTCCTGCAGCTTTCCCGCGGCGATCACGCTGCCGGTAAACGTGAGTGAGCCAATAATGACTTCCAGCGCGATCTCTCCCATTTGAAACCGCGTGACCGGCGCCGTGCCCACGTAAAACTCCGCGATGCCGATGATCGCTGCCGAAAGCGCCCCGAAAGCATGGCTCAGGGCGGTTCGCTGCGGCACCGCCGTCATCTTTACCAGGCCCAGGGGGATGCCGACTCCCGCGCCGATGATCAGCGTGATTAGAATCCACCGATACTGCACCACCTCCGGGTTCAACAGCGTGACGACGACGGCCAGCGCGGCGCCGATCTCTCCCGCCAGAACGCCCCAGCGCGCGCTCTTCGGCGAACTCAGAAATTTGAGAGAAAGAATGAAGAGTACGATCGCGACAATGTAGGCGAAATCGAGATACTGCTGAAGTTCCAGCGAGGTCATGATTGTTTCGACCTGGGGGACTTGAACATGCGCAGCATGCGGTCGGTAATCAAGAATCCGCCCACCATGTTGCTGAACGATGCTGCAACCGCGATCGCGCCCAGCACCGTGGTGAGCCGCGTCTCATGCCGCCCGGCAATGATGATGGCCGCCACCACCACGATCGCATCGAGCGCATTGGTCAGCGCCATCAACGGCGTATGCAGCAGCGGCGAAACCCGTTTGATTAATTCAAACCCGACGAATCCCGCCAGGATGAAGACATAGAGATTGGAAATGAAATCTGCCGGCATGACTGCTCCTTTGCGTTCCTGCGGCGCCCGGTTCACCCGGTCATCGCACCACAAAACAAATCAAGACGACGCTGAGAACTTTACGCTGCTGCCCGGGCTGGCCGTCTCCCGGTCATTGATTGCTCGTGACTAGAGAAGGCAGTTTGAAAAACTCCCGCACTCTAGCGTTTACGATTTCACCGCCGTGCGTGACCATCGTCTCGCGGATGATCTCATCCTGCGGATTCAGTTGCAGCTTGCCACCTTTCACCAGATACGCGAGAAACGCGCCCACATTGCGGGCGTACATTTGGCTGGCATGGTAGGGAACACTGCTGGCCAGGTTGATGGCGCCGATGATCGTCACGTCATGGGCCTTCACCGTTTCTCCGGTGCGGGTAAGTTCGCAGTTCCCGCCACGCTCGGAGGCCAGGTCGACGATCACGGAGCCGGGCGCCATTCCTTTCACCATCTCGGCAGTAATCAGCACCGGCGACTTCTTGCCGGGAATCACGGCGGCCGTGATAACCACATCGCTCGCTGCCACAACACGAGTCAGAAGTTCGCGCTGTCGGGCGTAGAAAGTTTCGTCTTGGGCAGTCCCGTAGCCACGGGCGTCCTGCGCGTTCTTTGCTTCAATCGGTAGTTCGACGAAGCGGCCGCCCAGGCTCTGCACCTGCTCTTTGGAAGCGGCGCGCATGTCATACGCCGACGCCACGGCGCCCAGCCTGCGCGCGGTCGAGATGGCTTGCAGTCCAGCCACCCCCGCGCCAATCACGAAGACTCGCGCCGGCGTGATCGTACCCGCGGCCGTCGTCATCATGGGGAAGATTCGGATCGAAGTTTCCGCTGCCACCAGCACCGCTTTGTAGCCGCAGATTGTCCCCATCGAAGAAAGCGCATCCATGCTCTGCGCTCGCGTGGTGCGCGGCACCAATTCGACCGAGAATGAGGTAACGCCGGCCGCGGCAATCTCCTGGATCACTTCGGCGGAACCGAAGGGCCGCAGAAATCCAATCAGCACTTGATTGCGCCGCAGCAGAGCAAGGTCAGCTTTGCCGCTCACGTCATTCGAGCCGTAGCAAAGCACCTGCACCACAACGTCAGCGGCGCCGAACACGGCCGCGCGGTCGGCAAGAATCTTTCCGCCCTTTTCGATGTACGCCGAATCCTGATACCCCGCGGCTTCCCCCGCGCCCGCCTCCACCACCACTTCCAGTCCCGCCTTGGCAAGTGTGGAAATGACCGCAGGAACCAGCGCGACCCTCCGCTCTCCGGGATAGCTTTCCTTCGGAACTCCAACAATCACGCCCTTGTCCTTTCCTCAGCGGGAATCATCGCCCCCCCGCTCGCAGCTCCGGCGTCCTCGCGGATCGTACACAACCGGGGCGGAATTAACGGTGATGTCCGTCACACGATGCCCGAAGCTTCGTCCGATGAACACCAAACAGTAACAGAAAGGCGAAACAGTGAAAAGCGTCAGCGCACGCAACGGAGAAACAGTCGGATCCACCACAAAACCCGTGACCGGAGTTTTCCTGCCGCATGGCGAATTCACTGCGATCAGTCGTCTCGAAGAGTTATTTCAAGAGGATAGCGCTCTAGGAATCGTGAAACTAGAGATGAGAGTCGACGGACTGCCCGAATATCAGATGGATCTGCAAGAACCCAAACTTTGCCAAGTTGTCCGAGGCGTATCTAAGCCGGCCAAGTCGTTGGCTTCGGGTTCGCCACGGGGAACTGGTCCTCTCTTGTGGTATAGATGAGGTGGTCGACACGATCGAAACCAGGATTCGGAATATGTGAGGCAGGTTTTGCGAACCATAGCGTCATGCCGGCAAGCGTTTGCCGGCTCAGCAGCCGATGGTAAGCTTGCAGGGCGAACTTTCGCATGCGATGCGAGCTTGGCATTTCGAAAAGCGAAATTCCCTGCACAGTGCAAGGACGGTAAGCAATGGAGACCAATCCGTTGAGCACGTCGGAAGTGGCCCGCAGATCGCCTGCCCTCGCACAGGCAGTAGCCGCGCCGCTCACCCGCGCCGCGATCTTCGTGGTCGCGAAGCTCAACCCGGGCTCTGAGAATCGTGCCATTCTGCGCTCGTTTTGTGGAGACCTCGCCGCGCTGGTCCGTGCCGTGGAATTCCGCGATCTGGAGGGAGGCCTTTCCTGCGTCGTCGGGTTTGGATCCGATGCGTGGGACGGCCTCTTCGGGCAGCCGCGGCCGGCGGAATTGCATCCCTTCCGTGAGATCCGCGCAGGAGCACGCCATGCGATCGCTACTCCGGGCGACTTGCTATTCCACATCCGCGCCAAGCGCATGGACCTTTCTTTCGAGCTGGCCACGCAGATTATGGCGCGTATCGGAAATGCCGTTTCCCCAGTGGACGAAGTGCAGGGCTTCCGTTACTTCGACGACCGGGATCTTATCGGTTTCGTCGATGGGACCGAGAATCCCAGGGGCGCGGCGGCGGCCGACGCCGTAGTCGTTGGCGATGAAGACTCCGCCTTTGCCGGCGGTAGCTACGTTATCGTGCAGAAATATCTCCACGATCTTGACGCGTGGAATGCACTTTCCACTGAAGCGCAGGAACGCATCATCGGCCGCACCAAGCTTTCCGACATAGAATTGGACGACTCCGTCAAGCCAACCTCAGCCCACAACGCGCTCACTACCATCGTTGAGAATGGCAAAGAGGTCAAGATCCTGCGCGACAACATGCCCTTCGGCCGGCCGGCCCATGGTGAATTTGGCACCTATTTCATCGGCTACAGCCGTTCGCCCCGCACCATCGAGCAGATGCTCGAGAACATGTTCATCGGCCGCCCGCCCGGCAACTATGACCGGCTTCTCGACTTCAGCCGCGCCGTGACGGGAAGCCTGTTCTTTGTGCCATCAGCGACATTTCTTGAGAACCTCACCGACGTCCAACCTCTTGAGGATCGGCCAGCAGCTGCGGAATCCTCCGCAGCGCCGCCTGTGGCCGAAACTCCTTCATCTACCTCATCTTCATCTATCCTATCGATGCGCGAGGGTTCGCTCCGCATCGGTTCTCTCAAAGGAGACACACGACATGAATAATCTCCATCGCGAGCTTGCCCCCATTTCCGATTCGGCATGGGCTCAGATCGAAGAGGAAACGTCGCGCACGCTCAAGCGCTACATTGCCGGGCGCCGCGTCGTCGACCTAAAGGGGCCGGCCGGCACCACCCTCTCAGCTGTCGGCACGGGCCACCTGCGGACGATCACCGCACCCGCAAAAGGCATCGTCGCGAGCCAGCGCGAGGTGAAGGCTTTGGTCGAACTGCGTGTTCCCTTCGAACTGGATCGCAATAGTATTGACGATGTCGATCGAGGCGCGAACGACTCGGACTGGCAGCCGGCGAAGGACGCTGCGCGACAGATTGCCTTTGCCGAGGACGCCGCCATATTCGAGGGCTATGCCGCTGCCGGCATTGGGGGCATCCGCCAACGGACCAGCAACCGGATCATGACTCTCCCCGCCGACGTGCGTGAGTACCCGGAGGCCATTGCCCAAGGGTTAAGCCAGTTGCGTCTCGTCGGTGTCAACGGCCCCTATGCCGTGTTGCTCGGCGCCGACGCCTACACAGCACTTGCTGAAACCAGCGACCACGGATACCCGGTGTTGGATCACGTCAAGCGGCTGGTCAAAGATGAAATCATCTGGGCGCCCGCGATTGCCGGCGCCTTCGTGCTGACCACCCGTGGCGGCGACTTCGAGCTGCACATCGGCCAGGACGTCTCCATCGGCTACCTCAGCCACAATGATGCCGCTGTCCGCCTGTACCTGCAGGAAACATTCACTTTCCTCCTGCTCACTACCGAAGCGGCCGTCGCACTGGTGCCTCCCGCGAAGGCGAAGAAGACTTGATGTAAAACGCCGCATCACATTTCTCTGAAGACTCCGCAGCAGGAGCTTCTGCGACATACCAACATCCAGACCACGATGAACATTTACACCCAAGCGGTCTCGGATCAAAAGCGTGCCTCGAACAGCGAGGTTGTGAGATGGTCCTGTCGGGCGCAAGAGTCACGCCTAGATTGCAGGTTCCAGCGAGTGGGAGCCGAATGGGAGCCGATCGCGATTTCTCACAGTTGCGGCAAACAGCTTCAAGTGATTGAAGAGAAACTGCTTGAGGTTTGTTGCGGGGGCCCGATACGTACCGAATAGACAATTTTTAACGATACCCTTCCGCAGCGAACTCATCCATCAGGCCGTTTAAATCTAGTGTTTTCAACCACGGGGAGACGGCCTAGCTCTGTGCTGCGTCTATCGGCCCAAACTTTTGGCGGTCAACGTTGAAAGCTGGTGTCCAACCTCCGGTGCAATTCGGTAGACGGGACCATCATCGAAAGCGGGCGCAGCTTCACCCCACTTGACGCCGGGGAGATAAATGGCAGCCATGTCCCAGAGGTGTCCCCCATCGTCGCAACACCTTGGGTGACTTCCATGAAACTGCTGCAGCTGTTGCTTCAACTCAGCCGCGATCAAGTGGCTCTTATCCCAGAATTGGACTGCACGTATATCAGAGACCCGTTTCAGGGTTGGCCGAGTAGGACGATACCAGTCCGTCGGAAGCATTGGCTCCCAAACCACAAACACTCGCACCGAGTCAGACTGAGTTTGCTTCAGAATGCGTTCCACTGCAGAGGCCCCCTGCAGACACTTTGGTCAAGTTGGGGACAAGAGCAACACGATCCGCGTGTCCGAGACCGCAGCGTTGAAGCTTCGCTGAAACTCCGAGGTGTTGCCTTCATTTAGCGACACGAGCGGCGGTTGGCCAGGCGGAGTGGAACTCGACCCCCAGAGGTAAAACGCGACCGCCAAGATCACAACCGCAAACACCAACCAGAGCGCTCGTTTTCGTGTCATCGGCTTCTATCCCGCCAGCCAGTTCGCTACGAGTTGAGGAAATATGGTGACCAGGACCACAACCATTACTGCTATCCAGAACAGGGCCACGCTGACGGGACTACGGCGAGTGCTGCACTGTTTGCCTCGACGATAGATCTGCCAGAACCCTAAGACGAGCAACAACCCCGCCGCGCCAAGCAGCCAGGGGCGTAGCGGTGCGATCCAGACACCGATGCTTGCTAGACCCAGGGCACCAACAAGTCCGAAAGGCAAACAGCACATCAACGCTGACAATGCCGCGAGTATCGCGGCTGCGGGAGCAGCTCTTTCAACTGCCTTCACGAATGGCCTCCATGATTGCATCGCGCACCAGGTCGCGCGATGGAACACCGCTGTGTTGTGAGCCGTGGACGTAAGTGCGACAACTCAGCCCAAAAACCTTTGCGTTTCGCGCGCACGGTTCGGCGTCCGAACCATTGATGCGAATGCTGGGAGAACCCACAAATCTGATCGCCTCTGCCTCTGACTGAGTGCGGATTTGAACCTCATCAATCCGATCCTGGCGGTCTAATGAGTTCAACACCTCTCGCGCAATTTCCATCGCTGGCACATGGTTTGGGCAACCTTCGAAATACAACAATTCAATCCTCATACGTTGCTCGTCCGTTCTATTTCTTCGAGCACTGGGCAGGCACACGTCTTCCCGCGCTGTCGTTTTAACGCATGATTGCACTTTCCCAGATCGAACTTAAGTTCAGTTTCAAGTTGCTGAAGGTCTCGGATTTTTGTCGTAACGCCGTCTAATTTCATCTTCAGAAATTGCCGTACTGAGGCGCAGGCGTGTGCTTTGTCTGCACGAATCGCCATCAACTGCTTGATTTCTTCAAGCGAAAAGCCCAAGCGCTGCATTCGCTGCACAAATCGGAGGCGCTCAATGTCATCTGTCGTATAAAGACGAAACCTGCCTGCGCTGCGGGAGGGTGTCGGCAGAAGCTTGCGACGCTCATAGAATCGGATCGCGTCGATACTCAGGGTAGTGCGCTTTGCGACCTCGCCTATCTGAAATGTCGCCTGGACACCGATTTGAATACTTGCCATGCTCCAAGCATACAATCTGGAGTGCGGTCCAGAGTCAAGGATGTCGGCGAAATAATTCCCCGGTTAGTTTTGGACCGTAAGGCGCATCTGTGGCCCACACCATTTCCTTGCAGACCAGCGGCCCCATCTCATTAGTTCGGTCGCTAACGGTTCCATCATGGTCTCAGTGGTGATGGGCAATGACCTCGATACTGGCAGGTGGTGGAATCTAGCAGCAAGTTCTCGCTTTTATTCCGTCTATGCCTTCTTTCACTATGATCGGAACCATGACCAGTGCCGCTGCGGGATCGGCCCACCACCAGCCCAAGACTGCATTCAGTACTAGTCCGAACAACAAAATCGCCGAGAGATAGACGCAGAAGTCAGTCTGTCGCGCATCCGCTTTCATGGCGGCGCTACCCAGCGTATCTCCGACGCTCTTCTTGGCGCGCGAAAGAATTGGCATGACAATCAGGGAAACAACCGCAAGAGCTATGCCAGAGATGCTCCGCGCAGGCGCGGCTTTCCTTCCCAAGTCCACGAAAGACTCGCTGGTAATGTAGAAAGCCAGTGCGAGGAAACACGCCCCGACGATCCTCAGGCTAAGCCTCTCGTTTCGCTCCCGCCTCACAGCATCCGCATCGACGGACATGCGCCACAACAGCGTTGCCCCAGACGTGACTTCAATCAGGCTGTCGATTCCGAAACCAACAAGCGAGATGCTTCCGGCGAGTGTCCCGGCTCCGATGCCAATCAGGCCTTCCAAGCTATTCCAAGCGATTGTGAAGTATTCCAGGCGCTTTCCTCGGTGAACCGCAGCCTCCCGAAAAATGGTCAAGTCGTTCATGGGTGCAACGCTACGGAATGGAAATCAGCAGGCCGCCGCTTACGCCAAGCGAATGCTCATGTCCGGGTCCGAATTTATAGTCGTAACTTGGTTCGAGATACCATCCGAATCTGTGCTTTTTTGACGGCCAGAACATGAAGTCTGGCGCGACTTCGATACCAGCGGAGTTCATCTTTTTGCCGTATGCGTTCGTGTGAATCCACTCGGGGCCAACGCCAAGCATGAACTCCATTTTTGGAGAAAGAGTCCAAGGTTTTTTGAAGAGAAGGTCGGTGCTCCATTCCGTCGAGTGGCGTCTAAACAGCGGCGTGACACCGGCCTCAAGTTCTAGCCAATTCTCAATCGGAGTAAACTCGACCGCGACTGTTGGACCGAAACTGGAGTTTCCCTCTGTGAGACTTCGCTCAGCAGCTCCTCCAAGCTCAACGACGGCGACTTCTTTCGGCTCCTTGTCAGGTGACTGCGCGAAAGCGCTGGTGCAGCATAGTAGCAACCCCGCCAAGAGCGCGCATTTCGTGGCAGACGTGCGTCCCACAGTTATCACAGTGTTTTTCCAGACACGCGTGCGGTGTCGCTGACAGCCATCCGTTTCTCGGCAGGAGCCGCTCATGGTAGCCTCGCTATTCAAGCATGAGGTCTATAGTTCCTATAGGGTCAAGCGCATGAACTCAAATGAGCGGTTCAGCATCGGAGAATTGTCAAAGGCGACGGGCGTCAAGGTCGTGACAATTCGCTATTACGAGCATGTGAAACTTATGCCCGAGCCGGCACGAACCGAAGGTAATTACCGCATCTACAGCCAGCAACATCTGCATCGCCTGCAATTTGTCAGACGATGCCGCGACCTTGGCTTTACGCTCGACCAACTCCGGGATCTTCTGCGACTCTCAGTTCAATCGCGGCGGAGATGTTCGGGCATCGATCGCATCACAGAGAATCACCTAAGGGAAATTGAATCCAAAATCGCCGATCTGGGACGGCTTGCGGCGCAGCTACGGCGCATCAAGAACGGCTGTCCAGGAAGAGGTCGCATTGCCGATTGCCGCATTCTCGCCGCGCTATCGCCGTCTAGAGGTAAGGGTAAGATCGGCTGAGAAAGATTCATTTTTGTCAATTCGGATGGTTGCGGGGTTCGTGGAAGTTGCTGAGAACGAAGACTTTCGTGGTTGCGGGGGCCCGATACGTACCGAATACACAATTTCTCAGCATACCCTTCCGAAGCGAGCTAATCCATTGCGCCGCCTAAGTTCCACAATCTTAAGTGGTTCAGGCGGAGCCTCGTAATACCGTGCCAGCGCTGAAACAGAGCCCTGTATACGCGAAGAGATGTTCATTAGAGAATTGGCTGGGGATATGCGATCAAAACCCAAGAAAACGGCGCAGGTTTTAGAACATGGCATCGGGGGCAAGATGCCTCCCGTGTACGACCGCTTCTTGCAAGACCTGAAGGAGCGCATTCGTTCAGCCCAGATTCGGGCGGCTCTTACGGTCAACCGGGAGCTGATTCTCCTTTATTGGAGCATCGGACACGACATTTTGGTCCGTCAGAAGAAAGAGGGATGGGGCGCAAAGATCATTGATCGGCTGTCAGACGATTTGAGCCAAGCCTTCCCCGAGATGCGAGGGTTTCGAGCCAGAAACTTGAAATATATGCGGGCATTTGCCGAGGCATACCCGGACCAGAAGTTTGTGCAACAGGTTGTTGCACAATTACCCTGGGGTCATCAGGTCAGAATTCTAGACGCTCTGAAGGACGCAAACCAACGGGAGTGGTACATTCGGCAAGCAATCCAGAACGGCTGGAGTCGAAATGTTCTGGTCCACCAGATTGAAGGCAAGCTGTTTGATCGCCAGGGGCATGCGCTGACCAATTTTGACAGGACCCTCCCCGCACCTCAATCTGAACTTGCCCAGCAACTGATAAAGGACCCGTATAATTTTGACTTCCTCACCCTTGGGCCCGAGGTATTAGAGCGGGATCTGGAGCGAAGTTTAAGCCAGAGCGGCACTCGGATCGTCAGGCATGGCTCAAACATTGTCTCGGTTTTCTGCAATCCCAAGGCGAAGCCGAGTCCCTCCAGGCTGAAATTGACGCGTTCCTCAAACTGCCCCAGACGCAG
>JBARJF010000073.1:0-3125 GCA_049800135.1 Candidatus Sulfotelmatobacter sp.
CCATCCGCACATCGATGAGGCTTTGGAAGCGATGCATCATGCCAGGCACGAGCTGGAGGTTGCCGTCCCTGAGTTCCACGGGCATCGCGCGAAAGCCATGGCGCATCTGGACCAGGCGATCCACGAAGCTGAGATTTGCGCGTCGGAACCGTAGAGGTTTGCGCGGTGAAAAGTGAAGGCAGCGTCGGGGACGCTGCCTTTTTTTATTGCGGCGCGGAATTATTTGAGACCGAAGGTGTAGCCAAGCGAGGCGCCCACACGAAACACATTGTTGGTCTTGAACCCGAGATTGTTCTCGATGTGGTAGTAGTGGGCCTCGGGGCGAACGAAGAAGTGGCGCCAAAGGCGATAGCGAACACCGGCAGCCAGGTCCTCCATAAAGTGATTGCTGCTGGTGTAGTTGATGCAGCCAGGGACGGTGCAAGCGATGAGGGGATTGAAGCGGTTGCTGGCAACGCCGACGCCGCCCATGAGGTCGAAGCCAATTCTCTTGGTCAGCTTGGGCTGGAACAGGGCGTTGACGTCGGTGAAGATGGGGCGATAGGTTTCGTCACCATAGTAGCTGGCCTGGTGATACTTCCACGAACTTTCGACGTTGACACCGAAGCGGCGCTTTGCTGCCACGAGGTCACCGCTGAGGCCGAGATAGGTGCCGCCTTTTTCTGCCAGCGGCTGGAAGGTGACGACATCGTTGGGAGGCGCGGAAGACATGAGAGTCGAGCCGCCGACCATGACATCGAGCTGCTGCTGGGCAGAAGCGAAGTTGGCAAGCGAAAGAACCGCACACGCGTAGGCGAGCAACGCGAATTTTCTCAATACAACCCCCTCGATAGTTCGTTTGGGTTTCTGGAATGCGCCCCCCAGGCAGGCGGTACCCCGGCGAAGCGACCAGGGACGGCCGGGCCGACAGAACCACCCTGAGCTGTTGCCATCGGCTGGCTCAGGATAGCAAAACCGGAGACCGCCCGCAGGGTCGAGTGCCTAATCTGAACCACCACCGATGGTATATCCGACTGAGGCGCCGACTCGGAACACGTTGTTGGAGTCGAAATATCCGCTATTGTTGACGTTGTTATTGTTTTGAATGTGGTAGTAGTGAATCTCGGGGCGGACAAAGACATGGTGCCAGACGTAGTAGCGGATGCCGCCGCCGAAGTGCTGCATGAAGTGATCAGTGCCAACGTAGTTGGCGTAACCGGGGGTGGAGGCGCCAGGTTCGTAGAAGCGGGTATCGGCAGCGCCGATACCGCCCATGATGTCGAGGCCAAATTTATTTCCCAGGTGGGGTTGGAAGAGCAAGTTGAAGTCGGTGAGGATGGGGCGGTAGTTTTCCCCTTCTGCGTAGAAACCCTGAGTCGCGCGCCACGCGGTTTCGACGTTGATGCCGAGGTGGTGTTTGAGGAAGACGGCGTCTCCGCCGAGGTTGAGGTAGGTGCCTCCCTTTTCCGCCGGCAGAAGAGAATTGACAGTGGTGGAGGAAGACGATACGAGCGTGCCGCCGCCCAAAAAGATGTCACCCTGCTGGTCGGAGGAAAACTGACCGAAGGCGAGTTGGGTGAAGAACAAGCAGGCGAAACTGGTTGCGAAGACCGCTAACTTTCTCAAGAGAAGCCTCCTCGATATTAGTTCGTTGCGAGCAGTAGGATGCGTCCGCGAAACCGTTAAGATGCAACAAAGCAAGTTAAGGCTCATCATATATTTCGTCCCGAGCCAATTTCAACTGGGGGCATGCTGCGTGTAAAGAAATGTCAAAGAGCGAGCATCCCTATTTTAGGGCAGGGATCGTACCTGCAATAGCTGCTAAACCCCCGAAGTGGCCATAAGTTGCGGGGACAAAAAGCCTCGCCCTGCCGGCTGAAGATCCCCGGATTCAGCCGGGACGGCGATTTTTACGGATAACGATATTCCGGATGAAAAAGCCGGACAGGGAGTTACCTGGCTTTCCCGCCGCCAGCGCTGGGAGCGCGAATGGAGTCGAAGGCGATGGGGCCGCCACCGAAAAAGATGAGGGCAAATGAGAGGGCGGCCAAGGCCAGGGGAAATTCGTATCCGCCTTTGCCCAGCAGGCCGTTGTGGAAATGAACCTTGGCGATGGCGACGCACATATCGATGCAGATGGCGAAAGCAGCCAAGCGAGTGAACAAGCCCAGCAGGATGAGCAGGCCGCCAAAGAATTCGGCAAAAGCGGACAGGTAGGCGGACCAGGCGGGAAGACCGAAACCGGTGATGAACTGAGCATAGTGGTGGAGTCCACCGAAAACCTTGTGATACCCGTGACCGACCATAACGGCGCCCAGGCTGAGGCGCATGACAAGGAGCGCGATGGGTTGAAGACGATCAAGGTAGCGCATGAGTTCCTCCAGGAAAGAAGGATAGATTACAGCAGTGGGAGGGTCGAGGGAAGCAGGCGGCCGCGCGAGGGAAGCAGGAGTTGGGAAAGACGGGTCGCGGGATCAAGACCTGCCGGCGGGATCTGGTTCGGCAATGGGGTAGTTTCCGAATCGCACTATTTGGACACCACATTTAGGACACCACCGCCAATAAGGAATGATTGCGTGAGCGGCAAACTTCTGATAACGTCTGTTCGCGTCAGGGCAAAATCTACCGGCAGTGATGAGTCGCAACTCGAGCACGCATGCTGGATGTGTTGCCAGCGTTCATGGAGATGGGTTGAATTACTTGCATGGAATGAGCGCGGTTCGTGCGTTGGCGTCAGAGCGAGGAGAGATTTGTGCGGCGGATGAGACGTGGTTTTCGAGAATAAGAACTAACTGGCGGCAAGAGGGTTAGAGGTTCAGGAGGCGATGATGAATTGCACTTTGAAGAGTGAAAAGATGCTGCAGAAGTGGGTAGTGCTGGTGCTATGGCTGGCAGTTCCGGCGTGGGCGTGGGGACAGAAAAAGACAGAAGAACCTGCTAAGGGGCAGTCCCACGCGCCATCGCGTCCGGCGCCTTCCCGGGGAAGAGAGCAGACGCATGGAGCAACGCCCTCGCGCTCAACGACAGGGCGTGCGGCAACGGGCAATCGGGGTGGGACGACGAACCGACCGGCAACGGGCCGTCCGGCGGCTGGCAATCGGGGCGGGACGACAAACCGACCGGCAACGGGCCGCGCGGCAACGGGC
>JBARJF010000074.1:0-143513 GCA_049800135.1 Candidatus Sulfotelmatobacter sp.
GCTCCGAGCGCATCGGCGAGACCGCCCGCCGCGCCGGCATCGCCACCTTCGCCGCCGTCTTTCTCGCTTCCCTGGTTCTCGTCATCTGCGCCTTTAACAACGACTTCTCCATCGCCTACATCTTTCATCACAGCAACCGAGATCTTTCCGATCCCTATAAGTTCGCCGTGCTGTGGTCCGGACAGGAAGGTTCGCTGCTGTTCTGGTCCCTGCTGCTTGCCGCCTATGGATTCGTCCTGCGCCTGCGCTACAAAACCGATCCCCGCCTGTTCGCCTACGCTTCGGTGGTTCTGGCCGGGGTGCAGATCTTCTTCCTGCTGCTGGTGAACTTCGCCGCTAATCCCTTCGGCATTCTCGCAGGCCCGCTCCGGCCCGATGGCAGCGGCCTGAACCCGCTGCTGCAATATCCCGAAATGGTGATTCATCCGCCCATGCTTTACCTGGGCTACGTCGGCTTCACCGTGCCCTTCGCTTTCGCCCTGGGCGCGCTCATCATGAAGTATCCCGGCGAAAAATGGATCCACATCACCCGCCGCTGGACCATGGTCACCTGGGCCTTCCTCACCTGCGGCGTCTTTCTCGGTGCGCACTGGGCTTACTCCGTGCTGGGCTGGGGCGGCTACTGGGGCTGGGACCCCGTCGAGAACGCCTCGCTCATGCCTTGGCTCACCGGCACCGCCTTTCTGCACTCGGTCATGATGCAAGAGAAGCGCGGCATGCTCAAGATGTGGAACATGTGGCTGGTCTTCGCCACCTTCTGGCTGGCCATCCTCGGAACCTTCCTCACCCGCAGCGGAATCATCGCTTCCGTCCACGCCTTCGCCCAGTCCTCCATCGGCGAATGGTTCGGCTGGTTCCTCTTGATCACCTTGGCCGTATTCTGTTTTTTCTTCTTCAAGAACAAGTCCCACCTGCGGAGCGAGCACAAGCTCGAGTCCCTGGTATCGCGCGAATCCAGCTTCCTGTTCAACAATCTTCTATTCGTTTTGCTCTGCTTCACCGTGCTCTGGGGAACCTGGTTTCCCAAAATCTCCGAACTCGTGCAAGGCAGCAAAGTCACGGTGGGCGCTCCGTTCTATAACCGTGTCGCCATCCCCGTGGCTTTGCTGCTGCTGATCCTCACGGCTGTGGGCCCGTTGCTGGCCTGGCGCAAGACTTCTCTCGAAAGCCTTAAGCGCAACTTTATGTGGCCCGCGATCGGAGCACTCGCGGTCGCCATCTTCCTCATGCTCACGCCTCAAAGTTGGGGCTCGGCCTTCGGCCTCAAACCCTGGAAGGACATCTCCTACTTCTATTCCCTGATGGCCATTTCCCTGGCCGCTCTGGTGACCTTCACCGTGGCCAGCGAGTTCTACCGCGGCGGCCGCGTCATCTCCAAACACACCCGCCAGGGCATGTTCGCCTCCATGGTGCAACTCACCCACCGCAACACCCGCCGCTACGGTGGCTACATCGTTCATTTCGGCGTGGTGGTCGTCATCATCGGCCTTGCCGGCTCCGCCTTCAATCAGGAGAAGGAAATGGAGATGAAAAACGGCGACAAGATGACCATCGGCGCCTACACCTTGGTCTGCCGTTCCTACACCGAGGACGACAACCCCAACTATTTCAGCCAGTGGGCGCTGATGGATGTGTACAAAGGCGGCAGGCAGCTTGGCACCATGACCCCGGAGCGCCGCTTCTACCATGCCAGCCAGCAAGCTTCGACCATGCCCTATATCCGCTCCACCCTTAACGAGGATCTCTACCTGGTCTTTGAAGGCGTGAATCAGGATAACGGTCACCCCATTCTCCGAGCCCATTTGAACCCGCTGGTCATGTGGATCTGGATGGGTGTGTGGATCATGCTCGCGGGAACCATTCTTGCCCTGGTTCCCAATGCCCCCGCGCCGGTCCGCGTCCCCGCGCCCGCGCGGCTCAAGCAACCGCACGCCGAGCCCGTGCCCACCGGGGACTGATTCTTAAATGTGGCAGGGCAGCCTCGGCTGTCCGCCGCGCGCAGCCCGGAGTTTTGATGGCACCATCAGTGAAGATGACAAACTTGATTCCGAAAACGAAGCTGGGCAGGCAAACCCGCAAAGCCGCCCAGACTCTCCTGCTCTGCGCCGCCATCTTCGCTTTGCTCGGCGCCGGCGATCCCGCCACCCGCTTCACCGAACTCGGCCATCAACTTATGTGCATCTGCGGATGCAACCAGATCCTTCTCGAGTGTAACCACGTCGGCTGCCCCGATTCCGACGGCATGCGCAACGAGCTCATGGCCTCGATTACCCGCGGCGATAGCGACTGCCTGGTCGAGCAGGACTTCGTCCAGGAATATGGCCCAACCGTTCTGGCCGCTCCCCCCAACCGTGGCTTCGACCGCACCGCCTGGATCATGCCTTTCGCCGCGCTGTTCTTCGGTTTCGCCCTGGTTATCATGGTGATTCGCTCCTGGAGGAATCAGCCCGCGCCCGCCATTGCCGGCGGCCTCCGCCCCATCCGCGGTGCCGAATTGGAGCGCTTCCGCGACCAGGCCCGCAAGGAAACCGACCTATGATCGCCCTCGTCTGCTGCCTCATGTTCGCCCTCGCCTGTCTCTTCTATGTCTTCTACCTGCCCGGAAAACTATATCTTGGCCCGGAGAAGACCCGCGCCGGCTACCTCCGCGAGCGCAAAGATGCAGTCTACGAGAATCTGCGCGATCTCAACTTCGAGCACCGCGCCGGCAAGGTTCCCGACTCCGACTTCGCATCGCTGAAGTCCTCCCTGCAGGATGAGGCCGCCACCCTCCTGGCCGAGATCGACCGCCTGGAAAACCATCCCCCGCAAAAAGGAACCAGAAATTGAAACCGACCCGCACTGTCATCCTGAGCGAAGTAAGTGCTTCGCCCAGCGAAGCACTTATGCAGTCGAAGCACCCCTTCTACGCCGGCGCATGTCCTCGCCAGCAGCCCTCTTCTCACTCCGTGTTGGCATCCCTCCGCGCATCTTGCGGCAAAGCACTCCTCGTGTCAGCCATCCTTTTTCTTCTCACTTCGCTCGCCGCCTCCCAGACTCTCACCGGCACCGTCAAGAACGCCACCACCGGCAAGCCCGCCGTCGGCGACGACGTCGTCCTGCTCAAGCTCGCTCAGGGCATGGAAGAAGCCGGCCGCACCCAGACCGACGCCGGGGGACACTTCAGCCTCAAACTCGACGACCTTCAGGCTCCGCACTTGATCCGCGTCATCCACCAGGACGTCACCTACCACCAGATGGTCCCTCCCGCAACCACCTCGGTCAATGTCGATGTCTTCGACGTCGCCAAAAAGATCGAGGGCATCCAGATGGTCGCCGACATCATGCGTCTCGAGGTGGTGCAGGGACAACTCGAGATCGTCCGCGAATTCGGCGTCCAGAACAGCTCCGACCCGCCCCGCACCCAGATGAACGAGCACAACCTCGAGTTTTACATTCCCGAAGGTGCCCAGATCATCGAAGACTCCGCCACTGCCACCACCCAGAATGGCAACCCGCTGAAGTCCGCTCCCGTGCCCGAGGCCGAGAAGAACCGCTATTCCTTCATCTTCCCGCTGCGCCCCGGACTCACGCGTTTCGAGGTCGCCTACCAGCTTCCCTACACCGGCAGCGCCAATGTCGACCCCAAATCGCTGTATTCCCTCCAGCACTTCGTGGTCATGATCCCCAAGACCATGCAGTTCGCCGCCGCGGCCAAATCCGCTGGCTTCAAGTTGATCGACTATCCCAACGAACCCGGCGCCAGCGTGCAGGTCACCTCCAACACCACTCCCCATGAGAATCTCGCCTTCAGGGTTTCCGGCGAAGGCACGCTCGCAGCTTCCCAGGAAGGCGGCGCCCAGGGCTCCGGCGGCGGCTCGGCTCCCCCCGAAAGCGCCCAGACCACGGACCGTCCCGGCGGCGGACTCGGCCCCCCCATCGACGCCCCCGACCCGCTCCAGCAATATCGTTGGTGGATTCTTGGAAGCTTCGCCGCCGTTCTGATCATCGGCGGAGTCTACGTCGCCTCCCGGCAACAATCGGCGGCGCGCGCCCTGGCCCACCAAAAATCGGGTTCTTCCAACCCCGCCGCCCTCGAGGAAGACGACTACGCGCCCGCCGAAATCCCGCCCACTCGCCCCGCCTCGCGCGCTCGCCCAACCTCCATGCTGCTGGAAGGTCTCAAGGAAGAACTCTTCCAGCTCGAAGTCGAACGCAGGCAAGGCCAGATCTCGCCGACCGAATACGAGAAAGCCAAAGCCGCCCTCGATCAAACCCTGGAGCGCGCTCTGCAGCGTGAGGCCCGGAAAGCCTGATCAGCCACCCTCCAGCCATCAGCCTCTGGAAGCCATCTCATAAATCGGTTTTGCAAGGGCACGGCTTCAGCCGCGCCGCAAAGGGCCAATAAAGACGCGGGCTTTAGCCCCTGAGGGAACCGGCAGTTTACTCCGCTGATTCGTTATGAGATGGCCTCTAGCTTGCAACCCGCGCGGTCAGGTTTCCTTCACTCCCATCCAAATCGCATGGGCTGGCTTTGCCGGTTTGCCCTGGGAATGTTCTACCCAGTGCTTTTTCCCTACCCTCGAACCCGCGCCCGCGCCTTCGCAACTATTGTCGATCCCGCACCTTGGCGCGCGACCAGGCGAGACCGCGTTTGGCGTCAGACTTGCTTCCTTGTTTGCGCTGTCGGCGGGTAAAGTTCAAAACGAAAATGCCGATGAGATAACCAGAATTTCCCTCTAGGAGATAACCATGTCAGTGTCGGGCATTTCCAGCAGTAGTCTCTACGACTTCAACACCCAGAGCGCTCAGAGCACCCTCCAGCAGGTTCAGCAAGCCTTCCAGCAACTCGGCCAGGACCTCCAATCCGGCAATCTTTCCGCCGCCCAGTCCGATTTCGCCACCTTGCAGCAACTCCTCCCGCAAAACAGTTCCACTTCCTCGTCCCAAAGCGATAATCCCATCGCCCAGGCCTTCAGCCAGTTGGCCAAGGATCTCCAATCCGGCAACCTTTCCGCCGCCCAGCAGGACTTCTCCACCATTCAGCAGGACTTCCAGAATCAGGCGTCCCAATCCCAGACTCAGTCAGCCCAAGGCCACCACCATCATCACGGCGGCAGCAGCGGATCGAGTGCGATCGGCCAGTTGCTCGACCAGCTGGGCTCCGCATTGCAATCCGGCGACCTCTCGACCGCGCAACAGGCCTATAGCGCATTGCTCCAGCAGTTCCAGCAATCCGGCCAAACCACCACATCCCAGGCCCAGTCCTCATCACCGTCCAGTTCCACCGGCGTCTCCGTAACCGCCTGACATCGCGAAGCTTCGTTCACGATGCGGTCAATAAGACTCAGCTCCCGTGAAAGGCTGCGTGCATGTGAACGGCATGGAGAACCTCGCGTCGCTGTTGACGCGACGCGACCCTGCGCGGAACCTACGTTGCCTTTGAGCCGTTTCATCCCGCACGCTAAGCTGACGAACAGGTACTCCGACATAGCTACCGCAAGAGCCGTGACCGTACGCCGTCGCCTCACTTATAGCGATCTAACGGGCAAGAGTAACTCGCCAAATCAGGCGGCGAGAGGAACGCGGGAGACGCAAGTCCCGTTCTAGTCCATGTCGGATTTCCTCGGCTTCCTTACAGGGGCAGGCTTTTTAGCCTGTCCCTTTTTCTTTTTGTCGGGAGCCTGTAGAATCGCGGTCGCAAGCTGCCTGAAGCTCCCTAGCGCTTCCGTGCCTTCGACGTATTCAGGGCGCTTCATATCCAAGGTCTATTCTAGGCAGGGAGCTAATCGCATGACTAATGAACAAAATCCCCACAATGAAAATGATGACCCCAAGCATCTTGCCGAGGGGGATGGGACGAACGGGATAGAAATTCCAAACCCAACGGGAAACCCCAAGCCAAACGCCCACAATTCCGGCCGCAAACTCCGCATAAGAGAGCGTTTTTCGAATTGGCGTAAACAGAGCGAGGCCAAATGGAAAGACACTCCCATCCACGACAGAACTAACGTCCGTCTTACCCGAGTAATAGCCGTCTCGACCGTCCTCTACACCGCCTTTGCCGGTTGGACCCTCTGGGAAATACATTCCGGTTCCAGCGACACTCACAAGTTGGCAGTCGCGGCCAAGACACAAGCAGATCAAAGCACGACTATCGCTGCCGCTGCCAAAAGTCAGGCTTGCTCCGCTAAACATATTGCCGATGCTGCTGGAAGGAGCGCCACTGCTTCCGAAGGGTTTGCCACAAGTGCCGATGAAATCAACAGTCAGACACAAATTGCCGTTACGGAATTTCAACGAATCGCCAAGGCTGCTGAGAATTCTGTGAACTCCACTTTGGAAATCTCCCGCCTGGAACAGAGACCCTGGATCAGTGTCGAAGCCAACATCGCCCCTGCGGATATCAATAAACCAGCACCAGATCCGTTTAATTTTGTGGTCACTAACACGGGGCGCACGTTTGCAAGAAAAGCTGTAATGACTAATCACTCCACGCTTTCCCCCGTTTTGCTGGAGAGCCTTCCTGTGTCGGGATCGGAACCCATTGAAAAAAGCGTTGCCGTACTCCCACCAAACGCTCCCTCGATAATTAACATCATCCCCAGCGGACACATAGGCACATTGAGGGAGGTGTATTCCGCGCCACTCGCAACTAACGAGTGGTACCTTTACATATGGGGCGAAATTAGTTACGAGGATGTCTTTCATCCTCCGGGCCGACATTCTACGGAATTCTGTTTCTATCGAAAACTTTCTCAAATTGGGCAACCCGATCAATGCGCTGCACACAATGAGGCAGACTAGCCCTGTCACGGCAATCGACGTTAGGCACACCGCCCGTCACGGAGCCTCATTGTCCGCCCCGGGGCAAACAGGTGCGTCAACTGTGCCACTGCCAAAAAACCCCGGCCCGGCGGCCCAGATGCCGCCAATTATTTCCACAGCCCCCGTGTGACATCTGACCTTGCGCTCAAAATAAATTCGCGCAATCATGGTCGAGGCCGTGACGGTCGGGTCAGCCCCCATCGTCACGCCTGTAAGTCCTTTGTTGTGCCGAATTTAGCATCTAAGTCCTTTAGGCTCCGGATTTTGCCGGGATTTTGTTGCTAACTCGATGATTCCACTAGACCCCGGGGGGAGGGGGTATCGTCGAACACGGCCAGAATCAAGCCCGCCCATGTGCTTCCCCAATCAGCGCGCGCAAGATTATTTCACCACGGAAATCCACACCTGCGCTTCCCTGTACCCTATTCCACCCACCTGCATCCCCACCGCGGGCGTAACATCAAATGAGTGGATCGAACCTATGGGAAACACCTTCAAGACCGCGTTCCTGCTGACCGCACTCACGCTGCTGCTGATGTTCTTTGGCCGCTACTTCGGCGGCCAGAATGGAATGTTGCTGGCTCTCGCCTTTGCCGTCGTCATGAACTTCGTCTCCTACTTTTACTCCGACAAGATCGCGCTGGCCATGTACCACGCCCAGCCCGTCACGCGCCAGGAACTGCCGCGCGCCTACGAGATCGTCGAGCGCCTCACCCAGAAAATCGGCATTCCCATGCCCAGGATTTATGTGATCCCAACCGAGTCGCCCAACGCATTCGCCACCGGACGCAATCCCAAACACGCTTCCGTAGCGGTGACTCACGGCATTCTCGGCTTACTGAATGACGAAGAGCTCGAAGGCGTGCTGGCCCACGAGCTCGGCCATGTCAACAACCGCGACATCCTCATCAGTTCCGTGGCCGCGACCATCGCTGGCGCCATCACCATGCTGGCCTACATGGGCCGCTTCGCCATGATCTTTGGCGGCATGGGCGGCGGCGACCGCGAGGACCGCGGTGGAGGCGGTCTGGCCGGCCTCTTCATGCTGATCGTGGCTCCGATTGCCGCCAGTTTGATTCAGCTCGCCGTCTCCCGCTCCCGCGAGTATCAGGCCGATGCCACCGGGGCCCACTTCACCGGCAATCCCTACGCCCTGGCCAGCGCTTTGCAGAAACTCGACGCCTACTCGCGCCGCGTGCCCATGCAGGCCAGCCCGTCGACCGCGCACTTGTTCATTATCCAGCCGCTGTTGGGGATGAATTTTGGCAATTTGTTTTCCACCCATCCCCCCATCGCCAAACGCATCGAGCGCCTCACCGGCCGCCCGGCGGAGTTTCTGCAGTAAGCGCTATCGGCTTTGTCAGCTCGAACGCGATGCAAGACCGCTTCGAACTCGCCGTTCTAAATTCGTGGAAGGAGAACCGCTTACAGATTCAGTCCAGTGACATCGGTAACTCTGCCGACGCAACCCCAGATAGTAAAATCCATCCAATGTCCCCAGAGACCGCAATCGCCGTATCTCACAAAGCCGCCGAACTGGAAAAAGCGCTGCGCCGCGTGATTCGCGGCAAAGACGATGTGATCCGCCTCGCGCTGGTCAGCATTTTCGCCCGCGGACACCTGCTGATCGAAGGCGTTCCGGGAGTCGGCAAAACTACGCTGGGACATGCGCTTGCGCTGGCCATTGATTGCACTTTTCAGCGTGTGCAGTTCACCAGTGACATGCTGCCTTCCGACGTTCTCGGCATCTCCGTGTATTCCGCACTGGAGCAGGAGTTCGAGTTCAAGCGCGGTCCCGTCTTCACCAACGTGCTGCTGGCCGACGAGATCAACCGCACCACGCCCAAGACACAATCCGCTCTGCTCGAAGCCATGAACGAAGGCCAGGTCACGGTGGACGCGCACTCCTACGAACTGCCGCAGCCGTTTCTGGTAATCGCCACGCAGAATCCCGTCGAGCATCACGGAACTTATCCTTTGCCCGAATCGCAACTCGATCGCTTCCTGATGCGGGTGCGCATGGGCTATCCCGAAGCCGCCGCCGAGCGCGAGATCCTGCGCTCGCAAGCTGGCGTGGCGCACTTGCAGGATTTGCGGCCTGTGCTCAGCGGCGCGGACGTGCTCGAGATGCAGGAAGCCGTCAAGCATATTCGCGTGGATGAATCGCTGGTGAGCTATGCCTTGGAAATCGTGCGCCGCACGCGCGAGTCGGAATATCTGTCGCTGGGGGTTTCGCCGCGCGGCGCGCAATCGCTTTATCGCGCGGCCCAGGCCATGGCGTTTCTCGAAGGCCGCGGCTTCTGCACTCCCGAAGATTTCAAGCCTCTTGCAGTTCCCGTCTTCGCCCACCGCGTGGTGGTCAACGGAGGCTATGCCTCGACGCTGAAGAAATCCGAGCAAGCCGATCAGGTGCTGCGCGATATCGTCGAGAACGTGGCTGTGCCGGTGTAGAGACCAGTACCAGTACCCAGCAGCGAGTCCCAAGTGCCAGCGCTGATCTCGGTACCAGGTGCTTCGCCGTCGAGATATAATTCTCTTCTCATGTCTTTCCTACGTTTCCTCATGCTGCTTTCGCTGGTCGTCTGGATCGGCGGCCTGATCTTTTTCGCGTTCGTGCTCGCGCCTACGGCATTTTCTGTTCTTCCCACGACTCATCTTGCCGGCAACGTGGTTGGGCGCGCGCTGGGCAAGCTGCACTGGATCGCCATTTTGTCCGGCATTGTCTATCTAATCAGTTCCTTGACTTACAGCCGGCTCACTGATGGCGTGGCGCATGTGTTTGCGGCGCGCCACGTGCTTCTCTGCGGTATGCTGGCGCTCACGCTGATCTCGCAGTTCGCGATTATTCCACGCATGGACGTTCTGCGGGCATCGCTGGGAGATGTGGGTTCCGCGCCCATCGACAATCCGCAACGCATGCAGTTCGATGCGCTGCATGTTTGGTCAACGCGCGTGGAAGGCGCGGTGCTGTTGCTGGGATTGGTGGTGGTGTATTTGACTGCTTGTAGCTTCTAGCTGCCAGCTCCTGCCTTGCAGCCAAAACGGCCGCCGACCTCAGTGGCTAAAGCCAGTATGTTTTGGCTCGAGTTACGGCACGACTGAAGTCGTGCCCTTCCCGATCTCTTGAGCCCGCCCGATTGGGCAATACCCGCTTCATCATTTATCCTGAAATGTTGCGCGACCGTCGCTAAGGCCACAGTTTGGGCGCCCCGAGAAGCGGCAATCGGGAGCAGTGGTGGAAACTCCTCCTGAGGCCGCCGGCAAGGCCGGCATGCAAGGGGATTCCCTTCGGCTTCTTTCAGGACAGGCTTTCCGCTTTGCTCAGAATGACAGAATAGGAAAACATGAAAACTGGAATTATTGGCCTGCCGCAGGTCGGCAAAACGTCGCTGTTTCGGATACTGACCAAGGCGCATCTTTCGGATCAGGCGCGGGCCAACCCGCGCGAGGCGCACATCGGCGTGGCTAAGGTTCCGGACGACCGGCTGGACCGGTTGGCCGCGCTTTACAACCCGAAGAAGCTTACCCACACCTCGGTTGAATATGTGGATGTTGGGGCGATCGGACAGGAGGCGTTGAAAGACAGCGCCTACGCCGCGCATCTGCGCAATGTGGATGCGCTGGCGCATGTAGTGCGGGTGTTTGAGGATCCTTCGATTCCGCACACGGGAGAGATCGATCCGCTGCGCGACATCAAGAATGTGGAATTCGATTTGCTGGTCAGCGACCTCGGGCAGATCGAGAAACGGCTGGAGCGGCTGGAAAAAGATCTCAAGAAGATGAAGACAGCGGAACTGGAAAAAGAATTTGAACTGCTGAAGCGCGCCAAAGCGCAGGTGGAATCGGACAAACCACTGCGCGAAATGGAGATGACGGCCGAGGATAAGAAGCGCATCAGAGGCTTCATGTTCTTGAGCGAGAAGCCGATCTTCTACGTGCTCAACATCGGCGAGTCGAGCGAACTGGGCAAGGAACTGGAAGAAGCGGTGAGCCAATACAAGCTCACCGAAATTGCGGCGCGGCCGAATGCCGCAGCCACCGCGATCTGCGGCAAGGTGGAAGCGGAACTGGCCGAGATGAGCGATGCGGACGCGGCGGAATTCTTGTCTAGCTACGGGCTCACGGAGAGCGGCCTGGCGCGGCTGATTCGCACGACCTATAAACTGCTGGGCTTGATTTCATTTTTTACCGCCGGCGAAGATGAATGCCGCGCCTGGCAGGTTCCCGCGCATTCGCGGGCGCAGGAAGCGGCGGGAGCGATTCACTCCGATCTGGAAAAACATTTTATCCGCGCCGAAACCATCCGCTGGGATCAATTGCTCGAAGCCGGATCCGAAGCCAACGCCCGTGCGAAAGGCACACTGCGATTGGAAGGGAAGGATTACATCGTGCAGGATGGGGATGTTATGCATATTCGACACAGCGGTTAGTCCCGGGCCTTGAGTCCCGAGTATCTTTTGTGGTTTCGGCACGCGTGGGAAGGCGAGCCTTTGGGTGTTCTGTTTTGGGAACCGACATCGAATTGGAGATTGTAAGAGGCGCACCTCCTTAACGATACTTGTAAGCTGAAGTGGTGGCGCGACACTACAAAGACTTGATAGCATGGCAGAAATCAATGGACTTGGTATCCGCACTCTATGACACGACTGAATCATTTCCCAGGCGCGAGACCTACAGCTTGACCGATCAAATGCGCCGGGCAGCGGTTTCCGTTCCAAGCAATATCGCAGAGGGACAAGCCCACTATACTGATCGCGAGTTTCGCTATTTCCTACGCCGTTCGCGAGGATCGGTCGCCGAACTTGAAACTCAGGTAATGATCGCGCGGCAGAGAAATTATCTTTCTGAATCCCAAGCCTCAGAACTTCTGAAGCTAACGGACGAAGTAAGCCGCATCCTAAGCGGCCTCATCAACTCGCTGGGACAGCAGCTTCCATCATCATCGATTTGACTGCATTCCTCCCTAATCGATACCTTTACTCGAGACTCTCGACTCGTGACTCAGGATTCTAAACTTCATGCATCCTATTGCAACCAGCATACTGCTCGGCCTGACCGCTGCCGGCGCTAATGTGTTTGGCGGGGCGATTATTGTGCAGCGCAGGTGGGAGCAGCGGTATTTGCGCTATTTTGTTGCGCTGGGCGCGGGATTCATGCTGGCTACGGCGCTGGTGGAGGTGGTGCCGGAAAGCCTGGAGTTGCGGGGCAGGAGCGCGGCCTATCTGATTTTGCTGGGCTATTTGACCATTCATTTTTTTGAGCACACGGTCACGCCGCACTTTCACTTCGGCGAGGAAACGCACAAAGAAGAGTTCATGCACTCGCACAAGGGATACTCGGTGCTGCTGGGCTTGATCATCCACACATTTTTTGACGGCATCGCCATCGCTTCGGGATTTCTGGTTTCGAACGCGCTGGGCTGGATTATTTTTTTCGCGGTTTTTCTGCACAAGGTTCCCGAGGGCTTCACGGTGAGTTCGGTGATGCTGGCCAGCGGACGCAGCCGGAGCGCAGCGTGGGGAGCCTCCGTGATGCTGGGGGGAGCCACGCTGGCAGGGGTTTTGACGATGGCGCTGCTCCGGCAGCATGTGGACGTGGGATTGCCGTTAGCGGCCGGGGTCACGATCTATGTGGCGGCTTCGGATTTGATTCCGGAGGTGAACAAAGAGCCGGGAGCCCGGATGGCGTTGCTGGTCTTCGTGGGAGCGGGAGTTGTGATTCTGCTGGGCGCTTTGTTCCGCGTGCCATAAAGACGGTTCTCCGTTCTCAAGTTCTCAGTTCTCGGAGAAGGACCTGCCGGTCCGATGGCGCGGTCAGGGGTTGATTCAATATTGTTCTCAGTCCACGGTGTGCTTGGCGGTGTAGCCGTCGCGAGCTACGACCAGGATTTTCTGTTCTTTGCCTTTCTGGTCTTTTACTTTCAGCGTGCCGCCATCGGGCGCGACCACTTCCACTTTGAGCTTGCGGTAGGTACCGTCGAGTTTGGTGTTGGTGGGGTGATAGGCCAGCGAATACTGATGGCGGATGTCGTCGCCAATCTCCTGGAAATCCTCACTATACTCGGCCTGAAAGCGGGGGAAGTAGGCGCGGCCGCCGGTCATGGCGGCGAAGGTGCGCATTTCGTTATCGGCCTGGAGGTAATCCATGTTGCTGACGGGGATGCCCATGCCATGGGGCGCGGCGCGGCCCTGGGCTTCATACATTTCGCGGATGATCCAACCCACGCTGATGGGGAAGATGGTCACATCTTTGGTGTCCTTGATTTTCTTCATGATCTGGTCGAGGGTGAGCTTGCTGAAAGTGTCGACTCCGGTGGTGATGAGGATGACGTATTTCTTGCCTTCGACGCGATCCAGACGATCGAGGGTGTCATATAAGGCGTCGAACAGATTGGTTTCGGAGAATCCCGGTATACGCAATTCGTTCAGCGCTTCATAGACAGCCCGCTTGTCCTGGGTAAAATCGACCAGAATGTGCGGCTGCATGTCGTAATAGCTGACCGCGACCCAGTCGTCTTTGCGGAGCGAGTTGGCAAAGGCGTAGGAAGCCTGGAGCGCCTGGACCATGAAACTGTAATTGGTGGAAGCGAACTCGACCAGCAGGACGGCGGTGATGGGAGCCTGGGAAACGCTGAAATCGGTGATCTGCTGCGGCGTTCCGTCTTCAAAGAGCCGGAAATTGTCTTTCTCCAGGCCGGGGACAAACTGGCCGTTTTTGGTGGTCACCATCACATCCACATTCACCAGGGGCACGTTCACTTTGATGGAATAGTCGGGCATGCCCTCGACTTTTGCGGGCGACGCGGGCGGAGGCGGCGGAGGCGGAGCTTCCTCGGGACCTTTTTTCGGGATGGCGTAGGGGCCGATGTTGCCGGCGGGACCGCCCGCCTCGGGTGGAACGTCCTGCTTGGGATTGCTGCTGCCGGAGTCCGGGGGCGGGGTGTTCTGCGGCGGGGCTTGCGGCTGGTCCTGGGCGGAAACCGCGGGGACACTGGTGAGCAGGACCAGCGAGACCGCCCATGCCAGCACGAGCCTGGTGAGAATCTGGAAGCGCGAGCGGCGGTGCATGACCATCCATGTGGCAAGCATAGAAACCCCTAGGAGATGGAGATAAAGACTGTAGGGAGCAAAAAAGCCCTGTGCTAGTATAGACGCAGGGATTCGCGATTGGGATGTTTTGCCCGGCTCCTAGTATTCCCCTCCTGGCAACGACTTACGATCTGGCGGAGTCTAATACGGTATAAGGGCAAGGCTATCCGAGGCCTTGCTGGCGCAGTTCAATGAGAAAATCAGTTTTCGCGCTCTTCGTCGCTGGCCTCTCTTTTTCGATTTTCGCCCAGGCGCAAATGCCCGCTTCCGCGCCAACAGCAGCAAAACTTCAGACCATTGCAGTCAGCCGGATTCATGCCGGCATGCGTGGGGTCGCCTACACGGTGTTTCAGGGGGTAGAGCCGGAGGCGATGGAAGTGGAAGTACTGGGGGTGATGCACAACGTGAATGGGCCGAAGGGCGACGTGATTCTGGTGCGGCTGCACGGCAAGAAAGTAGAGTACACAGGGGTGGTAGCGGGCATGAGCGGCAGTCCGGTTTATCTGGACGGCAAGCTAGCCGGGGCGCTGGCCTTCCGCATTGGAGAATTCTCCAAAGAGCCGATTGCCGGGGTTACGCCGATTGCCGACATGCTGGAAATCAATGCGTTCGACCATTCGCCGGCAGAGGAAACCAGCGCGGTCAAGCCCGCTGTGGAAGCGGTTGCGGGCAAGACAGATGCACCGGGGGAAACCTCCGGGCTGCCGGGTGTGGCGCGGGATTTTGCGGATTACCTGAAGCCGATCGAGGCTCCGCTGGTGTTCAACGGATTTTCCGAAGAGGCGGTGCGGCTTTTCGCGCCGCAGTTTGCCTCCGCGGGCATTGTCCCGGTGATGGGCGCGGGATCGGTGAGCGACGACAAACAGCCGGAGCCGCTGGTGCCGGGCTCGGCGGTGAGCGCCGTGCTGGTGCGCGGCGACATGGATATTGAAGCGACCTGCAGCGTGACCTATGTCGATGCGCATCATTTGCTGGCCTGCGGACATCCTCTGCTGCAGTTTGGTTCCGTCGACCTGCCGATGAACAAGGCGGAGGTTTTGGCGACGCTGCCCTCGCCGCTCAACGCTTTCAAGATCGTGAACACCACGGAGCCGGCGGGAACGTTTGTGCAGGACCGGCATGCCGGCATCCTGGGCGTATTCAACCGGCAACCGGACATGATTCCGGTGGCGCTCAGCATCCACAGCAGCACCGGGGTAAAACAATTCCACTACGAGGTGCTGAATAATCCCCGGCTGACTCCGGTGGCGCTCATGGTGACGGTGTTCAACGCGCTGCACGAAGTGAACGACTTCGGCGAAGAGATCACCTACCGGCTCGCGGGCAGCATCGGGGTGAAGGGATTTCCGGAGGTCACGATGCGGAACATGTTCGCTCCGGAGGAGAACGGACAGCCGGCGGCGATGCAGGCGGCGCTTTCGCTGGGCGAGCGCTTTGGGCGGATCTATGACAATCCTTACGATACGCCGGACATCGCGGGCGTGAACCTGGATTTCGACCTGGTTCGCGAACGGCGCTGGGCGCGGCTGGAGAGCGCGCGCACCGATGTTACGGAAGCTCGTCCGGGCGACGTGGTTACGCTGGAGACCGTGCTGGCTCCCTACCGCGGGGAGCGCATCGTGCAGCAAATCCCGGTGAAGATTCCGACCTCGGCCAGCAAGGGCACGCTGCGCATCCTGGTCAGCGACGGCGATACGCTGGACCGCATCGGACACACCAACCCGGCGTTTGGCCGGTCACTGGATCTCGCCTCGACGATTGCGCTGCTCAATAAGGAGCACTCCAACAACCGGCTCTACGTCTCGTTGCTGGAAGCTGACCCGGAAGCCCGCGTGGCTGACAAGGTGATGCCCACGCTGCCGATCTCGATCATGAACGTCATGGACGACCTGCGCGGCAATCAGGAAATGGTGGTTAGCGGCGAATCAAATGTGGATGAAACGGCAACGGCTCCACTGGACTATGTGGTTTCTGGAGCGCAGCTGCTGACGATCACGGTGAAGTGAGTAGCGCGTATCGAGTTCCGAGTAGCGAGTCTCGAGTAGCGAGTTCGTGAGAATCTAGAGCCTCAGATAGCCCAGCAGCACTCCTGCTTTTTCCATGTGGCGGAAACCATCCGTTTGCAGGGCGGCCAGCACCATCAGC
Organism: Candidatus Sulfotelmatobacter sp.; assembly: GCA_049800135.1. GTDB lineage: Bacteria > Acidobacteriota > Terriglobia > Terriglobales > Acidobacteriaceae > Sulfotelmatobacter. The sequence continues at coordinate 16,041 of JBARJF010000074.1, forward strand.
GTCCCGTTGTAGCCCACGTGCGCCAGAAAGCTTGAGGCGACGGACTTGGTGAGCGCGCGCACCGTGGTGAGCACCACGCCGACCAGGAAGATGATCAGCACCGCTCCCCAGGAATAACCGTACTGGACAAAATGGATGAGGCCGAAGGGCAGAGCAGTGAGAAGGATTCCCCAGACCGCTCCCATCCGCCGCGCGAGCACTGGATAAAGAAATCCGCGAAAGAAAAGTTCTTCCATGAGGGGCCCGAGGCTGATCGCGAAGGCCGCGGTGAGGTAGGCATCGGAGGGCGTGGCGAAGAATTGATCGAAAGGGGTGGTCTCGGGCATGGGCAGAAACTTTCCCAGAAGGTCGAACCCGAGCATGAGAACTCCCACGCCCATGAGGCTTACTCCGGCGATCCCCGGCCAATTCCAGCGAATGGCCTGCCAGAACTTCGTGTGGTATTTACCCTCGACCAGCAGAACCATGTAAAGCGCAACCGCAAGATAAGTCAGCAACTCGGAGAGCAAAGCCAGGACTGGCTTCTGGGAGACATTGAGCCAACTTTCATGGGGGTAGGCAAATTGCCGCGCTCCCAGGACGATGAAGATCTGCACGATGAAAAGCGTGGCCAGAGTGAGGGCGGCGATTTGCAGCACGTCCCAACCGCTCCAGACGGGATTCTCGCCGGCCTTGGGCGCAGGTGAGGGTGAGGGAAGCTGCGGCGGCGGAAACGAGCCGACAACCGGGGCGAGGGGCTGCGGCTCGTCGTTCAGCGGCGGAAGGTCAAGATGCGGGTTTTCGGGTGATGACAAGAGGATCCTCTAGGGCTAATGCCCGTGTTCCTTTTTGGATCACTACTGCGCGGTAAAGAGTCGCGCCTTTCCAAACATCCTGGAAAAGTTTCTAGGCGCTGCGCTTCCCGTTGCCCACAAAATATCCTGTCAACGCCTGCCCGGTATACGACTTCTTCACGCGCGCAACCTGCTCCGGAGTGCCCTGGGCGACGATGCGACCGCCCTCTTCGCCGCCTTCGGGACCGAGGTCGATGAGCCAGTCGGCATTGCGAATCACGTCGAGGTTGTGTTCGATGATGATGATCGAATTGCCCAGGTCGGTCAACCGGTGCAGCACGTCGAGCAGTTTCTTGACGTCGTCGAAGTGCAGGCCGGTGGTGGGCTCATCGAGAAGGTAGAGCGTCTTACCGGTCTGCCGCTTGCTCAACTCGCGGGCCAGCTTGATGCGCTGCGCCTCGCCGCCGGAGAGTGTAACCGCAGACTGACCGAGATGAATATAGCCGAGGCCCACGTCGACCAAGGTTTGCAGCTTCTGTTTGACCTGGGGAATGTTTTCGAGAATCGGCAGCGCGTCGGAAACCGGCATCTCGAGCAGGTCGGCGATGGAGTAGCCGTTGTAGGTTACGGCCAGGGTTTCGCGGTTATAACGGCGTCCGCCACAGACCTCGCAGAGAACGTAAACATCCGGGAGAAAATTCATTTCGATGCGGCGCTGCCCTTCGCCCTGGCAGGCCTCGCAGCGTCCGCCAGAGACGTTGAAGGAAAAACGTCCGGGCTTGTAGCCGCGTTGGCGGGCCTCCGGCAGCATGGCATAGATATCGCGGATTGCCGTGAATACGCCGGTATAGGTTGCGGGATTCGAGCGCGGGGTGCGGCCGATGGGCGATTGATCGATGCGAATAACTTTGTCTATGTTCTCCGCCCCTACGATGGCTTTGTGATCGCCGGATCTTTCGCGCGAGCGGTAAAGCTGGCGGGCGAGCGCGGGATAGAGAATGTCATTCACCAGCGTGGATTTGCCGGAGCCGGAGACTCCGGTGACGACGGTCATGACGCCCAGCGGAAAAGTTACATCGAGATTCTTGAGATTGTTTTGCTTGGCGCCGAGAATAGTCAGCGCGGCGCCGTTTGCATGCCGGCGCTCGGAACGCATCGCGATCTGCACCTTGCCCGAGATGTATGCCCCGGTCAGCGAATTGGGCTCGCGCATGATTTCTTCCGGTGTTCCGCGGGCCACCAGACCTCCGCCATGGCGTCCGGCGCCGGGCCCGAGGTCGACCACGTAATCGGCGCGACGGATGGTCTCTTCATCGTGCTCCACCACCAGCACGGTGTTGCCCAGATCGCGCAGGGCTTCGAGGGCGTCCAGCAGACGGCCATTGTCACGATGATGCAGGCCAATCGAAGGCTCGTCCAGCACGTAGAGCACGCCGCGCAGCTTCGAGCCGATCTGCGTGGCCAGGCGAATGCGCTGCCCTTCGCCGCCTGATAAGGTCGCGGCCGAACGGTCGAGCGAAATGTAATTCAGCCCCACGGCATTCAGGAATTGCAGCCGCTCCACCACCTCGTGCATGACGCGTCCGGCAATCTTTTCCTCGCGTCCCGCCAGCCTGATGCTTCGCGCCACTTCGAGCGCCCGGGAAATCGGCAGCGCAGTAAAGTCGGCAATCGACATGCGGTTTACCTTCACCGCAAGGCTCTCGGGCCGCAGCCGCTTGCCGCCGCAGGTCGGACATTGTGTGGCCGACATGTGATCCATGAGCCAGTCGCGGTAGCCTTCCGAAGTCGATTCTTCGAGATTCTGCTTCAGGTATCCGAAGATACCGCGGAAACCGGTTTTGCCGCGGCCCGATTCGCCATTCAACAGCAGATCCTGAATCTTCTCGGGAAACTTTTCGAAGGGCGTGTTGAGATCGATGCCGTGCGCGGCCGCCATCACCTGCAAACTATGAATCAGACCCTGCGAAGCTGAACCCGGCCCCAGACCGCCTTCGAGCAGCGGCTTTGACCAGTCGGTGACCACTTTCGCGGGATCGAAATCGTAACGGCTGCCGAGGCCATGGCATTCCGGGCAGGCTCCGTACATGCTGTTGAAGGAGAATGAGCGCGGCTCCAGTTGCGGCACGCTGATGCCGCAATCCGGACAGGCCAGCTTCTCGGAATAGAGTTGCTCATCGCCGCCAACTACGGCGACCTGCACCAGGCCGCCCGCCAGCTTCATCGCCAGACCCACCGACATTTCCAGGCGATGCTCAATGCCCGGTTTCACCAGCAATCGGTCGATTACTACTTCGATGGTGTGGTTCTTGCGCTTGTCGAGATTGAGATCGTCGTCGAGATTCACCAGTTCGCCGTCGACGCGGGCGCGTTCGTAGCCGTGCTTGAGCAGCGTCTCCATCTCTTTTTTGAATTCGCCTTTGCGCCCGCGGACGATGGGCGCCAGCACCATGACCCGGTCCTCCGGGGTGAGGGCCATGACGCGCTGTACGATCTGCTCGGCCGACTGTCGGCTGATGGGCCGACCGCACTTGGGGCAATGCGGGATCCCGATGGAAGCGAACAGAAGACGAAGATAGTCGTAGATTTCGGTGATGGTGCCGACGGTCGAGCGCGGACTGCGGCTGGTGGTCTTTTGCTCGATCGAGATGGACGGACTAAGTCCATCAATTGCATCAACATCGGGGCGTTCCATCTGGTCGAGAAACTGGCGGGCGTAGGTGGATAAAGTCTCGACATAGCGGCGCTGGCCTTCGGCATAAATCGTGTCAAAAGCCAGCGAGGACTTGCCCGAGCCGCTCAGCCCGGTGACCACGGTGAGGGAATTGCGCGGAATCTCAACGTCGATGTTCTTGAGGTTATGCTGGCGCGCCCCGCGCACCGAAATCTTGGTAATAGCCATCTGGATTGGGACGGGTTGCCCTTCCGTAATGTCGACAGATCCACAGACATGTTCGACATTAGGAATACACAGCTCTACTCCGTATCCTAGTCGTCAATAGCGGCGGGCGTCAACGCAGGTAGATTGAAGAAGCCGCATTTTATGAGGTTGGCGATGCGAGGCGTGGGTTGCGGCGTTTTGAAATTGAACTCTTGACAGGGTGGTTGACGGTGATTTCGCTCTTCATGCCTCTGATTCTCTGCCTCACGGTGACGGTCTCCGTCGGCATTGGGGTTATCACAGCTTACCTTGCAGTCATCGGCATTCTGCGTGCTTTTGGGCGCGCGCAGCAGCAGCAGCAGGCCGCGGAGGGGCGTGCACGGCTGGTTCTCCTGCCTACGCAGAACCACGCCAGCGGCGACTAGAAGCCACTCGCCATAGGAAGCCAACGCACAATAATGGGCTGAGCGTGTTGCCGACGAAGGCGCGGTTATGGGTCAGCGGCCGTGAGAACTCTCCGCGTCTCGAAGCACGCCTATTTCAGCTTGACGAAGAGCAGAACGAAAATCGCCCACACGCCAACGGTGATCGGAAACTGCACGACCGCTGCATCGCGCATGGACCCTCCCCGGGGCAGCGCATAGGTAAGCACCAGCATCGCCAGAGCAGTGAGCACGCCGAGAACCAGTTTACTTTTCCAGTTCATGAGGTGTTTGACCTCGATTTCCTTACCAATTTATCTTCTCGCAGTGCAGGAGTATACCCCTCGGAGCGCAACCCAAACAAGAGGCCCTTGAATGAGTCCCTTTCGGACTCCCAGGGTTGTTCGGTTTCGGACAATGATTTTCGATCCCGTACAAAATCCGCATTCGTTGGAATCGGCGCATTAACGTATCTGCCTGCAAATGAACGGACTATGTTGGACGTTATTTGGCAGGAGAGGTGCATGGCGAAGAGCGCCATTATGCGGTAGGAGGCTTCGATGGGGATCTTGTTTCAGGATCTGCGTTATGCCCTGCGGCAGCTGCGCAAATCGCCGGGATTCACCCTGACTGCCGTGATCACCCTGGCGCTGGGCATCGGCGCCAACACTGCGATCTTTACCCTGGTGCACGGCATCCTGCTGCGCTCGCTACCGGTGGCCGACCCGGCGCAGCTCTATCGCATCGGCGATGCCGACGACTGCTGTGTCAACTCGGGCTTTCAGAATGATAACGGGGACTTCTCCATCTTCTCCTACGATCTGTACCAGCAACTGAAAAGCGCCGCTCCGGAGTTTGAGCAACTCGCGGCCATGCAGGCGGGACATGCCGACCTGAGCGTGCGCCGCGGAGAGGAATTGACCAAGCCGCTGCGCGGCGAGTTTGTCAGCGGGAATTATTTTTCCACCCTCGGCATTGGCGCTTATGCCGGCCGCATGCTGAGCCCCAATGACGATACCGCAGCCGCCGCGCCCGCTGCCGTGCTCAGCTACGCCGCCTGGCAAGCCGAGTTTTCCGCCGACCCTCACGTCATCGGAGAGACCTTCCACATCCAAAGCCAGCCCTTTACGGTCGTGGGCGTTACGCCTCCCGGATTCTTCGGTGATCGCGTCAGTGATTCGCCGCCCGCTGTATGGCTGCCGCTCGCAACCGAACCGCTGATCAATCCGGGATCGAACTCCATCCTGCGCAATCCCGACTCACTCTGGCTTTATGCCCTGGGCAGGCTTCACCCGGGTACCAGCCTTGGCGCTTTGCAGGGCAGGCTCTCCGCGACGCTGCGGCAGTGGATGTACACTCGCCTGGAGTACACCAGAAATGGACGCACCGCAGAAATCCCCAAGCAGCACGTGGTGCTCGCGCCGGCAGGCGGCGGCATTCAGATTCTGCAGCAGCAGACGGGCACGGGTCTGAAGACCTTGATGATCCTCTCTTGCGTGGTTCTGTTGATCGCCTGCGCCAACATCGCGAACCTGCTGCTGGCACGCAGCACGGCCCGCCGCTCTGACGTGGCCCTGCGAATGGCTCTGGGCGCGGAGCATAAGCATCTTATCCGCCAGATGCTCACGGAAAGCGTCCTGCTCAGTTGCCTGGGCGGCCTCGCCGGCCTGAGCGTCGCTTACGGTGGCGCGCATGTGATCCTCGCGCTGGCCTTTCCTGATGCCATCGCCCTGCCTATCGACGCCAGCCCTTCGTCCGCGGTCCTGGGTTTCGCCTTCCTGATTTCTCTGGGCACAGGCGTGCTCTTCGGTACCGCGCCGGCGTGGATGTCATCGCACGCCGAGCCCGCGGAGGCGCTGCGCGGCATCAACCGTTCCACGCGCGACCGCTCGTCAATACCGCAAAAGGGATTGGTGATCTTTCAAGCCGCTCTTTCGCTGGTGCTCCTGGCCGGCGCCGGTTTGATGACCGAGTCGCTGCGCAATCTCGAACGCCAGCACTTTGGCATTGTCACAGGCAACAGTTATGTGCTGCACCTGAGTGCCGAGGGCGCTGGGTACACGGCCGACCGCCTGCCCGCACTCTACCGGCAAATCGAAGATCGCTTCTCGGCTCTGCCCGGTGTGGCCAGCGTGGCCCTGGCCATGTACAGCCCGCTCGAAGGCGACAATTGGAGCGACCTCGTCTATATCGAAGGACATCCCGCGCCGGGTCCGAATGAGATAAGCTGGGCTACCTGGGACCGCGTAAGCCCCAACTTCCTTGAGAGCATCGGCGTCCCCATACTGCGCGGCCGCGGATTGACCGAGCAAGATACGGCGACTTCGCAGCCGGTTGCCATCGTCGATCAGGCTTTCGTGAAGCGCTTTTTCCCCAACGAAGACCCCATCGGCAAACACTTCGGCGTAGAGTCCACCAACGACGGCATGTTTGAAATCGTCGGCGTGTTTGCCGACTTCAAAATCAACGATCCTCGCGAGCCCGCGCACCGCATCTATCTCCGCCCTCTCACCCAGCAGTTTGCCGGACTTCATGAAGCGACCGACATCACCGGCGAGTTTCGCTCCATGTTCATCAATTCAGTGATCCTGCGTTTCAGTCGTCCGCAGCAGGATGTGGAGGGGCCGATTCGCAGAACCCTGGCCAGCATCGATCCTAATCTCACCGTGCTTGACTTGCGCACCCTCGATCATCAGGTGGCGGATAATTTTATCTCCGATCGGCTGATCGCGCGTCTCACCAGCCTTTTTGCCATTCTCGCCCTGATCCTGGCTTCTGTGGGACTGTATGGCGTTACTTCTTACTTCGTGGCCCGGCGGACCAGCGAGATCGGCATTCGCATGGCGCTGGGCGCGACTCGGTCAAGCGTGGTCGCCATGGTCTTGCGCGGAGCGCTATGGCAGATCCTGATTGGCCTGGGCTTGGGTATTCCGGCCGCGCTCCTGGCCGGCCGTCTAATGGCCAGCCAGCTCTATGGCGTTGGCGGCTACGACGTACTGGCCCTGGCTACCGCAACTTTGGTGCTGGGGCTGTGCGCAACCGCAGCCGGTTTTCTCCCCGCGCGACGGGCAGCTTCCATCGAGCCCATGGAGGCGCTCCGGATGGAGTAGCCCTCCAGTGAGAAACGCGGCGCCGGCGATCATCCTTGGGCCCGCATCCCGTAACCAGCCGTCTAAGAGCGTGACCACTTAGCTCGCCAGCTTGCGCAGAAACTCCCGCTCGTCCATGCGGTACTTGAAGGCTTTCCGGCCGTCGATGAACACCACGGGTACCTCGTCATTGAACTGGCGCCGCAGTTTGTTGTCGCTGTCCACATCCACGTCCTGCCAGGTAAAACCGCCGCGGCGCGAGAGCTTGGCGAGACTTTCCTTCACCACTTCGCAAAGATGACAGCCCTTGCGCGAGTAAACCACGACTTGGCGGGACTCCGGCACGGCTGGATTGTAGCTTCCGCGCCCTGCCGGTTCCAGTAAGAAATTGCCAAGAAACGTAAAAGAAGTGTGTGAAACGGCGGAGCCCCGGTTTATCAATCCGGGGCTTCGATTTACAATCCAGCGGGATGGTTGGCCAAACCACTTTCATGTCAAGCTTTTCCATGTGTCCGTTTCAACGGTAGCGCAGCGTCAGCCGGATGGCATGCGGGAGTCCGCTAAGAGGTAGAATTCCCCATGCCCAAAGATTCCAGCAAACCTCTGCGCGGCAAGGCCTGCCTCATTACCGGCGGCGCCCGCCGTCTGGGACGCGCCTCCGCGCTCGCCCTGGCCCAGGCTGGCGCCGATGTCGCCATCACTTTTCGCAGTTCGGCCCGCGAAGCCCAGCGCACGGTTGTTGACCTGGCCAGCCTTGGCGTGCGCGCCTTCGCGCTGCACTGCGACGTCACCGACGAAGCCAGCGTCAAATCCATGATGAAAGAAGCCGGACGCGAACTGGGCCGCATCGACATCCTGGTGAACAACGCCGCCAACTATGCCACGGCTGACTTCGAGCGCCTGACCCTGCGCCAGTGGGATGCGATGTTCGCCTCCAACACTCGCGGACCGTTTCTGGTGTCGCGCGAAGCGCTGAAGTGGCTGCGTCGCAAACGGACCGGATCGAGGCGGTCAGAGACAATCGAGGCCAAGATCATTCACATGGGATCGCTCGGCGGCCTGCGTCCCTGGGCCACGCACGCTCACTACTGTTCCTCGAAGGCCGCCTTGCACATGCTGACCAAGGTGATGGCAAAGGCGCTGGCGCCGGAAATTGCCGTCAATGCGGTTGCGCCCGGCATGATCGATCTCGGGGAAAAGTCGGCCGCGGCTTTCATGCGCCGCATGGCCAAACAAACTCCCATGCAGCGCAATGGCAGCGGGGATGAGATTGCCGCGGCGGTCTTGTTCTTCGCCAACGCGCCCCAGTTTATTACCGGGCAGATTCTGGTGGTGGATGGGGGACTGGGTCTCTAACCGATAACAAGACTAGGCTTCCGCCGAAGTGGGGTCGATGATCCGTTTCACTTCCGAGATGCGGTTCGCCGGAAAGCCGCCCTGCTTGGCGTGTTCCCGCACCGTTGCCTCATCGGGTGCAATATACACGCAGTAAATTTTGTCCTCAGTGACATAGCTTTCGAGCCACTGAATCTGTGGCCCCAGGTTCTGCAGGACGCTGCAGGATTTTTGCGCAATCCCAACAAACTGTTCTGGCGGTAACCCTCCCACACCGGGGATTTCGCGCTCGATGACATACTTAGGCATCTGTTCCTCCTTCTGAATTGGGCGTGGAGCCTGGTGCGGCCTTTCGCCGCAAGATTCTATGCCGCGGAGCGGGAAATAGGCAACTACCTGGGTCCGTATCCCCTTCTGTACGGTTCCGGCTTCAAGGTATAGTGGGGCAAATGAAGAAATCCAGGAATTTGATTCCCCGTTCAACAACCTCCGCGAGCGCGCCCCGCGTCGCCATCGCCATCATGGCCGCGGGCAAAGGCACGCGGCTCAAGTCGCAGCTTCCGAAAGTGCTGCACGAAGTGGGCGGCAAGCCGCTGCTGGCGCATGTGATCGCGGCTGCCAGGAGTGTCGTGCCGGCCGACGACATCTTCGCCATCATCGGCCACGAAGCCGGCCGCGTCCGCGCCGCCGTCGCCGAATCCGGCGTCAACTTCGTCCTGCAGTCCGAGCAGCGCGGCACCGGCCACGCTCTGATGGTGGCGCAGCCGGCACTCTCGGGCTACGACCACCTCATCGTTCTCTCCGGAGACGCCCCGCTGATCACGCCCCAGACTATCGCCCGGCTGCTCAACTTCCACCTCGATCAGCAGGCCGCTATGACCCTGCTCAGCGCCGACTTCGATCACCCCACCGGCTACGGACGGGTCATTCGCAAAAACGCTCGCAGCGCCGAAATTCAGGCCATCATTGAGGAGAAATCCGCCAGCCCCGCCCAGAAAAGAATTCACGAGATCAATGCGGGATTCTATGTGTTCGCAGGGCCGCAATTATTCGCCAACATTAAGAAAATCTCCACCGGCAACCCGCACGGCGAGTACTACCTCACGGATATGGCCGAGGTTCTGCGCCGGGCGAAGCAACGCGTCGTCGGCTGGAAAACGGAAGACTCCGCCGAAGTTTCGGGCGCCAACACTCGCGCCGACATTTCTTTCATTGACTACCAGATCCGCATGCGCAAGTGCCGGGAACTGTTGAGCGAAGGCGTCACCATCTTCTACCCGGCAACCTGCGTAATCGACACCGATGTCGAGATCGCCTCTGACACGGTGATCGAGCCCTTCGTCCAGATTTTCGGCACATCGCGCATCGGCGCTGCTTGCCGCATTCGCTCTTACTCTGTGATTCGCGATTCCGAAATCGGCGGCGGTGTCCTTATTCGTCCGGGCTGCATTCTCGAGGAAGCCCGCATCGGCCCTGGCGCCGTCCTCGGCCCCTATTCCCATCTGCGTCCCGGCAGCGACATCGGAGAAGGCGCGCACGTGGGCAACTTTGTCGAGACCAAGAAGATCAAACTGGGCAAGGGATCCAAGGCCAACCACCTCACGTACTTAGGCGACGCCGAAATCGGCGCGGGCGTTAACATCGGCGCCGGAACCATCACCTGCAACTACGATGGCGTAGCTAAGCACACCACCATCATCGAAGACGGAGCCTTTATCGGCAGCGACAGCACTCTGGTCGCGCCGCTGCGCGTAGGCAAGGGTGCCTATGTTGCCGCGGCTTCCTGCATCACGAAAGACGTCCCCGAAGATGCCCTTGCCATCGGCCGGGCACAGCAAATTGTGAAAGAAGGCTGGGTCCACAAGAAACGCGGCGCACGCCGGCCGGCAGCCGAAGGGGAGAAGCCGCGGAGGGTTTCCCCGGAGGATCATGACAATTAACAGGATTTAAGACGACAAGTCAGCCCACACCGGGCTCGCCAAGCAAAGGCCGATAGCAGGGTTTTCTCCGGGTCTGCGCGGGAAACCCTGAGCAAGCTGGGGTTAGTTTCCTTATCTCAACGCGAAACTGCCGCGAACAGCTCCGAGTGCATCAGCGACTGGAACTGCTGGTCACTGGCCTTGAAGTGCATCCCCAGGTTCGAACCGTCGGAATCTACAGTCGTATTATCCATCGCGACTTTTTCGACGGGGGTGGCGCTCATCTTTTTGTAAAGCAAGCCCGCCTTCACCAGCGACGACATGGTAGCCGCCGTCACGGAGTCCGAAGTCAGCACGGTTAAGTCGAAGTTCACGCCGTTGGAGAAATCCATCGTGTACCGCGACCCCAGCAGCCGTTTCTTCACGGTATCGTAGTCCGCCACCTTGGCGGCCTCGCCCAGGGCCGACCGCATCATGTTCTGCGTGCCCTGCTGGTCCAGAATGCTCCACACCGGCGCCGAATCCACGTCTGACATCATGTCCGACATCGTTGAGTTCGAATCCAGGCCCAAGATATCCCCGTCGCGCGTATCGAGCGCCATCTTCACCGCCGAACTCTCCCCGAACAACAGTGTGCTGTTATCCAGAAAGCACATCACCATCCCGCCATCCATGGGATAGATGTTCGACGTGTGATACTTCCCCGGCTTAATCTTGTGCAGCGTCATCTTCTTCAACACGGCCTTCATGGCGAACGGTCCGGTGGCCACGCCGACGCCTCGAACACCCTGCTTGGGGCTGCGGAACGAGGCAAAGGTCAACGTATCGATATCCTTCTCAGGATCGATCCCGACGCCTTTCAGCGCCTCTTCAAATTCCTTTAGACTATCCGGCAGCAACTGCTGCTTCAGTTGCATCGCGGTGGGGGAATCCTTCAGCGCCCGGTAATCCACCGAAATCAACTGCAGCAGATCCGCGGGAATCACCGCGCGCCCCGACGAATTCAGCGGCATGGCATTCGCGATGCCCACGAAAAGCACGGCCACAATTACGGAAGTCACACAAGCCTGCATGGTTTTCATAGCGGTCTGGGTCCTCATAAGCGATCTCGACAACTACGGAACGGGATTCTTACCGCACCTTGCGGATTAGATGCCGGTTCTGGCCTTCCCGTTCACTGCCGTTGTCTTAGATTCTAAGCCATCGGCCCAGGCACATGCCAAACCGAAGGTGCCAGGCCGGTGATCAATTTGGGACAATACGTCTCCCCGGCGAACCGATTGCGCTATCCAGCACGGTTCAGCAGATGTAAGATGTCTGTGAACCGCTACTGTCCCCGCTCCCACATAGCTCGTTCTGGGCGCAGAGAAATCAGGGAAATATTGAAAATCCTTCTGTACAACCCCGACAACGGGGTCACGCGCAATTTCATGCCCCACCTCTGGATGTTCCTTCTGCAATCCCTAACGCCGCCCGGCCACGAGGTTGTACTGATCGATGGCAACGCGCAACCGATGGATGAAGCCGGTATCGCCCGCTACGTCCGCGAACAGAACATTGACCTGGTCGGCATCGGCGCCATGACCCGCATGATCGCCAAGGCTTATCGCATGGCGGACGCCGTGCGCGCCGCGGGCGTGCCCGTGGTGATGGGTGGGCCTCATGTCACGGAAATGGCTGACGAGGCCTTGGGCCGAGACGGCGGCCCGCGCCACGCGGACGCCGTGGCACTGGGCGAAGCCGATGATACCTGGCCGCGGATCGTGGAAGATACCGCCCGTGGCGAGTTGAAAGATATCTACGCGCCCGTCGATCCCGCGGGCAAAGAGGTGAAACCTTCCCTCAAGCAGTATCCGGTGATTCCTTGGGATACCATCGATCTCCGGCAATTCAATCTCGTACCTAAGCCGGCCAAGCGATGGCTGCAGAAGATCGGCGAGGGTTGGGGAACATTCCGCATTATCCCCGTCGAATCAGGGCGGGGCTGCCCCTACGGCTGCGAATTCTGCACCGTGACCGGATTCTTCGGAGACTCCATCCGCTTTCGCACCAACGAAAGCGTCGTCAATGAACTCCTGATGCTGAAGGCGCGCGCCCGAAAAGAGCGCGGTCAAATTGCTGTTTTTTTCATCGACGACAATTTCGCTATCAACCTGAAGCGCACGAAGTCTCTGCTGCGCGACATCATCGCCGCCGGGGCTCAGGTGAATTGGGTGGCTCAGATCAGCGCCAACCTTCTGCGCGATCAAGAACTCGTCGATCTGATTTCCGCCTCCGGCGGAAAGTGGGTTTTCATCGGCATGGAGTCGATCGATCCCGTCAACTTGAAAGACGTAAACAAGGGCTTCAACAAGCCGGAGGAATATGCCGCCGTGCTCGATCGCCTGGCGCAGCGCAACGTGTATGCCATCACGTCGTTCATCTTCGGCATGGATAACGACACGGTGGGTGCGGCTGAGCGTACTCTCGCCCAGGTCCGAACCTGGCCGCCGGGCCTGCCGATCTTTGGTTTACTCACTCCATTGCCCGGCACTCCGCTTCTCAAACGTCTCGAAACCGCTGGCCGGCTCACTCGTCCCAAACACTGGCAGGAGTTCATTCCTTTCGCCATGGCGCACACTCCACTTAAGATGAGCATTGACGAAGCCCACGCCGAAGTGAACTATGGCTGGTCTCATGCCTATAGCCCGGATGCGATTGCACAAGCCGTCGACTCGCTCGACGACCAGCCGCTCGGCTATCGCATCAACATCTTCCTCGCCCGGCTGTGCTTCCGCGGAATCTACTTCCCCATGCTGGGCCGCTTTGCCTGGTGGAAAGCAATCTCGGAGAACCGTCAGACCATCTTCAAACTGGCAAGACAAGGCTGCGAAGCGTGGTGGGAATCTCGAACCACACCGGAGCCGACGCCGGCAACCATTGCAGGCGACTAGAAACACTCTGAGTCAATTCAAACCCGGCGAGAAACAAGAGCCTTCTCGATCTCCGGTGAACCCTGCCGGTCTGACCGCAGAAAATTGACAACCCCCACGCCCCTCTGGTTCCATCGGAGGGACCTCGTCGCCGCGATGGCTCGGGGAACGGACGAGTCTCGACTAAAACTTCGAGGATACGCTCGAGGATTTCGTATGCTGGCTGGCATTCGCACCTGCGATCTGCGCAAAATCTACACTTCGCCGCCTCCTCTCGCCTCCGGCGGCGGTTTCGGCTTCCGCCCAGCACGCGTCAAGGGCAGCAAGCAGACCAAGCCGCAGATCGTTGCCCTCGACGGTCTTTCGCTTGAGATTTCACCCGGGGAAATCTTCGGCCTGCTCGGGCCCAACGGTGCGGGCAAGTCGACCACCGTGGGAATCCTCACCACCCGCGTGCGCCCCTCAGGTGGCCAGGCATGGATTGGCGAGCTCGACATCTGGAAGGAGCAGGTCGCCGTCAAACGCCTGATTGGTGTGGTTCAGCAGCGTCCGAATCTTGATTTCGCTCTCACCGCCCGCGAGATTTTGCTCTTCCATGGCGCTTATTTCGGGCTCGATTCCCACAAATGTGCCGGGCGGGCGGACGCCCTACTCGATCGCTTCAAGCTTCGCGACCGTGGCAATCAGATGGTGCGCGGATTTTCCGGCGGCATGATGCAACGTCTTTCCATCGCGCGCGCCATGATGCACGATCCCCAGATTCTCTTCCTCGACGAGCCCAGCGCCGGCCTCGATCCGCAAACCCGCCTGCTGCTCTGGGAAATCATCCGCGAATACAACCAGAGCGGCAAAACCATTCTCATAACCACGCACAACATGGAAGAAGCGGACGCGCTGTGTCAGCGTCTTGCGATCATCGATCACGGGCGCAACATCGCCCTGGGCACTACCGCCGAGTTGAAGGCTTCGGTCCCGGGCGGTTATCTGCTGCGCCTGCGCTTCGGCCGCCACTCCCCGGAGTTGCTGCAGCGTCTTGGGAGCTTAGTAGGAGTAAGGGAAGTGCGCGCCAAGAATGACTCGCAGAGAGGCGCGCCTCAGAACCCCGCGGCGGAAAATAAAGATTCGCAAGACGACAACTCCGCCGACGTCTATGCCGACCGCGGAGGCCCGCTGGTTTCTGAGATTGCCAATCTCGCCTCCAGCGCCGGCGTCGAGTTATGCGATGTCCACATCTCCGAGCCCAGCCTGGAGAATCTTTTCCTGCACCACACCGGTAGGAGCTTGCGCGAATGAATTGGAAAACTTTTCTTGCCCTGCTGGCGCGCGATGCTCATGTCGCCCGTCGCAACTTCGTCACTTTGCTGCTGCAAACCTTCCTGCAGCCGATGATGTTCGTTTTTATTTTCGGCCGTGTGATGGTGAGCAGCGGCTACATGCCCGCTGCATACAAGAGCTTGCTGCTGCCAGGCATCATGGCCATCAGCATGGTGTTCACCGGAGTTTGGGCTGTCGCCATGCCCCTGATCGCCGAATTTCAGTTCACTCGCGAGATCGAAGACCGTTTGCTGGCGCCCATGGAAATATCCTGGCTGGCCATCGAGAAGATATTTTCCGGCACGCTGCAAGCGCTGCTTGCCGGCCTGGTCGTCATCCCGGCGGCGTGGCTGCTGCTGCGGCCAGGAGTGGAGTTTAACCTGCGTTCTCCCCTGAGCTTTGCCGGCGTCACCATCCTGGTGGCGCTGTTTTCGGCCTGCGGCGGCCTCGCTCTTGGTTGCAGCATCGACCAGACCCACATCGGTCTCATGTTCAGCATGGTCTTGACTCCCATGATTTTCTTTGGCTGCACCTATTATCCCTGGAGCGCTCTGGCGCACTTTCCCATCCTGCAGAAAATGGTGCTGGTGAATCCGTTGGTTTATGCGAGCGAGGGTCTGCGAGGAACCCTCGTGCCCCAGTTCCCTCATCTGTCCGTAACCGTTGTGTTGGTAGCGTTGACCGTGTTTGACGTACTCTTCCTGGCAACCGGCCTCCGCCAGTTCCGCCGAAAGGCCGTTAGTTAGGTTAACCATGCGGTCGTGGGGAACATGGGGACGCGTCGACTGTCTGGGCCAAAACCACCTCGGGGCGTGAAAGCCGAGAGAACCAGCAATGCGTCCTTGATAGCTTGGCTCACACCAAGCTCTTTTCCCCCGCGCTGGTCTCTTTTCCCTGCTCCATTTAGAATCCTCTGTCCCACTTTCGCCAGCATATTTGCCAATGACGACAGGAGGCGCATCCGACTTGATCCCGCGTTATACCCGCCCGGAAATGGGCCGCATCTGGAGCGACGAAAACCGCTTCCGCACCTGGCTGGCCGTGGAAGTAGCGGCCACCGAGACGTTGGCCGAGGCCGGCATGGTGCCGAAAGAGGCGGCGCGGGCGATCCGTGAGCGCTCCGACTTTCGCGTGGAGCGCATTCAGGAGATCGAAGCGGAGGTGCGCCACGATGTGATCGCGTTCACCACGGCTGTGGCGGAGATCGTGGGCCCCCACGCGCGCTGGTTTCACTATGGCCTCACCTCGAACGACGTGGTCGACACGGCGCAAGCATTGCTGATCAAGCAGGCTTCGGCGCTGATCGCGCAAGATCTCGAGCGCCTGGCGGCGGTGCTGGAACGCCGCGCCTGGGAATTCAAAGACACGCCCATGGTGGGGCGCACGCACGGCATTCATGCCGAACCCATCACCTTCGGCTTCAAGATTGCCAACTGGTATGCGGAAACTCAGCGCAACATTGCGCGCTTCACGGCAGCGGCTGAGGATATGCGGGTGGGGAAGTTTTCCGGCGCGGTGGGAATCTTGGCCCACCTCACACCGGAGCTTGAGGAAAAGATCTGCGAGCGCCTGGGGCTGAAAGCGGCGGCGGTCTCGTCGCAGGTGATTCAGCGCGACCGGCACGCGCATTTTCTGGCGACGCTTGCGGTAATCGCGTCAACGCTCGACAAGATCGCAACTGAGATTCGCCATCTGCAACGGACCGAAGTGCGCGAGGCCGAGGAGTTTTTCAGCGAAAAGCAGAAGGGGTCGTCGGCTATGCCGCACAAGCGGAATCCGGTGACCAGCGAGCAGATCAGTGGCTTGGCGCGAGTGGTGCGCGGCAATGCCCAGGCCGGGTTTGAGAATGTTGCATTGTGGCATGAGCGCGACATATCTCACTCCTCAGCCGAGCGCGTGGTTCTTCCGGATTCGACCACGCTGGTCGATTACCTGCTCAACAAAACCTCAACCCTGATTGACACCATGCTCGTCTATCCCGAGCGCATGCGGGCCAACCTGGAGAGCACGCGTGGACTGATCTTCAGTGGACAACTTCTGCTCGACCTGGTGGAGCAGGGGGTTTCCCGCGAAGATGCCTACCGCATGGTGCAGACTCATGCCATGCGGGCGTGGAAGGAGGGTTTGAACTTTCATCAACTGGTGCTGGCCGACAAGGAAATCACAGGGAAGGTTCCACGCAAGCAGATCGAACATGCCTTCGACCTCTCGCGTCAACTAAAGAACGTAGACAAAATCTTTGCGCGTGTCTTCGGGAACAAACGCCAGCGTGGTGGGAAATCCGCATCGCGCCCAACGTCTTCTCGTACGTCAAGGAGCCGCCGCCGCTGATTTATAGCCGGTTGATCAGAGACGCCACGTAGCCGGCGCCAAATCCGTTGTTGATATTCACCACGCTCACATTCGATGCGCAGGAATTGAGCATGCCGAGGAGCGCGGTCAGTCCTTTGAATGACGCACCGTAGCCGACGCTGGTGGGCACGGCGATTACGGGAACGCCGACGAGTCCTCCGACCACGCTGGGCAGAGCGCCTTCCATGCCGGCGCAAACAATCACGACGCGGGCCTTGGTCAGAGCTTCGCGATTCGCCAGCAGGCGATGAATCCCCGCAACCCCAACGTCGTAGAAGTGTTCGACCTCGTTGCCCATCACTTCGACGGTCACGACTGCTTCTTCCGCGACGGGGATATCGCTGGTTCCGGCCGAAACCACCGCGATGATTCCTTTGCCATATTTCTGCGGGTCGCGCTGCAGCACGATCGCCCTTGCCAGTTCGCGGTATTGCGCCGCACGCACTTTTTTCTTGACCGCGGCAAACTGTTTCCGGTCGGCGTGCGTGGCCAGGACGTTGCCGCCGTGTTTGGCCAAACGGGCAAAGATCTCCGCTGTCTGCAGCGGAGTCTTCCGCTCCCCGAAAATCACCTCGGGCATGCCCGCCCGCAAGGCGCGATGATGATCGACCTTCGCGAATCCGAGATCTTCGAAGGGAAGGTGGCGCAGGCGATCGACCGCAGCGTCGGGCGAAAGCCTGCCACGACGCACCTGCTCGAAGAGTTTGCGAATGGATTCGGCATTCATGGCGGCGTATAGCAGTCGGCCCTCAGCATTCAGTATTCAGCCGGACAGTATTTCAGCCGGGCGAAGTCTAGGTTAGCATCTGGCGGCGGATCTGAGTTTTATGTGCGCGCGTGGGCAGCGGAGCGCAGTCTGGCAATCACCGCGGTGCAGACTTTGCGGGCGCGCCCGGGCTCGTCAAGATGGGCGAGGAACAGCCGGCGCAGGCCACTCCGCTTAACCTTGCCCGCAAGGTAAGCGTTATAGATCTGACTGCCAATCCGGTAGCCCCAGATTTGCGCCGTGGCTTCAAACTTTTCCGCATCGGCGCGGATGGCGGATTGTGCAGCTTTTTCGCAGGCGGCGCGGGACAAGGCCGGGGAATCTTCGGCCTCGGGTGACGGCCTCGAAGGATGAAGGACGCGGGAACCGAAGTAGGCGACGCCGTGCTCGACGACGCGCGTGTAGAAAGCGTCGATAGCCTGGATTCCACTGGCGTTGACGCCGTTGCCGTTTGCGCCGTGTTCGGAAAGCCGCTGGGGAAGACCACGGCAGGCGTGATGCAGAAAGCGAGCCGCATCCTCGGCGGCGTGCATCATTTGAAATTCTCGGATGTAGAAAACATTCACCTGGGGCAGGTAGGCGCTGCCGCGCTCCTCCACGCTGGCCAGGAGGCACTCCAGCTGCTGTTCGCTGATGCCTCTGCGCGAAAGCAGGCGACGTAGCATGGCATCTGACGAGTGGCCATGCACCTCGGGCAGCAGGTCGACCAGAAACTTGGGTTGCGTGCCGTTGTGCGGGGAATAGCGGTTGATCTCGAGAAAGCTGGCCAGGCTGTCGATCAGGTTATAGATAGTGGGCGCGAAGTCAGGACCGCTGTCGCACCGGCTCCACCGGTCGAGAAACAGGCGGTAGCTCTCGTATTTCTCGAGGGGCGTGGCGTTGAAGACGCACACCACGTTGTCGTTGACTCGCACGGCGTCGACCTTCTCGGCGCGCTCCCCGGCGGCGCGCCAATAGAGCGCGTCGATGTTCTGCAATACGGTGAGGATTTTGGTTTCAGGAATTTCTTTGCGCAGCACGCGCGGCAAGTGTCCGGGAGCGAGGTGTGACTCGCCGAACAACACGAAGACCACGGCATTGGGATGACGTTGGCGGATCTCGGCGACTTTGGCCGCGGCGTGACGGTCGCGGGCACCGATTTTCCGCAGGTTCTCGCGAGGCATGCAATCGAGACCGTAGATGGCCTCGCCGTGGTCGCGGGCCGCGACCAGCAACTCGTGGAATGGAGCCCAGTCGTAGCCCCAGTCGAAATCGAAGCGGATGCGCTGGCGCAATTCGCTCTCATCGATTTCGCGGCGCCACCATTCTTCGAGAATGTGCTGATCGCGGGCGAAGATGGTTTCGACCCCCAGCACGACCGGGCGATCTCCGGCGAGCGCGCGTTGTTCGAGCAGAGACGCGGCATTGCGCTGGGCTGCGGGCAGCGCGTGGTAATCGCCGATCAGGACCACGTCGGCCGCGTGTAGCGCATTCTGCATTTGCTGGGAATCGAGAAGAGAGTCGTAGTTGCGAAAAGCCTGGTTGAACTCGCGAAGGTATTTGCGGCGGTTGTGCGAATCCTGGGCGCGGATTTCCCGCTCCACCCCGGCCAGCGCCTGAAGTTGAGCGGCGCTGCGGCGGGATCGCAAGTTGACCGTGGATGCCATAAGACAGCTTCTAGCCCTAGCTTTCGTCTTCGCGCCTCGCGCTCATCTTGACTTCCTATTCGGCGACTGCCTATGCTCCAAACTTCGGGGCTGTGCGTGCCTAGCCTCGTCGGAGGCGTTTTTGCCGAACCATCCGCCGCAGAATCTGACCATCGCAACCACTGGCGCGAGCGGGTCGGTGTTTCTGCGGCAACTGCTGCGCGCGATAGAGCGCGATGATCGCGTTCAAACCGTGAACCTTATCGCGTCGGACTCCGGCCTGCGCGTGCTAGCGGAAGAACTTGGCGTCCGTGGCCGCTCGAATCTTGCCGGCCAAATCCTCGGCACGAAGAGGATTTCGCCGACAGATTTGTCTAAACCCTCGGCCCGCTCCGCGAAGGTTTCACACAAAATCAAAGAACAGTCGAACGCCGATATCGGAGCCAACGTGGCCAGCGGTTCTTATCCCGCCGACGCCATGATCGTGATCCCGTGCAGCGTGGGCACTCTGGCCCGTATTGCCAACGGCATCGCGTCACACTTGATCGAGCGCGCGGCCGATGTTTGCCTGAAAGAGAAGCGCCCGCTGGTGCTGTGCGTGCGCGAAACGCCGCTCAGTAAAATCCACATCCGCAACATGTACCGGGCCGCCGACGCCGGCGCGACCGTCTTCCCGCTGATTCCGGCCTTTTATTATCGGCCCGCCACTTTGGATGACATGGCCCGCGAGTTTGCCTATCGCGTGCTCGCCCATCTGGGCCTTCCCCAACCCGATGCTTTCCGCTGGAAAGGCTGAACTATCGGGCACCTGGCATGGCCGATCCCGGACTTTCGACTATCCTTGGATAGAAGATCGGCACTCCGCGGGGAGATTTTCAGTGTAGCGAGCCGCAAGCGCGCTTCCCAGATGCCCGGCGGACATGTACAAGAGGGGGAATGTTGCCGGAATTTTGCCCCACGGATCTCCGAGATCAGAATCAATGGTCTGACCGAATAGATTCATGGCACTCGCGGCGGCATTCTCGGCATCCACTTTCGTGCGGTTGACGCACAGGGTAATTTCGTACTAATGTGCGAGTACACTGGAAAGGAGGTGGTCGAATGACAAGTTCTGAATGTGGCAGTAGTTGTGGGAGTCTAAGACCAGGTGAGGTGGCTGAGACTTAGAGCTGGTTGCTCTAAGCGGGGCTCCGGGTGCTGATCGATAGAGAACGATCTTCTAAACGACGCGTCTTGAGCTACAGTCCGCACACTAGCCGGTGAGTACGGATGGAAGCCCCGCGTCGGTCGCGCCAGGGCTTTCGACCTTGGGCTTGGGCCTGGGGTCTTCAGTCCCGACCCGGGAGTTGCCGTGAGAGGCCACGTAGAGTGACCACCTCTTGGTCAATCCCAAACAGTCCACCGGGCGGCCCGCAGGCTCGATGTCGAGCTTGCGGGCTGTTCTGTTTGTTGGAGCAGCCTTTTTCCGAAGAAGCCTGACAGGGCATTAGAATGATTTAGCCGTGGGATGCGGGCGTTAGATGATTCCTTTCCTGCGAAAACAATTCAATATTGAATTTACTTCCGAAAAGTATCGGGCGTTTTTGCGGCGGATCGACGACGCTTGCGGAACGCCCGTCAAGTTCCGTCTGTCGGAGACTCCATGCTTTTTCCCGAAGTCTCTGCTAGAGCGGATGGCGGGGGATGGGAAGGAGTTGATCCGGCAGTTAGTGGAGAGTCCGGAGTATCGGGAGCGGTCGAATGCATCGATTCCGGGTGAGTTTCGGGTTGCGAACGAGCCGGCGCATCCAATGTTTGTGCAAGTGGATTTTGGGCTGGTGCGCGATGCGAGTGGCAAATTGCAGCCCAAGCTGGTGGAGTTGCAGGCTTTCCCTTCTCTCTATGCATATCAGGTGACGCTGGCGCAGAGCTACATCGACGTATACGGGCTGCAAAATCTGGCTTGGGGCGGAGCCTGCTTCGAGCGAAGTCAAAGGGCGCTTCCGGCTTCGGCGGCCGACGGGCGGAAGTTGAATTTCTTTCTGAGCGGACTGGACGAAACTTCGTATCGTGATCTTTTACGGCGCGCGATTGTCGGCAGTCATGATCCGGAAAATGTGATCCTGATGGAGATTCATCCCGAGGAGCAGAAAACGCTGCCGGATTTTCTGCTGACGGAGAAAATGCTGGGGGTGAGGACGGTCGATATTGAGGCGATCAAGAAACAGGGATCGCAGCTGTATTACGAACGAGACGGAGGCCGGGTGCCGATCCGCCGGATCTATAACCGGGCGATTGTGGACGAACTGCAGCGCAAGCAGGTGAAGCTGGGATTCGATTGGCGCGACGATCTCGATGTGGAGTGGGCGGGGCATCCCAACTGGTATTTCCGAATCAGCAAGTTTTCGATTCCGTTTCTGCGGCATGAGTCGGTTCCGAAAACGTGCTTTCTTGACCGGCTGGAGCGGGTTCCCGACGATTTGCGGAACTACGCGTTGAAGCCTCTGTATTCGTTCGCCGGGATGGGAGTGGTGATTGCTCCGAAGAAAGAGGATATCGCGGCGATTCCGGCGGAGAAGCGCGGGGAATACATTCTGCAGGAGCGGCTGCACTTTGAGCCGGTGATCGAGACTCCATTGGGCGGAACAAAGGCGGAGGTGCGGGTGATGTATGTGTGGCAGGAGCAGTTGCAGGCGGTGCTGACGATTATCCGCATGGGGCGTGGTTTGATGATGGGCGTGGATCACAACCGGAATATGGAGTGGGTGGGTGCGTCGGCGGGGCTGTGGGTGGATTAGAGTGACTCCCGCCGGAGCCCGTACGGTGATGAAGACGACTTGCGGTCCCCGGTTGCGCGGACGAATTACACAGTCCCTCCACTTCGCCAAGGATGACACGGTATTGGAAGCTTATTAGCCGATTCTTTTTACGACGGTGGTCTGGAGTTCCTGGCCGTTGCGGCGGAGGAGGTAGAGTTTGTCCCCGGCAAGGCGAACGGGAACGGGATCGCCCGGTTTCCATTCGCCGGGAGTGTAGCCGCCGGCAGAGGTGGGTTCGTATTCCCCGGTGTAAACCACGCCGTGGACGTTGACGACGACAGCGCGGCGAACCGGGTGCGTGTCGGATTCGCGAAGGATCTCGGCTTCGGCCTGGTACCAGTTTTTGGCATCATGGCCCTCGACCGCCCCATTGCGCTGATAAAGTTCGGCGGCGCGGCGGCGAATGGCCTCTCGCAGTTGAGGAGAATAGCTCGCGGACGTCCGTTCCATATCAGCATCGCCTCGAGGTTTCAGTTTTGCTAACGTAATGGTAATCGCGGCCGCGCCACTTGGAACCAAGCGGCGGACACGAAAGGACAGGGCGGTTGTCAGTTTGGGAAACGCGAAACCGTGGGGGATCTTCCGCTGCCCCGGCCCAGCGTGCTCGAGATGACAGCAAATCCGCGGGACGGCGAGTTGACCGGAGTTGCTGACGGGCCTAACATTACGGCGTTCGGGAGCTTTGCCCTCTCATGATTGGCCAGACAGTGTCCCACTATCGCATCCTGGGAAAACTCGGGGGTGGTGGCATGGGCGTGGTCTATGAGGCTGAGGACCTGAAGCTGGGACGGCACGTCGCGCTGAAGTTTATTCCGGAAAATCTTGCAGGCGACCCCAAATCGCTGGAGCGATTCGAGCGGGAGGCGCGGGCAGCGTCACTGCTAAATCATCCCAATATCTGCACCATTCATGGCATCGAGGATAACGGCGGGCATCCCTTCATCGTGATGGAGAAGCTGGAGGGCGAGAGCCTGAAGCAAGGCATCTCGGGGCAGGCGATGCCGACGGAGAGGGTGCTCGACATCAGCATCCAGGTGGCGGACGCGCTGGCGGCGTCGCATGCCAAGGGGATCGTGCATCGGGACATCAAGCCAGCGAACATTTTTCTGACTCCGAGCGGGCAGGTGAAGGTGCTGGATTTTGGGCTGGCCAAGTTGTTGCACAACATCGGCACGGACAGCGACGGGGCAGCGGCGGACAATTCGTTGACCGCGGTGGGCGTGATTCCGGGGACAGCGGTCTACATGTCGCCAGAACAGGTGCGCAGCGAGGAAATCGATTTTCGCAGCGACTTGTTTTCGTTTGGCGTGGTGATGTACGAGATGTCGACGGGGAAAAAGCCTTTTACGGGCAGGAACTCGCTGATGACTCTGGATGCGGTGTTGCATCAGAAGCCGGTTCCGCCGGGAGAATTGAATCCGAAGGTGCCGGTGGAGCTGGAAGGCATCATCGGCAAGGCAATGGAGAAGGACCGCAAGAAGCGGTACCAAAGCGCCACGCAGATGAAGGCGGATCTGCAGCAGCTAAAGCGCGAGACCGAGTCCGGCCAAGTGAAGAGTGGACTGTACGGTGCCAAGCTGCGGGTTGCGAGCAATACGTTTGGCCGCACGGGCAGCCGTTGGCAACTCTGGCTGCTGCTGGGAACGGCGGCGCTGCTGGTGACGGTTTTGGCCGCGGTGGGAGCGTACTGGCTGAAGCACCGGTCAGTGGCGAACGCGGAGGAGCAAAACGCAATCGCGGTGTTGCCGCTGCAGAATATGAACGGGGATTTCAGCGTGGATTACCTGCGCTTCGCGCTAGCGGACGAGTTGACTAGCGTGTTGACATACTCGCGTTCGCTGGATGTGCGGCCTTCGTCAGTGACCCGAAAGTATGTGGCACTGGATCTTGATCCGCGTAATGTGGGACAGCAGCTGCACGTTGGCCGCCTGCTGACCGGGCACTTCATGCGGCAGGGAGAGCAGTTGACGGTGACGCTGGAGGCAATTGACGTGGCCACCGACCGGTTGCTGTGGCAGGCCACGGTGTCGGTGCCGGTGAATGATTTGATTTCGTTGCAGGGGCAGCTAAGCCGGCAGGTGCAACAAGGGCTGTTGCCCGCGCTGGGAGTGGCGGGAGGGGACTTGAGCACGGCGTCTCGCCCCAAAAGCCAGGAGGCGTACGACCTGTATCTGCACAGCCTGGCCCTGCCTCACGATCCTGGACCGAACAGAGATGCGATCGCCGTGCTCGAGCACGTGGTAGGGGAGGACCCGAACTATGCGCCAGCGTGGGAGGCGCTGGGGCTGCGGTACTACTATGACTCTTATTACGGCGGAGGCGGAGAGCAGATGTTCCAGCGCTCGAACGCGGCCTACGAGAGGGCGCTGGCACTGGATCCAAACCGCGTGGCGGCGGCCAGCCACTTGATCACAAACCGTGTGGAACGCGGGGAACTGGGCCGGGCCTACGATGCGGCGACCGATCTGGTGCGGCGACGGCCGACGAGCGCCAATGCGCATTTCGCCTTCAGCTATGTGCTGCGTTATGCGGGCATGCTGGAGCAAGCCACGCAGGAGTGCAATACGGCGCGAGCGCTGGACCCGGGGAACTTCGATTTCAGATCGTGCGCGTGGGCGTTTCTGGAGCTGGGCCAGACAGACCGGGCGATGGATTTCGTGCGCCTGGACGCGGGCTCGCAGTGGTCGGCATGGGTGACGCCGTATGTTTATCTGGCCGCGGGGAAGGTGGCGCTGGCGCGGGAGGCGGTGAAGTACGTGGCATCGGCTCCGGCTTACCACCGGGATTTGCTGGTGGCCTGCACCCAGCCGCAGCGGCCGGCGGATATAGATCGGATCGTGCGGGATTCGGAATCGTCGGCGATGACGGAACCCGATCCGGAGGCGTGGTATCACGTGGGAGCGCTGCTGGCATATTGCGGGCAGAACGACGCAGCTCTGCGCATGCTGAAAGCCGCCGTCCAGCAGAACTATTGCGCGTATTCGGCGCTGTTGGACGATCCGCTGCTAAAGGACTTGCGCAAGGACACGGCATTCGATGAAGTGCTGACCGCCGGGAGCCAGTGTCAGGCGACGCTGAAGGAAGAGCTCGGACACTAGGGGAGTTTCCGGTTTCCAGTCTGTTTCTGCACATGGGGAACAATTTGCGTCGAAGAGGGGTTAGGCCCCATCCTTGTGGGGTGAAACGCTTGGAATTCGATCACCCGGCGAGCCGCGTGGGGCGGTTCGTTCCGTGTTTCGTCCAAACCTCAGTCTTCCCACCGGCACTCGTATTCTTGTGGCTGGCGATTCCCGTTCTGCTCGTGGCTTCGCCGCAGCGGACTGGGGAGAGTACGGCGCGTCCGGTGGCAGCTGTAGCCACGGCGGAAAATCCCCAGGCGCTGGTGGCGGACTTTCCTCAACTGCCATACCAGGGATCTCCTCCCGAGATTCCGCAGGATCAGGGAATCCTCGGCTTGCGGCTGACGCTGCGGCGACTGGGCACGACGGCGCGGCTGATGCAGACGGTGGCGCACCCCGATGACGAAGATGGCGGAATGCTGACGCTGGAGTCGCGTGGGCGGGGAGCGAGCGTGCTGTTGCTGACGCTGAATCGCGGCGAGGGCGGCCAGAACAAGGTCGGCAGCAACTTGTCTGATGTGCTGGGTGTGCTGCGGACGCTGGAATTGCTGGCTGCGGATCAGTATTACGGCGTGCAGGAGCGGTTTACGCGGGTGGCCGACTTTGGATTTTCGAAAAGCGCCGAAGAGACTTTTGCCAAGTGGGGCGGACACGATGTGGCGCTTGGGGACATGGTTCGAGTGATTCGGACGTTTCGTCCAGATGTACTGGTGGCGCGGTTTTCGGGCACGCCGCGAGATGGACACGGGCACCATCAGGCTTCAAGCATCCTGACGCAGGAAGCGTTTCGGGCAGCGGCGGATCCGAAACGCTTTCCGGAACAGATCGCGCAGGGGCTCCTGCCTTGGCAAGCCAAGAAGCTTTACATCGGAAATGTCTGCGGGTTTGCAGCGATGACCTGTCCAGATGGGAACTGGACGGTGAAGCTGAATACGGGTGAGCCGGGCGCGAGCCTCGGAGAATCCTATGCACAGTTTGCGATGAAGGGATTGCGGCACCAACTCTCCCAGGGTGCGGCAAGCTGGAGCGTACCGCGGGGAGACCGGTTTACGTTCTACAAGCTGGTGGATTCAGTGAGGCCCGCAAAGCTGGACAAAGAAGGTCACGAGAAGGACTTCTTTGATGGAATCGATACGACGTTGCCGGGGCTGGCGGCGCGATTGGGTGCGGAAGAATCGAAGGTTCCGCAGTTGCCGCAGGAACTCAAGGAGATTGCGGCGACGGTTGCCGAAGCGGCTGAGAACGCCAAGGGGGACGACGCATCTGCAGCGACAACGCCCTTGCTGGCAGTTGTGGCTGGCTTGGACCGCGCATGCGCGGAGGTTAGCAAAAGCAGCCTGAACATCGCGGCGAAGTCCGACCTGCTGATGCGGTTGGAGGAGAAACGCGAACAGGCGGCGACTGCGCTCAACGACGCTTTGCAGGTAACCCTGGTGGCTGCGGTGGTTCCCCGGGTCGAGGCAAATAGTGGAATCCAGAAGGAAGCGGACACAATGACTACCGTTTCGCCAGGGCAGGAGTTTTTGGTCGCCGTGGATTTTCATAATGGATCGAAACGCCGGCTGTTCGTTGATGGGTTGAAACTGGAGGTGCCGAAAGGCTGGGGAACGATTTCCAACAAAACGCGGCGGGTGGCCATCAGGCCCGGAGACGACGAGCGCGCGGTCTTTCGCCTGCGCGTGCCGAAGGACGCGGCCTACACCAGGCCGTACTGGCATCGCGATAATCCGGCGACCGACAGCTCGAATCTCATCGACGACGAGAAGTATGCCACGCTGCCGTTCCCGCCCCCGGCGCTGCGAGCGGGGGTGGAGTATTCGGTTGCCGGGCAAGGCGGAGCATCAGCAAAGAATGCAATCGGAGCGACCGTGGTAACGCGGTTCGTCGATGAGGCTGGAGTGGAACGCGCGCGTCCATTGGCGGTGGTGCCGGTGTTTTCGGTTGCTCTGGAACCGGGGACGCAAGTGATTTCGACGCACAATGGCTCGAGTTCGACGGTAGCGGTGGGCGTGACCGGCAATGTGAATCGCAAGGTGCGAGGCGTGCTGCGGTTGGAGCTCCCGGCGGGTTGGCGGTCGGAACCCGGGCAATTTGCGGCGGAGTTCAGCAGGCGCGGAGAAAAACGGGACTTCCGGTTCAAGGTCTTTCCGGCCGCCTTGCAAGCGGGGCGAGCGAGGATTCGGGCGGTGCTGGAGGCGGACGGCGAGAAACTCAACGAAGGCTACTCGCTGGTGACGCGCGAGGACCTGGGCAGCTTCTACTACTATCAGCCGGCGCTGCAGCGCGTGAGCATTGTGGATGTGCGGACGCCGCAAGAGTTGAAGGTTGGCTACATCATGGGCGCGGGCGACGATATTCCCACGATATTGAAACAAGTGGGGATGAACGTGACGCTGATTCCGCCGGAGAGACTGGCAAGCGAGGATCTCACGTCATACGGAACGATCGTGCTGGGAATTCGCGCCTACGACACGCAGACAGATGTGGCCGCGAATAACAGGAAGCTGCTTGATTTTGTGAAGGCCGGCGGAACTCTGGTGGTGCAGTACAACGCGGGCGTGGGAGATTTTAATCGCGGGCACTTCACGCCGTATCCGGCAGAACTGAGCCGGGAGCGGGTCTCGGTGGAAGAGGCTCCGGTAACAATTCTGGCGCCGGAAGACGGAGTGTTTCATTATCCGAATACGATCACGGCGCACGATTTCGACGGATGGGTGCAGGAGCGCGGACTCTATTTCATGGATAAGTGGGACGATCATTTCCAGCCTCTGCTGAGCTGTCACGATCCGGGCGAGGATGTGCAGAAGGGCGGACTGCTAAAGGCGCATTACGGAAAGGGAACGTATATCTACACGGGATACGCGTTCTTCCGGCAGTTGCCGGCGGGCGTGCCCGGTGCCGTGCGACTGTACGTGAATTTGTTGAGCGCGGGGCATGAGAAGCAGTAGCCAATTGCCCAGGGCAGCAGCCAGCGAACCTGATCGGTTTTTCCACTGCCTGATCCGGCCGACGCATGGATTCTCCAGCAAAACCGGAAAGCGGTTCTCCCGGCCTGATTCGCGGTATGGGCCTGGGGAGCGCCACTGCGCTCAACATGATCGACATGATCGGCGTGGGGCCGTTCATCACCATGCCGCTGATCGTGGGCGCGATGGGCGGCCCGCAGGCCATGCTGGGCTGGGTGGCAGGCGCGCTGTTTGCCGTGTGCGACGGGCTGGTGTGGGCGGAACTGGGCGCGGCCATGCCAAAATCGGGTGGATCGTACCGCTATCTGCAGGAGATTTATGGCCCGCAAAAGCTGGGGCGGCTGATCTCGTTTCTGTTCATCTGGCAACTTTCGTTCAGCGCGCCGCTTTCGATTGCCACCGGCTGCATCGGACTGGCGGGATACGCGGCATATTATTGGCCGGGGCTGGAAACCGTTTATGCTGCACACACTGCCGCGTTGCACGTTCCGTGGGCGGGATCTCTGCAGGTCAGCTGGATCGTGACGCCGGGGACGGCGCTGGCGATTGGCGTGTGCCTCCTGGCGCTTCTGCTGCTTTACCGGCGGATTACGGCGATTGCAAAATTGTCGAAAGTGCTTTGGGTCTGCGTGATGGGTACGATCGGCTGGATCATCTTTGCCGGGCTCACCCACTTCAACGCCGCGCGGGCATTTGATTTTCCGCCTGGCGCGTTTACGCTTTCACGGGGATTCTTTGCCGGGCTGGGCGGAGCCATGCTGGTGGCGACCTATGATTACTGGGGATATTACAACGTTTGCTTTCTGGGCGACGAGGTGAAAGATCCAGGCAAAAATATCCCGCGGGCGGTCCTGCTTTCCATTGCCCTGGTGGCGGGTCTATACCTGGTGATGAACGTGTGCATCCTGGCCGTGGTGCCGTGGCGGGAGATGGCGTCGGGAGGGCAAAACAACGGCGGGCTGTACGTGGTGTCGGTATTCATGGAGAGGATTTACGGAGCATGGGCCGCGCGGGTGGTGACGGGGCTGGTCATGCTGACGGCATTCGCCTCGGTATTCTCGTTGATGCTAGGATATTCGCGCGTGCCCTACGCGGCGGCGAAGGATGGAAATTATTTTCGGGCTTTGGCGAAGGTGCATCCGGTGCATCGCTTTCCGAATGTTTCGCTGCTGGCGCTGGGAGTGGTGGCGGCGGCGTTTTGTTTTTTGCGGCTGAAGGATGCAATTGCGGCGTTGGTGGTGATTCGCATCGTTATACAATTTCTGGTGCAGGCGGTGGGCTTGATGGTGCTGCGAGTGCGCCGTCCGGGGATGCCGCGTCCGTTTCGCATGTGGCTGTATCCGGCTCCGGCCCTTTTGGCCATTGCGGGATTTCTTTTCATCTTGTTCAATCGCCAGAACTGGCAAAAGGAATTCCGTTATGCGGTGGTGATATTGGTGGCGGGCCTGGCGATTTACATGATTCGAGCCTGGCAAGGCGGGGAGTGGCCGTTTGGTGAGCGTGCGCGTGCAGGAGTTCACTCCTCCGGCTAGCCGGGAAGCAGCCGGGGTCGCCTCGGCGGACCGCCGAGGCGGCTATCACTATATGAGATCGTTTATTAGGAGGAACTATCGTGAGAAGGAAACTCAGCTCTCTTGCAATCTGCGTGCTGGCGCTAGCCACGGCCGGCGCAGCCCAGGTCAACAAGGGTAAGGACGAACCTCGAACCGTGACGCAAGTGCTGAACCAGACCGTCACCAATATCGAGCGCGAGTTTGTTCCGGCGGCGGAGGCGATGCCCGAAGACAAGTTCGGATTTGCGCCGACCAACGGCGAGTTTAAGGGAGTGCGAACCTTCGGCGAGCAGATCAAGCACGTGGCGGCGGTGAACTACATCTTCGGTGCGGCGATTCTAAGCGAAAAGGTTCCGGTGGATGTGGGTGGGGAATCAGGACCGGCATCGATCAAAACCAAGGCGGAGGTTCTCAACTACCTGCGAGAGTCGTTCGCCTATGTACACAAGTCGGTGCAGACCATCAACGAAAAGAACCTGGTGGAACCGATCAAGAGCCCGTTCGGCGAAGGCACGGTGACGCGCTTAGGATTGGCAACCAGCGTGGCGGCCCATGGCTTCGACCACTACGGACAGATGGTTGAATACCTGCGCATGAACGGAATCGTGCCACCGGCCAGCCGGTAGATTAGGCGCTTACACTGATCACTTCGTGTCGCGACCATCGTTGTCGCTATCGTCACTGTTACAGCGAACCGCATGGTTCCGAGCCGAGAAGATGCTGCAAAGGTGTTGACGGAAGCTGACTCGGGGTTCTTTGGCAACCTGGGCAGGGTAGGAATCGACGGCCTGAAGAAAACTCTCGATCTCCTTCTGGACCTGCTCTTGCGCACTGCGCGCTGCGATCTCCCCTGGGTGGATGTGGACGGGCATTTTCGACTTCATTCCCACTCGTTCCAGAGAATGGATCCAGCTCCAAGGAAGCCGGATCCGTACTCTCCTCCTAAAACACACACGAAACGGAAAAGTTTCGGGTTTGGGCGATCAAAGACAAAAGTATGTGAACTAGTTTGGTGCGGCAAATGGCATCTCCGCGGCGTTTGGCGGCGCCATGGGATGAGCCGGGGTAAAGGAAGTCTCCAGGATCAGCCGCGAGCGCCGCAAGGGGTAATCGAGGTAAGGAGCAATTCCGCTCGGAGTCCGCTTCCAGACAGGTGGGCGGCCACCAATTTTTGCGTCTTCTGAACAGCACTTGCTGGATCAAGGAAAACAACGACCGCTGGACCAGCTCCACTGAGAGCCAAGCCGAGTATGCCTGGTTTGCCAGTCAGTTCCTGAAGACGCGGAAGCAGGGGACAGAGCGGAGCGCGGTAGGGCTGGTGAATGCGGTCTGCGAGAGCGGCGGAAAGCAAATCGTGACGCCCTTGCACGAAAGCGGCAAGCAGGAACATGGAGTTCTGGATATTCACGACCACATCGGCACGGGAATATTGCGCGGGGAGAACGCGGCGGGCGTCCTCGGTTAACAGCGCTTTATCGGGAATGGCAAGAAGCAAGGGCCACTTCCCTTTCGGGCGAACACAAACCACCTGGGTCTCGGCTTGGCCCGACATTCGGGCGACGGTGAGTCCACCCATCCAGCAGGCAGAAGCGTTGTCGGCATGGAGCTCGCGGCGGGAGGCCTCGCCGATAATCCGGGTATCTTTCCAGCGCAAACGGCCAAAATGATTGGCCAGGGCGGTGCCGGCGAGGCGCGCGGCAGCGGAGGAGCCGCAGCCTTTGCCGATTGGGATGTCGTTCTTAATACGCAGAGATAGTGGAATGACTCTCGCGCCTTGGCCTTCGAGAATCTCGCTGTATGTGGTGAGGATGAGGTGATTTTCCAGGGTGCGGCAGATCTCCGGGTCGCGCCCCGTTGCGGTAATGGAGAAACTGGAGGCGGCCCGCGCGTCGATGGTGATGTAGAGATCCATCGCCAGAGCAGCGGCATCGAAGGCGGGCCCCAGATTGGCCGAGGTAGCCGGAAGCGCGAGGTGCAGCGAAGCTGGGCGCGGGTTCTTGTTCTTCTTGTTCTTAGACATTAGTTTGCGCCGGGTCGGATTTCTCGGCCTGCTCCAAGGTTTTGATCACGGCGTCCAGCTTGGCATCGAGGACGACGGGGGGGTGACGAAACAAATTCAGCGCACTATCACGCTCATGCGTGGTCCCATGAAACAGATCGCCGCGATGGAACTCCATGGTGAAGTCGGGGTCCTTGAGCAGGTTTCCGGTGAGAACTAGGACTACTGTTTCTTCCGGCTTCACGAAGCCCTGCCGCAGCAACCTCTTCAAGCCGGCAAGAGTGACGGCGGATGCGGGCTCACAGCCAATGCCTTCGGCGCCGATTTCCGCCTTGGCCTGCGCAATCTCAAGCTCGCTCACCTGTTCACAGGCGCCACCAGTGGCTTGAAGAACTTTTACGGCTTTCTCCCATGAAGCGGGCTTGCCGATGCGGATCGCGGTGGCACGGGTTTCAGCCTGCACAGGGACGAGATGCTTGCCCCCGGCTTCGCGCAGAGTGCGCACCAGAGCATTGGCGCCCTCCGCTTGAATTACGGACACCTTCGGCAGACGCGCAATCAGGCCGACGTCCAGCATTTCCAGCGAGGCCTTGCCTATAGCGGAACTGTTGCCGAGGTTGCCGCCGGGCACAATGATGTGGTCGGGCGGTTGCCACTCGAGTTGCTCCAGTAATTCAAACACGAGAGTTTTCTGCCCTTCCAGGCGGAACGGGTTGATGGAGTTCAACTGGTACACGGGAGCGCGCCGCACCAGTTCCTGGAGCAGGCGGAGACAACCATCGAAATCGCTGCGGAGTTGGCAGGTCAGGGCGCCATAGTCGAGAGCCTGCGAGAGTTTGCTCCACGAAATTTTTCCTTCGGGCACAAGCACCAGGCTGCGCATGCCGCCGCGCGCGGCATACGCGGCCATGGAAGCGGATGTATTTCCGGTGGAGGCGCAGGCCACCCAGCTGCATCCCGACTGCCGGGCGAACGTAGAGGCAACGGTCATGCCGGCGTCCTTGAACGAACCGGTCGGGTTGATGCCTTGATGTTTCGCGTAGAGACGCACGACGCCGGTGGCACGTGAAGATTGCGGAAGTTCATAGAGTGGAGTGTTGCCTTCACGCAGGGTGACGACCTGCCGCTCGGCGCCAGGCGCGGGGAGAAGCTCGCGGAATCGCCACACCCCGCTGAGGTCAAGGGCCGCATTTGAAGAACGTCGTTCACGCCAGATGGATTTCAAGGCGGCAGCGTTGAGGCTGCCGGATTTCCATGAGGGATCGGTGATCTCGAGCAGGTTCCCGCAGTGTGGGCAGCGGAAATCCTGGCTCGCGGAGTGGCTGACCGAACCGCAGCCGATGCAGCGGAAACGAAAGCTAGCCGGAGGCAGGCTGGGACCGAGATCTTTCGCCGAAGTGGTGGAAGCAGGCATGGAGTAGAAGGTTATTTCTGCTCTCGCAGGTATTGGTCGGTTTTGTTGATCCAATCCGCGCGCGGAGGATTGAAAATATCGAGATCCACCGTATCTTCGAGCGCCTCCACTTTGTGCGGCATGTGGGCGGGGATGCAGAGCACTTCGCCGGAGTGAACCACGATTTCCCGGCTGTCGATCCAGAACTTCAGCGCTCCCTCCAGGACGTAAGTGAGTTGTTCGTTGTGGTGGCTATGTTCGGGAACGATGCAGCCTTTTTTCAGCAGCACGCGCGCCACCATAATTTCCTGGCCCACGACGAATTGCCGCTGCAGCAGCGGATTCAGATCTTCGAGCGGAATCGTGTGCCAGGGAACGTATTTAAGTTTGGCCTCGCCAGCTGCATGCTTGGTGATGGTGCGTTGGGCGCGCGTGTGGGACTTCGGGTTTTTTGTTTTTCTGCCCGCGGCAGTCTTGCTTTTCAGTTTCTTTGCCATGTCGAACCTTGTTGGAAGCTCGATGTTGGAAGCTCGATCGCTTAGTGAACTCTGCCTTCATCCAGCTTCACGGCAGTGTCGTGCAGGTAAGCGTGGGCCATTTCCAGCGCCCGGGCCTCGGTAATTTCATTTTCCGAGATCATCTCGGCGAGCGCCGCGGCCAGGGCATGGGCGACGATTCCGCTCCCAGCCGGTAGCCTTCTTCCGCGCCCAAACCAGACTTCATTGTACGGGAAAGGGTCTGTCGCGAGAGCGATCTTGTCGGGGAAAGGAGTGAGAATTATAAAACAGCGGAGGTGCGGCGCTTCACTTGCGGGAGTTCCGTCGCGCAATTAATCTGGTAGGGACGAGGCAGCCATGAAACGGCACACCCATCACTCCGAAACCAAGGCGGTACGCGGCGCGGCGGATCTGGAAAAAAAGAACGGGCCGCTCGGCACACCCATCTACCAGACTTCCACATTCGAGGTCACCGACAACGACGAGCAGTTGCGGGCCACTCACACCGACCACTTTTACACCCGCTACGGCAATCCGACGAACACGGTCGCCGAGAAAACCATCGCCGAGTTGGAAGGTACCGATGCTGCGCTGACGTTCGCTTCGGGCATGGGCGCGATCACAATCACGATCATGGCGCTGCTCAAGAGCGGCGACCACGTGGTGGCGCAGCGCGATATTTATGGCGGCGTAACCAAGTTTCTGTCGCAGTGGCTGCCCAAGATGGGGATCGACACCACCTTCGTCGACACAACGGACTACGAGCAGCACGCGCGCGCGATCCGTCCCAACACCAGGTTGCTTTATCTGGAGTCGCCGACTAACCCCACTTTGCGCGTGGTCGATTTCAAGAAGGTCGCGGCGCTGGCCAAGCGGCACAAGCTGTTCAGCATGATCGATGCCACCTTTGGCACGCCCGTCAACCAGCACCCGGCGGAATTCGGCATTGATCTGGTAATGCATTCGGGGACGAAATATCTGGCCGGACATTCTGATCTGATTTGCGGAGTGGTGGCCGGACCGCACCAATTGATGGAACGAATCTGGGAGACGCGGACGACGCTGGGCAACTGCATGGACCCTCATGCGTCGTGGATGCTGGTGCGCGGATTGAAAACGCTGGCGGTTCGAGTGGCGCGGCAGAATCAGAACGCGCAGCGCGTGGCCGGGTTCCTGGCGGAGCACGCTAAAGTGCGCAGGGTCCACTATCCGTTTCTAAAGAATCATCCGCAGCATGCCGTGGCCCGCGAACAGATGAGCGGCGGCGGAGGCATGGTCAGCTTTGAGGTCGAGGGCACCGGCGAGGACGCGCGGCGCGCCAGTGAAGCGATGCACCTGTTCACCCTCGCGCCTAGCCTGGGCGGAGTGGAATCGCTGGTATCGATTCCTGTGCTTACCTCGCACGCCATGATCCCCGCCGAAGAGCGCGCCAGGATGGGAGTCACCGAGCAGATGATCCGGCTCTCGGTGGGAATTGAGAATGCCGACGATCTCATCGCCGACCTGGAGCACGCTCTCGAAGCCGTGGCTGCGCCGCAAGTGCAGGTGGGCTGAGCGGTTCCCTGCCTTGAAACAAGAATCCCGGCCGTTGCGGCCGGGATTTCTCTTGCAGTCGAATCAGAACGTAAACCTCGCGCCAAACTGAAACTGGCGCGGTGCATTGACGTTGCCGCTGATCACCCCGAACGATTGGCCTTCGCTAGCCACGCCGACTACGCTGTTCACAGCCGGGTATCCGTACTGTGCGAAGTTGGTCATGTTGTAGCCCGAGATATCGAAGCGTAGCGCCTTCGTTTCGGTGAACTTGAACGTCTTATAGACGGATAGATCCAGGTTGCGGGCTCCCCGGGTACGAACATTATCAAGATAGGTAGGAGCGTTTCCCGGAATGTAAGGGTTTGCAGTGCCCCCATTTTCACTTCCGGGCTGCACGAAGCAATTGATGTTGAACCAGTCATTGACTGTGTGCGGGGCTCCCCGGGCGGGATTGCAGACCATGTCGGAGCGCTGATTGAAAGGCGTTAGCGGATTTCCCGAGCTGGGTGCGTGAATGGGGACTCCGGTGCTGAGGTAGAGAATACCGTTTGTGGTCCAGCCGCCCGCAATCGCGTTAGCCACGCCATGAAGATTGATTGCCTGGCCCTTACCAATGGGCAGGTCATAAGATACCTGTCCGGTGAATGAATACTTGACGTCCTGCGGGCTGATGGCGTGTTCATAGGACAGATTTCTCCAGTCTTGCACTGATCCATTGTGGCTGCCCACGAAACCCAAGGGAGGGTTTCCGTCATCAGTCATCAGCTTAGCCCACGTGAAGGTAGCCAGCGTGGTGAAATGGCCCGTCAGGCGCTTTTGCACTTTCGTCTGCAGGGAGTTGTACTCGGAGTCTCCCGCAGGGTAGCCCCAAGTGGTAACGCCGCTGCCGAAGCCGCCGCTGCCGAACTGGGGATATTTTTCGAGGGCCATCCACCGTGGCACAGTCGATTGACCGTAAAAGGCGTTCGTCGCGGGCAGGATGGGCTCCCAGGTGTTGGGTACCGCACAGCTCGGGTTAAAGATGAAACACAACGAATTGCCATATTGCGCGATGGTGCCCAGGTCGAGCTCGTTCTGATCCACGGAGCTGAAAGGCATAAAAAGTCCGCGGCTGCCCACATACCCGGCGCTCACCACTACCTGATGCGGGAGTTCATATTCCAGACCAAAGTTGTAGTTGTAGGTGGTGGGCGTGCGTTGAGCATGCTGCACGGTGTTGATGCCGATTCCCAGATTATTGGCCGCGCCGGCGGGGGCTGTTGTGAAAATTGGGATCAGCCCATTGGGAAAGGGATTGCTTAGCGAATACGGCACGGTGAAATTATCGGCGGGTAGGGCGGGGCCTCCTGAGATGGTACACGCCGATGAACCGTAAAAGACCCAATTGCCATCGAGGTTCGGGCAGTTGGAGTTCGGGTAGGTGCTGGAAGAGAAACCATCGGTATTGATGGCGGCGCTGGCCGCCATCTCGGTGCTGGGCCCATAGTAGAAGCCTACGCCGCCGCGGACTACAAAATGGTTCACGGGCTGGAAAGCAAAAGCCAGGCGAGGCCCGAAGTCATGCAGATTGGTTTTGAAGGGAGAGCGGTCGCTGCTGTTCACATAGAGCTCCGCGCCCGTGTACGGCACTCCCAGATAGGTGTTGCTAACGTTGGGAGCGAAGTACTCCTGGCGGTTGAAGCGCTCGTTGCGCCCGCCAAAGATGTCCCAACGCAGACCGGCTGTAATCGTCAACTTCGTCGTGGCATGGTAGGTGTCTTCGACAAACGCCGCGTAGTAGGGGTTGG
Source organism: Candidatus Sulfotelmatobacter sp. (assembly GCA_049800135.1). Taxonomy (GTDB): domain Bacteria; phylum Acidobacteriota; class Terriglobia; order Terriglobales; family Acidobacteriaceae; genus Sulfotelmatobacter. Next base: position 53,077 of record JBARJF010000074.1, read on the forward strand.
ATTCGGCGCCGTAAACCGGTCTGTCGAACTCACCGCTGTCTCCCATGCCGATGAGCATAGAAGCGTAATCGCTGCCGCCGACTAGATTGCCCGAGGCGGGCGAGGTTTCTTGATCGGTACCGCCATAACCAAAACTGTAGGTGCCGGCTGGGGCATAAGGCTGGCCCACATTGAAATAACGTTTCATCCATTCGAAGCCGGTGGAGATTTCGTGCTTGCCGTGAATTTTCGTGAGGGTAGCGTTCGCATCGCTGTTCTCGCTGGCATCGACGAAGTTGTTGTAATCGGCGGTGCCGCCAACTCCGCCGCCGTAGTCATCGAAAAGCATGAACGGAAGCTGTTTGACCACCTGCTGCGCAGCCAGGGCGGAGGGAAAACCCACTGGAGTGCCATTTACGGAGCCCAGGTCCGTGATATTCGTGCTCAAGTACGACGGCGGGCCTCCTTGCTTTTCGTAGCGGCGGGTAAACGAGTAGCGCAAGTTCAGGACAGTAGAAGCGTTCAGGGTCAGGTCATCCGCCACCAGGGCGCTGCGGCCGTTCGTGACGTTCAGGGCGTAATCGGGGTCCCAGCCTGGGCTGGAAAAGACGTTGGCGGTAGAAAAGGCCATCCTATCGTAGGAAAACCGAGTGAAGATGCGCTGCCTCTCGCTTTTGGCCCAGTCGACGCGGACGTCGAAGCGGTGCGCATGGAGCGGATCCAATCCGGGAGCTTCGTAATTAAAACCCTCGGGGTTGAGGTCCGTCGTGGCCTGATCGCAAGTGGACGGGCTGGGGAAGTTGCACTTGGGCATGTTCGCCAAGTAGAGCAAGGCGATGGGATTGGGATTCGTGATGATGTTGCCGGGAAAGGCTTGCCGCGTACCGTCGGGGTTGTCGGGCCGCGTCGGATCATAGATCGTAAACCCCATTTGCGAGAAATTGCCCGTTCTTTCGAGACTCGTAGGGACGTTATAGGTCTTGAGTCCTTCGAATTGTTCCTGCTGCGTATCCTCGTAATCGCCGAAGAAGAACAGCTTGTCTTTCTTGATCGCTCCACCAATCGCGCCACCTTCCTGATAACGATAGAAAGAGGGTGGGGTATTGGGTAGTCCGGCCGCTATTTCACTGTCGTTGTTGAAATAGTCGTTGGCGGCCAGTATGTCCGGACGGAAGACGCCAAAAATATCGCCGTGGATTTTGTTGGTGCCAGATTTGGTCACCAGGCTGATAACACCTGCGCCGCCGCTCTGGTAAGAGGCCGGGGTATTCTGGGTTTCGACGCGCACTTCCTGCACGCCATCTTCGGGGATTTCCATGGCGGGAATAATGGCGGCTGAGTTGTTTTCTGCGATGCCAATCGGTGCGCCGTCGACCATGTAGTAGACCGAACCGACGAGCGAACCGTTGATGGTGTCGGCGGAGACGTCGACTCCCGGGCGGCCGATGGAAATGTTCTGAATGGACTGCATCGAGTCGCTCGAGTTGGGTGAGCCGTTGACTGCATTCACGCCCGCACTCAGCTGGATGAGGTCGTAAACGTTGCGCGACACCAGAGGCACCCGGTCGATGGTGGCGGATTCAATCAGCTGGCCGACAGTAGAATTGCTGGGCTCAACCAACTGGACCCCTTGGGTGACGGTGACTGTCTCGGATATAACGCCGACCTGTAGCGTAATGTTGACCTCGGTCACTTGATCGACGGTGACCGTGACTTTGTCTTGGGCGACGCTTTTAAAGCCCTTCTGGCTGGCAGTGACCTGATAGACGCCGGGGTTGAGGGAGATGAAGGTATAGAGTCCCCCGGAACTGGTGACGGTGTGCTGCGTCACTCCTGTGGCCTGGTTGAGCAGAACCACTTTGGCCCCGGCAACGATCGCTCCCGAAGGATCGGTGACCAGGCCGCTGACACTGCCACGGCCCGCCTGGGCAAGGGCCACAGAACCCCCGCAGAGGAAAAGAATGCACACAAAAAGAAAATTGCGCCCGCTTACGATAATTTCGTTTCCGCTATTCACAAGCAGCCTCCTGACTCAAACTCTCGGCACTACATTGAACCGCTCCAGTTTCGTCCCGCGCCGCCCCGGTAATCGTGCCCGCGTGCCACCGCCGCCGGCACGACCGCGGGTGGTTTATTAAATCGTATGAATAGTGCTTTTATTGAGCATCCGATGTCAAGAAAAAACCTCGCGTCATTGCCGGTTTCAAGTTCTGCAAGATCCTGTTCGCTGCCTTGCAAGATTCTTATAGCAGCCTGCGAGCGGACTCCCGAACCATCAACTCGGGAGCTACTTTGCGATGCTGGGCGGCGACCTCCCTTTTTTCCAGCACCGACTTGATGCCCTCCAGAACCACTCCGACTGCGCCTGCACCCATCGCTTCCATGGGCTGGCGCACGGTGGTGAGCGGCGGAGTGCAGAGCGCCGAAGCCGCGACATCGTCGAACCCAATCACGGAACAGTGTTCCGGCACGCGCAGGCCGCACTTGCTCAAGGCGCGGATCGCCCCGAAGGCCGTCATATCGTCGAAGGCCAGCAGGGCCGTGAATTGCCGCTTCTGCTTGATCAGTTTCTCGGTCAGTTCTTGACCAGCCTCAAAGCTGGAAAGCGGATCGCGCGATTCCGGCAGATCGACAATAAGCCGGCTGTCAAGCTCCAGGCCGCATGCCTCGGCGCACCTGCCAATGCCCCGCCAGCGCGGTGAACTATCACCCAAGGTCTTCGGCCCGCGGATAAAAGCGATCTTGCGATGACCCAGCGTGTGCAGGTGCTCCAGCGCAAGGTAACCACCGACTTCGTTATCGACGATGACCGAACTCATTGCGTCGCCCTTCAGTTCGCAGCCGATAATGACGGTGGGGATGCTGCTCTTTTCCAAATCGGCGAGCAGGTTGATATCGAGAAAAAGCCAGTTCGCAAGCACCACCAGGCCTTCGATACGGCGGTCGAGCAGCATTTCCAGATAGCGCTCGAAACGGCTGCGCTCGTTATGCACGTCGGTGAGTATGGGCAGGTAAGAGGCTTGGTAGAGCGTGTTCTCGATCCCGCGCAACACCAGCGTGCAATACGGGTCCGTCATGTCAAAGACCATGACCCCGACGGTATGGCTGCGCTTGCTGCGCAGCGAGCGGGCGAACTGGTTGGGCCGGTAGCCCAGCTTTTCCGCGGCGTGCTCTATGCGCTTTTTAGTGACCGCCGGGATATACCGCGCCAGCGGCGCGTCGTTCAGAACAATCGAAACAGTGGTCGAAGAGAACCCGCTTTTCTTCGCTACATCGCGAATGGTAACCATCGATCCGTTGCCCGGGGAATGCCTTACCATGAAAATCCTCAACCGCTCATCCCTCACCCTTGCAACCAATGTGGCGGTTGGCGGACACTACAGCAGAGGAGTGAGACCAGTGTCAAGCGCGCACCATTGGCCCGCACACGTCAAATTGCTTTCTCTGGACTCCGTTGACAACTTCGCCCTCGAGCGCCATACTCCCGAATTGAGGTCCAAACAGCTTCGTCCTACTGGCCTCGGCGGAACGCGCAAGAACCACCCCAGGGTGATCCTGGCCCCGTCGGCACTTTTTTCCTCGACCAGGGTTTCACCTAATTAGCACAGGAGGACTGTCTTGTCGAAACCATCTACCTCTAGAGGGTGGGTCTGCGCCCTCGGCTCGATCCCGGTATTAGCGGCCGTTGCCGTTGCACCCCTTGTTTTCTCTGCCGCCAGGCATGGCGGTCCCGCGGGCACCGCTCCAACTGTCTCCGTGGCTTTACAGCGGGTAACCGTCGCACCCGCGGCGCGGGCTCGCATTCGGGCAAGCTATGCCGCGCTTCCCCTCGCCTTTGAACCCAACCACGGCCAAACTAACGCCCAAGTTAGGTACATGGCACGAGCGAACGGGTACACTCTGTTCCTGACGGCGAACGATGCCGTCTTCGCGCTTCACTCCCGCCCGGCGGAAAGCGACCTTTCCCCGGTTCACCCTGCCCTTGCATTGCGCGCAAAGAGCCTTCCGCCAGACCGCGATCCCGGAGCCGACTCAGTCGCCGTCGTCCGCATGGAACTCATGGGCAAGAGCTCGCTGCCCAAGGCCGCGGCCGGCGGCCAGTTGCCGGGAACGGTGAATTACTTCCTTGGCCACGACCCGAGCCAATGGCACCCGGACGTTGCCCGCTACGCTCGCGTCTCTTACCAGAATGTTTATCCCGGCGTGAACCTCGCCTTCCACGGCGCCCAGCGCCAATTGGAGTTCGACTTCATGGTGGCTCCCGGCGCCAATCCCGCGCCCATCGGTTTTCATTTCACCGGCGCACGGAAAATGAAAACAGATGAATCCGGCGACCTCGTAATCTCTTCCGCCGCGGGTGACCTTTTACTGCGCAAACCCATGGCCTATCAGCGACGGAACGGCGCACACCAAGCTGTGCGTACGCGATTTGTTTTGAAGGCTAACCATCAGGTTGGTTTTGCGTTGGGCAACTACGATCACAGCCGCGCCTTGCTGATTGACCCGTCGGTCAGCTACGCATACTCGACTTACCTCGGTGGCAGCGAAGATGATGAAGGCTATGGCATCGCCTTCGACAGCGGCGGCAACGCTTATGTGACCGGAGAAACCGATTCTACAAATTTTCCCGGCTTCTCTAACAGTCCTGCCGGCGTCACCAATGTGTTTGTCACAAAGATCTCCCCGGATGGCTCGACCCTGGTTTACTCAACCTACGTTGGCGGCTCCGGCAACGACAGCGGAAATGCCATCGCGGTAGACGCTTCCGGTGATGTCTTTGTCGCCGGCGGCACCACCTCATCCGACTTCCCCGCCACCGCCGGAGCTTTTCAAACTGCCCTCGCCGGCGCCGAGAATGCTTTCGTCTGTGAACTCGGCCCAAACGGCAGTTCTGTCACCTACTGCACCTATCTGGGTGGAAGTGGCGAGGATCTTGCCTTTGGTCTCGCCGTGGACAGTTCCGGAAACACCTATGCCGTGGGTTCAACTTCTTCCACCAATTTCCCCACCAAAAATCCCATTCAAGCCTCCCTCGCCGGCACCAGCAACGGATTCGTCACCAAGTTGAACCCTGCGGGAACCGCCCTGGTGTATTCCACCTACCTCGGCGGGGGCAGTGGCGACGAAGTTTTTGCGGTCGCTCTGGATTCCTCTGACAATGCTTACCTGACCGGGACAACTTCCAGTCCCAGCTTTCCCACCACCGCAGGTGTGGTTCAGCCTGCCTGCGGCACCGACGGAACCTGCAACGGCGGCCTTTCCGATGCCTTCGTGACCGTCATCAACACCCCCGGAAGTGCTTACGTTTATTCCACGTTCCTCGGCGGCAGCGGCTCTGACCTCGGCAACGCCATCGCGGTGGACTCCTCGGACAACGCCTACGTGACGGGGGCAACGGAATCGACCGACTTTCCCCGGCAGTCGCCGCTATATAACAACTATGGCGGCGATACCGACGCATTCGTCACCAAATTGAATCCCACCGGAAGCGCTCTGCTGTATTCCACCTACCTCGGCGGCAGCGGTGCCGACCTGGGTGCGGGCATCGCGCTCGATGCCGGCAATAACGCTTACGTGACCGGCCAAACCTCGTCTTCCAACTTTCCCGTAGCCAGCCCGACTCAATCCACTCTCGGTGGAGGCTCCGACGCATTCGTCACCGAGATCAACCCAGCCGGCTCGGCTCTCGCCTTTTCCACCTTCCTGGGCGGCCGCCACGACGAAGACGGCACCGGCAAGTACGGAGCCATCGCGGTCGATAGCGCCGGCGCCAACATCTACGTCACGGGAAGTACTGTCTCTACGAATTTCCCGAATACTTCCGCGGCCTACCAGACCGCCAATGCCGGGCTCACCGATGCTTTCGTCGTCAAGTATTCCCAGGCGGGCACCTCCCCGTCGTTCTCGCTCACGGCCACAGCCCTTTCGCCGGCCAGCGTCAATCCCGGAGGCTCGGCCAATTCCACCGTGACGGTCACGCCGGCTAACGGCTTTAGCGGCAGCGTAACCCTCACTTGCTCTGTTTCGCCGATGGTGTCTCTTGGGCCCACCTGCGGCGCGGCTTCTGCCACCCCCTCCGCTCCCGCTACGCTCACCGTGAACACTGCGGCCGCCACGGCGCTTCTCCGGCGTCCACGGCATCGCCGGTCCTCCAGTCTGTTCTACGCAATGTCAATGTTCTTCCCAGTCGGCGGAATTGCGCTGCTCGGCTTGGGCCTGGGCTCGACGGGTTCGCGCCGGAAGAAGTTGTTCGCTTCCTTGCTCATCGGCCTGCTCGGGAGCGCTCTGCTCCTCATGCCGGCCTGCGGTGGCGGGTCAAGCAGCAGTGGTGGCGGGGGTACGCCCGCCAATACCTACACCATTACCGTTTCCGGCACAGCCACCGGAGCAACCCAGACTGGAACACCTCCAACTCTGACCTTGACGGTCAATTAGCCTCTGCTCAAAACCGCAGCCGCTTTTCCTCCGGAGCCGGCCCGTTCCGCTTCCCGCCGCGCCGGTGGTGGTCCAGTTTGATGGTCATCCCCGACCCATTGGCACAATCGACGACTCTAGTCTAAGATTCTCTCTGGCGCATTCTGCGAGACCGTCTGTCCTATTACATTATTCTTGCGGCTGATGAGACCACGGCATTCTTTCGGGCCAGCTCGGGCAGCTTTTGCGCCGTTGGAGGAATCGAAGGTAGTGAGTTTCCATCCACTCATGGTGAATTCCAGGCAGGTTCTACGCTCCCTCGTCTCCGCTTCGTTGCTGGCTGTGCTTTCCGCGGCGTCCCTGTCCGTCGCCTATGCGCAGGACTTCACTCTTACCACTTCCCCGCTCCGTCCTCCGGCAGGCATAGATCCCGGCGGCACCGCCACTTCCATTATCAACCTCCAGCCCGTCGGCTCCTTCGATGGCTCGGTCTTGCTGGACTGCGCCGTTACCTCAAACCAGTCGACCACCAGTCCGCCGCTTTGCGTTGTGAGCCCTTCGTCCCAAGTCCCGCCCGCTGACGGCCCTTCGCTCACCATCACCACTACCGGGGCCACTCCCGCCGGCACTTATCCCATTAAGGTGACGGGCACCAGCGGCTCCAGCACCCAAACCACCACCTTGTACCTGAACGTCGCCGATCTAACCGAGGATTACTCGCTGTCCGTGACGCCCACCACCGCCACCCCCAGCCCCGTTTCCGCCGGCATCGCGGCCAACACCACCGTCACCGTCAACCCCATCGGCAGCTATAACGGAAAGGTTACGCTCGCCTGCCAATCCATTACTCCCGCGGCCGTGGCTGCTCCGGTATGCTCGTTCAATCCCGCGACCGTTACCGTGAGCAGTGGCCTTGCACCAACTTCCGTCCTCACCATCACCACCTTTGGAACTGCGGTCACCACCAGGAACCGCTCGAAAACCAGCATCTTCTATGCCCTCTGTCTGGCCCTTCCCGGGCTGGCGCTCATGGGCGTGGGCGTCACTGGCTCCCGCCGCAGGAAACTGCTTGGGCTGTTCTTGCTCGTTGCGGTTGCCGGCGCTTTGCTCCTGATGCCGGCCTGTGGCGCGACCAACAACGTCAATTCGCTTACCACCACCAACGGGCAGATCACGCCCAATAATACTTACACGCTCACCCTCACCGGCGCGGACGAAAACGGCGCGGCGCCCGGTACCACGACTCCCACCACCGTAACTTTAACGGTGAACTGAGACAGGCTCTCTATCCATGGGGCGGCTCCGCAACACTGCATGGCGTCGTCACCGCTTGCCGCTCGCCTGCGCCCTCCTGCTCTGTTGCCCGCCCGCCTTCAACACCACCGCGTGGGCAGCGCCCAGCAAAGACAAAGCTAAAGACAACGACAAGCCCCGCCCGCCCACCATTCGTTGGAACGAACTCCAGCCGGGATGCACTTTTTCCCGGGGTGACGACGGCAAGTATCGCTACGCCATGTGGTCCGGCGATGTGGGCGTCACGCTGGCCGTGGACGCACGCGAGCTGCAAGTAATCCGCCATCGCATCGAACCGATCCTCGGAGTTCTGCTGACCATCCACTACCGCGGAGCGGGCAGCCTGGAAACGAGCCCGGATGGAATCACCCTGCAGTTCATGGATCACTTCAAAGTCATTCAGACTTCACTCGACCCCGACGACTACACCCAGAAGATTCAGAGTGACGCGGATGCAGTCGAAGATGAGACCAGTCGCGCAGTCGCCAGGCATCCCCAGGAAAAACAGGTCCGCGAAGCGCGTCTCCAGGACTACCTGAAATCGATCAATGAGTTGATCGAATTCCTCAGCCACAATGGCCTGCGCCCGGCGCTTCTCGACCGCGCCCATCCTGAAGCCAGCGGCTGGGTATTCTTCAGCACCAGAAGCAAATGGCTCGGCGCATGGAAAACGCAGGAGGATTTCGTCTTGCGCCTGCCGCTCGACGGCAAGATCTTCGAATTTCCCTTCAAGCTCCCGCCCCGGCCCGGAGAACTGCTGCTGCCGAAACGGCAGTGAACCGCTTTCCAGTTGCGGCCTGAAGTCCGCAAAGTCGAAGCTCGCTCTTAGGATCACATAAGTGAGATTTTCGCTGGATGAAGTGCAAAAGATAGCGATCCAGTGCGAATGCGGCGGCTATCGAAGCAGGCTTCCGCCATAAGCACAGATCACTCGTCCGTAGAGAGGGCAAAGCGCGTCCGCACAATCGCAGCGAAAGGGCGCTATCGCGCCTTAGCTCACGGACGCCTGAGGAATCTCGAGTAGAAAGCTACGAACACCAGGACAATGCCAATATTCACCGTCAGCCGTTCCCAGAATCGGTTTCTGAAGAACACGAAATCTACGCCGACTATGACGGCTGCCATCGCCACCACGTAAAGCACGCCAGTCACCTGTTTGCCCATTTCAGTCCAATGGCCTTCCCTGCCTGTCAACTTAAGACGCGGCGCGCCGGCTTTGGCGATTGAGTTCCTTCGCCTGCCGCATGAGCACGTCGCGCAGCGAAACCAGCCCCTTCACTTCCTTGCCGTCCACAATGGGCAGGTGCCGGAAGCCAAACTCTTGCATGATGAACAGGCACTCTTCAATGCTCTCATCCAAACTGACGGCGCGCGGGTTGGCGGTCATGACTTCAGAAACGGCGGTGTGTGCGGGCATGCGTCCCGCCGCCACCACGCGGTTCATGACGTCGCGCTCGGAAACAATGCCGGCCAACTCTCCATTGCGCAGCACGGGCAGGGCGCCGATGTTGTGTTCCATCATGAAGCGCGCTGCCTCCAGCACGCTGCTTCCGGCATCGATCGAGTAAACTTTGCGGTCTTTCACAAGGTCGCGGAGGCTGGACATGGCAAGCTCCTTCCCGGATTTCGAGGTGGCGAGTGAATTGGCCCCGGGTCCACGCGCCGGCCAATTCATGGGTTCAGCTACTCTACCACACGGGCGTCCAGGGCATCTGCCAAACTCTTAGGGCATACCAACGTGCTCGGCCAGAGCATTCAGCGCTCCACCAGTTCCTCCAGAGTTGAGAAAAATGCCGGGTAGGAAATCGCTGCGCACTCACTCCCGCGAATCAAAGTCTCTCCCTGCGCTCGCAGAGCCGCAATGCTGAACGCCATCGCGATCCGGTGATCGCCGAACGATTCGATCTCGGTTCCGCGCAGCGGTTGTCTGCCAGGGATCTTTACGCCGTCTTCACGCTCTTCCACGTGAGCGCCCATGGCGCGCAGGTTCCTGGCAATCGCCGCGATGCGGTCCGACTCCTTTACCCGCAACTCTTTTGCATCGCGGACCTCGATTCCCTCCTCGCTGTAAGGAGCAATCGCGGCCAGCACGGGGATCTCGTCAATCAGCGCCGCCGTATCGGCTCCGCCGAGGTTCGCGCCTTTCAGCCGTCCGCCCTCGATCTGCAGCGTGCCCACCAGTTCGCCATGATGTTCTTCCAATTGCGCCACCGAAATCTTCAATCCCATCTGCATGAGGATGTCGAGCAGTCGCGCCCGCGTCGGATTCATCAGCAACTGCGTGATATTCAATTGCGATTGCGGAAAAAGAGCGGCCGCGCAAAGAAAAAATGCGGCGCTTGAAAGATCGCCGGGAATCCGCGCTTCCATGCCGTGTAAGCGCTGGCCGCCGCGAATCCGCACTTCGTTTCCCTTGCGCTCCAGATGCGCGCCGAAGGCTCGCAGCGCCAGTTCCCCGTGGTCGCGCGTGCGCAGCGGCTCCTCGACGCGGGTTTCGCCTTCGGCCAGCAGCCCGGCAAACAGCAGGCACGTTTTCACCTGCGCGCTCGCGACCGGCATTTTGTAGTCGATGGCTTTCAGCTTGCCGCCGCTAATGCGCAGCGGCGGGCGTCCGTTGCTCGATGCGATTTGCGCGCCCATGGCCGTAAGCGGCGCAATCACGCGCTGCATGGGCCGCCGCGAGAGCGATTCATCGCCCGCCATTTCGCTGGCAAAGTTTTGCCCCGCCACAATGCCGCTCAGCATGCGGATGGTCGAGCCTGAATTCCCGCAATCCAGCGCCTGGCTTGGCGCCGTCAAAGCCAGCCCGCTGCCCTGCACGTCAATCACGTTGTCAGTCTCTTCGCGCTCCCACTTCACCCCAAGCGTGCGCAGGCAACCGAGCGTGCTGGCGCAGTCCGCGCCGGTCGAGTAGTTCGTCAGGCGCGACCGCCCTTCCGCAATCGCCGCCAGCATGGCGTAGCGGTGCGAAATGGATTTATCGCCCGGAAGACTCACGCTGCCGCGCACGTTCCGTGCGGGACGCACAATTACCTGGGACTCGCTTTTCATTCCTGAGATCAATATAGCGGAAGGACGAGCAATGGCGCTGCCCGCGAACGCACCGAGATGCAATCGGCAATCAACAATTACTAAACCAGAGAGTTGGCTTCAGCCCTGGCTTCGCGCAGCAGGTCCGCGGGAATTTCTTTCAGCCTGAGGCTGAATTCGAACATCGGGGTTTCGACGCCGCGTCCCCAGCGCGCCATTTCCCAGTGCGCGCGCACGAACTTCACCTCCGGATGCGCGGTGAGATCGAGCAGCAAGGGAGACTCTCCGCAATAAAACTTCTGCGGAAACGCGGCAACCGGCTTCGCGCTCCACGCCGCGCCGTCCGCCGATGGAAAGATGCCGACATCGAGCGACTCCTGTTCGACGATCCTGGTAATTTCGAGGGTCAGCAAAAACACGCGGCCAGCCGCGCCGCGCAGATCGGCCACCGGGCCGTCGCCTTTGGCGTTTGCTACGGTCTTCTCCGCAACCAGAACCGCATCAATCATAGCGGCAAAATTGTAGCACCGTTTCTCAATGCCTCATCCTTTCGCGAAAACCCCGTCGAGGAACTGGCGCAGCAGCCCGCCAGCTTCCTCCGGTTGTTCCCACGGCGAGAAATGGCCGGCTTTCGGGATGACGCGCAACTGGCTGCCGGAAATGTGCCCACGCATCAACTCGGCGTCGTTTACGCCGGTGAGGATATCTTCGTCTCCGGTCACGAGCAGCGTGGGCACATTGATGGACTTCAATGTATCCACCGAATCCGGGCGCGCGGCCAGGCCGCGTTGCACCTGCGCCACATCTTCAGGCGACATCTGGCGCATCATGCGGAGAACACCCGCGACCAAATCCGGCCGCGCTTCGCGCGTGCTATTGCCCAGCAGGCGCGGAATCATGCTTTCGAAGAACGGTTCGACGCCGCGCTCGAGCACGTCGCTGGCCGCTTGCAGGCGTGCAGCGCGGGCTTCGGCGGAATCGGCAGTCGCCTTGGTGTTGCAGAGTGCGAGAGCGGCGACGCGTCCGCGATGCTGGCGCCAGAACTCGAACAGCGCGTATCCGCCGATGGAAACGCCGACAAATGGAGCGCGGCCGATTTCGGCGTAGTCGAGCACGCGGGAAATATCAGCGGCGTGTTTCTGCATGGTTGCCGGACCTGCGCCGATTCCGGACTGGCCGTGACCGCGCAGATCGGGAAAAACGATGCGGTAACGCGTGGCGAGCGCGTGAGCAACCGGCAGCCAGAATTCGTGATTTGCGGGAAAGGGATGCAGCAAAACTACAGGAGGACCTTCGCCGAGAACGCGGTAGACGATGTCGGCGTCATCACTTCTGATTTGGTGCGAGTCCATTCCTTACATGCGAAAAATTTCTACGCTCCTGAATTCTATGGATTCATGGCACGCGCGGCGCCAGCCGGCGCGGTCAACTGCAGCGGCTCTTCCGGCATCACGATCCAGGCGATGGGATAGGAGAGCAATCCGATGCCGGTCATGAAAGATGCGATCAGCCATACCAGGCGGACGACGGTGACGTCGATGTCGAAGTATTCGGCGAAGCCGAGGCAGACGCCGGCGATCTTGCGTCCCTGGCGGGGGCGCACCAGGCGCTTGCGGGCTACGGACGCGCCCACGCGGACGCCGCAATAGGCACAAACCGCGGCATCGTCTTGAATCACTTTGCCGCAATAGTTGCAGTACATGGCTCTACCTCCGTACAAGACAATACGCAATTGTAGACGGAAAGTTCCTTCGCTTCCGGGTTGTGAATATCGGCCTGAAAATAAATTTGCCCGGGATGCGGCGCGGGTTCGTGGCGGAGCGCAATTGGGGCCGGTTTGAGATGCGACTTGTCGATACCCCCTCCCCCCTGGGTCTAGTGGAATCATCGGGTTAGCAAGAAAATCCCGGCAAAATCCGGAGCCTAAAGGACTTAGATACTAAAATCGGCACAACAAAGGACTTAGAGGCACGACCACCATGGTGCATGTGACCGTCACGGCCTCTGTAATGATCGCGCGATTTTATGGCGAGCACAAGGTCAGATGTCACAAGAGGGCTGTGGATTTCTTCGGGTGCTGGTTAGCGGCTGGCGAAGCGCTCCCAAACCAAGATTAGTGGTGAGAGGAACCGCCCGACAGATGAATGACGCCCAGAGGGATCAGCAGCAGACAGAGGCCCATGCCGAGAATGATGAGAGTCGGCGCCCAAAAACCGAAAGGATCGCGGGTGCGGTCAAAGCCGCCGGGAGGACAGCCTTTGTAGTGGCCTTTTCCGGTAATCAAGCTGTAGCCCGCCCAGGCAATGAGGACGAGTGCCAGCAGCAGGAATATCACGGGTGGCTCCCAGGGTGAAGTTTTCCGGCGATTGGACTTGGTGAGGGTAGCTTAGTGGGCTGGTTGCGTAAACCTAAAATTTCGCCTGGGCCGATGGTTGGTGGACTAATAATCTCATTTCAAGCCAAGCTCGCCATCGTACTGTTGGATAACCCCATAGCATTCGCAGGCCGAGCTTTCAAGTTTCTTGCGATTCACGATCTTCACTGCGCCACGGGTATATTCGATGAGCTTCTTCTTCTGCAAAACACCGGCTGCCTGGCTTACGCTAGGTCGATCTGTTCCCAACATGGTTGCGAGAAAATCATGAGTGATGGGAAGCGAGCCCAAGTCCACTCTGTCCTGAGTCATCAGCAACCAGCGGGCAAGGCGCTGTCCAATGTCGTGCAGCCGATTACACGCCGCTGTTTGTGCAACCTGCATGCCGCGAATTGCGGCATAGCCTTCCATAAATCATCCTCTTGTGTGAACGTGCGTTCACCCAGTTGCCGATAGGGGACCATGGTCCGTTCCCCCGAGACTTCTCCCTGTGCTCACCCTCTATCGCGCGGCAAGGCTTCCCAATCAGGATCATCATTCTGCGGGTCATTTCTTTACCAGCCGGTTCTGCGATGAGTCTCGAATCTCCCCCCTCAACCGGGCCAATCGTGGGATTGGTTTCTCATCGCTCACGAAGTTAGCTCGGATTCGAAAGCCGAGTCTGAGCAATAACGCACATTCAAGTAAGAGACACCACTGGAGCGCACCCGAGGGAGGGGGTGGCGTGCGCCTGAACACTTGCGCCTGAACACGTATGTAGGATGGCCCTACAGACCCACCAAAATTGGCGTATGTAGACTGCGGTCTTGAGTCCCCATGACAGCGTGCTGGTATTCGTTGGCGCGATAGAGGCAGCCATGAGCAGGAAGCTGATATGGATTGAGCTGAAGCGTTTTCAGGGTTTTGGTTGTTCCCGATGCGGATGGCGGTTCAAACCCTCCGGTGCTCCTGAAGGCAAATCTTTCGATGAAGTCATGCGGAACTTCGAGTCGCAGCGCGACGAAGAGTTTGAGTCCCATGTTTGCGCCGATTACGCTGGCGACAAGAATCCGGGATAGTTTACGTAACCAGACGTACGCTCATTGACCTCGACCGGCAGGTCGGGTTCTCAATGAGTGAGATCGGGATTTAACACCATACAACCCTGCACGAAAGAATCAAAAGGTTCTATCTAACCCACTCCAGCCACGCCCATCCCAGGATCAGCGTCATCACGGTAATGGGTAGCCCAACGCGGAAATATTCCCAGAACCCGATGTTCGTTTCCGGCTTGGCGCTCTCGACCACAATAATGTTGGCCACGCTTCCCGTGATCGTCAGATTCCCCGCCAGCGTCGAGGCCATCGCCAGCACGAGCCACGCCGTATGCGGATTCGCAAATTTCGGTGCCAGCGACTTCAGGAGCATCACCGCTGGTACATTGCTCACAATATTGCTCAGGAACGAGACGGCAATTGTGAAGACCCCCAGATTGTGGAGGTTCCAGTGCTCTGCGATCCTCAGAAACTTGTCGATGATTCCGGCATTTTGCGCTCCGCCCACAATCAAGAAGAGCCCGACAAAGAACACCAGAAGGCCCCAGTCCACTTCCTCGTAGAGCTTTCGCGGCTCCAGAGTGCGGGTAATCAGCAACACCGCCGCGCCTAAAGCGGCTACCATCGCGGGAGGCACGCCTGCCAAAAACGCGAACAAAACCGCGGTTACTACAACCACTGGTTTCGTCAGCCGCGAAAGATCGAGCGGCGGCAGTGGAATGCCACCGTTCGACAACTCCGCATGCTTCACCTTCCGCATATGCAACCAGTGCAGCACCATCCAATCTAAAAACAGGCCCACCAGCGCTACCGGCCCTAGATGCAGGAGGAAGTCCCGATAAGCAATGCCAGAGAACGACCCGATCAGCATGTTCTGGGGGTTCCCCGTGATAGTGGCCACGCTGCCAATATTTGATGCGGTCGCCACCGCCAGCAGGTACGGCAACGGCTTGAGTCGCAACCTGCGCGTGATGCTCAGCACAAACGGCACCATAACCAGGCAGACAATATCGTTTACGAAAAATGCGGAAAGCACCCCCGAAGTGAAGACCACGGCAGGCAACAGCCGCGACGGCTTCAGCCGCCGCAGCACCGTCTCCGCATTCCACTCAAAGAACCCCACCAAATGAAGAGTGCCTACAATCAGCATCATCGAGAACAACAGCACCAGTGTTGGGAAATCTATGAAACGTAACGTGTCGGATGGAGGCACAATCCGGAACGCCACCATACACACTGCGCCGATGATCGCCGCGCCCGGACGGTCAATTTTTAGTCCGGGAAATTTTCCCAGTGCAAAAACCAGATAGCTCGCGAGAAAGATAACGTAAGCGGCCAGAGTTTGAACGTCGGAAACTGTCATCGGCGAGAGGTGAACCATGCTGTTCGCAGCCGCTTGGTAAAGGCGCAACTCATGGTAGCAAAACGAGTTTGGTCGGTAGTTGATGTTGAGCGGGGTCAACGAGTGAAATGGGGACTTGTCAACAGTCGAGACGGTTCCAGCCAACTGCACTAAGCGCCAGCTACGGATGCCCACCGCTGTCTTGCCGGAGTCAAGGCGATCAGAGCAAGGCCGATGACAGGCCCCGCCAAGAGAGATGGGCGAAGGGGGATTTTGCATCAGTTACGCTTAAGGTTGGATGGAGAATTTCATTGCAACGGCTGTGCAGCAGACCAACTCTAAAACATTACGGTGTTGGTGATCCGACGAGCTCGATTCTTAGCCCTGAAAATAAATCCGACGTGTGAGTGTCTGCTTCGGTCCGGTGGTGGGGATCAGGCGACCTCATGAACCGGTAGATGGAGAGTTCGATGAGGACGATTGGCAAACTGATCGTGGCGGGAGTGTTTGTGTTCGCGGTGCTGCAGGCGGTGCGACCGAGCATTCCGGTTCGGCCGGCGACCGCCGAGCTGCAGGCACCCCCTGATGTCAGGCATGTCATGGAAAAAGACTGCTATAGCTGCCACTCGGACCAACGCCGGCTCGCGTGGTTCGACGAGATCGTACCCGCATACTGGCTGGTGCGGCACGACATCCTCAACGCGCGCGAGCGCCTCAACTTCTCGACGCTGGGCTCCAAGCCCCCCGCCGTACAGAAGGCAATGCTCTACGAGGGGGTGAACATGATCCAGCTGGGAGCGATGCCTCTGCCGAGATTCACGAGCCTACATCCGGAGGCGAAGGTAACTCCGGAAGAACTGGCGACGCTGAAGGCGTATCTGGCACCGTGGACGGCTACGCCAAGTCAGGCGGGCACAGCGCCGGCCAAGGGAAAGGACATGATGCACGCCGCGCCTGTCTCCCTGGCAGCAGTGCAGCCGGAGCCTGATGCATTTCCATTCGATCCGGCCTTCGAGAGCTGGAAGCCGATCAGCTTTACCGATCGCGGCGACAACTACACCTTCCGATTCGTTCTCGGCAACGACATCGCGGCAAAGGCGGCACAATCGGGCGATATTTCGCCGTGGCCGGATGGAACGCGCTTCGCGAAGATTGCCTGGCAGCAGGAGCTCGGCGCGGATGGCCTGGTGCATACCGGCAAGTTCGTTCAGGTGGAGTTGATGTTAAAGGATGCCCGGCGCTACAAAGACACAGATGGCTGGGGATGGGGCCGCTGGCGGGGCCTCGACCTGAAGCCATACGGCAAGGACGCTCATTTTGTAAGCGAGTGCACAGGCTGCCACATGCCGGTGCGCGGGAACGATTCCGTCTATACGCTGCCGATTACACGGGCCAAGGTTACCGGAGACGAGATCGTGAACAACAATGCCGCGAGCCTCCCGGCGAGTTTGCCTTATCAACCCCTGGGCTGGAGCGCGATCACGATGTATGTGGATCCCAGGAACAGATCGATGGCGACGCTCTATGGAGATGACGCGGCGATCCATGGTCTCCGGGAGCATGCTGTGCAAGCGCGTACGGATGCTTCCGCCAGCGGATCGGGAAGCCTGGCGTATCCGGCGGGTGCGGTGCTGGCACTGGTGACCTGGGCACAACGCGACGATCCGCACTGGTTCGGGGCGCGCATTCCTGACACGCCACTATCGGTGGAGTTCGTGCAGGTTGGCGGTGCCGGAGAGGCCAGCAGCTATCGCCGTTTTGCGGGACCAGGGCTCACCGAGGGTCCCCTACCAGCCGGTGCGGCGGCGCAGAGGATGGGCTTCGTGCTGGGTCTTGCGCCGGCAAACCTGCCGTAGCGATACTCTAGCTTGGCGAACGCTAAATACTGGAGAACACGGGCTCCGTCCTTGTCTTACTGCTTTTCTGGTCGTGAAAATGGGTTGTCTGTTTGATTGAGGTGAGCGAGCTGACCTCGGCGAAAATGCCCGTAATGTGCGGAGCCGCAACTGCGATTGCCGCCATTCAAGCCTAGTGTGCCGTTCCAAACCCGGCTACGTTACTTTGGACTGCAAATGCGGGCTGGCTCACAAGCTGGATTCTCGAAGGTCGCTAAGACGCGTTTAGACTCGTTGACCTCGACTGGCAGGCTGGATTCTCGATGAGCGCTATCGGGTTGAAGAGGGGAAATCCGGTGGTGAGCTATTCGCGATAAGCTTCGCCGATGTACTTGCGGGCCTGCTCGGCGGGAGGAGTGGTGGCATTTTCGGCGACGACGGTTTGATATTTCTTGATGGCCAGGTCACGCTTCTGCAGCAGGTCGTACATTTCGCCGGCGGCGAGGTTGGCCTTCTGCAGGGTTTCGGGATCGGGGTCGGGGGCCTGGCTGACTAATTCATAAGCGGCGGCGGCTCCGGCGTAATCTCTCTGGCTGCGCAATAGCTCGCCCAGACCCCAGGCGGCGATTTCGTAGTGCAGATCGCCGTACTTGCCGGCGACGCCGTTTTGCCAGACTTTGCGATAATCCTCCGCCGCCTCCTGGATGTGGCCGCTGGCGCGCAGCAGATTGGCTTCCTCGAGCGCGAACAGATAATTCCTGGGATAGCTCTCGGCGAGACCGTGCATGAGGGAGCGCGCCTCATCGAAGCGGTGCTCGCGGCGCAGGAACAGGCTGAGCACGACCTTGGCATCGACGCTGTTTTCTCCGCTGCTGTCAGCCACCTGGCGCAGGTATTCGAGCCCTTTTTCCTTGGTGCCGCCGAGGCCCACCAGGGCAACCGCGACCTTCACGCTCCAGGACAGGCTGCCCATGACATAGTTCTGGACGCCGACAACCAGCTTGGCATCCACGAAATTGGGATCGAGTTGGAGCACGCGTTCGTGGTCGCGGCGCGCGCCCACGGCGTTGCGCAGAGCGGAAAACCAGGCACGCTCGACCAGCGCGGTGTAGAGCGCGAACTGGGCGCGGGTGACGCCGCGATCGTAGAGCGCGTTCACATTGTTGGGATTGGCCTGAAGCTCGTGGTCTTCGAGGCTCTCGGCGCGGGCCACCAACTGCTCGATCCGGGCCTTTACCCTGGGATCGGCGGGGCGGTGAGCTTCGCCGATGAAGCTGTCGTTGGCATATTCGCCGCTGTTCATCGCGCCCATGCGGTAAAGCTCGTGCATCAGGACGGCGGTGAGCAGGTGATTGACATCGGCGGGGTCGTTGGGATGGCGATCGAGGATCTTTTCGAACTCCCGAACGGAGCGGTCAAACTCCAAGTTGTAGAAGTGATCATAGGCGACGGGGAGTAGCGGATCTTGCCCAGGAGAAGCGGCCGCAGTGGAAGAGGGCGCGCTGCCCGCGGCAGTGGTTTGAGCGGCAGCGGGGGGCGACAGCAGGCACAGGGTCACGAGGCAGAGCAAGGCGCTACTTGCAACCAATCGTGCCGGTAATGCCGAAGGCAACTGCATCCTTACCATGGCCCTAACTTTGGCTCTGACTTTTAGTCTAACTGAAGTTTGCCGAGCACGGGAGGAACCAAAGGCATCATGGCAAGGGAGTGCACAATTCTGTTATCCGGGAAGAGTTGGGTCCTATAATCTGCAGAGCTTGCAGGGCGAAACCTGGCCGTCTCCCGGCCCAGGGAAGGCTGGTTGGGAATTTATTTTACTACTGAGGAAAACCAGGGTAACCGGGGCATCTTTACGCGGGTGTGCGGGTAATAATTGCGTGCAAGGGGCGGAAGGGGAATGCGCCGGGAGTTGCAAGTATCTGACTCGAAAACACCTTAGTAGGGAGTGTGCTTTGGTTGCCGGGTTGCTTGGTTGGGGGAAGCGTTCCTAGTATGGCTGAAGTTGTTCAAGACGCGCAGCAGGAGTTCTGGCGTTCTCCGACCGCGCAGGAACCGGTGGCCGTGACGGCGCTTGCCGACGCGACCCCGGAGATGGCGGAGGTGTGCGCCGGTTGCGGCTCCGAATTCATGATTGGAGCCCGGTTTTGCCATGCCTGCGGACGGCGCCGTCCGGCAATGGCGGTGTCGATGGCTAAAACCGGCGGCGATGCCGCGGCCATGGCGGCCGCACTGTGGGCTCGGACGGTAGCCTTGGTGCGGACCAGCGCCAGGTGGATCACGGCTCGCGGGCGCAAGATTTCGTTCCCCGACTGGCTGCACTATCTGCACTTCCACGAGATCAAGCGCTGGGTCGGCCTGCCGACGGCGGCGCTGATCGCTTTCATCATCGGCTTGGGCTGCGTGGCCGGAGCCCTGGCCGTCAGCATTTTCTACAGGGCATCGAATCTGGCGGAGTTCCAGGCGATCCAGATGTGGCGGCTGGAATGGCTGCTGGCGGCGACGGCGTCGTTTGTGGCCGGAATTCTGCTGAAGCAGCCGTCGGATGACGACCGGGGCTAGCTGCCGGTCCGCCGCTCGACTACAACACTCCGCTCTTAACTCCGCTGTTACGGTTGGTTTCCCGACCCTGCCGCGCGCCGCGGCTGGCTCATGCGATAAAGATGATGGACGGGGCCGGTTCCGCGGCCGAGGGGATGGCCGGCGGCAATGGCCGCCGTGACATAGGTTTTGGCGAGCAAGGCAGCTTCGGCCAATCCGCGATCCAGGGCCAGGTGGCAGGCCATGGCGGTGGCGAAGGC
The DNA here is from genome assembly GCA_049800135.1 of Candidatus Sulfotelmatobacter sp. GTDB lineage: Bacteria > Acidobacteriota > Terriglobia > Terriglobales > Acidobacteriaceae > Sulfotelmatobacter. Next base: position 73,176 of record JBARJF010000074.1, read on the forward strand.
GCAGCCCGTGCCGTGAGTGGAGTTCGATTGCAGCCGGTCCGCCTTGAAGACTTCCTCCTCGACCCCGCGCCTGGTGGTAAAGCTCAGCAAGTCAATGGCTTTCTCGAGATGCCCGCCGGTGATGACCAAGGCGGCTGAACCCATGTGGTGGAGCTTGGCCGCGGCGGCTCGCATTTCGTCAAGGTCGGTCACCTTTAAGCCGGTGAGGACGGCGGCTTCCTGCACATTGGGCGTGATCACATCGGCGAGAGGAATGAGCTTTTCAAGCAGCAGCCGGGTTCCGGGGGCATCCAGCAGATCGGCACCGGAGGAGGACTTTAGGATGGGATCGAGGACAATGTTCGGCAGTTTGGCCTTGCCCGGGCGCTGGCCCAGGAACTCGGCCACAGCCCGGACCACCTTGGCGGAGCCGAGCATTCCGATGTGGACGGCGGCGATGGGGATATCGGCGGCGAGCTCCGCGAGCGTTTCGGCCACCAGAACGGGGTCGACGGCCTCAACCCGGCGAACGGCAGCGGTCGATTGCACGGTCATAGCCGTGATGCAGGCCACCCCGTAGCAGCCGTGGGCCGCGATGGTCTTAATATCGGCCGTCACCCCAGCTCCGGACGAGGGGTCGAAGCCCGCGATGGTGAGCACGACAGCTGGTTTCTCAGCCATTGTCCCGGCACTCCAGAAGCAAAAATCTCATAAGAAAGCCGTCTCTCTCCGTGAACCGCAGAGTCGCCGAAAACCCGGCGAGCCGAAAATAAAATAAACTTCTGCCTATGCAACCTTGTACCTAAAATACTCACAATAAACAACTTAGAAAGAATTTGACGGTAAGTGACTGAATCTACTGGGGATGAAAATTATTCCCGGTGTGGAGATCATGTGGTATTTACTATTTAATAAATATATAACCTCATTGTTTTGAGCGACATGTTCACGATTACCCATGATTGCCAACAAGTTACGTGAGACATCGATAACTACCACGTCACCGTGGGTCATGCACTTTCGGGTTGACAAGTTCGTACCAGGACTCTAGCATTTACAAACCGTTAACCAAACAGCCTAGCTAGGACGACTTTTGAGATGCGAGGAGAACTGAATGCGAAGACGTACAGCTCATGGACTGATGATCGCTCTATTGATCGTCGGTCTGGGAGCGGCTCAGGGCCCAAACAACTCGGAGGCCAGTTCCGCGCCGACTAGCCTAATCAAGCCCAAAGTCCGCCAACAGACCGGCAAGAACCATCCGTATCAAATTGGGACAGCCTCTTGGTATGGGGAGTATTTCGTAGGCAAACCAACTGCCAGCGGTGAAGATTTCGATATGTACGACATGACCGCTGCGCACCCGACGCTTCCGTTGGGAAGCTATGTGCGGGTCACAAACCTGCGCAACGGGCGAGCGGTCGTGGTAAAAGTAAACGACCGCGGTCCGGTAGTGCCGGGGCGCATTATCGATCTGTCGTTCGGCGCGGCCCAAGTGCTGCGGTTTGAAAATCGTGGCTTGCAGCGGGTTCGCCTGGACCTGGTAAAGCCACGGACCCGGCGGGTCTACGAGAATGTGGCCGCCAACTATCCCGTGGCGGAACTCCGCTGAAGCCATTACACTGCTAGGGATGCAGGCCGCTCTGCCCCACCGCATCCCTTTCGATCCGGGCGGGAACAACGCGCCCAAAGACGATTCGCGGGAATACGATTTTCATAGAGGCGATCCGCGCGGGAAGCTGATCGTGGCGCTCGACGTTTCAACGGCGGCGGCGGCGCAGAAGATCGTGGCCGCGGTCGGCGACTCGGCGCTCACCTATAAGGTTGGCATGCAGCTCTATACCGCCGAAGGTCCGCAACTGGTGCGGGATCTCGTGACCTCGGGGCGGCGGGTGTTTCTCGACCTCAAGTACCACGACATTCCCAACACCGTGGCGGCGGCGGTGCGCGAAGCCGCGCAGCTCGGCGTGAGCATGCTGACTGTGCATGCCGCCGGGGGCGGCAAAATGCTGCGCGCCGCGGTGGAAGCGGGGCACGCCGCCAGCCGCGCTTTGCTGGTGCTGGCCGTGACCGTGCTCACCAGCCTCGACGAGGGCGACCTGACGAAAGTTGGCATCCGCGGAACCGTGCTGGACGAAGTGCGGCGCTTGTCCGCGCTGGCTCTGGCAAATGGATGCCGTGGAATTGTGGCCTCGGCGCACGAGGCTTCCAAGCTGCGCACCGAACTGGGCGACGACTTCGCCATCGTGACTCCGGGCGTGCGCCCCGCTGGCACCGGCCACGGAGATCAGGTGCGGGTGGTCACCCCCGCAGAGGCCATTGCCGCTGGAGCAAGTTACATCGTGGTTGGACGCCCGATCACCGAAGCGGCGGACCCGGCTGCCGAAGCGCGCGCCATTCTGGCGCAAATGAGCTAGAGGGGTTCCCTCGTGCTCCCGCTGCCGCTGGGCTGTAAAGTCGCGGTTTCTCCGCGCAAGCTATCCGAATGCCAGAATTGCCCGACATCGCCGCCTACATTACCGCGCTCGAACCGCGCATTGTCGGTCAGCCACTCGAGCGGATTCGGCTACAGAGCGCGTTTCTTCTGCGAACCGCGCAACCGCCGATTGCGGACGTGGAAGGCCGCATCGTTTGCGGACTGCGGCGCATCGGCAAGCGCATAGCGATGGGCGTGGAGGGTGATCTTTGGCTGGTGCTGCACTTGATGATCGCCGGCCGTTTGCACTGGCGGGCGGCAGAGGCGAAGCTGCCTGGGCGCCAAACTCTGGCGGCATTCGATTTTCCCGACGGTTCCCTGGTGCTCACCGAAGCGGGCTCCAAGCGCCGCGCGGCGTTGCACGTTGTGCTCGGTGAGGAGGCGCTGCGGTCCTTCGACGCTGGAGGCATGGATGTCTTCTCCAGCGATCTGGCTGGGTTTCGCGCCGCGCTCACCGCAGAAAACCACACGCTCAAGAGGGCGCTCACTGATCCGCGATTGGTGAGTGGCATCGGCAACGCGTATTCGGATGAAATCCTGCACGCGGCACAACTCTCTCCGCTGGCGCTCACCCAGAAATTGAAACCGCTGGAGTGGGAGAGATTATTCGCCTCCACCCGGCACACGCTCGGGTTCTGGATGGACCGGCTCCGCTCCGAAGCCGAGGCAGCTTTCCCGGAGAAGGTCACAGCCTTTCGCGAAGGCATGGCAGTACACGGGCGCTACGGCGAACCATGTCCGAGATGCGGCGACAAGATTCTGCGAATTCGTTACGCCGACAAAGAAACCAACTACTGCGCGCGCTGCCAGACAGGAGGCAAGGTTCTAGCCGACCGCAGTTTGTCGCGCCTGCTGGGATCGGACTGGCCACGAACCCTGGAAGAGCTCGAAGCGCTCAAGCGGCGCTGATGGTGGCCGATGGGAAGTGCATCGTTTGTGCCTTCGGCTCCTCCGCCGCTCACCGCAGCAGATTCCGCAGCACCGCCACTTCCGCAGCAATGGCGGTATGCAGGGCCGGATCCACATCGGGCGCGAACAGAGGCGAGTGATTCGAGGGCAGCATGGTGCCTGACGCTTTGGCCTGCGCGAACTTCTCGGGATCGGCGCCGCCCAGGCTGAAGTAAAAGCCCGGAATTCCTTGTTCGGTGAAGTAGGAAAAATCCTCCGAGGGCGCGATCGGCCCCTGGAGCACCACGTTATCTTTGCCGAGCGCCGCTTGCAGCACGCCGCGCATGCGCTCGGCCAGCACGGGATCGTTGTAGACCAGATCCGTGGCTTCATCGTGCTCAATCAAAGGCGGACGCGGCGCGCCCGCGGCTTCCGCTTCGGCATCGGTGATCCGCGTGATCGCCGCAAGCACTTGCTTGCGCACGTCCGCGTTCCTGGTGCGCACCGTCAACCCCAACTCGGCGTGGTCGGGAATGATGTTGTTCTTGGTGCCCGCCTGAATGTAGCCAACCGTGATCACCACCATTTCTCCCGGCTTCACTTCGCGCGAGGCAATCGTCTGCAACGCCAGAATGGTTCGCGCCGCGATCACAATAGGATCGATGGTGGTTTGCGGCTCCGAACCATGCCCACCCTTGCCATAAATCGTGATGCGCAGCGAGTCGGCGTTGGTGTTGTAAACTCCGGGCGTAATTCCCACCATCCCCGCGGGAAGTTCGTTGCCCACGTGCAGCGCCACGGCCACGTTGGGCTTGGGAAATCGAGTGAACAAGCCGTCAGCGATCATTGCCTTGGCGCCGGTGATGGTCTCCTCGGCGGGCTGGCCAATCAGCATCAGGGTTCCATGCCAGGTATCTTTGCTGTGCACCATGATCGTCGCCGTGCCCACAATCGCCGCCATATGCAGGTCGTGTCCGCAGGCGTGCATGACGGGAACGTCGTGCCCGGCATCATCTTTGGTCCAAACTTTACTGGCGTAAGGCAGGCCGGTCTTTTCCTGCACGGGCAACGCATCCAGTTCGGTGCGCAGCATCACCGTCGGGCCGGCGCCGTTGCTCAGGATGGCGACAATCCCCGTGCCCCCGACGTGTTCCGTCACCTCATAGCCGAGCTCGCGCAACCGGGCGGCAATCATCGCCGCCGTTCTAGTTTCATGGCCGGAGAGTTCCGGGTGCTGATGAATATCCACATAGAGCGCGTGGGCCTGGGGATAGACGGCGTCGACTTCTTTCGCCGGAGCAGCTTGGGCCCATGCCGAAGCCAGCAGAGAGGCGAGCAGCAGGAGTTTTGCCGATTTCATGGTTCCCGGATCATAGCTGGCGAAGCGGCCGCCTGTAAATTGGTCGGCGCCACTTCTTAGTGGTCTCTAAGCATTCCCAAAACTGCGAACGGTTCAATCAGTTTTTCCGATTGCAGCATTGCAGTCTTTCAGCGGGTGTACAATTTTTTCAGGAAGCGTTTGCTGGCAAGCACTGGGTCGCATTGCTTGGTTGGAATACCCGAGGTGCTCATGAACGTCCATATCAGTTACCGTCTTCATAAAACTCCCGCGGTCGAAAAAGATATCCAGCATCAAGTCGAAAAACTGCGGAAACGGCTGCAGGTTTTCCGTCCTGAGTTGATTCATTTGAAAGGCATGGTGGAGGAGATTTCCGCGCGCGAGGGGATTAGCGTGGCGCTCAACCTGCGCCTGCCTTCGGGACAGATGGCGGTACAGGCTAAAGCCTCAACCGCGGCGACGGCGGTGAAGAGTGCGTTCGAAGACCTGCTGCAACAGGTCAACAAACACAAAGACCTGTTGCGCTCCACCCACAAGTGGCCGCGCCGACAGCAGGAGAACGCGCGCCGCAATGTTTCCGTGCCCTTCGAGCAGACCCTGGCCGCGGTGTTTCCCGCGATGGTTTCTTCCGAGGACGTGCGTTCCTACGTCAACGTGAATCTGGCGCGTCTGGAGCGCTTTGTGGAACGCGAAATCTATTTCCGCGAAGCCTCCGACCTGCTTCTGCCAGACTCCGTCAGCAAAGAGGAAGTGATTGACGAAACCATCGCCGCGGCGCTCGGTGACGACGAGAAGAAACCCGAGCGCCTTGCCCTGGAGCCTTGGCTCTACCGCTTGGCTAGGAATGCGCTCGATGAACTCTCGCGCCCGGAAGGCGCCGACGGCGGCGCGGTGCGGCTAGAGGAATCGGTCCGCAAACAGAACGTCCGCGCCAGCGACGAGCCCGAACTGCAGTTTCACCAGCCCGACGAAGCGGTCACCGGGGAAACCATCATCGCCGATGGCCGCGTGCCCACGCCCGAGCAGATTGTAGGCTCGGATGAAATGGTGCGCCTCATCGCCACCGCTCTGCAGGACTTAAATCCGGTTCACCGCGAAGCTTTCATTCTGCACGTGATCGAAGGCTTCGACGTCGACGAAATCTCCGCCATCACGGATGTCCCTGCGGATCGCGTACTGAGTTCCATCTCCGCCGCCCGCGATCACCTGCGCAAATCGCCCCGGCTCCCCCGGCAAATCAAGGGGCGGTTTGCCATGACGGGCACCGCATAAATTCCGGGGAGGACCAAATGATTACTCGCGAACAGATCCAAGAGCTGGCCCAATTTGAAGACGCGGGAGGTTGCGCGCTCAGTTTTTACTTTCAGCCCGCCCCGCCTCGCAACCGGGCACACAAGGAAGACGCGATCCTCACCAAGGATCTGGCGCGGGAAGCGCTGCGCCAGTTGGAAGGCACAAGCAAAAGTACGGACGGCAAGGATGAAGATAAAGATGGTAAAGATAAATGCGAGTCAGCCCGCGCCGATCTCGACCGTGTGGTGCGCCTGGCGCAGGATCTGCGCGGCAACGGGGCCCGCGCCAAGGCGGTGTTCGCCTGCTCCGCGCAAGGCTTCTGGCGCGAATACGATTTGCCCGCGCAACTGAGCGGCACCGAAATTCTGCTGAGCCGGCATTTTCATCTGAAACCGCTGGCCCAATTGCTGGGAGCGTTTCCCAGCCTCGGGATCGTGCTGGTGGACCGCCATCGCGCCCGGCTCTTCGATTTGCGGCTTGGCGAGCTGACCGAACATGAAGGCTTCTTTCATCCCTTATCCCGGCGTGGCCGCGGTGACGGCTTTGCCGGCTATGACGGAGGCCACGCCCAGCGCCGCGTTGCCGATGAGGCCCGCCAGCATTTCAAATTTGTCGCCGACTTCCTGAAGAATGCCCTGGACAAAGGCATGTTCGATCAATGGATTCTGGGCTGCCAGGAGACTCACTGGTCACAGTTCGAGCCGCAACTGCATTCGTATGTTTCGCAGAAGTTGCTGGGCCGCTTCTCCGCCGACGTGGCACATGTGAGCCGTGAAGAAATCCGCTCGGAAGCGGAAAGAATCTTCGCCGGGTGGCAAGCGCTGCGCTGTGCCGAAGCGGTGGGCGAAGCCATCCGCCAGGCCCGCGGCAATGCCCGCGGCGTCACCGGATTGCGCCGTGTGCTCCATTCGCTCGAGCTCGGCGAAGTGCAAACCCTCATGGTGGGGCAAACCTACCATGCGCAAGCCGTGGAGTGTTCCGGGTGCGGCCACCTCGACGCCCACCTGGTAAGCTTCTGCCCGGTTTGCGGCCGCGAGACTCGCCAGGTCGTGGATGTAAGCGAAGCCATTTTGCCCTGGGTGATCCGGCAGGACATCGAACTATTTTACGTAAAGGACGATCCCGAGTTCGACAAAGTCGGAAATATCGCCGCCCTGTTGCGTTACCGCTCGGAGAACGACAACAACAATGTGCGGCCGATCAGCTCCCTGCCCACGGGTTCGTCGCTTGGCGGCCCGGCCGCGCTGGTGGGCCGTTACCGCGGACTGGCCGGCGGTTGAGCCTTGACGCGGAGCACCGGTCACAGGGTTGCCCTCGATAAGAGCTGAGGATGGGCAAGCTCGCGCCGCGCCCCATCGCTTGCGTCTTGCGGGAAATTTCGGAAAATTTCCGTCCGGCGCGACTCTGACCGCAAATTCGGCAGCTCGGCTACACTCCGCGCTGCTCCATCGCCAGCAGGGCTTTCTTCCGCTCCACGCCCCAGCGATAGCCGCTGATGCTGCCATCTTCGCGCACCACGCGATGGCACGGAATGGCAACCGCCACGGGATTCGTTGCGCACGCCCGCGCCACTGCCCGGCTGGCGCTGGGTTGGCCAATCGCCTTCGCCACTTCACCATAAGACCGTGTCGCGCCAAAGGGAATCGATTGCAAATGAGCCCACACCCGCCGCTGAAATGCGGTCGCGCGGATATCCAAAGGCAAAGCGGCATTCCATTCCTTGCCCGTCATTTTCGCCAGCAGGGCTTCAACCCAGGCCTGCAATCCACCTTCATCGACCTTGCGCACGGCAAAAGGGAATTCGCGCTTCAGGCCTTCCAGCAACTCGCCATCGGAGCGCCCGAACTGGATCGAGCAAACGCCCCGCTCGGTAGCCGCGATCAACATGCGTCCCAGCGGCGAATCAGCGATGGCATAGCGAATCGTGGCGGCGATGGCGCCGCGGCGGTATTTGTCGGGCGTCATCCCCAGTTGCGACGCCGTCTTCTCGTAGAGCCGGCTACTCGAGCCGTAGCCCGCGTCGTACATGGCGCGGGTCACATTGTCGCCGGCCTGCAAGTTGCGCTTGAGCAGGCGCAGGCGGCAGGAGTCAGCATACGCGCGCGGCGTGATCCCAAGCGCCGCCTTGAAGCGCCGCTGCAAGTGAAACGGGCTTTGCCGAAACACTTTGCCCAGGCGCTGCAGCGTGACCGTCTCATCAAGATGCTGCTCGATGTAGCGGCAGACCTCTTTCGCGAAGTCCGATTGTAGATTGCCGCTGGACGACCTGGGCCGGCAGCGCAGGCAGGCGCGGAAGCCGGCTTTCTCCGCTTGCTCAGGACCTGCGAAGAACCTCACATTCCCGCGGCGCGGGCGCCGCGCCGCGCACGATGGCCGGCAATAGACGCCGGTGCTCGACACGGCGAAGACGAACTCACCATCGTGCGCGCCGTCGCGCGCCACTACCGCACTCCAACGTTGGTCTTCGTTCAGCTTCGCCGGGTTGATCTGCGCCGTCATTTGGTTCGAGAGCTCTTCCGCGAGTATGGCACTTCCGGTGCTCGACGGGAAAGTCAGGTTCGTGGTTGTCATAGTGAGCAAAGTGTAGGAGGAACGGGGACGAGCGGAATATCCGAATCTTGCGGGCAAAACAAATTAGGCGCGAGGCCGCACCTTAGTCGGAACCAGGTACGGGATACTAGTTGCCCAGCGGCTGAAACGGGCCCAGCAGGCTGGAAACTCCCGACCGCTTGCGCAATTCGGTGAGCAGCGCGCTGGCCGCGTTGGTGTAGGTTTTGCCGGGGTCGGAGGGATCGGCCCACACCGCGTCATAGATAATCTGGGCCGCATCTTTCAGGTCGATGTGCAGAGCGGCTTCGCAAACATCTACGCGGTCCTGCAAGGCGTCGTAACAAGACTTGCAGATCACGGCCGCCTCTGCGCCTTGAACGTGGTGTTCCGCCAGAGTGCAAACCGCCGGCGCACTGGCGACCTCGGCATGCGCCGCAAAGAGCTGGGATTTGAACTCCTTCAGAAAAGCTTCTCTCTCCTGCTCGACGACGGCGTTGTCGGGCAAGGGCTCGGCGGCGGCCTGCGCCTTCGGAATCGCCGGAACAAGGTTGGGAGAAACCCGTTCCCGGCTGTTGCAGGCAGGGCATACGTCGAGATTGGCGGGATAGTAGAGCCGGCAGTTGGCGCAAGGCATGCCGTAGCCTGAGAACTTGCGGGGAGTTTCGGAGTCGTTACGCACCGCGTTCCGCAGATCATTCCGGACGTGATTCCGGGCTTCGCTTTCGGGCAGGATGGCCTGTGCCGGTTTGGCCGATGCGGCTGATGTGGATCGCGTCAAGTTCATATCTCCTCCCGACAGGCGTGCGCCCGTGCCAGTGTCCTTTCGCCCGGACCGTGAGCGTCGCCCCGGCCCAGGGTTTTAGTGTAAGCAGTCCCGCAGCGGGGTCGAACATGCCGGGAGTACACTGCCTGGTATTGTCCCAGCAGCGGCCGGTTACCGGGAGTTCGCTTCCTTCATGAGTTTGAGGAGTTCATCGCGACGGGCGCGATAGAGCTTGCGCGCCGGGTCGAGCCGCGCCGCGGTTTCGAGTTCCGCTAAGGCTTCTTGATAGCGGTCCATGCTCATCAGGCAGGCTGCCAGGGCATAGTGGTTGTCAGGGGAAGCGTGCAGGCGAAGCGCCTCGCGGAACTCTTTTTCCGCCTGCGGCAATTGCTGCTGCTGGAATAGCGCCGTGCCGAGAGCATGGTGGGCCGCTTCCGAATCGGGATTGAGCGCCACGGCAAGGCGCAATTCGCGCGCTCCGTCTTCCAGTCTGTCATCGAGCAAGAGGGCTTCGCCGAGGACGCGGTGTACGGCGGAATCAGTGGGATTTTGGCGAACCGCCAGCTCCAGCTCCTCGACGGCGCTGCCGTACTCCTTCTTCGCCATGTAAGCGCGGGCCAGGCAACCGTGTCCCTGCTCCCACTCGGGATGCTGGCGGTAAAGCTCGCGCAGTTCGAGCATGGCGGCGCCGAAGTCACCCTTGTCGCAGTAGGTGTTGCCCAGATTGTTGCGGACGGAGGCCTCCTGCGGGGCAAGACGCTGGGCTTCGCGGTATTCGGCGATCGCCTGATCGAGTTTGCTCTGTTCGTGCAAAATCATAGCCAGGTTGGAGTGAGCCTGCCAGAAAGCGGGGTTCAGGCGAAGAGCCTGGCGATAGGCATCGATGGCGGCCGTCAAGTTTCCATCGGCATGCAGAGTGATGCCCAGATCATAATAGGTATCCGGATTGGCGGCGTCGCGTGCCAGCGACTCGGAAAAAGCGTGGACTGCGGCGCCGTATCGCCCGTCGGAATACAGCCCGAGACCAAGGAACTGGTAAGCCTCCGCATTCTCCGGATCCATGCTGAGCGCCGTACGCGCTTCCGCTATCGAGTCGGAAGCGTCATCAACGAGATAGAAAATGTAGGCCAGGGCACTGTGGTTCTCGGCGAAATCCGGCATAAGCTGCGCGGATTCCGTGACTTCATCGATGGCATCGTCCCAGCGCTGCTGCTGTCGTAGCATCGCCCCCAGAGCCAGGTGCAGCGCGGCATTTTCCGGGTCCGAGCTTAAAGCCTGGCGCAGAGCGATTTCCGCTTCATGAAAATGCCGGCCGCGGGCATCGACGCCAGCCCGCACCACAGCCGCGGGGATCTCCGAGACCTTACTTTCGGGGCCGGTACTTGTGGGACTCAGGGAATGGGAAGAGTCTGACTTCTTGGATTTGGTTAAAGCGCGGATCAGATTGGCATTGGCACCGGCGGATTCAAGTTGACGAATCTGTATCTTGCCGGGAAGATTGGCGATTCCGCGCTGCTGGACAATGCGGATGAGCCGGTTGCTGGGTATGCCAGCCGTCAGCCAAGCCATCAGTTGCGTGGAGTTCACCGCCTGGCCTGCGCTGGAACCAGCGGTCAGAACCAACCCAAGAAGCAACAGAAATACTGACAGGTTCTTGCGCTTCACCCGATTCTCCGGCGACGGTTTGCCTGCTGTTCAAGCTGATTCTGGAGTGGCTTCGGTAGTTCGGAACCGCCAACCTCACATTAGCCCCGCGACGCCGCCGGAGGTAAGGTCACGGAAGTAATAGGCTGGGATGGCGAAGCCCCGGTTTGACTTCCCCCTACTCGTCCAGTACCGTATAAACAAGGTAGAGGTCGCAGCAGTATCGGCCTTGGAGGTTCCCATGTTTGATGGTTTGCTTCAACCAACGCACCTGATCATTATCTTCGCGATTGCCCTGCTGATTTTCGGTCCCAAGAAACTTCCTGAATTGGGCAAGGGGCTGGGCGAGGGATTTCGTGCCCTGAAAGAGGGCATGAAGGATACTCCTGCTCCGCCGGCTCCGACCGAGCCGAACAAGACCACCGAATCCAAAGAAACCAAGGGCTGACCGGGTTATTTATCGCGGGCAACAATCTTCCTTGATTTCGCCGCCGCTTTGTTGCCGTTTTCCCGTTCCCAGCAGTTCCGGGCCATACACCTAGCGTTTGAGTTGTGAAATTAACTCTAAAAATCTGGAGGTAGGCAGCTTTGCGTAAAGTCGAGTATCTCGCTCTAGTTGTGTTTTTGGGACTGGCGTCCGCAGCTTTTGCCGATCAAATCACTCTGAAGAATGGCGACCACCTGAGTGGCACCATCGTAAAGTCCGATGGCAAGACTCTGGTATTGCATACCGAATTCGCGGGAGACGTCACGGTGCAGTTCGCGGCGATCACCCAGATCACGACCGATCACGCGTTGCACGTCACTACGTCGGAAAAGAAAACCGTGGTCGGCCCGGTCAGCGCCAGCGACGGCAAGATTGAGGTCGCCACCCGACAGGGCGCCACGGTGGAGATCCCGGTGGGGAATGTGGTGCAGATCCGCAATGACGCCGAGCAGGCCGCATACGATAAGTCGTTGCATCCCGGCCTGCTGAGCGGTTGGAATGGCGGGGCCGACGTGGGTTTCTCGCTGGCTCGCGGCAACAGCGAAACCAGCAATCTGGCCCTGGCTATCAACGCCATTCATCCCACTTTGAACGACAAGATCAGTGTGTACCTGAGTTCGATCTACACCAACAACGATCTGGCGACTCCCACCACGGTCGCGAATCTGATCACGGCAGGAACCCGCTACGACCGCAATATCAACCCGCGTTGGTTCGGGTTCGTGGGCGCCGATTTCATGAGCAACGCGCTGCAAGACCTGGATTTGCGCGGAGTGTATGGCGGCGGAGTGGGCTATCACGCGATCAAATCCGGCGCCACCGTGTTCGACCTTCTCGCCGGCATTAATTACACCCATGAAACGTATTCGAACGGCCCGGAAAGTTCGGCAACATTGCCCGTAACTTTCACTTCCTATGGTGTGACCAACAAGTTCGCCGCGCTCACTCTGGGCGAAGAGTTAATGCACAAGCTGGGGAAGACCACCGTGATCACCGAGAAGCTGTATCTCTATCCCGACTTGTCGAGCTCGTTTAGCGGCCAGTATCGCGGAGAATTCGATTTCGGTACGGTGACGAAGATCAGCAAGTGGCTGGGCTGGCAAAACCAATTCGGCGATATCTATGTCTCCAACCCGCCCGAGGGCACGAAAGACAATGATCTGATTCTGACTACTGGCTTGAACTTCTCATTCAAGCACTGAAAAGCCGTCTGGCTCAGTTGGATATCCTGCTTTTGGCGTCTCAGGTGACAGTTAGAGATGCTTCGACTGCGGTTGAGCTTCGCGTTTGCGAAGCTCAATCCTCGCTCCGCATGACAGAACGGCGGAGATGTCAACCATGCCAGCTTATCTTCGAAGAACGACTCAAAGCCTCGAGAATTCAGAGCCGCTCTTAGGAGCGGCTTTTCTTTCGGCGCGCTATAGCCGATTCGCTGTTCCCTCGCAGTTCGTTCCCACTGGCCCAAAACTTGAAAGATAGGTCTACTACCGCGTACAGTACTGTTTCCCGTTTTCGCGGGTTCTCTAAGTCCCTCACCAACAGGAGTCCGCTCGATGCGTCACGCCTTGATTGTGCTGCTTGCCGTGTGCTGCTGTGGTGTCGTTTGCTACTCGCAGACTGCCGATGAACTGATTGCCAAAAACATTCAGGCGCGGGGCGGCCTGGAGAAGATGAAGGCCATCAAGACCTTGCGCATGACGGGCAAGTTCGAAGGCGGCGACGGCTTCACCGCATCGGTGGGCCAGGAAAATGCGCGGCCGAACTTAGTCCGGGAGACGTTTTCGCTGCAGGGCATGACGGCGGTGCAGGCTTACGACGGCGTCACCGGGTGGCAGATTCAGCCCTTTGAGGGGCACAAGGCCCCACAACTGCTGGGCGAGGACGATCTGCGCGACCTGCAACTGGACGCCGACTTTGACGGCCCTCTGGTGGATTACAAAGAGAAAGGCAGCAGGGTGGAGTATTTGGGCCACGACGTGGTGGAGGGCGACGATGCGCTGCGGCTGAAGGTAACGCTGAAGAACGGCGACATCATTTACGACTATCTCGATCCCGATACGTTTATCGAGATTCAGAAAGAGATTCAGCAGTTCATCCGGGGTTCGGTGCGGGATCGCGTGGTGGGGCTGGGATCCTACAAGCCGGTGGCGGGCGTAATGTTTCCGTTCTCGATCTCGAGCGGTCCGAAGGACCATCCCGCCGCGCAGACCACGACGGTGCTGACGATGGAGGCGAATGTGCCCATCGATCCTAAAGATTTCGCGGTTCCCGATTCGCTAAGGACTGTTGAAAAGAAATCGGGACTGGTGGGGATTCGCTGATTCACGGAATTGAAAGTTGAAGAAGATTGAGGACGAACGTCACAACGGAAATTATTCCGGCGAAAAGGACTGGTACATGAAAGCATCCATGGGCAATTTTTGGGGAGTGACTGTGCTGTTGGCCGTGGCCTCGCTGTGCGCATCTTTGCCGGCTGCGGCGCAAGCGGCCTACCGCTTCGACGCGGCCACGGTTTCCGGGTTGCCGGCGCGAAACATTGGCTCGGCCACCATGAGCGGGCGCATTTCCGCCGTCGATGCGGTGGAGGAGAACGGACGCATCACCGTATTCGTGGGCGCGGCCAGCGGCGGAGTGTGGAAGTCGCTGAACGGGGGCACCACCTATAAACCGGTGTTTGATCGCGAAGATGTGCAGTCGATTGGCGCGGTGACCATTGATCCTTCGAATTCGAAAAACGTCTGGGTGGGCACCGGAGAATCCTGGGTGCGCAACAGCGTTTCGGTGGGCGATGGCGTGTACAAATCGACCGACGGCGGCGAGAACTGGACCAACGTCGGACTGAAAGACAGCGAGCACATTGCCAAGATTCTGGTGAATCCGGGCGACAGCAACGATGTGCTGGTCTGCGCCATGGGCCATCTGTGGGATGACAGCGACGAGCGCGGCGTCTACCAGACGACGGACGGCGGCAAGACGTGGAACAAAGTCCTGGCGGGTGTGAATGGTTCGAGTGGCTGCGCCATGCTGGCCGAGAGCATGCGGGAGCCGAAGACAGTGTATGCCGCAATGTGGGATTTCCGCCGGCAGGGTTGGACGTTCCGCTCCGGAGGTCCGGGCAGCGGGCTGTTCAAATCGAGCGATGGCGGAGCGCACTGGAGCGAAGTTGACGACAGCAACGCCAAAGGGCTGCCGCCGAAACCCTACGGCCGCATCGCGGTGCAGGTGGCGCAGTCGAACCCGCAAGTGGTGTATGCCAACATCGAAGCGGAAAAAGGACGGGGACTGTACCGCTCCGACGATGGCGGGGCGACGTGGACCAAGCTGGATGCCAGCAATTACATGGTGTGGCGTCCATTTTATTTCGGCAATCTGATCGTCGATCCGAAAGATGAGCACAAGATTTTCAAACCCGACGGGCCGCTGCTGCTCAGCACCGACGGCGGAAAGAGCTTCAGCACGGTTTCCAGTTCGGGGCACGGCGACTTCCACGACGTTTGGATCGATCCCAAGAACCCGAATATCGTAATCACCGGCGACGATGGCGGCTTGTGGCGCAGCGAAGACGGCGGCAATCGCTGGAAGCACCAGATGAACCTGCCGGTCTCGCAGTTCTATCACGTAAGCACGGACAATGCGGACCCCTATCATGTCTACGGCGGCTTACAGGACAACAGCTCCTGGGTGGGCGATTCTTCATACCCGGGCGGAGTGACCAACTCACGCTGGGAGAACATGTACGGCGGCGACGGCTTCTGGATGTTCGAGGACACTTCCGATCCAACCTATCTCTACGCTGAGGCTCAAGGCGGAGAAATTGGGCGGGTGAATCGCTATACCCATGAGACGCACGACATCAAGCCGCTGCCGAACTACGGCGAAAAGAAGCTGCGCTTCAATTGGAATACGCCGATCCATATGAGCCCGAACGAGAAGGGAACAATTTACATTGGAGCACAGTACCTTTTCCGCTCGCGCGATCATGGGCAGTCCTGGGATCGCATTTCTCCCGACCTGACGACCAACGATCCGGAGAAACAAAAGCAGGAGGAATCCGGAGGCGTGACCATCGACAACTCTTCGGCGGAGATGCACACCACGATCTATTCGATTTCGGAATCGCCGAAAAACGGTCAGATCATCTGGGTTGGAACCGATGACGGAAACGTGCAGATCACCCGCGACGGCGCCAAGACCTGGACGAACGTGGTGGGAAACATCCAGGGGCTGGGGAAGAATTCGTGGGTCACGACCATCGAGGCGAGCCGCTTCGATGAAGCCACCGCATACGCCACGTTCGACCGGCACACGTTTGGAGATATGAAGCCATACGTCTACAAAACCGCGGACTACGGCCAGACCTGGACAAAACTTCCAGCGCAGGAAAGCGGGGTGCGCGGGTTTGCGCACGTGATCAAGGAAGATACCGTGAGCCCCAATGTGCTTTTTCTGGGGACGGAGTTTGGGCTGTGGATTTCGGTGGATGGCGGACAGCGCTGGGCGCAATACAAAGGGACGAACTTCCCAGACGTGCCGGTCGATGACATCACGATCCAGGCGCGGGAATCGGATCTGGTGCTGGCCACGCACGGGCGCGGCATCTGGATCGTGGACGACATTTCACCGCTGCGCGCGCTCACCCCGGAATTGATGACGAAAGACGCTGCGCTGATTCCGGGCCGGCCGTCGATCCAGTATTTTGATGTGTTCGGAGGCTGGCCGGAAGGCGACGAGACATTCCGCGGCCCCAGCCGCCCGGCGGACGCACAGATCACGTATTACCAGAGAAGCCGGCACATCTTCGGCGATTTGAAGATCGAAATTGTTGACCAGGACGGCAAGCTGGTGGATACGGTGGCTGGCAGCACGCATCGCGGACTGAACCGCGCCAGTTGGGGAATGCGAATCAAACCGCCAGCGGTTGCGTCGGCGGCGTCAGCATTGTTTGAAGCGGCGCAGGGACCACGCGTGCTGCCGGGCATCTACACGGTGAAGCTCATCAAAGGAGATCAAACCTACACCGAGAAACTGACGGTTGCGATGGATCCGCGAGCCAAGTATTCGCTCGAAGACCGCCAGGCACAATTCGATGTCTCGATGAAGGTCTACCACCTGCTGGAGCACATGACCTATGCGGTGGATGCGATCGAAGGCGTGCGCGACGCCGCCACCGCGCGGGACGCCAAACTCGCGGCGGCCAAGGCTAACGAGAAAAATCCGCTGCGCAAGCAATTGCAACAACTCGCCACCGATTGTGACACGCTGCGCTCGAAGATTGTGGCCACCAAAGAAGGCGGCATGATTACCGGTGAAGAACGCATCCGCGAACTGCTGGGAGAACTCTACGGCGCGATTACTGAATACGACGGCAAACCCACGGATTACCAGGTGGCGCGGACCGGGTCGCTGGGCCACGAGTTGCAGGACGTGATCGACGACTTCCAGAAGCTCACGCAGAAAGACTTGCCGCGAATCAACACCGGCTTGAAGAAAAAGAAACTGGAAGCGATCAAGGTACTGGTGGAGGCAGACTGGCAAAAAAAGCAGGCGGAGCCTTCGGCGGCTGCTGGCGCAGCGACGCCGGCGGCAGAGGGCCAGATGGGCGAGAGGTTCTAATCGTCTCATCCTCCTGCCGGAACAGCAGCGTTTTGATCCCTTGTGCGGCTGAATTCGTTCCAAGCTGGCCGCTCAGCAGTTTGGCTGGAGACAGCCAGTCCGCGGCGGCGGCTTCACTCCAGCCGTAGGTTCCACCTTCACGGTGCTAAGCGCGGCAAGGTTACCGGAACGTTTTGTCGTGATCTTCGTCGCGCTCGGCAGGCGGCGTGTTCTTCTTTTCCCCGCGATCTAGCGCCGGCGGCATCAGTTTTCTGGGAGGGTTGAAGTAGGCGTCGCTAAAAACTACATCTCCCTGAAAGCTTTTCATGCTGTCGCGATAGCGCTGGCTGGAAATTGCGGCGCGAATCTCCATTTCTACCTCTTCGAGCGTCAATATCCGCTTGCCGATCATTTTGTAAATGAAGTGGGCGCCCTCCGGATCGGAGAATACTTCGGAAACCTCTCCGGGCTTCAAGTCCATGACCGCCTCATGGCGCGGAGGCAGCACGTCGCGACGCACCTTCTCCATCTTCGTGCTGACGTTGGTTCGGTCAATGCCGGCGTCAGCGTAGGCCTCGATTTGCAGCTTGTCGGGGTCTTCGCCATTCGCGGCGCGGGCGCGAAGATTGGCGGCCAATTTCGTCATCGCCACTTCGGCTGCCTTGGTTTGCGCGTCTTCCTGCTCCCCGTTGGCAGGTACGATTTGCTTGGCGCGCGGGACAAAAATTCGCGCCACGGTCGCTTGCTCATAGGCGGACTCATTCTTTTTGTAATAGTCTTCGATCTCCGCGGCGCTGATATTGTTGGCATCCGCCTGCAGCGCGCGGGTCAGATCCTGGGCAAGCAGTTGCATTCGCGCAAAGCGCATCTCCTCCTCGAACGCAGGAGTTTTGTCGAGACCGCGCTTTTCCGCAGCGGCCGACATTCTCAGGTTGCGCGCATAAGCGTTTGCCACTCGCAGACGAAGGGCCAGCGACATGCCCGGCTGCAGCGCCTCGGTAAGCTTTTCAAATTGTGCGCGAGTGATTACGGTTTTGCAGGCGTCGCCGTGTTGCGCCGCATCGGCGCAGAAATCATTCACCGTAATCACCGGATCGTCCGGCCCAACCTTTACTTCGGAGGCGTTATCGGCAGTGGAGGGCGTAGCCGGTTGCGCAGCTTGCCCGCAGGCCAAACTGGCGAGCAGAAGATATACGAGACACTGGAGACGCATGAATTTGGATCCTCGGCGTCCATGTTGCGGGACTAATAAAACGGGCACGCTGCCAGGCTGCGTGCCCGTTTGAACCTACTGCTTATTGTTCATAGGCTCCCATGTTGATTTGTCCGTTGGCGTTGACCCGCGGATTGCCGTTGAAATCCACCGTGCCGAAATCGGCCGAACCCAGGCTGGCGTTGCCCGTGTTCTCGGCCGGGGAACTGGTCGAGATGTCAAAATTCGGCTTCGGCGAGCAGGCGGTGATTGGGGTCGGGGGACCACTCTCCTTGGTCGAAGTGCAAGTGGTTAGCGTCAGGTAGTCGGGATTCGCGAACACCGAATTCGCATCCTGCCCCGTCTTTGACTGGTAGGTGGCGAACGAGGAGTAGCTCTTCCCATTCAACTCGAACGTCGTGGTGGAGCTGGTGGTGTAGAAGTCGTTGTAATTCGAGGTTACTCCGCTGCCCGACACGTAGCCGTACATGAACAGCCCCTCCGCGCCGGTATAGACAACGTTGTTCTCGAAGACGATGCCCGTGGCGCGGTACTGGATCTGGAACTCGCCACTGCCCGTCTTCTGTGTGTCGTTATCGTATAGGCTGTTGTTGACGACGGTGATGTCGGTGCTTCCACCCGTACCGGACTTGGCATAGCCGCCCACCGAAATGCCGCACGAATTTGCGGCATACACCAGGTTGTTGCGGATGATCACGTTGCTGGAAACTTCGCCCGAGGTTTCGCTCGCGGCTTCGATATTCAGGTCGTTGCCGTAAAGCGTGTTGCGCTCGAAGGTCACATCCGTGCAGCCATCGCAGTACAGGCCATCCTCGTCGTAGGAATTACCTTCCCCTGGATTCTTGAAGGCGCTATTGTTGTAGATAAGGTTCCCGTAGACGTCTCCGTTTTTCGCCTGATCATGGCCCGTGGGACCGACCCCCTCGAACCCAATGGCATCCATGCCAATGTTGTCGTTGTCATAAATGGTGTTGTTCGACACGACAAAGTTCTGCACGTTCCCGTTATACGTGGTCGTCTCGCTTTCTCCGGTGAGGCATCCGGTGATCGTGTTGCCGCTAACGGTCACGCTGAGCGGCGTGGCGCTGGTGCCAAAAACTCCAATGCCGTACGCGTTTCCATTCTTCCCCGCCGTGGTTTGGATGTTCTGAACTGTGTTGTTGAGTATATTGATCCCGCTTCCGCTGCCGGCAATGAGGATTCCGGCGGGAACGTCGGCTTTTTTCGAAGTCTTGTAGTTTTGGATGGTGAATCCTTCGATGGTCAGATAGCTCACGCCACTCGTGGCGCCAATTGTGAACAGCCCCTGCGTGTTGCAGCACAGGAAACCGTTGCTAGTGGCGAAGCTGGGCGTGGTGCAGCAGGCGACACTTGTGCCATCCACGATTGCCACTCCCTGTCCGTTGAAGACAATGGGAGCCGAGGCCGTTCCCGAGTTGGCGAACAGCACGCTCTCGCTATAGGTTCCAGCTTCCACATAAACCGTGCTGCCCGCCGTTGCTTCCAGAGCCGCGTGTCCGATGGTGAGCCATGGAGCGCTCGCACTGCCGCTGTTGGAATCGCTGCCGGTTTTGGCAACGTAGTAAGTTTGCGCCTGCGCGCAACACGAAAGCGCGAGGCAACTCGACAGGAAGAGAAACAGAGCGCGAATCAACGCACGCTTCCGGGGATATTGCGTGCAGTGGTGAAAGCGAGTGATCATTGAAAAGCCTCCTTAATGGATTTCCAAGTGAAATCTTGAATTTTGGTTGCAGGTTTCGCAGTTGCGTCGGGGACAAGTCCCGCCATACGCAATAAAACGAAAGCAATACTAACAAATAACAATCTAGAAGGAAACAATAAAAAACACGGGGAAAGCTCGTGGGAAGCCTCCCTAATGTTTCTCCACATAGCGCCGATAGAGCTCAGGCCGGAAGGTCGTGTCGATCGTGCCCGCAACCGAAACCTGAAAACTCTTTTCAAACGACACGCCCTCGATTCCCTCCGCCGTCAAGTGAATGGTGAAGCTGCCGGGGTGGGTGAAGGAGTGCGTGACGGAAGCACCCTCGACTCCGGTTCCATCGCCGAAGTCCCAGTGATAGGAAAGTGCGGGCACGCCGTCCGCGGCGCTTTGTGCGGAGAACTTCGCCGGCTTGCCGGTCTCGATCTTTTCGGCAGCCAGGACGTCTACCGAAGGCGCAGCTGCGGCCATAGACTCGTCAACAATTTTCACCATTCGCACCGAGTGCGGCGGCACGTTCAGCGCGAGCGAAGCCTGGTCCTGGGCGATCTGCGCAGCGGAGCCGAAAATATCCGATACCGCATTGTGGGCAGCGAGTCCGAGGCTGGAGAACGAAAAGTGATGGTCGCGTTGTTTCTCCGTCCAGTTGAAGACCGCCAGAATCGACTGCCGCTTGCTCTCCCGCAGCAGGAACACGCTCGGCATTTCGTCTTCCCGCGCGTAGCTCATCAGGTCGAGCGGCGTGGCGGCGTGACCGTACCGCGCCAGGTTTAGCAGCTCGCGATTCTTCAGCAGAGCCATGCGGTCCTCGCTGAGAAACAGTGTGGGCAGATCGTCGCCGATCTCGAGCATCCCGCCGGAAAGCGCGGCCAGCGCAATCGCCACCTGCGCCTCGTTGAGCGTGAGCGGCTTTGGCCCTCCGTGGTCCTGTTGTTCCGCATGGGCTTCGTGCGAAACCGAGAATGCATCAGGATCGCTGACAAAGAAATTCCGGTTCATGTAATAGCGTGCGGCGATGCCAGGAGCCGCGTCGCGGCTCGCTTCAAAGGTATGCCCCGTGTCGCAGGAGATGCGTCCGGCATCCACCAACCCCACCGGATTGAGCATGGGGCTGCCGTCTTTATCGAGCAGCACGCCATCGCCCACGGCTTCGCGAATGATCTTCAATCCAATGCGCTGCGCCTCGAGCGCCGTCGTGTGCGGCTTGTAGTAGTAGCCCTCGATCGCAGTGTCGTCCATGAAGTCGAGCTTGATGTAGCGAATCCCCCAGTCTCTGGTCAGCGTGGAGTAGGTTTCGCGCAAGTACTGCTGCGCACCCGGATTTGTGGTATCGAGCACGTAAAGCTGGTCGAGCTTGGTTGGCGCGTCGGGCGGCTCGAGCACCCAACCGGCATGAATGGGCTGGCCTTCGGCATTGTGCACCAGCCAGTCCTTGTGGTTCGCATACACCCAGGCCCGGTCGGAAACCTCAAACGGCGCGGTCCAGATTCCTGGCGTCAGACCCAGGTCCTGCACTTTTTCTTCGAGCCTTTTCATTCCGTGAGGAAATTTGCCGGCGACCACCGAGGTGTAGTCGCCGCGCGCGAATTGATAGCCTTCGTCGATATGAAAGAAGGTGTAGCCAAACTCTCGCAGATGAGCGGCCAGAAATTCCGCGTTGGTAAGCGCCGGACCTTCGGTCAGTCCAAAGTAAAAAGCGGTCCAGCTCCACCAGCCGATCGGCGTGGCCGCACTGACTCTCGCCGCGTGCAAATCGCGGATCGCTTTCCCGTACGATTCCAGTTGCACG
Source organism: Candidatus Sulfotelmatobacter sp. (assembly GCA_049800135.1). GTDB lineage: Bacteria > Acidobacteriota > Terriglobia > Terriglobales > Acidobacteriaceae > Sulfotelmatobacter. The sequence continues at coordinate 94,909 of JBARJF010000074.1, forward strand.
TGATAATCGGAAGACAAACTTGCCATGACGCGCTCGGATGCGAGACTTTGGCCTGGCTCCACGGGCAAGCTGAGTTCTATCCGGTCTGCCTCCGGCGATTCCCGCAGCGAGTTTTCTTTGGCGAGTTCGGTCGTGCCGGTGGAATCAACCTCGTAGCTGGTGATGCTTTTTTTCTCATCCACGCGGAGCCGTAGCACGGTGAGCCATTTCTCCGAAGTTAGAGCTCCCACAAACAAGCTCTGCCGGCTCTGCCGGTTGTAGATCAACTGGCTGCCGACCCCGCGATGCATTCCATCAGTCGCCTCCGCCAGATCGCGGATCACCATGTCGGGCCGGTCTTCGCTGAAGCTATCGGAAAGAACGCGGTCGGCTGAGTCCGGACCATCGAGTGCGATGGGATCCTGAGCCTCAAGCACGCGAATGCTCTGCACGGTGATCTGCTCGCCAGTGTTATTGCGGACCAGCGCTTCAATCTCCACGGAATCCGCCGGCGCGCGCAGTCGCAGTGTGCACACAAGCTCCGGCTGACCGTTTAATCCGCGGTAAGTGATGGTGAGTTGGGAACCCGCGCCCGCGTCATCAGTAAAAGACGACTCCCGCACTTCATGTTGCGGATAGTCTCGCGCGCGCAGCCACCGATGATTCACTTGCGCCGCCGCGGCTGCCGTGATGCTGACTCGCGGATCTTCCTTCGATTGGATTGTGTAAGTGCCGGCTTTCTGGTTCGCTTCGATGACCAGGCCGGCGTTTTCGATCCTGGCGTCAGCAGAACCGGAAACCGCAATCGCCGAGTCCGGAGCTAATAGGGAAAGGAGGCTCATCACAAGAATCAGTGCGAGCCACAACCTGGGGTTAATCCACATGGCGGATTCATCCTCGATGAGCCCGATCTCAAGGCCCGGTTCGTGCCGAAGCACGCTCGTGCATAAACGAAAGTAAAGATAATGTTTCGTAATATACCTGCGCAGCGCGCCTGTCAACACCGAAACCTGCGCAGAAATGCGGATCGCCTCACAGGAAGGGTGGACCGCGCCTAATGAGATGGCTTTTTCTGAGCCGCCCAGACAGTTCGGTTAGTTACGCCAGATCCAAGTCAATCTTCTTGGCCGCCGCATCCAGTTTCGCGATGCGAAACTTGCGAATCTGTCCCGGGAGCACCGGCTCCGGCCTTGCGCCAGCCGCGGATGCGCTGCCCTTCCAGCGCGCCTGCAACATATCTCCCAGGGAAGACAAATCGGGCTTCGCGTCGAGTTTAACGGGAGGCGAATTCGTTGTGGCCGCCGCGTCCTTTTCCGCCGTGGCACTCGCCGCATCAAGGCGGCAATCGGCCTGGATGCCTTCCCCCAGTTCCACCCGCGCCCGTCCTTGCAAAATTTCGAGCATGCGGCCGCTCACTACATCGCCGGCTTTGTGCTCGACAATATATTCATCGAGTCCGCTCGGAAGCAATTGCTTCATGCTCAGCCGCAGTTGCCGCTTTTCGGTATCGACTGCCAGCACCTGGGCCTTCACCACTTGTCCCAACCGCAGCACTTCCTGGGGATGGTTGATGCGCTTTTCAGAGCTCATCTCGCTGATGTGAATCATGCCCTCGACACCTTCGGAAAGTTGCACGAAGGCCCCGAACTTGGTGATGCTGACCACCGGCCCCTCGATCACCGAGCCCGCAGCAAACCGCTGCGCCACTTCGGCCCAGGGATCGCCCAGTGCCTGTTTCAGGCCCAGCGACATACGGCGCTCGCCGGCGTTCACCGCGAGAATCACAGCATCGACAATCTCGCCCGGCTTGACCAGTGTCCTGGCGCTCCGCAACTTCTTTCCCCAGGACATTTCCGAAATGTGAATCAGACCTTCAATCCCCGGCTCGAGCTCCACGAAAGCCCCGAACTCGACGACGCGCGTGACCGCGCCCCGCACGCGTTCACCAATGTTGTACTTTCCGGCCGCCGCGTCCCAGGGATGCGGCTGCAATTGTTTGGTGCCCACGGAAATGCGGCGTTTGCCAGAATCATTGGTGATCTTGAGCACCCGGGCTTCGATCTGCTGGCCCACGGCGAGCACGTCCGCGGCTTTGTTCACGCGGCTCCATGCGATGTCGCTCACGTGCAGCAACGCATCCACGCCGCCCAGATCGACGAAAGCACCATAATCGGCCAGGCTGCGAACCACTCCTGTAACGGTATCGCCTTCCTTTATTTCCGCCGAGCGGCGCTCCTTCACCGAGCGTTCTTCCTCTTCGGCGACGGCACGGCGGTCCACAACCACGTCCTCGTCGGTCACATCGAGCTTGATGATGCGGCAGAGGATCTCCTGCTCCACCAACTTTTCCATTTCGGCGGTGTCGTGCGCTCCACTGCGCGACGCCGGCAGGAACGCCCGCACTCCCACATCAACGCTGAGCCCGCCCTTGATCACGCCCGTCACCGTGCCCACGATGGTCGCCTTATCGGCGAAAGCCTTCGCCAACGCCGCCCAATCTTTGGGCCGCTCCACTTTGGCGCGGGTGAGCTGGTAATAACCTTCCGGATCACGACCCGTGACCGAAACCGCCAGCCTGTCGCCGGGCGCCGCTGTTTCGCCCGTACCCTGCAAGGCCGCCAGCGGAAGAATGCCTTCGCTCTTGAAGCCAATATCGAGGAAGACCGAGTCGCCGGAGACGACAATAACCGTGCCCACGAGCTGCTTGCCGCCGTCTTCGCTTCTGCGCGTATGGCTTTTCTCGTATTGTGAAAGTAAATCGCCGAAAGACTCGGCTGGCTGGCTCGCGGATTCATCGCTGGATGGGGATTTCGGAATGACTGGGTCGGACATGATTAACTCGGGAAGAATTAATGGAAAGAAATAGCGGGCACAAGCAGATTCCTGAACTGCTTGGCCCTTGCCCCGTCGATTTTAAGGTATCACATCTAAAAACTTCTCCCTCATCGAGCCCGCTGATGTGCCTGTGGATTTCTACCCTGAAAAAACCTAGGAGTGGGACAATAACGGGAGATCCTTAACAACGGGAGATCCTGGGCTGCGCCGGAAGAACGGCTGCGCTCCAGACCAGACGCTGACAGCAAAAGAAACCGCAGGAGGAATTCAGTTGCCTTCGTTGCTGGCGCGCTTCCAGGAGATCAGCTCGCCAATGGTGGCGCTGGTGCTGGAGACAGGCTGCTTGTAGGCCTCGACCTCGGAGCGTGACGCCTCTTCGCCGACGGCACGGATGCTGAGTCCCACTTTTTTCTCTTCCACGCTCATCTTGATGATCTTGAAATCATGCTCGACGCCGGGTTCAAGATGCAGGGGCTGTCCGTTTCCATCCGCCGCTTCCGACTTGTGGCACAGGCCCTCGACGCCTTCGGCGATCTCGACAAAGGCGCCAAACGCGGCTACGCGGAGGACTTTGCCATGAATCACATCGCCGACGTGATGGTTGGCGAAGAAGCTTTCCCAGACATCGGGCTGAAGTTGTTTCACGCCCAGCGACAGGCGCCGCTTGTCGGGCTCAATGGCCAGCACCACGGCCTTCACGCGGTCGCCCTTCTTCAGCACTTCGGAGGGATGCTTCACGCGCTTGGTCCAACTCAAGTTGCTGACGTGTACCAAGCCGTCGATACCATCCTCGATTTCGATAAAGGCGCCGAAGTCGGTCAGGTTACGCACCCGGCCCTCAACCGTCATGCCCACGGGATATTTGTCATGCAGCGCATCCCAGGGATTCTCCGCCAGCTGCCGCATGCCCAGAGAAATGCGGCGCTCGCCGGGATTCACATTCAGCACCACGCACTCGACCTGATCACCCACATTCACTAGTTTGGAAGGATGCTTCATGCGTTTCGACCACGTCATCTCGCTGACGTGCACCAGGCCTTCGATGCCCTGTTCGAGTTCGACGAAAGCTCCATAGTCGGTCACGCTGATCACGCGCCCGGAAACATGCGCGCCCACGGGATAGCGGTGTTCGGCGTCGAGCCAGGGATCGGGCGTCAACTGCTTGAAGCCCAGAGAAACGCGCTGTTTCTCTTTGTCGTACTTCAGCACCTTGACCTGAATCTGGTCGCCGACGTTGACCAGGTCGCGGGGGTGGGTAAGTCTGCCCCACGACATGTCGGTGATGTGGAGCAGACCATCCAGGCCGCCGAGATCGACGAACGCGCCGTACTCGGTGAGGTTCTTGACCACGCCGGTCAGGATCGAACCCTCTTCCAGATGTTCGAGAGTTTTGCTGCGCTTCTCGTTCTGCTCACCTTCCAGCAATTCCTTGCGCGAAACCACGATGTTGCCGCGCTTCTTGTTGACTTTGATGACCATCACTTCGAGGGTCTGGCCCTTCATGCCGTCCAGGTTGCGGATGGGCCGCAGGTCCACTTGTGAGCCGGGCAGAAAAGCGCGCGCCCCCAGAATGTCGACCGTCAAACCTCCCTTGGTGCGCTCGATGACGACGGCCTTGATCGGTCTTTTTTCGTGATGAGCTTTCTCGACTTCGTCCCAGGCGTGCAGGCGCGCCGCCTTCTGGTGCGAGAGATTGACGTAGCCTTCTTCGGTCTGGCCTTTTTCCCGCATCACCTCGATTTCGTCGCCGGGCTTCACCTTCGGATTGCCTTCGTGGTCGAGCACTTCCGAAAGGGGCAACATGCCTTCCGACTTGGTGCCGATATCGACCACGACGTGGGTCGCGGTCAGCTTGAGCACAGTGCCCTTGATGACTCGGTCTTCGCCCACGGCCTCTTCGGTTTCAGTGGTGAAGTTCTCGAGCGCGGAGGCGAAGTCTTCGCTGGCGTGCTTGTCGTCGGCGGCGGGCGCGGGCGGCTGCGCCTCATCGGCGGAAGCGGCTGCGGAAGCTGCGTCCGCGGCCGGAGCGGGATTCTGCCCGGCCAGGCTGTGCTCGGTTGGAGTAGCGTCGGTTGCCATCGGTTCTGGTTCGGTTACGACGGCGGTGCTTGAATTGGAGTCGCGGGCGGTGCTGTCGTCGAACAAGGTCATGCCTCTCTGCTGAAACCTCGCACTCGGTGCGGGCGGATACGGGCCTGCTTGGCGGACTGCTGGAGTGAGTCGTTTGGTTGTGGTGGGCTCACCCTGGCGAGTGAGCTTGGACAATCCCAGCTGCCGGACGTTAACAGAAACCCGCGTCCAAAGGGAACTCCTCGACTATAGCAACGCCTCGCAAACAGTGTCAAACGCAAAAGGTGCATGTTACGGGAGTGTTGCAGATTGCATGTGGGGACGGCCGCCTCGGCCGTCCAGCCGAGCGTGGCGAGGCGTCCTCGCACGCTCAGTTTTGTCGCGCACGCCCCATCTGCTACCCTGCCCTAGATATGGATTACCTCTGGACCCCGTGGCGCTACGCCTACGTCACCAGCACGGAAAAGACGAGCGGTTGCATCTTCTGCGACGCCGGGAAAGCGGGCGACGACGCCAAGGCACTCATCGTCTATCGCGGCCAGCACTGCTTCGTAATCCTGAATGCGTATCCCTACACCCCCGGCCACGTCATGATCGTCCCTTATGCACATGTCGACGAACTGCAAAAGCTCCAGCCCGCAGCCGCGAACGAAATAATGCAACTCTCGCAGCGCATGGAGCATGTGCTGCGCGAACTCTACCACCCCGACGGCATCAATCTGGGCATGAACATCGGCAAAGCCGCCGGCGCCGGTGTCGCCGGACACATCCACATGCATGTTCTGCCTAGATGGATCGCGGATGCGAACTTCATGTCGGTCGTCGGTGAAACGAGAATTCTGCCGGAGACGCTGCAGGAGACGTGGAAACGGATGACGGCGGTGATGAAGGGATAGGGATAACGTTGTGATTACCCCACGATTCTTTGCATCTCTTTCTCGTCAATAACCTGCACGCCCAGTTCCTTGGCCTTATCCAGCTTCGACCCCGCATCCGCCCCCGCCACCACATAATCGGTCTTCTTGCTGACCGAACCAGTGACGTTTCCTCCGGCGTCCTCGATCATCTTCTTAGCTTCGTCGCGCGTGAAATGCGCCAGCGTCCCAGTCAGCACAAATGTCTTCCCCGCGAGCTTCGTCCCCCGCTGCTTTTTCTGACCCGTTAACGTGAGCCCAGCCTCACGCAGACGACCGACCAGCTTGCGATTCGCAGCAATGCTGAAGAACTCCACGATGCTTTCGGCGATGCGTGGGCCGACTTCATTCACGTCCTGCAGTTCTTCCACACCTGCGTTCTCGAGCGCATCCATTGATCCAAAATGTTCAGCCAGAAATTGCGCCGTGCGCTCGCCAACCATCCGAATGCCGAGACCGTAAATCACCCGCTCCAGCGGCAGCCTCTTCGAGTTCTCGATCTCATCCAGAATGTTCTGCGCCGATTTATCACCCATGCGCTCCAGGCTGAGCAGGTCTGACTTCGTGAGCTTGTAGATGTCGGCAACATTTTTCACCAACCCTTGCTCAGTAAGCTGGCCCACCAGCGCATCACCCATGCCGTCAATGTTCATCACGCCGCGTGAAGCAAAATGCAGAATGGTCTCGCGCAGCTTGGCGGGACAGTTTGCGTTGACGCACCGGTAGTCGACCTCGCCCTCGGTGCGCACAACCTTGGTGCCGCAAACAGGACACTTCTCGGGCGCCTCAATTTCTTTCTTGCCACGCGGGTGCTCTTTATCGACTTCCGCTACTTTTGGAATCACGTCGCCGCCACGCTCAACTCGCACCCAATCGCCGATCTTTACGCCCAGGCGCTCGATCTCATCCATGTTGTGCAGGGTTGCATTGCGAACCGTGGTTCCGCCGATTGCCACCGGCGTCAACTCCGCGACAGGAGTGAGTTTGCCAGTGCGGCCAACCTGCCAGCGCACATTCTCCAGCTTGGTAACCGCCCCACGCGCCGCATATTTATAGGCAATCGCCCACCGCGGAGCTTTGCCGGTAAACCCAAGCTCGTCCTGCAGCGCGGTGCGATCGACCTTGATGACGATCCCATCGATTTCATACGGCAGTGACTCGCGTTTTGCTTCCCATTGCTGGATGAATGCCCAAGCTTCATCGATGCCATGCACCAGCTTGCGGTTCTGGTTGACCTTGAAACCGGCGGCGTGGAGCGCCTCGAGCGTTTTCCAGTGGCGGTCAAAGAAAGTTCGGCCATCCCGCAAAAGCATGTAGGTGAAGTAGTCGAGGCGCCGTTCGGCCGTCACTTTGGACTCGAGCTGCCGCACTGTGCCGGCCGTGGCATTGCGGGGATTGGCAAACACGGAAAGGCCTTTGCTCTCGCGCTCTTCGTTCATCTTTTTGAACGCGGCCAGGGGCATGAGCAGTTCGCCGCGCACTTCAAAATCGGCCGGGATGCCGGCCCGCTTGAGATTCTCTTTGGGAATGGAAAGCGGCACCGAGCGCACGGTGCGCACGTTGAGCGTGACGTCTTCGCCGATGCTTCCGTCGCCGCGTGTAATTCCGCGCACCAGCTTCCCGTCTTCATAAATCAACGCCAGCGACATGCCATCGAGCTTCAGCTCGCAAACGTAATCCACCTCGCTGCGCCCGCTCAACTCGTGCACGCGGCGTTCCCAGTCGCGCAGTTCGTCTTCGCTGTAAGTGTTATCGAGTGACAACATCGGCGAAGAGTGCGGCACCTTGACGAAGCCTTCGCGGGGCTTGCCGCCGACGCGCTGGGTGGGGGAATCCGGGGTGATCAGCTCGGGATGCTCCGCCTCGAGATCCTTCAACCGCCGCATCAGCTTATCGAACTCGGCGTCGCTGATCTCGGGATTGTCGACGACGTAGTACAGGTATTCGTGGCGCCGGATCTTTTCGCGAAGCGATACGATCTCTTTTTCGATGTCTTTCGCAGCGGAAGGCATGGCAAAGATTATGCACGACGGTCAGGTACAATCCAACTTCGATCACGCGATGCGTAAAGCAGCCCTGCTGTATAACCCTGACTCCGGCGGCAGCCGCGTTGGGCGCCGAGCGGAGTTGGAATCCGTGCTGGCGTCGCTGCGCGGCGCGAACGTCGAGGCTGAACTGGTGCTCACCGACTCGCGCGAGCACGCCGAGGAACAGGCGCGGCGCGCGGTGCTGGCGGGTTGCGACACGATTTTAGCCTGCGGGGGAGATGGCACCATCCACAACATCATTCAGGTGCTGGCCAATACCGGCATCGCGCTCGCGATTGTGCCCATGGGCACGGCCAATGCGCTGGCTCATGACCTTGGCCTTTCCATGAATGTCGCAGCCGCGGCGCGGGCCGCTCTTCATGGCGTGCCGCGCCGGGTTGCGCTGGGTCGCATAGAGTATCTCGATCTCGAAGACAAGCCTGGTGTGCGCTTCTTCATAGTGGCGGCCGGCGCGGGCATGGATGCGCATCTCTTCTACAAGCTGCATGCTGGAACCAAACGGCACATGGGCATGGCAGCCTATTATGCGAAAGCGTGGAATCTGTGGTTCACACATCCCATGACCCGGTTTCTGGTTGAGTTTGCCGAGAGCGGCTCGGGCCAGTCCCAGCGAGCCGAGGTTACGGAGTTGATGGCGGTGCGCATCCGCAACTTTGGCGGCGTGCTGCAGGAACTGGCTCCGGGAGCGTCTCTGGAGCGCGACGATCTGCGGCTGGTGTTCTGCCGCACCGCCAGCCGCCTCTCCTATCTGCTCTATGTCACACGCGGATTACTGCGCCGTAACTGGAGGGTGCCGGGGATTGAACTGGCGCACAGCAGGAAAGTTTCGTGCCGCTACCTGCTTGCGTCTGCTTCCGCCGGTGCGCCGAAAGTCTATGTGGAGGCCGACGGCGAACTGGTGGGCACGCTGCCCGCCGAAATCACCATGGCGCCGGACGCGCTGACGTTGCTGGCGCCTTCCCGGTAGACTTCATCCTGCGTTGGCATTTGCCAATGCTTGCACTTAGAGTTCTACTGACAGATTGGAACCGATCACCCATTTTCTGACCGGAGCGTGTATGGGCCGCGCCGGACTCAACCGCAAGACCGCGCTGGCGACGCTTACCCTGACCCTCGCCGCCGAAGCGCCCGACCTTGACATGCTCGCCGGCTTTCGCGGGCGCGCGTTCGGCTTTGCTCATCATCGCGGATTCACGCATTCCCTCCTCGGGACACTGCTCGTGGCGGCAGTTGTCGTTGGATTCGTCTATCTGATCTGGCATTTGCGCGGACGCAAATTGAAAGACCCAAACCTTCCGCCGCGCTGGGGGTTGCTCTTTTTCTATGCCTGCCTCGCCGGGCTCAGTCACCTTCTGCTCGACTTCACCAATAACTACGGAGTGCGCCCCTTCTGGCCGTTTTCCGAGAAGTGGTATTCCTGGGACATTGTCTTCATCTTCGAGCCGGTCATGTTCGGATTCCTGCTGCTTGGCTTGATGGTTCCGCCACTTTTCTCGCTGATTCACAAGGAAATCGGCGCGCACACGCGCGGCCCTCGAGGCCGCGCCGCCGCGACCCTCGCGCTGGCCGGCGTGGTGTTGCTGTGGGGCGTGCGCGGCTTCGAGCACCGCCGCGCCGTCGCCGCACTCGAAGCCCGAACGTATCAGGGTGCGGAGCCGCTGCGCGCTTCCGCCTACCCCACAATGATTGATCCATTCCGCTGGTTCGGTGTGGTGGAGACTCGAGACTTCTTCGTGCTCGCGCCGGTGGATTCCGCAGGACCGGAAGTTGGTTCCGAAGGCCAACTGGAAATCTATTACAAGCCGGAAGAAACTCCGGTCACGCTGGCGGCGAAAAAATCCTACTGGGGACGGGTGTTTCTTGAATGGGCGCAATATCCCATCACCGAGACCGAGGTGCTGCAACCTCCGGACCAGGGCTACATCGTGCGCTTCGAGGATTTGCGCTTCATGCAGCTACCCAGCCTCTTCGAGAGCGTGAGGCGCCGCGGCCGCCATCGGCGCAGCGGCTTGGGGGCGGCCGTGCAGCTAGACCGAAATCTTGACGTCGTTGGCGACGTTTTCGGCTCGGAAAAAGATCAGGTGGTCGCGCCCGAGCCGGACTAGGCACGCCGGACTCACTCTCTTCGCCGCGGAGCAGACAGACAGGCGCTGACTTCTGATCGTTCGCCTTTTGTCTTTTGATTCTTTGGTCTTTGGCCTTTAAGTTGTCGATAGGATGACGGTCGATCGAACGCCGGGAAACTTGGCATCTGTCGAAAATCGGCGATCGACCTTGACGTATTCGCCCGCCCGCGCCCAGAATATTAGTTCGGTCCAGAGGTGGTCATGCTGATGCTGGCTTATCTGTTCGTGCTCTTGACAATTGCCGTCCGATTTCTGCCGTTCGCGGGTCCGTTGAATTTCCTGCCCCACGCCTGGCACTTCACGCCGGTAGCAGCCTCGCTGCTGTTTTTCGGGGCTCGTGGTTCACGGCGGCAGATGTGGATTCCTCTGGTCCTGCTGGCGGCGACGGACGTTGTGCTTACCAAGTTCATCTACTCCTACACTTTGTCGTGGGACCAACTGGTCACCTGGGCCTGGTACGCGGCAATCCTGTGGCTGGGGACCAACCTGCGGGAGAAATCCGGACCGGTTCGCGTGGTGGGCGCGGCGCTGGCCAGTTCCGTTTCGTTTTTCCTGATCAGCAATTTTGCGGTGTGGGCGGCGTGGCCAGATCTGTATCCCAAGACGTTCGACGGCCTGATGATGTCATACGCCGCCGGACTGCCGTTTTTCCGCGGCACCGTCGTGGGCGACCTGTTCTTCTCCATCGCGTTTTTCGGAACTCCAGTTTTCCTGCACGCGCTCTCCGGCTGGATGCACAAATCATCCGGCGACCACATCGCGCCCGCGTAGACATTCGTCGGTTAAAGAGGGAGACAGAGATACCGGGAGAATGTGGGACAGTCGCGTCGGCTGTCTAGCGAGCACAGGAAGACGCGCGGTGTCAGCCATTGCTCGCGATGCTCTTTTTTCTCCTCCGCAGCAACCAAATCAAAACTCCCACCAGAACCAAAGCCAGCACCCAATAAAGGTGCCGTCGGAACAGCGTCGAGGTTAGTCCCACAATCTGCGGCCCGAACCACAGCGTCAGCAACGAAAGAACGAGAAAGCGTACGAATCTCCCCGCGAAAATGGCCGCCATGAAGTCGCGGAACCGCATCTCAAACACCGCCGCCCCCAGCACGAAAATTTTGAACGGCATGGGCGGCGGCAGCATTCCGGGAAACATCAACGCCCAGAATTCGTGCTGCTCAAATGAACCGTGAATCTGCTGAAACCGCTCTTCGGATATGCGCTTGCGCAGCACCTTCTCCCCACCCAAATATCCGATAATGTAAAGCGGAATGCTGCCCAGCGCCGAACCAAGCGAAGCCATGACCACGTAAAACAGCAATTGCCGGTGGTCTCTGTACACATAGAAGGCCACAATCGCGTCGACCGGCATGCCCAGCAGGGCGGAATCTGCAAAGGCGATCGCAAACACGCCCCAGATCCCCAGTGGTCCGAGCAGCTGTAGAATCCATGCCGTGTACTTTGCCAGAATGTGTCCGATGGTTTTCAAAGGAAATTTAGTCTACGTGAAAACACGATCTGTCATTCACACAACTGAAACATTTCGCGTCCATTCACCGCTAACGCCTTTGTTTACTGACAGGTTACCTCAGAGTTACCACTGCACCGATTTTGATGCACATTTCATCGCCCCGTAACATTCCTTTGCTACAACTGAATTGTGGATCTGCATGTCTACAACACGCTGATCCTTTCCGATCTGCACCTCGGTGCGGAGACCAGCCACGCGCGCGAGGCCACGCGCGTGCTGAAGGGAAACAGTTTTCAGCGGCTGATCCTGCTGGGCGACATCTTTGCCGACCTCAACTTTGCCCGCCTCACTAAAGAGCATTGGAAGTTCCTCGGTTACATTCGCAAGCTTTCCAATCCCAAGCGCAATATCGAGGTCGTGTGGGTCGAAGGCAATCACGACCACGGACTCACCAACATTATGTCGCACCTGGTGGGAGTTCGCGTTTACCAGCACTACGCCTGGCAGTATGACGGCCGGCGGCACATCGCGATTCACGGCCATCAGTTCGACGGCTTCCAGGTGAACAATTTGCTGCTGAGCAGGATGGGCACCGCGGTCTATTTCAAGTTGCAGAAACTCGATTTCAAGAGCAAGCCCATTGCCCGGCTGATTGACCGGCTGAACACGCGCTGGCTGCGCATGTCGCCCAAGGTCTCCACGGGAGCCCTGCACTACGCGCACCAGCACGGCGCCGACCGCATTTTCTGCGGCCACACTCACGAGGCGATGCACGTCGAAGGCGACGGAATTCACTACTACAATTCGGGCGGCTGGGTCGATTCGCGCCTGACTTATCTGACCGTTGACGAACAGGGGGTCCGCATCCATGAGTTTAACCGGCAAGAACATGACGAGCGAGCTGACGATCGTGATTCCAGCCAAGAACGAGGCGAGGCTGATTCCTCGTTTGCTGACTTCGCTGACGAATCAGGACTACTCGAAGATGTCGAGTACGAGAGTGTTGGTGGCTGACGCCAACTCGAGCGATGGCACTCCCGAAATTGTTCTAGGCTTTCGCGACCGGCTGAACGTGAGCGTGGTCCGCGGGGGAATGCCCTCAGTCGGGCGCAACCTGGGCGCAGCCCAGGCCGACAGCGCCTACGTTCTCTTTCTCGATGCCGATATCGAACTGGCGCATCCCTCGGTGGTGCGCCGCGCCGTCGAACTGGCCCAGCGCAAGCACCTTCACTGTGTTACCACGAACATTCTTTGCCGTGGAGGCAGTTGGATCGACCAGTTGTTTTACGCAGGCAACGATTTATTCCAGTACCTGTCGCGTCTGCATCATCCCTTCGCCACCGGAATGTTCATGCTGTTCGACCTGAACAAATTCCGCGAACTCCGCGGGTTCCATGAACAAGTCCTGTTCGCCGAGGACTACCTGCTGAGCCAGCAAGTGGAGCGCAAGCGTTTCGGCATCGTGCGCGGCGGCGTCTATACCACCAACCGTCGGTTCCAGAAGATGGGACACCTGCGCGTGGGCTGGCTGTTCATGAAAACCGCGATGAATTACTGGAACGAGAATTACTTTTTGCGCGACCACAAATACTGGCAGACTTAAATGCGGCGGCTCGCGCTCGGCTGCCGCACCGGCGTTTTCTTCGTGCCACTAAAAACAGGATCCAGCCAACCATCTGGATCCTGTTTCAGTTCTTGACCAGAAAAATGCGGCACCTTCAGAAACGAAACACAATCCCCGTCGACAACCGCACGTTGTTTTGCGTCCCTCCAAAGAAGCGCGTTTGTATATAGTCTCCCTGGAATCTCCACGCAACGGGGCGAACGATTTTATAGTCGAGGCCGCCGCCCAGCGATGTCGCAAACGAGGTATCGGAGCCCACCCCGTTGTTGACGTTGACATGGGCGCCCCCGAACAACGCTTCCGCGAAGGGACGAAACTTCCCCACTGAAAATGACACTCGCGGACCGAACAGAAAGTTGCGCTCGGTGACACTGGCGTTCAGACTGGCACAGCCTCCCGCTCCTCCTCCTGCCGGTACGACGGGACATTGCGGAAAATTCTGCGAGCCGTAATGATTGTCGAAATCGGCCACGAACCCGAGAAAAGGGATGACTTTGCCTTCCACAGAGGCCTCCCAGCCATTCGTGTTGGCGCGGTCCACCGAAGAAAGGTCAGTGTTGTAGTAGGAGTATCCGAAAAAGACGTTTCCCCTCGTCGGAACTTGTGCGTTGGCCGCAATGGAAACGACGAAGAAAAAGAAACTCGCCATGGCGAGAGCCATTGCCTGGCCCAGGCGCGCAAACTTCCTCCGGAAAAACCGCATCGGTTGTTCTCCTGCACTTCGATTTCGCCGGCAAATAAGCTTTACAACCCGGGGCCGGACAAAAAGTTTCGAATGCAGAAGCATTAGATCGATTCTCGAGGCGCGGAATCGCCACTCAGAAGCGCCACACCAGTCCCGCAGATCCCTGAAAATCATTCTGGGTGGCACTGAGCAGGTGAGTGCGCGTGTAGTCGAACTGCAGCCGCCAGGAAAAGTTCTTGAGGAAAAGCAGTTTGAACTTATGATCCACTCCGCCGCCAATGTCTTCGGCGATCGGGTAATGCACCATGCCCCCCGACGCGCTCCGTTGCGCGCCGCCCATCAATTGCACGAAGGGGCGCCATTTCCCGTAGGTCACGGAGAACCGTGGGCCAAGAAGGAGGTTGTATTGCTGGACCCCTTTGCGGTAGAAGCCACTCCCATCCAGCACCAGGCCGAGGTGTGACCAACGGGCAAAGGGGAGATCCTCGATGGAGGCATTCCATCCGCGGAATGTGTAGTGGTTTATGACATCAGTGGAATCGGCGTAGGCAGGTCCGAGATATATATTTCCACTCGGGAGCAGCTGCGCTCTCGACGGGGTTGCCAACAGCATCAAGCTCAGGAATGCCAGAACCACGGCTGCGGTCTTCGACACGAAATGATTTCCTCCGGGCAATTATGCCAGCAGCAAATTCTACCTGAATGCACGAAATTCGTTAGATGCAGTGTAACGGAGACCCAGGATGCCCCGGCCGTCAAAATTGTGCGGGTGCCGGACTGGAACACCTGCACCAAAAATTACACTCTTTTCATGATTCCGAAACCGCTCGGTGCACGTCTATCCATTAGGATGCAATTCATGACGACGAATTCGCAAAGATGGCTGCAGCCGCACAATTTGGCTGTCCTCGGAACCCAACCTAAGGAGTCGAAGTTGAAACTCAGCTTGGAAACTCGAAATCGCGGCGATGTGATCATCGTTTACTGCCAGGGCCGCATTGTCTATCGCGACGAGGCCGCCGCCCTTTCGCGCTTGGCCGGTGCAGTCTTTGAAAACAGCGGCAAAGTGGTTCTCGATCTCAGCGGCGTCAGCTCCATCGATGGTGTCGGCATTGGCGAGTTGGTTCTGCTGCAGACTTGGGCGCAATCGAAGAATGCGGCCCTGAAGTTTGCCAGCCCCAGCCCGCTGGTGCGCGATCTGCTCAATCTTACCAATCTGGATTCAGTACTCGAGATTCACCCCAGCCTGGCCGAAGGTTTGGCGGCCTTCCAGCCCGAGGAAGTCTGCGCCGACTGCTGACGCGCTGTGCTGTCAGAATCTCTAACTCTCGCGCTGGAAGCGGTAATTTCCGGCCCGCTCCAGCGCCACCGCTTCGGCCACTTTTAGAAACGCCCGCGCCGCATGGGAGAGCGCCGCCTCCTTGCGGTAGATCAAACGCAGCTTGCGCTGCACCCGCAGTTCCCGCACCGGAATGCGCACCAGTTCTCCCCGGCCCAGTTCCGCCTCCACGCTGATCTCAGGCATGAAGGCCACGCCGTTTCCCATGGCGACGAACTGTTTGATGGCTTGCAGTGTGGGCAGTTCAAGACCCATATGCAACGGCGTCTTGTGCCGCCCGAAGGTCTGCAAGACTTTCTCGCGGTAGGGCGACGACACAATATGCGCCACAAACGACTCCGCTCCCAGTTGCCGGATGCTCACCTCCCGCGCCTTGGCCAGCGGATGCCTGGGCGGTACCACCAGCACCAGTTCGTCCAGATAGGTCACCACCGAGTGCAGCCGTGGTTCCTCCGGCTTGTACGACAGCACGCCCAGCTCGGCGCTGTGCTGCAACACATCGTCTGGAATGCGGCTGCCCAGCGCCCGCTGTACCGTAATTTTTATCATGGGATGCAGCCGTCGGAACTCCGACAGCACCGGCAACAGATAAAGCGCGGTGAATTCATTGGCCGCGATCACCAGCTTGCCCTTCTGCAACTCCCGCAGCGATGCCAGAGATTCGTGGGCATCGTGACGCAGATTCAGCAGTTTCTCGGCGTATTCGTAGAGCACTTGCCCAGCGTCAGTGAGAACGCCTTCCCGCGACGAACGGTCGAACAAGGCCTCGCCCAGTTCATCCTCCAGCTTGCGGATGGTCTGGCTCACCGCCGACTGGGTGCGGTGAAGTTTCTCCGCCGCGCGGGAGAACCGGTGCTCGCGCGCCACCGACAGGAAGACCTCCAGTTGCGAGAGCTCCATTCACCACCCTCTTATGTAAACTTTCACAACCATTAACATATCTTATCATAGAAGAATACCTAATGATCGCTGAAGAATTATAAGTTTTGCTTCAGCCTTCCTACCCCGTACCATGGAAGCGAGCGCTGGATCAGAGCCGATTTTTCTCCAGGGAATATTCATGGCCACGGAGCAGTCTCACATCACGGTCTTCGACACTACCCTGCGCGATGGGGAACAGTCGCCCGGTTGCAGCATGAACCATCAGGAGAAGTTGCGCCTGGCCCACCAGCTCGACCGCCTCGGCGTCGACGTGATTGAAGCCGGATTCCCCATTGCCTCCGATGGCGATTTTGAAGCCGTCAAAGCGATCGCCGCAGTCATTCGCCGCCCCATCATCGCGGCCTTAGCCCGCGCCTGCCGCCCTGACATCGAACGCGCCTGGGAGGCTCTGCAGGACGCGGCCCGCCCACGCATTCATGTCTTCCTCGCTACTTCCGACATTCACCTGAGGCACAAGCTGCGCATCTCCCGCGAGGAGTGCCTGGCGCAGGGCCGCGAGGCTGTTGCCTTCGCGAAATCGCTCTGCCCCGATGTCGAATTTTCTCCCGAAGACGCTACCCGCACCAGCCCGGAATTTCTCTGTCAGGTGCTCGAAGCGGTTGTCGAAGCCGGCGCCACCACGCTGAATATCCCTGACACTGTCGGCTACACTGTCCCCGCTGAGTTCGGCGCCTTGATCGCAACCATCCGCCGCCGCGTGAAGGGCATCGACAACGTCACCATCTCGGCCCACTGCCACAACGATCTGGGTATGGCGGTTGCCAACACCATGGCTGCCATTGCCGCCGGAGCCCGCCAGGTCGAGTGCACCATCAACGGCATTGGCGAGCGTGCCGGCAATGCCTCCCTCGAAGAGATCGTCATGGCCGTGCGGGTTCGTCACGACTGCTATCCTTACGAAACCTCCATCGCCGCCGAGCATCTGTTCCCTGCCAGCCAGTTGCTCAGTGAGATCACCGGTGTGCCGGTGCAGCCCAACAAGGCCATCATCGGACGCAACGCCTTCGCCCACGAAGCTGGCATTCACCAGGATGGCGTTCTCAAGAATCCGTTGACCTACGAAATCATGACGCCGCAGTCCGTCGGTGTGCCGGATTCCAAGCTCGTGCTGGGCAAGCATTCCGGCCGTCACGCCCTTGCCATCCGCTGCGAACAGCTCGGCTACCAGTTCGACCGCCGCGCCCTCGATGACATCTATCGTCGCTTCGTCCGCCTCGCCGATAAGATCAAGCACGTCGAAGATCATCACCTGCTCGAATTGATCCGCGACACCCACAAGCCCTCGGGGTCCGCCACTCCGTTAGTCGAACCGCTCCCGACCGCGGTTTCTGCCGCGGCCAGCTCCGCCAGCGAATCGGCCCGTCCATTTCCGCTGGCCTCGCAGACCAACGCCCCCGGCGGACCCGCGCCAGCCGACCACCATCCCGATCAGCAGCAGGAAGACTATCTCTGGGGCGTGTAGGCTGCACCGCTGAACCACTTTCCATTAGACTAATCCCGGTATGCTTCTGAACCTCACCATCCTCCCCGGCGACGGCATCGGCCCGGAAGTCACCGAGCAAGCCGTCCTCGTTCTCCAAGCTGTCGCCGATGCCTTCGGCCATCAACTCCAACTCCAGCGCAAGAACATCGGCGGCGCGGCGCTGACGGCCGCAAACGATCCACTACCTCCCGACACGATTCAGGCTTGCCTCGCTTCCTCTGCCGTCCTGCTCGGCGCCGTGGGAGGTCCCGCTTTCGATCACTATCCCCGGCATCTTCGTCCTGAAGCCGGGCTCCTGCGCCTGCGCCGCGAGCTCGGCGCCTACGCGAACTTACGTCCCGCCATCTGCTTTCCCGCGCTGGAAGATTGTTCGCCCTTACGCACCGATCTGGTTCGCGGTACCGACATCATGATCGTCCGCGAACTTCTCGGAGGACTTTATTTCGGCGAACCACGTTCCATCACAGGCGCGCCCGGCTCGCGTGTCGCCATCAACACCATGACCTACGACGAGCCGGCTATCGAACGCATCGCCCGCGTCGCCTTCGACCTCGCGATGAAGCGCCGCCAGAAAGTTCTCTCCGTCGACAAGGCCAATGTTCTCGAGTGTTCGCGGCTATGGCGCGAAGTCGTAACCCGCTGCGCCAAAGATTATCCCGGCGTGCAACTCTCCCATATGTATGTGGATTCCGCCGCCATGTCGCTGGTGCAGCGTCCCAGGGATTTCGACGTAGTGCTCACCGAAAACATGTTCGGCGACATTCTCTCTGACCAGGCTGGTGGAGTGGTAGGCTCGCTGGGTCTGCTGGCCTCGGCCAGCATCGGAGGCCCAGTCGGCCTGTACGAGCCCGTCCACGGCTCCGCGCCCGATATCGCGGGCAAAGGCATCGCCAATCCTCTCGGTGCTATTCTTTCCGCGGCCTTGCTCCTGCGCCATTCTTTTCAATTGGAACCCCCGGCGGCCTGCATCGAGAACGCCGTCAGCACGGTACTAAACAAGGGATCCCGCACCGCTGACTTGGCCGGAGCAGTGCAACCGCCGGCTTCAACCGGAGAGATGGGACATCAGGTGGTTGAAACGGTGAAAGAGTTGGCTTCGGTTGCGAAACGGAGATCAGCCTGATTCTCAGACTCTCGGCGCAGGTCCTCCGGGGGTCGTCTTAAAGGGCTGCGCCGCCACGGCGCCAACGCCATCGTACTTCCCCGTCAAGTCATACCAGCGAATCCGTAGCATCTCCTGAAACATCCGCGCTCCATCCAGCAGCGGATGAATTCGCGTGTCTCCGCTGTGTCCCCAGCACACCGGCACTTCTTCCACGCGAAACCCAAACTTGCGCGCCAGGAAAAGAATCTCCGGATCAAAGCCCCAGCGCTCGATGCGCTGCAGCGGCAGAATCGTTTGCGCCGCCCGCCGGGTGAAGGCCTTAAAGCCGCATTGTGTGTCTTTGAATTTCAGCCCCAGAATAATCCGCAGCAAAAAATTAAAGATTCTTCCAAAAAGCTGCCGGTGCAGCGACTGCCGCCGTGTCTGCAATTCCGCGCGCAGCCAGCGCGACCCTATGGCAATGTCAGCGCCCGCCGCCAGCGCCTGCAACAGCTTCGGCATTTCCTCGATGGGCGAAGATAAATCCGCGTCGCTGAACACCACCACTTGGCCCCGCGCTTTCAGCATCCCATTCCGCACGCTATAGCCCTTGCCGCGGTTGCCGGGATTTTCCACCAGACTCAACGCGGGATTGCCGGCGGCAAACGTGCGCACAATCTCCGCAGTGTTGTCGCGCGACCCGTCGTTCACCACGATCACTTCCGCATTCCATCCCTGGCCGCGCACGTACGCCAGCACCTTCTGCAGAGTTGCTCCCAGCCGCTCACCCTCGTTGTAGGCCGGAATGACGATGCTGTAAGTGATGTCGCTCAACGTGGCCGCCGCAAAAAAGGCTGCGTCATTGTACGTCGCGGGGAGCCGATTGAGGAAATGAGAAAGCGGCATCCAAAAGCTGGAAACCGCCGCTTACGCCACGCTGCGCTTTTCTACCAGCATGCTGAACAATTCGTTCACCAGTTCGGCGTCCCACAAGCCCCGGCGGGCTTCCTCGCGCATGGTCTGCGCGGCTTCATCGTGCGGCAGCGCGGGCTTGTAGGGCCGCGCCGTGCACAGCGCATCGTACACATCCACCACCTGCAAAACCCGCGGCAGCAGCGGGATCTCGCCCGCCCGCAATCCGTCGGGATAGCCCGACCCGTCGCTGTGCTCGTGATGATGCCGGATGATCGGCAGCACCAGCCGCAACGATTTCAGCGGCTTGCAGATGCTTTCCCCGGTCACCGGATGCTGCTTCATGATGGCCCACTCCGCAAGCGAGAGGTCGCTGCCCTTCTTCAGAATCGCATCCGGCACTGCGATCTTGCCCAGGTCGTGCAGATATCCGCCGCGCTGCAAGGCCAGGATCGAATCTTCATCCAACCCCAGATGCCGTCCCAAATCCGCCGCCCGCGATGCCAGCCGCTCGCAATGCCCCTCGGTGTAAGGGTCGCGTCCCTCCACGATCAGCCCCAGCGTGCACAGCACGGAATCCGCCGTCTCCAGTTCGTCGGTGAATTCTTTCACCCGCAGCAGCGACTTCACCCGCGCCGTCAACTCTTCCGCCAGCACCGGCTTGTTCAGAAAGTCATCCGCTCCCGCCTCAATTCCACGCAACTTGTCCGAACTCTCGCTCAAGCCCGTGATCAGCACGACGGGAATCAGCCGCGTGGCCGGGTCGCTTTTCAGTTCGCGGCATAGATCGTAGCCCGACTTCCCCGGCATTCTCACGTCCGAAAGAATCAGGTCCGGCGTCTGCCGCCGCACTTCCTCCTCCGCCTGCTCCGCGTTTATCGCCGTCACCACCTCGTAGCCCCGCAAAGTCAGCAACTGGCTCATCAGTCCGACTAGGTTGGGATCGTCATCCACCACCAGAATCCGCGGAGCACGCCGTCGTGCCCACAACCCGCTCATATCCTGATCAGAAGCCGCTTGCCGCTGGAAAGTTGTCCGCACTTCACCGCTCACAGCCGGACGGGGATCGGGAGGGAAATTCATCGCACGAGTGACTTGCACCGATTCTACCCCAAACTCAACCCCAATCGCGCACCATGCGCTCTGGCCGCGGCGCGCTCAGTCTTCCTGCTCCCGCCTGGACATGTGGGCTGTCCCATTTCCGAACACCGTCGGAGAACTATTGCACGCGCCTTGTGACATCTAACCTTGTCCTCGAACCGGTTTTCTGCTTACCCTCGGTCATGGTCCGCATCTCGCAATCCGGACTTCGGATCGCACTTTTTCTTGTCGTCATTCCGGCGAGCATTGCCGCCGCTGCATCCAAACCTCACACCGTCACCTTCGGCAAATGGATGACGGTCCAGTGGTTTCCCAGCCCCTCTGCGGTCGCCGGAAACACCAAGCCGCTCACTCTGAAAGTTCGTCCTATCCTGGTCGACGCCCGCGTCAAGGACTTCACTCTCGGCCCCGCGCACGACGTCACCGACCGCATGTTCGTCGTTCGCCGCGCCTTCCGCCTCAACGACAGCCTTCCCCAGGAATCCTCTTCTCCGCCACGCTGGCAATGGCAGCGCGGCGGATGGCTTCTCGTTGACCGCGTCAGCGGACACATTTCCTCCATCAATCTTCCTGAGTTTGACGCCTTCTACTCCACCGCGAGTTGGTATCGCGATTACGCTGCCTATTGCGGCATTTCCGATGACGGCAAGAAAATCTACGCCATCGTCGCCCAAATCAGCCGCCGCAAGCCTGTGCTCAAGAAACTCATCGACGGCGCCAGTGGCGGAGATGCGGAAACCAAAGACAAAGACAAAGACGAAAACGCGCTCCCCGATTCTGCCTGCCCCGTGCCCGCCTGGCAACGCGCTCCCATCCGCGTCACCTTCGAGCCCGCCGGCGTCCCCACACAAACCTTTGCCATCCTCGGCCACGCAGTGGATCTGGTGAACCAGGACGAAGAAGACGACCAAGCCTCAAAAAAATAGACGACCCCTTGCTTGATTCAAAACCATCCGCGTCTGCAAACAAAACCCAGAACCGCTATCCGGCCTCGACCACCTCCAACTCCTCCGCCACCATTTTTCCCTTCACCTTGGCGCTGGTCACCAGAATCACCGCCAGCACCACAATCACGCTGCCCATCACGATAAAGCGGTCCACGCGCTCGTGCAGAATCAGCCAGCCCAGAAACACCGCGATCACCGGATTCACATACGCATACGTGGACACTTTCGACGTGGGCACGTGCTCCAGCAAATAGATGTAGGCCGTGTATCCGATCCACGACCCGCATACCACCAGATACGTGACCGCGCCCAGCCCGCGCGCCGTCCAGGCCACGTGCGAAAAATCTCCCACCACCAGCGCCAGCAGAAAGTTTCCTGCGCCCGCCGCCGTAATCTGCCATCCCGTCGCGCTGAATCCATCCATGCCCGACTGCCAGCGCTTCGACAGCACCGATCCCAGCGCCCAGGAAAACGATCCCCCCAGCAGCGCGGTGCAGGAGAATAGCTCACGCCGGCCCAGCGTCGTGGTCGAATGCAACTCCGGCCAGAACAAAACCAGCAACCCGGCCATCCCCAGCCCCAGCCCGGCCTTGCCTCGCCATGAAATGCGATGATGGCCCAGCAGCAACGAATCCAGAACCAGAAACCACAACGGCGTGATGGCGATGATCAAAGCCGCCAGCCCTGACGGAACCGATAGCTCCGCCCACGACAGCGTCAGGTTGCCGCCCATCAGCAGCAGGATTCCCACCACTGCCGCCAGCGCCATCTGCCGCGCCGGATACCAGATCCGCCGCCCCGTCCCCGCGCACACCGCCAGCATCACCACTCCGGCAATCGAAAACCTCACCCCGCACATCAGCGCCGGAGGAATGCTCCGCACCGCAATATCGATCGCCAGATACGTCGAACCCCAAAATAGATACACCAACCCGAAGGCAAGAATGACGGGCCACCGGCTTGTGCGCTGCGCTTTAGACATTGTGGGCGAAAAAATCCAGAAGGAAGTCAAAAATCATTGGACGAGTCCGATTACGAGGAAGATTCTAAACGTTGTCATTCCGCCGGAAGTCGAAATGGCAACGCACTCATGCACGGCTTATGTCAGGACAGCCCGCACTCGGCTGTCCCCCGGGCGCAGTCCGGCGGTTACCAAAGGATCGCAGGGGGTTACGCCACACGCTGCCTCAAGCTATAATGTTTTAGTGATGTCGAAGGTAAGCGATGCTGCGCAACCAACCCAATTCGCATCCCCCCAATTCGCACCTGCCCGAGTGCTGGCTTCACTGCCTCGTTTGTCCGCGGCGCTATCGCGCCAATCTGCCTTCGCGCCTGCGTCCCAGCCTCTTCGGTAGCGACTAGTTTCCAATCCTCCTTAACTCCAGTTTGTTTGCTCGCTTGCTTGCCTGAGTTGTATGCGGGCTCAGCCAACGACCAACGACCGCCTTTAGCCTGCCCTGAGCAACAGCGAAGGGACCAACGACCGCTCGGAGGATTCCATGACCACCAGGACCATGACCGCAACCGCTCCCGAAAAAAGCTTCGGACCGAGAATCAAGACTGCCCTGCCCGGGCCCAACGCTCAACGCGTGCTCGCCGGCGACCAGAAATACATTTCGCCGTCCTACACCCGCTCCTATCCGCTGGTAGCCAGGAGCGGACGCGGCATTATCGTCACCGACGTCGACGGCAACGAGTTCTATGATTTCTCCGCCGGCATCGCCGTGGTTTCGACCGGGCACTGCCATCCCCATGTGGTCGCCGCCATGCAGAAGCAGGCCGCCGAGTTGATCCACATGTCGGGCACGGATTTTTATTACGAAAGCATGGTCACGCTCGCCGAACGCCTGTCGAAGATCGCGCCCATGCCCGGCCCGCACAAAATCTACTACGGCAACTCGGGCGCGGAAGCCATCGAGTGCGCCCTCAAGCTCGCCCGTTATCACACGAGAAGGCAGAACATCATCGCGTTTTTCGGCGCGTTTCACGGACGCACCATGGGCGCGCTCTCCCTCACCGCCTCGAAACCCCAGCAGCGGCGCCGCTTTGCGCCCCTCATGCCCGGCGTGACCCACATTCCTTATCCCGATCTCTACCGCGGACGCAAGGTCTCCACACAAGATCCCGACGCCTTCGCGCTCGGCTGCGCCCGCTTCATCGAAGACAAGCTGTTCAAAACCACGTTGCCTCCCGAGGAAGTGGCCGCAATCTTTGTCGAGCCGGTGCAGGGCGAGGGCGGCTACGTAGTCGCGCCCACCATCTTCATGCAGGAACTGCGCCGCATCTGCGATCGTCACGGAATCCTGCTGGTGGTCGACGAAGTCCAGAGCGGCATCGGGCGCACCGGCAAGTGGTGGGCGGTCGAGCACACCGGCGTCGAACCCGACATGGTCTGCATCGCGAAAGGCATCGCATCAGGCATGCCGTTAGGCATCACGATGACGCGCTCCGAAATCATGGACTGGGTGCCGGGCTCCCACGCCTCCACCTTCGGCGGCAATCCCGTGTGCATCGCCGCCGCGCTGGCCACGCTGGACGTGATCGAGAAAGAACATCTGCTCGAACATACCGCCGAAGTAGGCGCACACATGCTGCAGCGCATGTCCAGCTGGCCGGCGAAGCTGAAGCTGGTTGGCGACGTCCGTGGCCGCGGCCTCATGATCGGTGTCGACATCGTCAAGGACAAGTCGACCAAGGAGTACGCCGCCGTCGAGCGCGACCTGATCGTCGAAAAGGCCTTCGAACACGGCGTCCTGTTCCTCGGCTGCGGCCCCAGCTCAGTCCGCCTCTGCCCCCCGCTGGTGGTCACCAAACAAGAAGCCGACGTAGCCCTGGACGTGCTGGAAGAGTGTGTCCAACAGGTCGGCAAGTAAGGACTGGTGCCGGGCGAATGGGGTCTGGCTCAAGCGATCCTACCCCGAGGCTGCCCCGTCCTTGTCTCTGCGCTTTTGCAGAGACAGGGCGGGGAATTTGACTTCTTTCCTTCTGTTCCCAATCTCGGAAACATAGAAACAAATTCCCATCGGAGCGGGACCACCGCACCCCGTTTCGGCTTACGATTGCTTCTATGCCCTGGGGTCTCAAGCGATTTCAGGAAGCGCGATGCTTGCATTTTCTTACGTTCAGCTGCTATCGGCGCGCGGCCCGACTGGGCTCGCCTCATGCCCGCGACATCTTCGAGCAGACCCTGGAGCGAGTGCGGCGATGGTACGGCTTTTACGTCGCGGGATATGTGGTTATGCCCGAGCACGTTCATCTGCTGGTAAGCGAGCCGGAGCGGGCCAAGCTTTCGCTCGCATTGCAAATGTTGAAGCAGAATGTTGCCCGCGAGTTACGCGAGCCGGAAGGCGGCTCTTTCTGGCAGGCTCGGTATTACGACTTCAATGTGTGGAGCGAGGCTCGGCGGATCGAGAAGCTGCGGTATATCCATCGCAATCCGGTGCGGAGGGGATTGGTTCCTAGTCCCGAGCAGTGGGCCTGGAGCAGTTTTCGCCATTATCTTTCCGGGGCTGAGGGAGTGGTGGAGATTGAATCACAGTGGACTGCTCGGAAGAGGGAACAACTCGGGGCCATTCCCCAACTTGTAACGAGTCCTCCGTTTCCACCCTACAACCGCGGAAATAAATTCCCATCGCAGCGACCAGCGCGCCCCACCTCGCACCATCCCTATCTGGCGCGCGGCGTCCTCTTCTCCAGCTTCGCGCGCAGCAAACCCCACGCTTCCCTGTACCCCTCGTAAAGATACCGATCTTTTTCCAGGGGCTGCATGGGGCACAGCATCGGCCCTTTCTTCAAGTGATCTCCATTCACCAGCGCCCACGCCGGAATCAGGTACCACGCGTTCTCGGGGACGATGCACGCCGCGAAGAAATCGACTTGCTCCAGCGTGTAGGGCGAGCTGCGACGATTGCGCTCAAACTCGCATCGGTATCCCGTCCCCACGCGATAGGTGCTCGACTTCACCTGGACTCGCACGATACGGCTGCCGAAATTGATGGCCACATCGAACGGTTGCGAATCTCCCCACGGCTTCAGCACCTTGTAGCCATGGCCCATCGCCTCGGCCATGAAGCGCAGCTCAATCCACTCTCCCCGCTCCTTGAAAGTCTTAAAGGGCTCTGAATCTGCCCATTCCGCTCCTATGGCTGGACTACTCTGCGCCAGCGTCTCGCTAAGCCCCATACGGGCAAAAGAAAAGGCGCGGCCCATGGGCCGCGCCTTGTTCTGGAAGTAGGTTTTCCTAAAGATTTACCTTATACATCCATTATATCACATTGCAGGGGGTAAATGGGACACGTTTTCGGAAATATTTGGTCAGTGTTGTGAACGACTTAAGGTCGATTGTGTACTACTCGGCTATTGACAGCATTTGGCGATTTCCCGCTTTGGGAGAAAAACCCGGTTCCGCTCTGACCATGGTTAACATGTCACATCCCATCAGCCTTAATCCGGGTAGAGTTAACCTGGGGATTTTTCTTTGCCTTCTGGAAACATGCTCTCGCGTCGCGCATTTTCTGGACGACCGACGCAGGCAATTCTGCGGCTCCTGGATTGGCTGGCTGACCACACTCTGCCCGCAGAGAAAATTGCCGCTCATCATCTCACCGGCCGGCGCGGAGAGGAGGCGGCTTACTTTCATTTGCGCAAGCTGGGCTACACCATGATGGCGCGCAATTTCCGCTCGCCGCGTTGCCGGGGAGAAATTGACCTGATCGGTTGGGATGACGATGTTCTTTGCTTTGTGGAGGTTAAGACGCGCAGCACGCGCGATGTGAAGCCCGGGGAAGCGGCAGTTGACGGGCACAAGCGGCGCGAGGTAGCGGCGGTGGTGCGTGATTACCTTCGGCGCTTTCCACCTTCGTGCCAGTGGCGTTTCGATGTGGTCAGCGTATACTATGAAGAGTCGAAAGCCAGCCAGCCGCAGATCGAAGTGTTTCGCAACTCCTCCCTGACGGTTTAGAATGACAGATTCGTCTATCCTAATAAAAAGGGGTTTGTAAGTGCCTGAGCTGAGAAAAGATCCTATTGTTGGCCGTTGGGTAATTATTTCCACGGACCGCGCCAAGCGTCCCACGGATTTTGCGCGGGAGAACGTGAAGTTGAAGGGCGGCTTCTGTCCTTTTTGCTACGGGAACGAAAGTAAGACGCCGCCGGAGATTCAGGCTTACCGTCCGGGATCGAATGGCGGACCGGTGTCGCAGCGGGATACGCCGGGGTGGACGGTGCGGGTGGTGCCGAACAAGTTTCCGGCGCTGGGAATTGAAGGCACGCTGAGCCGGCAGGCCGAAGGCATGTTCGACCGCATGAACGGCATTGGCGCCCACGAAGTGATCATCGAAACCCCGGACCATAATGCGAGCCTGGCGACGCTGCCTCCAAAGCGGATTGAGGACGTGCTGTGGACATTCCGCGACCGCATTCTGGATTTGAAGAAAGACCGGCGGTTCAAGTACATCCTGCTGTTCAAAAACCACGGCGAGGCGGCGGGAGCGTCGCTGGAACATGCACACTCGCAACTGATCGCGCTGCCGATTTTGCCCATCAACGTTACGCAGGAACTGGAAGGGGCAAAGCAATATTTCCTATATAAAGAGCGTTGCGTGTTCTGTGACATTATCAGGCAGGAGACGGAAAATGGGAGCCGGGTGGTGGCGGAGAACGAGAATTTTCTCACCATCGCGCCGTACGCGCCGCGGTTTCCGTTTGAGACGTGGATTCTGCCGAAGCAGCATGAATCCGCGTTCGAGAATTCGTCGTCGCACATGTTCGAGAATCTGGCGAAGGCGCTGAAGACTTTGCTGATGAAGGCGGACCGGGTGCTGGATAATCCTCCGTACAATCTGGTGGTGCACACCTCGCCGGCGCAGGACCCGACCAACGACCACTATCACTGGCACATCGAGTTCATGCCGAAGCTGACCAAGACGGCGGGATTCGAGTGGGGCACGGGGTTCTACATTAATCCCACGCCGCCGGAAGAAGCGGCAAAGTTTCTGCGCGAAGCCAGCGTGGAAGAGCCGGTTCCGGCGACGGTTGGGTAGCCGCGGCCAGCGAGGCTTTCACAGATCTCAGATGAGAGCATTCGAAACCGTGCCCTAGCCCTGGGTGCGGTCCTGGAATTCTTCGTGCCACGCCATCTGGATGGCTTCGAGCTTGCCTTCGTTCGAGGTTTTCGGATCGCCCTTGAAATCGGGCAACTCGGTGACGTAACGGTGCAGGTCGGTGAAGCGGACGGTGAGCGGATCGACTTGGGGATGAATTTCGGAGAGCAGGATGCCGATATCTTCGGCGTCGTCCCAGGTGAGCGGTTTCGGCATGGGAAGTTCCTTAAGGGAGTTCGCGGTTTCCGGTTTCCAGATGCTTGCGTGGCTCGAAACCAGAAACCAGAAACTCTCCTAGTGATGTTCTTCTGAAATATAGTTACGGTTCCAGGCGGGGATCTCGACCACGACCTTACCCGGTTTCACGATCTGCACCTGGCAGCCGAGACGTGAGTTTAACTGCAAGTCGGCAGCCATGTCCAGACGGTCGGCTTCGTCGTCATCCATGGGCGAGAGATTTTCGGCGCCCTCTTTGATCCAGACGTGGCAGGTGGTGCAGGCGCAATTGCCGCCGCAGGCGTGGTCGAGCGGGATTCCGTAGTTCAGCGCGATATCGAGGATCGACTCTTCCTTGCCGTGATCTTCGTAGGGTAGTTTGCCGTGCTCGAACTGCACCGTCTTGCCCTCGGGCAGAAACGTAATCTGTACCAGGTTTTCCGGTGGCGGGTTTTCGCCGGGAGCGTCTTCGGTGACAGTACCGGCGCCTTGCGATTTTTCTTCTGACATGCTTACTCCTGACCTATTCAAATTCCGCTTTGGCCACGGGATGCGGAGCCGTGGGGCCTTCGCCCATATCGACTTCGTCCATGGTCTTACCTTTTAGCGCGGTGGAGACTGCGCTATCCATCATCAGCTCGGCCAGCCGCGTTGTGCCCTGATTCAGGGCCTCGATGGCTTTGCGGATGGCCTGGTAATCGTCTTCCGACTTAATGGCGACAAGGGCTTTTTCCATCTTCGCAATCTTTTTCTTTTCGTCGGTAGTGAGATGACCCCAGGCCGGACTTTTCTTGCCTTTTTCCAATGCCGCAAGAATGGTCTCGCTTTCGTTGCGCGCTTCGATGATCTGGCGCTGGCGGAAATCCTCTTCTGCGCTGTCAAAAGAATCGAGGATCATGGTTTCGACCTGCTCGTCGGTGAGACCGTAGCTGGGCCGGACCTGAATTTCCGATTCCTTTCCGCTGCGCTGCTCGCGCGCCGAGACGTGCAGGATGCCGTTGGCGTCGATGAGAAATTTGACTTCGATGCGGGCTATTCCAGCAGCCATCGCCGGAATGCCTTTGAGATCGAAACGGGCCAGGGAGCGGCAATCCTTTGCCAGTTCGCGCTCGCCTTGTAGCACGTGAATGGCGACGTTGGCCTGGCCGTCAACCTGGGTGGTATAGAACTGCGTGGCCGAGGCGGGGATGGTTGAATTGCGCAGAATAATTTTGTCGGTCACGCCGCCCGCGACTTCGATGCCGAGCGACAACGGCGTGACATCGAGCAGCAGCATATTTTCGGTGGCTTCGGAGCCGCCGCCGAGAATGTTAGCCTGCACGGCCGCGCCCAGTGCGACCACTTCATCGGGATTTAAATCCGTGTGCGGTTCGCGCTGGAACAGTTCTTTCACCAGGGCGCGAACTTTGGGGATGCGCGTGGAACCGCCGACCAGCACGACTTCGTCAATTTGTCCGGGCTTGAGGCCGGCGTCTTTCAGGGCCTGTTTGCAGGGGCCGATGGTGCGGTCGATGATGGGCTGGATGAGTTGTTCGAACTGCTCCCGCGTAATCTCGCGCAGGTAGCGTTGGCCGCCGGGTAATTCAACATCGAGCTTCGCCGAGGGCTGCGAGGAAAGCGCGATTTTGGCTTCGATGACAGCCTTGCGAATGGCCTGCACGGCTTCGGGGTTGCGGCGAAGGTCGAGCTTGAGGTCGCCGACTGTATCGTCGAGCGCGATGGCGATCAGGAGATTATCGATGTCATCGCCGCCGAGATGGGTATCGCCGTTGGTCGAGATGACTTCGAAGATGCCATCGTGCAGCTTGAGAATCGAGATATCGAAAGTGCCGCCGCCGAGATCGTAGACAGCGACGATTCCGTTCTGCCTTTTATCGAGGCCGTAGGCGAGCGAGGCGGCAGTGGGCTCGTTGACCAGGCGCAGGACCTCGAGGCCGGCGATGCGGCCGGCATCTTTTGTTGCCTGGCGCTGCGCGTCGTTGAAATATGCGGGCACGGTGATGACAGCCTTGGTAACCGGGGCTCCGAAGAAGCGCTCGGCGTTGCGCTTGAGCTGGCGGAGAATGAGCGCGGAAATTTCCGGCGGGGTAAAGGTCTTCCCGCCGAGTTTGATCCGCAGAACTTCGCCGGGTTGCAGATCTTCGGCAAGGTGGAAGGGGAAGAATGTTAATTCGGCCTGCACGTCGTCAACTCCGCGTCCCATGAGGCGCTTGATGGAGTAGACGGCGCGGTCCGGGGTTGCGATGAGAAAATTGCGCGCGGCATTGCCGATGATGGGCTGATTATTCTGGTCGAGCGCTACCACCGAAGGAACCAGATTCGAACCGTCTTCGCCGGGAATTACGACAGGGCTCTCCCCTTGCATGAAGGCCACGAGAGAGTTCGTGGTGCCGAGGTCGATGCCGACGATGCGATCCGATGCCATTGCGTGATTTTGCGATTGAGTGATTTAGCGATTGCAGAACCGCAGCTTTTCAATCACTCAATCGCCGATGCCTCAATCTCTCAATTCTCCAGCACTTCACTCACATCCCGCACCAGATTGCGGATGTAGTTGCGGCGGTTAAGCAGGGCTACCATTTTGTCGCGTTCCTGCCTGCGCTCTTCTTCGGAGACGGGTTGACCGTTATGCTCGCGCTGGATCATTCCATCCCAAATCTTCCAGCGCTCCTGCATCTGGCGCAGAAGCGCTTCCTGCTTTTCTTCGAGTTCGAGCTTCTGGCGGCCGATTTCCTCGATCAGGGCGGGATCGTCCTCGCCCATCTTCTTCTGCGCACGGAGTTCTTCAAGCTGCAGGTTCAGCTCGAAAACTTCCTCCAGCAAATC
This sequence comes from Candidatus Sulfotelmatobacter sp., assembly GCA_049800135.1. Lineage (GTDB taxonomy): Bacteria > Acidobacteriota > Terriglobia > Terriglobales > Acidobacteriaceae > Sulfotelmatobacter. The sequence continues at coordinate 125,603 of JBARJF010000074.1, forward strand.
CGGGGGGACGATCTGCTTCTTGACTTCACCGGTGGAGCGGGCCTGCTCGGTCGCGGTTTTCGATTGCTCCTCCAGTTCGACGCCCTCCAGCTTCAGAAGGTACTCGGTGCGCCTGATCGGGTCTTTCAAGGTGCGATGAGCATCGTTGAGCAGGGAGGTCTGTTGCAGGCTCCACTCCTGCTCCTGGCTGCCGGCACGGGCGTTGAGATCGGGATGAAGCTTGCGGCTCAGCTCATAGAAGTCTTTGTCAAGAGCGGCGACATCGAGATCCAATTTGCGCGGCAGGCCGAAAAAGACAAAATAGTCCACCGGCCTTGGGGGCTGCACCTTGCCGCAGGCTTCGCAGAACTGAACGGCGCGCATGGTGCCGCACGACCAGCAGGATTGCGTGTCCTGGGGCGCGGGCTTCGTGGCAATGCTGGTCAGGGATGAGTTGGTCATTCCAATCTGCTCTTTTTGTAAACGCGGGACAACACGCGTGCCCGACCTCAGGGACTGCGACCGTTGCACCGCCGGCTTTCGCGGGCGAGGGCGCCCGCTCCACAGGATCAAGCGGAGAACGAAGTGCCACAGCCACACGACTTGGTGGCTTGAGGATTCACGAAGACGAATCCCTGCTGCATCAGCGTCTCCTGGTAATCCAGGATCATGCCATTCAGATAGATAAACGACTTGGGATCGACGAACAAGCGCACATCGCCAAACTGGAAGATGCGGTCGCGTTCGCGGGGCTGCGTGTCGAAGCGGATGTTATAGCTCAGACCGGAACAGCCGCCGCCCTGAACGCCCAGACGCAATCCGCCCTGCTGGGGCGAGATGCCTTCCTTGGCCATCGCGGTGCGCACCTTGGCGAGGGCTTTATCGGTAACCTGAATGCCCTTGGCTGGCGCAGCTTGCGAAGCTGGTGCGGATTGTTCGGTCAGCGTTGTCATGCGAATTCTTGACGCGATCCCTCAGCGGCTAAAGCCGCAATCGACTAATGGACTAAGACGGCACGAATGAAGTCGTGCCCTTCCCGACCATTTGCGGCGCGAATGAAGTCGTGCCCTTCCCGGTCGTCCTGGCGCGGGCGAAGACGCGCCCTTTCGCAAAGGCCAGGGGTTTCAAGACCAAGCCTTTGCGCCGCAGCTTACTGGGCTACGGCGGAGGCGACCGGCTTCGCGCTTTCCTGCTTCTTCTTCCAGTCGCCGATGGCGGCGCGGATGGCGTCCTCGGCCAGCACGGAACAATGGATCTTGACGGGAGGGAGCGACAGCTCCTTCACGATGTCCATGTTCTTGATGGCGAGGGCCTCATCCACCGTCTTGCCCTTCACCCACTCGGTGGCGAGAGAGGATGACGCGATGGCGGAGCCGCAGCCAAAGGTTTTGAACTTGGCTTCCTCAATCACGCTGGTTTGCGGATTGACCTTGATCTGCAGCTTCATCACGTCGCCGCACTCGGGCGCGCCGACCAGGCCGGTGCCCACATCCGTGCTGTTCTTGTCCATGGAGCCGACGTTGCGCGGATTGTTGTAGTGATCGATTACCTTGTCGCTGTATGACATGTGCTCTCCTAATTGCCTAAACTTACCCAGGGGCTAAAGCCCCTCTTCATTTCAAATCTATGCGGCACGACTGAAGTCGTGCCCTTCCCAATCTCCATTACTCTCCGGCCCACTTCACGTCTTTCAAGTTGATGCCTTCCTTCGCCATTTCGTAGAGCGGAGAAAGTTCGCGCAGACGCTCGACGGTTTCAATGACGCGGTCGGCCACGTAATCGACTTCGGCTGCGGTGTTGAAGCGGCCGATGCCGAAGCGGATCGAACTGTGCGCCAGATCGTCACCGGTACCAAGAGCCTTTAATACATAAGATGGCTCAAGGGTCGCGGAGGTGCAGGCCGAACCGCTGGAAACTGCAATGTCGTTGATGCCCATGAGCAGCGACTCGCCCTCGACGTAGGCAAAGCTGATGTTGAGGTTGCCGGGCAGGCGATGCTCCATGGAACCGTTGATGTAAGTTTCGTCGAGACGGTTCATGATCCGGTCGCGCAGACGATCGCGCAAACCAGCCAGCTGGACGGCCTCGCGAGACATTTCCTCGGAAGCGATGGCGCAGGCTTTGCCTAAACCAACAATGCCGGGGACGTTGAGCGTGCCGGAGCGCATGCCGCGCTCGTGACCTCCGCCATCGATGATGGCGGAAATCTGCACGCGGGGATTCTTGCGGCGGACGTACAAAGCGCCGACGCCCTTGGGTCCGTACATTTTGTGGGCGGAGATGGACATGACGTCGATGTTGTGCTTGCTCACATCAACCGGAATCTTGCCGATGGCCTGGGTGGCGTCGGTATGGAAGATGATGCCGCGCTCGCGACAGAGTTTGCCGATTTCGGCAAACGGCTGCAGCACGCCGATCTCGTTGTTGGCGGCCATGATGGTGACCAGGATGGTTTTGTCATCCATGGCGCGCTTGAGGTCGTCGAGATCGATCAGGCCATCTTTCTGGACTGGCATGTAGGTCACGCGGAAGCCGTACTTTTCCAGGCGCTTGCAGGTATCGAGCACGGCCTTGTGCTCGGTGACGGCGGTGATAATGTGGTTGCCCTTCTCGCGGTACATTTCGGCGACGCCCTTGATGGCGAGGTTGTCACTCTCGGTGGCGCCGGAGGTGAAGATGATTTCTTTGGTGGTGGCGCCGATCAGCCTGGCGATGCGCTCGCGCGCGGTTTCCACGCCTTCTTCGCCCGCCCAGCCGAAGGAGTGATTGCGGCTGGCGGCGTTGCCGAACTTTTCCATGAAATAGGGCAGCATCTCCTCCAGCACCCGGGGATCCATGGGCGTGGTGGCGTGGTTATCCATATAAATCGGCAGCTTCACTCCCTGGGGAGCGGTGTGCTTTGTCGCCGGCAGTTGCTGGGGGACTTTTACATCGGTGCTCATAATTGCTTCTCCTACCTGGTTTGTTAAGTGCCTGCTTCCTCTTCTTGCTAAACGATCGTGACCAGTTCGGCTGGTTTGATGGCTGCGCCGCCAGCCTCTTCCGGTTCTTCGCGCATGTGTGAAATCTTGATGCGCTTCAACACAGCTTCGATGCTCTCATTCACTTTGCGCAACGGTTCACGGATGTTGCAGCGATCGCTCTGACCACACTCGCCGCGGACCGTGACACAGGACGTGATGAACAGCGGGCCGTCGATGGCCTGAATCACTTCGAAGGCCGAAATTGTGTGCGCCGCTCGTGCCAGCCTGTAACCGCCGTTGGTGCCATGCTGCGAGTGCAACAGGCCAGCCTTCGCCAGGCGCTGCAGAATCTTGGCCAAGGCCTCGGGCGGAATGCCGAAAGAATCGGCAACATCTTTGGCGCTCGCACTTGCCACGCCTTCATGCGCGTGGTCGGCCAAGTGTTTCATGGCCATCAGCGCGTAATCCGCCTTTTTGGTTAGTTTGAGCATCTACGTTGCGACGGCGTTCCGCGTGTCGATTCCTGCTCCGAATCCCGCCCCGAGGCGAAATCGATCTCTGGCCTACGGAGCCCTGGATCGGAATTCCGACCTTTTCCGTCGTAATTCATTCTACGTCCATAACCCTAAATCATGCAAGTGCTTGCAGGCAATCGTAGGAAGTAACATTGGATGGTAACTATCCGAGATTAAATGGTTTAGGAGTGGGCGATGATTTTGGTCGGAATTCTGGCAGGCCAAGCTAACGCGATCTAAACCGACGGGGGGCGGAACAAGGGAACAAATTCGCTGCCGTGTAACACGCCGGGACTTGACAAGTGGCAAAGCAAGGCTAAAATACCGGAAAATTCCCGCGAATCGGTCCCTCTGCGTATTCCATGAGGGCGACGCTTCCGGATTTATGACCTCAACGCCGTTCCCGCGCCCCGAAAACGCCGACAAGCAACCTTGCAAGCACCCGCGCGTGCAAATCGTAAGCCGCGAAGAAGATGCCGAGTTCGTGGAGTGCCTCGAGTGCCGCGAGGTTTTCGAATCCAGCGAACTCAAGGACATGAGCATTGAGGAGAACACCGAAGGCGAAGCCCCGGAGTCGTAGACCAAAGTCACGCTGCGGGCCCGGCGCTGGGGCCTGATCACCTTAGTAATCCCGTGTTCTCGATTCTGTCTTGTTTCCCCCGAAACGGCTCTGCTAGTCTGCGGGCCGGGGGCGTGCATTTCGCGCGTTGCTAACTCATGCCTGCTGTAGCGCTGGTGGTTGACGATTCGATGTTGATCCGCTACACCGTTTGCCGCTCTCTCGAAGAGCGCGGCTTCGCGGTGGAGTCCGCTACCAACGGTGTGGAAGCTTTGGAGATTCTTCTGCGAGTGCATCCCGACCTGATTGTTACCGACATGCAAATGCCAAAGATGTCGGGCAGCGAACTGATCACCGCCGTGAAGAAGAACCCGGAGACGGCAAACATCCCCGTCATTATTGTTGCGGGCCGCGCCAGCGGCTTCGACGAAAAGGAAAACCGCGCCAACTTCACCATCTATAAGGACATTGACATTCAGGGCCAGCTCGAAAAAGCTCTGGATGCGGTGATGGGAAAAGGCCAGGGTCAAGGCGCGGGGAAATAGGCGGTCGGGCCTTCGACCTGGAGCCGGCGCCGGCGCGCGAGACTAGCGTAAGACAAGGCTCGGCTCCGCCGAAAAATCCATGGCGGCAAAATCCTGTGCCAGAAATTTAGGATAGGCGGCGGCCGCAATCATGGCGGCGTTGTCGGTGGAAAGCGGCCGCGAGGGAAAATACACCGGCAGGCCGTCCTGAGCCGCGTCCCGTTCGAATGTGCTCCGCAATTCGCTGTTGGCCGCCACTCCGCCCGTGACAAAAAGCGTTGCCACATCGCAGGCCCGGGCCGCAGCCAGAGTTTTGCCAATAAGGTCTTCGACGACCGCACGCTGGAACGAAGCGATCAGGTCAAGCGTCCGCCTGTCACAGTTCGCAAGGTAGTCTTCGAACCCGGGTTTGCGAATATTCTCTAAGGCCTTGCGACGGACCTCGACGGAACGGTGCATCTGGTGAACCTCGACGTAGCGCAGCACGGCCGTCTTGATGCCGCTGTAGGAAAAATCGAAACGCGGGCGATCGTTTTCCACCTCTTTTGGGCCGCGGTGGTCCCGGCGATCACGGTGTTTGATCTGGGCCGGCGGAAACTTCACGGCACTGGGGTCGCCGTGCGGCGCGAGGCGGTCGATGATCGGACCTCCGGGATAACCGAGGCCCAGCAGTTTTGCGACTTTGTCGAAGGCTTCGCCGGCAGCGTCGTCGCGGGTACGGCCGATGTTTTCGTACGTCCAACTTTCGTCTTTCTGCGCTGCCAGATAAAGGTGTGTGTGCCCTCCCGAGACCACGAGAGCGAGCACAGGGAATTGCACCTCGTGCTTACCCTTCTGGCGTTCCTCCAGCAAAACCGCATGGATGTGGCCTTCGAGATGGTTGACGGCGATCAGCGGCTTGCCGAGGGCAAAGGCCAGAGCCTTGGCGTAGCTGATGCCCACCATCAGGGCTCCGGCGAGGCCGGGACCCTGGGTAACTGCGATTGCGTCGACCGAGCGGTAATTCTGATTGGCTTCCGCCAGCGCCTGCCGCACGACGGGAACGATGGCACGCAGGTGTTCGCGCGATGCCAACTCCGGCACGACACCGCCGTAAGGTTGATGGGTGGCGATCTGCGACGCGACCACGTTTGAGATGAGCCGCTCTCCCGAGCGCACCACGGCCGCCGCGGTTTCGTCACAGGAAGTTTCGATGCCGAGGATGAAGGCGTCTGGCATAATCAGTTCGAGTTTAAAGTCTCGAATCTCTAGCTTAATTCAAAACATGCAACTTCCGTTCAATTCCCAAGAGTCGATGGCGAGATGCTGAAGGATTTTGCCATCTCGATCATCCAGGCTCTCCGCCAGCGTGGTTTTCATGCCTATCTGGTCGGCGGGTGCGTGCGCGATCTTCTATTGCAACGGGAGCCCGCGGACTATGACGTGGCGACCGGCGCAACCCCGGCGCAAGTCATGGAGGTTTTTCCCGACACTTATGCCGTGGGAGCGCAGTTTGGAGTGGTGCTGGTGCCGCTGCCCGAGGAGAACCGCGCGAGTGTGGACGAGAGCGTGGCATCCAAGGCGCAAACCGTGGAGGTTGCAACCTTCCGCAGCGATCTTGGCTACTCCGACGGACGCCATCCCGACGAGGTGCGATTCAGTAAGGATCCGCGCGAGGATGTGGCGCGCCGCGACTTCACGATCAACGGCATGATGCTCGATCCGGTGAGCGGTGAGGTGCTTGACTATGTGGGTGGACGTGAAGACCTTGAAGCGGGCATCATTCGCGCCATCGGCGACCCCTACCGGCGTTTTGCGGAGGACAAATTGCGCATGCTGCGCGCAGTGCGTTTTGCGGCACGCTTCGAGTACGCGATTGAGGCCGAGACGCTGGTTGCGATTCGGCAGCTCGCTCCCGAGATTCAGATGGTCTCGCGCGAACGGGTTCGCGATGAACTGACCAAAATGCTCACCGAGGGTCATGCCCGCCGCGCTTTTCTTTGGCTGGATGAGTGCGGTCTGCTGAAAGAGGTGCTGCCGGAGATCTCGGCCATGAAGGGCGTGGAGCAGCCGGCTGAGTTTCATCCGGAAGGCGATGTATTCGCGCACACGCTGCTGCTGCTGGAGAACCTGCCTCGTCCTTGCCCGCCTACGCTGGGTTGGGGCGCGCTGCTGCATGACGTGGGCAAACCGGCAACTTTTCGCGTAGCGCCCGACCGGATCCGTTTCGATAATCATGTGGATGTGGGCGTGAAGATCGCGGAAGAAATCTGCGGACGCCTGCGTTTTTCGAACTCCGATACTACCCAGATATTCGCCCTGGTCGACAACCACATGCGCTTTGCTCACGCCACGCGCATGAAGGAATCGACGCTGAAGAAATTCCTTCGCCTGCCGGCTTTCGACCAGCATCTGGCATTGCATCGCGCCGACAGCCTGGCGAGTCACCGCAATCTGAGCACGTATGAATTTGTCCGGAAGAAGCTGGCCGAGATTCCGGCGGAGAAGATTCGCCCGGTGGCATTGGTGAACGGAGACGACTTGATTGCCGCCGGATATGCGCCGGGGCCCAGGTTCCGCGAGATTCTGGAAGCTGTGGAAGATGCGCAGCTCGAAGGGCAATTGCTCTCGCACGACGCAGCACTTGAGTTCGTAAAGCGTGAATTTCCGCTCTAAAGAGCAGCGATTGGCCGAGGCGCTTCATCCAACTGGAGTGCTAGAATCGAAATCTCTGTCAGGCGATTGATATTGATATGGAGCAGGCAGGCGGGGGATTGGAAAAGATTGTCGCCGGCGCGTTGCGGCGCGTGCCGCAGGGCGAAGCTCCGCTGCTGGCCTGGCCTCTGGTTTGCGGCTCGGTAGTGGCCGAGCGCACGCGGGCTCTGGAGTTTGCCGACGCGGTGCTCCGCGTCGAAGTTCCCGATGCTGGGTGGAAGCGTGAGATGCAGGGCCTGGCGCCGCGTTACCTCGCCACTCTAAACCGTTACGCGGGCCAGAAGGTAGAAAGGATTGAGTTTGTGATTCGGCAAGATGTGACTCGTCAGAGATAGCGCGCCAATTTTTTTCGAGCGCCATCCCCCGACACCTTGAGTCTCCGCACATGAAAGTTACCGAAAAAGACGTCGCCTATGTCGCCGATCTCGCCAATCTGGAGCTTTCCGCCGAGGAGCGCACCGGGATGTTGCGAGATTTGAATTCGATTCTCGATTACATCGACCGCCTCAACCAACTGGACACCGCGAACGTGGAGCCCATGGCGCAGATATCGGATCGTTACGGCGCCAACGACTTGAAGCAAGGCAGCGAAAGGTTTGCGTACTCCATTCGAGAAGATGTGGTCGAAGGACTGCGCAAGTCTTTGACGCAGGAGGTCGCGCTGGAGAACGCGCCGGATGCCGATGGAACATTCTTCCGCGTGCCGAAGGTGATTGAAAGATAGTTGTCTTTGTTTGGTTCGAGTCGCGAAGCGGCGCCGTTTCCGGGCCGTCCTCTGATCGGCGATGAATCTGACCCAACTCAGCATCGATGCCGCCCGCTCCGCCGTGCAGGAGCGCCAGACGACCGCGCTCGCGCTGGCCGAGGCGCACTACGCGCGCATCCAGAAAGAAGATGGGCAGATCGGCGCGTTTCTCACTCTTTGCAAAGAGCGCGCGCTGGAACAGGCGGACCGCATCGACCGTATGGCCGCCGAAGGCAAGCCATTGCCACCGCTCGGCGGTGTGCCCGTGGGAATCAAAGACGTGATGAGCACGCGTGGGGTGCGCACCACGGCGGGCTCGAAGACACTCGGCAACTACATTCCGCCCTACGACTGCACTGCCGTAGCGCGCATGGAAACTGCTGGAGCCGTGGTGCTGGGCAAGACGAACTGTGATGAGTTTGCCATGGGATCCTCGAATGAGAATTCGGCGTTCCATCCCGTGCGCAATCCGCGCGACCTGAGCCGCGTGCCGGGAGGATCCTCGGGCGGTTCGGCGGCGGCTGTGGCAGCGGATATGGCCGTAGCCGCTCTGGGTTCCGACACAGGAGGATCGATCCGGCAGCCGGCAGCGTTCTGTGGCGTCGTGGGATTGATGCCGACTTATGGCCGAGTCTCGCGCTACGGGCTGATCGCGTTTGCTTCTTCGCTCGATCACATCGGACCGTTGGCCAGAACAGTAAAAGACGCTGCGAGTGTGCTGCGCACGATTGCCGGACGTGACCCCATGGATTCAACCTCGGCCGACGTACCGGTTCCAGATTACGTTGCCGAACTTGAAAAGCCCGTGCGCGGCCTGCGATTGGGCGTGGCCAAGGAATATTTCGGCGAAGGACTCGACGAGGAAGTCCGTCATGCGGTCGAATCAGCCATCGACAAGTTGAAAAGCCTGGGCTGCCAGATAGTTCCGGTTTCGTTGCCCCATACCTCGTACGCGATTCCCACGTATTATGTGATCGCAACCGCGGAAGCGTCCTCGAACCTGGCCCGCTACGACGGCGTGCGCTACAGCTATCGCGCCGCGGGAGTGAGGTCGCTCTCCGAGATGTACCGGCGCAGCCGCGATGAAGGTTTCGGCGCCGAGGTGAAACGCCGCATCATGCTCGGCACATACGCACTGAGCGCAGGCTATTACGATGCGTATTATCTGAAAGCGCAGAAAGTTCGCACGCTGCTGGTGCGCGATTTCGAAGAGGCCTTCGGTAAAGTGGATGCGATCGTGACGCCGACCAGTCCAACTGCGGCGTTTCGACTGGGCGAGAAGTCGAACGATCCGCTGGCCATGTACCTGGCGGACATTTACACGGTCACGGCGGATCTGGCGGGGATTCCGGGTATTTCAATTCCATGTGGCACAACAAAAGAGAAACTGCCGATCGGATTGCAGATTCTTGGCAAGCATTTCGACGAGTCCACCATTCTGCGCATCGCACACGCGTATGAGCGAGCCGCTTAGATCGGCTCGTAGTAGCGTTCGCCGGTGCAAGCGCGGCATAGCACCCGGTCCGCGGTGCGCACTTCGCGACGGAAGTTAATTCCCTCGCCGCATACCTCGCACACCACGCGGTCCCCTCTGTATCCTGGAAATTCTTCGGGCGGTAAGTCTACCTTCACCCACTGCGTTGCAAACAAATCGTCATCTGAGATTTCGTGGTAGGCCAGCATCTGTTGCTGATTCTTGTCGTCGATTTCGGGATGCATCTGGCGAGCCAGCGCCTTCGAAGACTCCTTCGCCGCGATGCGGATCGCCTTGCCGGTGCTTACGTCCACGAACGTCGCCGCAACTTTTCCCCAGTCGCGGAACTTCAGGGCACGCTTGCCCAAGCGACAGCCAGTAACCACGGCCACTGCGTCGGTGGCGCAGCGGTCAATTTCAACGAAGGTAACGAGCCGCTTGCGGTCCTTGCCGCGCGGATCGTCGATGCCGAGTTTGACCAATCCCAGCATCGCCAGCCGCACACCGAGGACTTGTCCCGCGCAGAGGTGTCCGTGGGCTTGCTCGGCATCGCGCAGATATTCGTCGAGCGACTTCATAAAGGCTGACGGCTCTCAGCTTTCAGTTTACACTCAGGAAAAATTACCTTCTTCTCCAGCGCACACCGTCCGGTGAATTCTCGACGATAATACCAGCGCCGGTGAGTTCGGCGCGCAGGGCGTCGGAGAGCTTGAAGTTACGGGCGCTCCGCGCGGCTCCCATCTGGGTAATCTTCTTTTCGATGTCGGCATCGGAGAGTTGGCTCGACTGCATGGCTTCCCGCAGCTGCGCGCTGATGTCTTGCCCGCGGTTTTCGGTCACCGCCCAGTCGGCGACTCTTTTCATCCCGGGACCATCGTCGTCTTTGAGCACGGCGAAAATTTCGTCGAACCTGCCGAGCGCCGCCAGCAGCGGCGCAACGTCGTCTTTTCTGATTCCCCCCGCATCGAAAGCCGCGTTGGCGTTGCGCACCATCTCGAAGATGGCGGCTTGCGCTTGCGCCGTGTTGAGATCGTCGTCGAGCGCAGCCCGCATGCGGCCGGTGGTCCCGCTCGCGAGCGATTGCATCTCCGGGTTGGAGCCGGATGGAAAACTCCCAGCAGCCAAACGCTGGCGGAAATTGCGCAAACGTTCCACCGAAACCGCGGCCTGCTTAAGTCCGTCAAAAGTAAAGTTGAGCTGATTTCTGTAAGGCACCGAGGTGAGCAGATAGCGGATCGACGACGGTTTATGGCCCTTCAACACCAGGTCGCGCAGCGTATAGAAGTTTCCCAGGCTCTTCGACATCTTCTCGCCCTCAACCAGCAGGAAGCGCACGTGAAACCAGAAACGCGCGAACGTCTTCCCGCTAAGCGATTCCGATTGCGCGATCTCGTTTTCGTGATGCGGAAAGATAAGGTCTTCTCCGCCCGCGTGCAGATCGAAACTCTCGCCCAGTTCCTGCATCGACATAACGGAGCACTCCAGGTGCCAGCCCGGGCGTCCCGGCCCAATCGAGGTATCCCAGGAAGCTTCGCCCGGCTTGGGCGCCTTCCACAGCGCGAAGTCGCGCGCACTGTCTTTGTCATACTCGTCCAGGTCAACCCGGGCGCCGTCGAGCATTCCACTGAAGTCCTTCTTCGACAGCTTGCCATAGCGCGGAAAGCTTGCGATGCGGAAGTAATAGGAGCCGTCGTCGGTGCGGTACGCGATCCCTTTCTTCACCAGTTTGGTCACGAATTCGGCCATCTCCGGAATATGCTCGGTGGCCCGCACCAGCATCGGCTGCTCAATTCCAATCATGGCGGCGTCTTCCAGAAATGCTTTCTCGTACTTCGCCGTATATTGCTGAACGCTGACGCCGTCACGCGCCGCGTTGCGGATAATCTTGTCGTCAAGATCCGTGATGTTCATCACGTATCGCACGGTGTAGCCGGACTGGCGCATGAATCGCTGCAGCATGTCGACGGCAATAAAGGTTCTGAAGTTGCCGATATGCCCGTAATCGTAGACCGTCGGGCCACAGGCATACATGCGGACCTGCTTGCTGTGGAGCGGATGAAATTCCTCGACCCGCGAGGACATGGTGTTGTAAAGGTGTAAGGCCATAGTGAGTGTGGCACTCAGAGACGAACCACCAATTCTAGGGGGATGCAAGAAACAGGGTCAACTGGCGGGAATGTCGGCGGAGGAATCCGCAGCCGGCACGTCGGCATTCGCCCGCATCCGGTGTTGCACGAGAAAAACATAGTGCAGGGCTGAGATGATGGTGAAGGCGAATGTGGCGCGCAAGAACACTGTCCGGGTAATCCATATCCATTGTGCCGGGCGTATCGAAAACAGCAGCACGAAGAACACGGCGGCGATCTGCGAGAAAGTGTTCGCTTTCCCGAAGATGCTCGGCCGGAAGTTGCGCAGTCCCGCGATGGCAAACAGCACCGCACTGGCGGCCAGGATGGAAATATCGCGGCCGAAAACCAGCACGGTAAACTTCCAGGGAATTTTGCGCAGAATCGAGAGCACGAGGAACATCGTGCTCAACAAGAGCTTGTCCGCAATGGGATCGAGATATTGGCCGAGCAGAGTCTGCTGGTGCAACCTGCGAGCCAACAGCCCATCCAGGCCATCGCTGAAGCCGGCCACCACGAACAGAACCAGGGCCCAGAAATAGCGGCCATCGACCAGTTCCATCACGATAAAGGGAACGAAAGCCATGCGCAGCAGGGTGAGCTGGTTGGGCGCCGTTAAGATATTGGAGAATCTCATGCCCGGTCCTTCGTGGGACGAACCACAGTGGAACGAAACGCGGAGCGTGAGTCGTCAGGGCGCTCGATCGTTCCGTAATCGCCGGGAGATCCCAGCAGGGCGGCAGGGTCAAGGCCGGTCTTGGCCGAGAAGCGCTGCGAAAGCGAAGGCAGGCCGCCGTCGGGAAGGTCGAGTTCGATGCGTTCAATCCGGTGCATCGGAAAAAAGACCACGGCGGGAGTGAACGCTTCGCCTTCTTTCACCATCACAACCAGATCTTCAAACGATGCCAGCTCGACACCGCTCGTGCTGAGTCCCTCCGGAGCCAGCGCCAGAATCACGCCCCAGAATTTGTCGCGGGGATTTCCCAGCGTCACGACCACCATAGCTCCCGGCAAGAAAGGATCCCCGGTGGGCGTATGTGCGGCCGAGCTGTCATCCTCCCGCCCAGAGTTTTTCGCCATGAACAATTGTCGCTGCCGCACGCGGAACTTTGCAATGGCAATCGCGGTTCCGGCAGTCGTAGTTCGGGTAATCGCGGTTCGCGCGCGGCCGCCGCCAAACATTGCGGGAACGCGCTGACAACATTAGAAGGATCGCAGAGTTTTGCAGAACGGATCAATCAGCTGAGCAAGAAACGGCGGCAGCTGATCCTGCCTATTCAGGAACATCCCCGCGAATACGTCTTGCCGCCGATCCGCGACGTCGCGAGAAACCTGAGGACGGATCGATCCGCTCGGCATTGGGCCGAGTCAAGCGCTCAATTATTTCAAAAGCTATCTCGCGCCAACGATTTCATAGTGGGCAATCTGGTCAACTTTGCTGGATGCCGATTTCCCGGGATTGGCGATAACAGCCGCAGTAACGTCATCGAGGTCGCAAACGATGCGTATAGAGTGGCGGATTTTCTCGGATTCCTGTATTCATCTGTGTACGCGCCCCCAATCAAGGAAGTGACATGAAACATTTCGCATGTGTCGCGCTACTGCTTCTTAACTCGGTGATTGTCCTTGCGCAGCAGTTCTCCTCGGTCCGCGGACAGGGCCGCTCTATGGTGGTCACGAAGTTCGGCATCGTCTCCACCCCGCAGTTTCTCGCCTCCCAGGCCGGAGCTCACGTTCTGGAAGAAGGCGGTAATGCCATCGATGCCGCCATCGCGGCCAACGCTGTCATGGGCGTCGTCCAGCCATACGTCAATGGCATAGGTGGCGATCTTTTCATGCTCTACTACGAGTCCAAAACTGGCAAACTCTACGGCCTCAACTCCAGCGGCTGGGCACCAAAAGCATTGACCATCGATTACCTCAAATCCAAAGGCATCACCGAAATGAACTTCATCGGCGTCGAGACCATTGACATTCCCGGGACCGTGGCCGGCTGGGACGCCATGCGCACCCGCTTCGGAACCCTGCCCTTCAGGCAACTGCTTGCCCCGGCCATCTACTACGCAGAGAACGGATTTCCACTGGCCGAGCGCAACGCCCGCTATTGGATTGCCAAAAGTCTTCTGGACCAGCCCGGCTATAAAGAAACCTTCGACATCTGGCCCAGTGCTCCGAAGCCTGGCGACCTGTTCAAGAACACCGCTCTGGCTAACTCGCTTCGCCAGATCGCCGAGCATGGCCGCGATGCTTTCTACAACGGTCCCATGACGGAGACGATGGTCAAATTCCTCGATGCCCACGGTGGGACTCACACCCTGGAAGACTTCCGTGACTTCCAGCCCGAGTGGGTCGAGCCCGTCTCCACCACCTACCGTGGCTGGACCGTCTATGAACTTCCGCCCAACGGCCAGGGGATCGCCGCGCTCTCCATGCTCAATATCATGGAGCATTTCCCCATGTCGCAGTACGGACATAACTCAGTCGATGCGCTGCACGTCATGATCGAGGCCAAGAAACTCGCCTACGCTGACATGTACAAGTACGTCGGCGATCCGCGTTTCACACCGATCCCTGTGAAAGAGCTCATCTCAAAAAGTCTCGCCGACAAGCGTGCGAAGCTGATCGACATGAACAAGGCCGCCTGCCAGGTGGTTCCTTCGGACATCTCGGCGGAACTGGACAAGCACGGCAATTCGACCATCTATCTCTCCACAATCGACAAGGACGGCAACATTGTCTCGCTGATTCAGAGCAACTATGCCGGCTATGGCACCGGATTTGTCGCACCGGGACTCGGCTTTTCCTTCCAGAACCGCGGAGCCCTCTTTCAGCTCGCTCCAGGTTTGCCCAATTCACTCGCCGGGCGCAAGCGTCCCCTCCATACCATCATCCCGGCCTTCATGGAGAAGGGCGACATCCATATTGGCTTTGGTATTATGGGAGGCTGGAACCAGGCTCAGGCTCACGCACAGTTCGTCGCCAACGTCGTAGACTATGGCATGAACGTGCAGGCTGCGCTCGAACAACCACGCTTTACCAAAGAAACCTTTGAGGGCTGCGATGTCCAGATGGAGGAGACCATCCCTGCTGACATCCGCGCCGGCCTTGCGCAACGGGGCCACCAGATTCGACTCCTCGAACCCTTCTCCTTTACGGTAGGCCAGGGAGCGGCTGTGGTCCGCGACAGCAGCCGTGAGGTCAACTTCGCTGCGGGAGATCCGCGTTCCGACGGAGCGGCGATCCCCCAGGAACCGGGCACGAATTAGCCCAAGAACCGGGCGAAGAATAGGGCGGGTGCAAGAAGCGGCGAAAGAGAAGGACGAGACCCAGGAAAAAATCAGAGAAGCTGCTCTGTCCAGAGAGGAGACGCAGCGGCTGCCGCTACAGTTAGGCGATAACGCTCAAAACCCATCTACGAGCGACACAGCGATCTTCCGCCCACCACGGCTTTGCCGCCCCGGCATGCGCCGATATACATTGTTTGCTTACCATTTCGGAGGACGTCATGCCTCATGCATTTTTCCGCCATACTTGCGCTGCCACCGCTCTCGCGTTAGCATGCCTTGCTCTCACCGCCCTCGCGCAGACCCCCGGCCCGCAGCCCGCACCGATGCCGCCGCCCATCGTTGCGCCGGTCGACGCGCCCTATCCCGGCACGATCTTCCTGCACGTCGATACCACCAACATCACCGATCGCATCTTCGCCGTGCACGAAACCATCCCGGTCAAAGGCCGCGAGATTACGTTGCTCTACCCCGAGTGGCATCCCGGCACGCACTCGCCCTCGGACCCTGTGGCCGAGCTTGCCGGTCTTGTCGTCACGGCGAACGGCAAGCGCATCCGATGGATGCGCGACCCTGTGGACATGTACGCGTTCCATATCGACGCGCCGCCGGATGCAAAGACGCTGGATGTAAACTTCCAGTACCTGGCCCCAATCGATCCCAAGCGCGGCCGCATCTCCTCGCAGTTCGCCGACGTAACCTGGAACAGCGTGCTTCTCTATCCCGCGGGACACTTCTCGCGCGACATCAAATTCGAAACCACGATCCGGCTGCCTCAGGGATGGAAATTCGCCTGCGCCCTCGACGTGAAATCGCAGGACGGCAACGTAGTTCACTTCAAAGAGACCACACTGAATACGCTAGTGGACGCCCCTCTCTACGCTGGCCCCAACTTTAAGCGCGTGGATCTGTCCAGCGGTCCGGACAATCCCGTCTACCTCGACATCTTCGCCGACAAGCCTGCCGATCTCGAGATCAGCCCGGAAGAGCTGCAATTCCACAAAAATCTGGTGATCGAGGCGCAGAAGCTTTTCCATTCCCATCACTACGACCACTACGATTTTCTTTTTTCCGTCAGCGACATCGTCAGCGGCAAAGGCCTGGAGCACCACCAGTCGAGCGAAGACGGCTCTCGCGCCAATTACTTCACCGACTGGGGCGCGGGCGTTCGTGGCAGAGCTCTTCTGCCCCACGAATACACCCATTCATGGAACGGAAAGTTCCGCCGGCCCGCCGACCTGTGGACGCCCAACTTCAACGTGCCCATGCGCGACAGCCTGCTATGGGTTTATGAGGGCTTGACCGACTATTACGGCAACGTGCTCACGGCGCGTTCCGGCATGCGTACTGCCGAACAGGCCCGCGACGTATGGGCACAAATCGCGGCCGCTTTCGAAGTCAGCCCCGGACGCACCTGGCGCTCTCTGGAAGACACCACCAACCAGTCCATCATTTCGTCGCACGGCGCCGTCCAGGATGCATGGCCGAGCTGGCAGCGTGGCTACGATTACTATCCCGAGTCAGACCTGATCTGGCTCGACGCTGACACCAAAATCCGCGAGTTGAGCGGCGGGCAGAAATCTCTCGACGATTTCGCCAAGCTTTTTTACGGCATCGACAACGGCAGCTACGTCACCGTCACCTACACGTTCGATGACCTGGTGAAAGCGCTGAACACTGTACAGCCCTACGACTGGGCGGAGTTTTTCCGCACGCGCGTTTTCGACGTTAGCCCCGGTGTCCCGGAGAACGGCTTCACCCGGGGCGGCTATCGGCTCATCTACAACGATCACGAACCGGACTGGCTGAAGCAGGCCGACCCCACGCGCCCAACCGACTTCACGTTCTCCCTCGGCTTCGCGGTGAAGCCAGATGGCGGCTTGGCAAACGTCTTATGGGACAGTGCTGCCTTCAAAGCCGGCCTCACGCCGGATATGCAACTGCAAGCCGTCAACGATCAGAAGTACACCGTTGCCGGCCTGCGCGAAGCCATCGTGGCCGCAGAGCCGAGTGGAGAGAAAAGTAAAGATTCGATCAAGCTTTTGCTGAAGCGTGGCGACGACTTCCTTACCGTCTCGCTCGACTATCACGGGGGCATGCGCTACCCGCACCTGGAAAGGGTCGAAGCCACGCCCGATCGCCTGGATGAAATCTTGGCCCCGGCGAAGTAGAAGTCAATAAGCTGAATTGCGATCGGCCGCCGTGCGCTCGTCGGCATGCGACATTTATGCGCTTGAGGTAGGCGCAGACCGAAGACCTCCATCCTGAAGGAAGCTAAAGGCGAGCACGCGAACCCGGGTCAATGATTGATAAGGCGATTTTGCAACAGCTATCTGGCTTGGGGGCAGCTAGACGACCATGGCGACGATGGAGGACAATCTGATGATGGAGGACGATTCAATGAACGGATTTAAGATTAGCGCATTAGCTGTTGTTGCCGGAATCTGTTTCGCGGCGACAACTCCCAGAATACAGGCTCAGGTGAACGTCGAAATCGGAGTTGCGCCTGTGTGTCCCTATGGGTACTACTCGGTCCCGCCGTATGATTGCGCCCCCTATGGTTATTATGGTCCGGAATGGTTTGTAGGCGGCGTCTTCATTGGGGCGGGCCCGTGGTTTCACGGCCCAGCCCACTTCCGTGGCCACGTAAATAACCGCTTGCATCCTGCGCACGGCTATACCGGCCCGAGGCCAGCCCGTGGCGCTAAGCCTGAGCCGGGAAGGCGGCTCGATAGGATTGCCCACTTCAAACCAAACGAAGTGCGCGATGGACGCGGCCACGTAGTCGGCAAACGCTGATTGATACCAGTCGGGTGCCCACTCGTTCGTCGTTTGCGAATGAGTGGGTGCTGACCGCTTCCAATCTACAAACTATGCCTTGCATGGCTTTTTGAGTGCGGACAATTCTCAACTGACGCCATCAGGCGTGGGTGTTGAAAAAGTCGGTGGTCGGAAGGAACTCTTCGCCGCGAATTATCGCTGCTATCGAGTTTTTCCTTTCACTTCAGCTAAGAGGTGGCTTCCATAGCCGGGGTTATCGGTTGGCTG
>JBARJF010000075.1:0-21036 GCA_049800135.1 Candidatus Sulfotelmatobacter sp.
GAACAACATGTTGTTCAACCCAGGAGGGGCCAGGCCGAGAATCCGCTTCTCGAGCTTGTCCGGGCCGGGATCGAGAACGACTTTGAACAGGTCGTCTTTCCTGAGTATCCCGAGCTGAGTGAAGGTAAATATGCGTTAGAGCGCGCGGGCGCGAAGTATGCCTCGTTGTCGGGCTCCGGGTCTGCGTTGTATGGGCTGTTCGCTTCGAAAGAGGCGGCGCGCACGGCGGCGGCGAGGCTGCGAAGCGAGGGTTGGGCGGCGCAGGCGACGGCTACGCTGACGCGGCGGGAGTACTGGAAAAAGTTTCCAGTTTCCAGTTTCTAGTTTCTGGTTGTTTAATAGGGTAGGATCGCTTTCACCCGATGCCCGGCATTCGGTTTGGACTTTGAAACCGAAAGCCGGAAACCTGAAACTGCGGTACTGGGCCGTCGACTAATGGTAGGTCAAGTGCCTTTGGAGCACTTTGTCTAGGTTCGAATCCTAGCGGCCCAGCCAAGAAAGCAGCTTTTAGCCGTCAGCCTTTAGCTCTTGGTTTGCCAAATAAGAGCGCAGGGTTTCGCTAAAGGCTAGCGGTTGAAGGCTAAGAGCTAACTATGGCCACTTTGGTGACGCCGGCGGAAAAAACGGACAAGGCCGAGAAACAGGTTCCACCCACGCCCGAGGAGAAATCGGAACGCAAGCCGCGCGCGCGGGTGGACGAGAAGTTCAAGATATTTAGTGGGACCGCCAACGAGGCGCTGGCTGATGAGGTTTGTCAGTTTCTCGGGATGCAGCGCGGACAGGCGCAGGTGACCCGCTTCGCCGACGGCGAGGCGTATGTCCAGATCCAGGAGAACGTCCGCGGCGGGGATGTGTTCATCATGCAGCCCACCTGCCGGGTGGTTCACGCCGACGGCAAGAGCACGAGCGTGGACGAACACCTGATGGAACTGCTGCTGATGATCGATGCGTTGAAGCGGGCGTCGGCGCGGCGAATCACGGCGGTGATGCCGTATTTCGGTTATGCGCGGCAGGACCGCAAAGACAAGCCGCGGAGCCCGATTTCGTCGAAGCTGGTGGCGGACTTGCTAACCACCGCGGGAGCGCACCGGGCGCTGATCGTAGATCTGCACACGCCGCAGTTGCAGGGATTTTTCAATATTCCGGTGGATCACCTTTTCGCTTCGCCGGTGCTGGTGGATCACTTCAAGAAGCTGAACCTGCCGAACCTGACCGTGGTTTCGCCGGACGCGGGCGGCGTGGAGCGGGCGAGGTTTTTCGCCAAGAAGGTGGACGCGGCGCTGGCCATCGTCGACAAACGGCGCACGGAAGTGAATGTGGCCGAAGTGATGCACGTGATCGGCGACGTGAGCGGGCGGACCTGCCTGATCATTGACGACTTGATCGATACCGCGGGCACGCTGGTGAAAACCGCGACTGCATTGATGGAAAACGGCGCGACTGAAGTGTATGCCTGCTCTTCGCATGCGGTGCTGTCCTGGCCGGCGGTGGAGAACATCGCGAAATCGGTGATCCGCGAAGTGGTGGTCACCAACACCATCCCGCTGACCGAAGAGGCCAAGCGGGAGCCTAAGATCCGGGTGCTTTCGATCGCGGGATTGATTGGCCGGGCGATTCAGGCCAATCATGAAGAGACATCGGTCAGCAAGCTGTTCATCTAGAGTTATTGATTGGGTTTGGATAAGAATAATTTATGGCGACTACATTGGAACAAAACATTCTGGAAGCGCAAGCGCGCCATGCGGGTACGAAAAACCATGCCCGGCGAGTGCGCCGCGAAGGAAAAATCCCCGCAGTGGTTTACGGCGCGGGCAAGGACGCACTGCCGGTAAGCGTGGACCCGAGACATGTGCTGCGCATTTTGCGGTCGGACAGCGGGCACAACACGATTTTCGATCTCGCGCTGCATGGCGGCGAGCGGACCAAGGCGATGATCGTGGACTGGCAGTATGAGCCGATCAAAGGTCATCTGCTGCATATCGACCTGAAGCGCATTGCCATGGATAAGGCGCTGCGGGTCAGCGTGCCCGTGGTGTTGCAGGGAGTGCCGGTGGGTGTGAAGACCGAAGGCGGGATTCTGGAGCAGATGCTGCGCGAAGTGGAGATCGAGTGCCTGCCGGGAGATATTCCCAGCCACATCGACGTGGATGTGAGCGAACTTACGTTCGGCAAGGTGCTGCGCGTTTCGGATTTGCCGCACAACGAGAAGGTGAAGTTCCTTTCCGACGCCAACCAGCCCGTAGCCCATGTGACCTCGGTGAAGGAAGAGGTTGTGGCGGCTCCGGAAGCGGTTGCTGCCGAAGCGGGAGCTGCTCCGGCCGAGCCCGAAGTCATCAAGAAGGGCAAGACGGAGACCGAGGAAGAAGGCGAGACTGCCGCGCCCGAAAAGGCGGAGAAGAAGGGCGAGAAGAAGGAGAAGAAGTAATTCCGTGGGCCCAAGGCGACTTGCCGCGCTCGGCGCGACCCTTCGGCTGGGCTCAGGGCAGGCTCTCGAGGCGGCTGTCGCCACATGGCTTGGGATGGTGGCGTGAAACTAATCGTCGGTCTCGGCAATCCGGGTATCGAATACCAGTTCACGCCGCATAACGTAGGCTTTCTGGTGGTGGATCGCATCGCCAGCGAGCGCGGAGTGGAGATCAGGAACCGGCAGTGCCGGGCGCTGACGGCGCGAATACAAGTTGGCGATGAGCCCGTGCTGTTGGCCAAGCCCGAGACCTACATGAACCTTAGCGGCGTCTCGGTGCGGGAGCTGGTGGCGGAATACGAGGTGAAGCCCGAAGCGGACCTGATTGTGATTCAGGACGAACTGGATTTTCCGCTGGGCACGCTGCGGATTCACACGGGGCGGAGTTCGGCGGGGCACAACGGTATCGAATCGATCATCGGAGCGCTGGGCACGCAGGATTTTTTACGCATCAGGGTTGGCGTGGCTCCGGAGCGCAAGGTGCAAGACGGCGAGCGCTATTTGCTTTCGCCATTTCGCAAGGCCGAGCTGGCGGTGGTGGATGGAATGCTGGACACGGCCGCGGAAGCGGTGAAAGCGATTTTGACCGAAGGTGCGGCGGCGGCGATGAACCGCTTTAACCGCAAAGAAGAAAAAGATTAGGCACGGATTGGCACGGATTTTCACGGATCAGTATCTTTGAGAGCTTTATTTGATGGTTTATCCGTGATCGTCCGTGAGATCCGTGGCACTGATTTGGAGACCGGAAATGAATCGTACTTATGAACTGATGTTTATTGTCCGGCCGGATATGGCGGACGAGGATCTGGACAAGCTGATTTCGAACCTGGAGTCGACGGTGACTGCTGCAGCCGGTTCGATCAAGAGCGTGGACCGCATGGGCAAGCGGCGGCTGGCGTATATGGTGCACAAGTTCCGCGAGGGCGTCTATATTCTGCTGACGATAGAGGGCGCGGGGACGGTGATCCATGAACTGGAGCGCCGGCTGCGCGTCACCGAGCCGGTGATCAAGTTCCTCACGGTGCGCATTGACGAAGAGCAGAAACGCCTGGAGAAGATCAAGAAGCTGCGCGACGCCAAAAAGAAGGTGAGCGCGCAGCCTGCGGCCAGTACCGAGGAAACGCCGGCCGTAGCCGCGCCGCCAGCCGAGGAAACTCCGGCCACGGCGTGAGAAAAGATGGCCGACGGCGGGTTCTTTGTCGCGCCGGAGAAGAGATTCGAGTGGCCACTGATCATCATCACTGGCCACTGATTCAAGAAGGAGCGTTATGACTGAAGAGACCAAAGCACCAGCGCCAGCAGCGGAACGGCCCTCGCGACCTTACGGAGACGGGCCACGCTCGGGAGGAGACCGTCCGCGGTTTGGCAGCGGAGGACGTTCGGGACCGGGCGGTCCGCCGCGCGAAGGTGGACGAAAGTTTTTCCGGCGCAAGAAAGTCTGCAAGTTCTGCACGGAGAAAATCGCCGATATCAACTACAAAGACTACCGGCTGCTCGGCCAGTTCGTGGCGGAGAGCGGCAAGATTGTGCCACGGCGTTTGACCGGCGTGTGCTCGCCGCATCAACATCGGCTGGCTACCGCCATCAAACAGGCGCGCAACATCGCGCTGCTGCCGTTTGCCGGACGGGCATCATAAGAAATCAGCCACGGATTGGCACGGATCTTCACGGATAAGGCTTTTTAAGTATTCCTGATTTATCCGTGGTGATCCGCGCAAATCCGTGGCAAAGAATTCTGAATCGGAGTCATACCATGGAAGTCATTCTCAAAGAAGACGTAAGCAAGCTGGGATCGCGCGGCGACGTAGTGAAGGTTGCCGAAGGATATGGGCGCAACTATCTCTTGCCGCGCAAGCTGGCCATTCAGGCCACTGCGGGGAACAAGGCAGTGATAGCGCAGATGAAGGCCGCCTCGGTGCGGCGCTCGGCCAAGGAGAAGACGCAGGCCGAAGAACTGGCCAAGCAGTTTGAGGGACTCTCGGCTACGTTCCAGAAGCGAGCGGGCGAGCACGATCAGCTGTTCGGGTCGGTCACTTCGGGCGATATCGCTGAAGCCATCGTGAAGAAGGGAATCAATCTGGACCGGAAGCAGATCCAACTTCACGAACCGCTGAAGACCCTGGGCGAGTTCACGGTACCGGTCAAGCTGCACAAGGACGTGACCGCGCATTTGAAAGTGGTTATTGAGAAGGAAGCGGTCGCGGAGTAAAGACAAAATCGACGTGGTTTCCTAAGGCCTTTATCGCAGCGCTGTAAGCGCTGCGCCGCCAGAATCTAAGAGTTCCCCATGTTTCCGAGGCGGGACTGGGTTGCATCGTGTCTGAGGCATCTGTCATGCCAAAACAGCATTCCTCACCCTGCGCGACTGTTCTGTTTCCCGCTAAACCATTACGAAAGAAACACCTAGCCCGCACAAAAATCCTCGCCAGCCTATAATTTCTGCTCACGGTTCCACTGACTGAGCGTCTATTCCTGTGCAAGCCCGGGTACGGCATTGACACCGGGCGGTAGAGGAAATGACCAAAGATGCCGGCCGATGTTTGGGCAGGAACACTTGCGGTTGGTACACGAGCCCACTCGAGAGCAGAGCGCGACAGAGTGGAGAGAGTCAGCGAGAAAGCAGTCGCTGAGAATCTGGACCCCGCGCGGGGCCGCATGGCTGGGCAAGAACGCCGCATCGACGATACGATCCTCATCCGCGAGGCGCAGCGTGGCGACCGCGCCGCCTTCGAGGAATTGGTGCGCCACTACGATCAGGCGGTGTTGCGGCTGGCGCTGCATCTTACGGGAACCGAGCACGACGCGCAGGACGTTTATCAGGACGCCTTTCTCAAGGCGTACAAGAACATTGGAAGCTTTCGCTTCGAGTGCTCGTTCTATACCTGGATTTACCGCATCGTGACCAATCTTTGCCTGGATCACTTGCGCAAGAAGAATGTGCGCAAGGAAGAGGCGCCGGTGGTGAAGGACGCGTCCGGCGGGGAGTATGACCTGCTCGATCAGGTGCCCGACGGGCGGGCGGGGGCGAATCCGGAGCGCGATTTGATGCGGCGGCAATTGGGCGCACGAATCTCCGGGGCGCTGGAGAAGTTGACGCCGCGTGAGCGCATGGTGTTTGAGTTGAAGCATTACCACGGATTGAAGCTGCGCACCGTGGGTGAGATTTTGCATACCACGGAAGAGACGGCGAAGAACACGCTGTTTCGGGCAACGCAGAAGTTGCGGGGGGCGCTGGCGGATATGAGATGAGGAGGTTTCAAAGTTTCAGGGTTTCAAAGGTTTCAGAGACCTTGAAACTTAGAAACCTTAGAAACTTTGGAACGGGGTTTATATGAAATGCGAATGGGTAAGAGAAAATATTGCTCTGCATGTTTATGGCGAGCTGGCCGATGATGCCCGCCATGAACTGGAACAGCACGTGGTGCGCTGCGCCGACTGCGCGGCCGAACTGAGGGCGGAGCAGGAGTTCCACGCGCTGCTGTCGCAGGAACGCGCGGAGGAGCCGACGCCGAACTTGCTGACAGCCTCGCGGATGCGGTTGCAGGAGGCGCTGGAGACGGTCGAGCAAGGGCGATTGTGGCATCGTCTGGCGTTCGATCCGGCGAACTGGCTGCGGCAAGTGCGGTTCTCGCCGGCGCTGGCGTCCGCCATTTTGATTCTCGGTTTCGCCGGTGGCGTGGGAACCTCCTACAAAGTATTTGTCCATCCAGCGCCGGAGCCCGCGACCGCTGCGGTACCCAGTCCGGCGGAGGCTTCGATCACCGGCATCCGTTCGGTCACGCAGGAGCCGGGTACCAACAAGATCGACATCAAGTACGATACGGTCTCCACGCTGGACACGCAGGGATCGCTGAATGACCAGCGCATCCAGCAACTGCTGCTATTCGCCGCGCGGAATAACTACAATTCGGGCGTGCGCATGGATTCCGTGGACCTGCTGACCCAGAAGCCGGATGTGACGCAAGTGCGCGATGCATTGATTTACGCGCTGCGCTACGACACCAATCCAGGAGTGCGACTGAAAGCGCTCGACGGGCTGGGTGGTTTTGTGAAAGACGATGTGCGGGTCCGCGATGCGGTGTTGGAAGCGCTGGTAAATGATTCGAATCCGGGCGTGCGCACCGAGGCGCTGCGCTTGATCGAACCGGTCAAGGCCGACGGCAGCGTGCGCGGAGTGTTGATGACTTTGGCGGCAAAGGATCAGAGCACATATATCAAGTCGCAAGCCCGCACCATGCTGGCGGAGTTGCCAGAGATTGATTAGGGTTTGCGGGAAACGAGGTGGTTCGTGTTGAAGAGTTCGCCACAATTCGTCCGGCTAGTGTGTGCGCTGGTTTTGCTTGCGCCTTTGTCTGCGGCGCAGGAAACCCAAGTATCCCGCGAGGGAGCCGGTTGGGGCCAGGAAATCACCGGCACCCTGGCTGGGGTCAAGAACCTGCGAGTCAAGGTGGATATGGGATCGGTGGCCGTGCATGGCGGACAGGGAGAGGGCATCGGCTACGCGGTTCATACGCGGTCCAATGCTTCGTCCGAGGAAGACGCGCGCCGCCAGCTCGCCGACTTCAAAGTCAGCGCCTATGTGCGCGGAGACACGGCGTGGATCGTGGGTGAGTGGCAGGGCGGACGAGCGCGCAGGTTCTCGGGAGAATTTGCCGTCAACGTGCCGCGCGAGATGAGCCTGGTGAAGATCGAAACCGAGGGAGGCAACGTCGACACCACCGGGATTGCCGGCCGAGTGGAAGCTGAGACTGGCGGCGGCAGCATGCACCTGGACGGCATTGGCGGAGGGGCCAACGCAGAAACCGGCGGTGGATCGATTCATGTGGGGACGATCAACGGCGATATTAGCCTGAACACGGGCGGGGGTTCCATTGAAGTGCAGCACGCCAATGGGAAAATCATTGCGGAAACCGGTGGCGGCAACGTCGAGATTGTTTCCGCCACCCAAGGCGCCAGAATCGAGACGGGTGGGGGCGGGATTGATGTCCGACAGTGCAGCGGCGAAGTGAAGGCGTCGACCGGCGGCGGCAGCATCGATCTGGGAGATATTGGCGGGCCGGCTGACATTGAGACCGGCGGGGGCAGCATCCACCTGGTGTCCGCGAAAGGCCATGTCGATGCGCAGACTGGCGGCGGCGGCATCGAACTCTCCGGGGTTCCGTCGGCGCGGGCTGAGACCGGCGCCGGAGGAATCGTGGTGAAGCTGGTCAAGACTGGGGCTCCGCCCCGCGACTCCATGCTCGAGACCTCCGCCGGCGATATCACGGTCTACCTTGCCCCTGACGTTGCGATTTCGGTGCGCGCGAGCGTGGACCTGGGCAATGGGCACCACATCACTTCGGATTTCCCCGGCATCCACATCTCGAGCCAGGGCGACCAATGGGGTCCCAGAACACTCACTGCGGAAGGCGATTTGAACGGGGGCGGTCCCGTGTTGAAGGTGCGGACGACGACCGGAGACATCTGCTTCAAGCGGGGAAATCCGTAAGGAAGCGAGCCAAACGCACCTTCGGTCGCTTGCGCTCTGTCAGGGTGGCTCTGTGGATTTGCCCCGGCTGGCAAAATTCGCCCGCCTCGGGATGACATACAAGAACTTTCAGGAGGTTGGCCATGCGCAAGCCAATTTTGACAGCAATTGCCTCGTTGCCTTTGCTGCTTAGCCTATTGCATGCCGCACCAGGCTGGGCGGGCGAATCGTCGCAGCCTTTCGGCGTTTCCAGCGGGGACGCGAGCACCGGTGGTTTTCTGGGCGTGGACATCGTGGATATCACCTCCGACCAGCTCGCCGCCCTGAAACTGAAAGAGGAACAAGGTGTGGAGGTGACGATGGTCGACCAGGATGCTCCCGCGGGTAAAGCCGGCATCAGAGAACACGACGTTATTCTGAGCATGAATGGAACGGCCATCGAGAGCAAAGCGCAATTGCAGCGGATGATCCACGAAACTCCACCCGGACGCTGGGTCACGCTTGGTCTTAGCCGCGATGGACAAGCCATGACGCTCAAGGTGCGCCTGGGTGACCGGCGCAGCGAATTTTCCGATATGTCCGCGAAAGACTGGGACAAGGGATTCCATTTCGAGATTCCGCCCATCAACCTCCCGGACTTTGAGGTTCCGAACATTGGAGTCGTGGTTGTGCGTTCGTCGGCGCGTAGCGGCCTGATGGTGGAGAACCTCACGCCGCAACTCGGCGAATTCTTTGGGGCCAAGAACGGAAATGGAGTGCTGGTACGGTCGGTGGAAAAGGGCAGCCGCGCCGACCGGGCGGGCCTGCGTGCCGGGGACGTGATTACCCGTGTCGGCGACCAGACCGTACATGACACCAGCGACTTCAGCCACGCGTTGCATTCCCACAGTGCGGGGCCGATTAGCGTGGGAGTAATCCGCGACAAGAAGGAGCAGATGATTACTCTCACGCTGCCCGGACCCGGCGAATCCGGCGAGATGATGGAGCAGAGCCGCGAAGCGCCCGAGCTTGACGCGGAAACTCGGACGGAGCTGAGCGAAGCGCAGAGCGAGATTGCCAAACTCCGTCCCCAGATGGAGTTGGCGCGGGAAGAAGCCCTCAAGGCCACGGCGGAAATGCGCAAGTCCTTCTGCGAACAGGAGAAACAACTGAGGAAGCAAGCCGAGAAACTAAGACAGGAAAATTTGCCCAAGCTTCAAGAGGAACTCCGCAAGAACCGCGACAGAATGCGGCACGAGATGGAGCAGCTTCGCCAGCGGATGGCCGCTGACCAGCTCGATATCTAGCCCGGCTCCATCCGAGGGGCGGGTCGCACCACGTTGGATATTAGATAAGGCACCGAGACTAAGAGCCTACCGCTTCGCCGCGTGCCAGAGTCCCCAGGCGGGCTTTGTTCCGGCCGGCCTGCTTGGCGGCGTAGAGGGCGGTGTCCGCGGCCTTCACCAACTCATCGCGGGAGGTGCCGTGGTCGGGAAAAGCGGCGGTTCCCGCGCTGATGGTGACGGTTCGGGGAACGCCGGGGAAATGCCAGCCCTCGACCATCCTCCGCAGTTTCTCCGCAATATTCATGGCGTGGTGCGCGTTGGTCTGAGTCAGAAGAATCCCGAACTCCTCACCTCCATAGCGGCACACCACATCGATCTTCCGCAATTGCTGATGAAACAGGGAGGAAACCTGGCGCAGCACTTCGTCGCCCAGCACGTGTCCAAACTCGTCATTCAGCCGCTTGAACTGATCGATATCCGCCATGATGACGGCCATGCCCGTGCCGTAGCGGCGGGCGCGCTCAATCTCTTCCAGGATGCGCAGCTCAAAGAAGCGACGGTTAAAAATGCCGGTCAGGCCGTCAAGGTAGGCTAGCTGTTTTACACGCTCAACGTAGTGCGCGTTCTGGATGGCTGTGGCGCAAATATCGGCCACCGACTCCAGCGACTGCAGGTCGCCGTCGCGAAAGGCATCCGCCTTGGCGCTATCCAGAGCAAGCACACCCAAGGTATGTCCAAACGAGACCAGGGGAATGCACATGCGCGAGGCCGATTCCGCAAAGAACTTCGAGCTGGCCGGCGCCATGCAAAGGTCCGCTTCCATCGCGGTGGTGTTGCTGGCCAGGATGCTCGCCCAGGGCTCGGCGCTGGCCGGAAAGCGGCCACCTTCCGGAACACGAGGGGTGAGCGTTCCGTGATGAGCGCGCAGCACCAGGTCGTGATCTTCTCGTAAAAAGAGTGAGACGTGCGACACGCGGAACGCGTCCTGGATCAGCTCGCAAACTCTGCCGAGAAGCTCTTCGAGGTCCAGAACCGCAGTGGTTTGTTGGGCGATGGCATTGATCGCCCGAAGTTGCCGCGTCCGTTGCTCCTCCAGCGAGTACAGGCGCGCGTTCTGCAAGGCGATCGACGCCTGGGTGGAGAACAGCGTCAGCAGATCGATGGTCTCGGCATCAAAGTGGTCCAGGCGGTCGCTCTGACAATCGAGCACGCCCACTACTTCATCCCGCACCATCAAGGGAATGGCCAACTCGGAATGCGTGGATTTCGCGGTGCGGAGATAGCGCTTGTCCTGGCTGACGTCTGGGGCATAAACCGGCTGCTTCTTCAGCGCCGCGGCACCCGATATCCCCTGGCTAAGAGAGAACCGAATTTTGTCCTGGCCTTCGTCCCAGCCAATCTGCGAGCGAACGTACAGCTGCTGCGATTGCTTGTCGAGCAACACAATGGCCACATTCCGCAGATGGAAATAGTCGCGCGCGATGCCCAGGATGCGCTGCAGCACCTCATCCAAATCGAAGGTGGAGAGCACCGCCTGGCCGGCATCGTACAAGACGGCAATTCTGTTCATACGTCAGGGGATATCCTAACGTGGCGGACGTGATTGCCCGAGGTTCCCAAAGTAACCAGGAATCCCGGCGGGCGGAATCAAGAATGCCCTATTTCCACTTTCTTGCGGTGCGGATCAGCCCATAGGCGACCGCGCAGAGCCAGAAGTCCACAATCAGGCCCCAATCGAACCGAAACGGCCGGTGGCGCGGCAGATGAAACGAAGGCCCCAGAAAGAAGTAGGCCAGGTTTCCCAGGATGATCGCACACAGCGCTTCTACCAGATTTACCAGCATCGAGATTTTAGACACCGGGGTCATGGTCAGAGTTCATAACGCGGACGCAACAATCTTAGTTGCGAAAATGGAATTCATCTGCTTCGGGCTTGCGGCCTGATTCGCAAAAGTAAAAGTACCCCGCTCGCGCATCTCCGTGGCGGCTCGAAGAAAGGCGCCCATGGCGGTCCTGGAGAGCGCGCTGCCCACGCTGACTCGCCGGACTCCGATTGCCGAGAGTTCTGCCAGGCTCATTTGAACCCCTTGCAGCCCCATGACTACATTCACCGGGCGGTCCACAGCTCTGACCACAGCGGCAATGTCGTCCTTCGAAGCCAGACCCGGCGCGTACAGGACGTCGGCACCGGCCTCCTGATAGGCTTGCAATCGCTTGATCGTATCTGTGAGGTCTGGCCGGTTGTGCAGATAGTTCTCCGCACGAGCGGTTACTGTGAAGGGAAAAGATAGGTCGCGCGCCGCTGCCACCGCCGCCCGCACCCGCTCGACGGACAGTTCGAGATCATAGATGGGTTGGTCGGGGCGGCCGGTTGCATCTTCGATAGAGCCGCCCACCACGCCCGCAGCCGCAGCCAATCTAATGGTTTCAGCGACTATCTCAGGCGCATCCCCAAATCCATTCTCAAGATCGGCGCTGACCGGCAAGTCGGCAGCAGATACGATCGCCGACGCGTATGCCATTGTCTCCTGGCGGCCAAGAGTGTTATCCCGCCGCCCAACCGAGAAGGCATAGCCCATGCTGGTAGTGGCCAGCGCCTCAAAGCCCAGGTGCGCCAGCACGCGCGCTGTGCCCGCGTCCCACGGATTGGGAATGATGAACGCTCCCGGGCGCTCATGAAGCGCGCGGAAGACCTGTCCCTTTTCGGCTTGTGTACGCGTGGCCGCAGCAGTTATCGCCATCGGTCCCTCCTCGTTTCTTGAGGTCAATATCGAAGTGCCGCCTTGCTGCTAACATTTCCTCTGGAATCTCCGATGCTCGAACTCGCCACGCCGGTGCAATACGTCAAGGGAATCGGTCCGAAGTTGGCGGAGATTCTTGCCACCAAGGGTATCGCCACGGTGGGCGACCTGCTCCATTATCTGCCCTTTCGCTATGAAGACCGCCTGAATCCGCGTGGCATCGCGGAATTGCGCGCCGGCGAAATGGCCACTGTCATTGGCGAGGTGCGCAATTCGGGGCTGTTTCGAACGCGCCGAATGCCCATCTTCCAGCTGACCGTGGGCCAGGGACGATCCCGCCTGAAATGCCTGTGGTTCAATGCCGCCTACCTGCAAGACAAATTCAAGCCCGGCCAGTTGATCGCGCTCTATGGCAAGGTGGAGCAGGATTCGCGGAGCGGAGAGCTGCAGATCATTCAGCCGCAGTTTGAAATGCTGGGCGATGCTGGAGGCGATGGCGCGGATGACAAAGCCGCAGCGTCGCTCGAAGTGGGGCGCATCGTGCCGATTTACGAATCGGCGGGGCAGGGACGCGTTACCGCGCGCTGGTTTCGCCGCGTCATCCGGACCGCGTTGGACGACCTCACTCCCGAGCTCACCGAGACGATTCCGGCAGCGGTGCGCGAGCGGCTGGCGCTGGTTTCGCCACGCGAGGCGCTGTGGAAAGTTCATTGGCCCGAGGCTGGAGAGAGCTTCGAAGATCTGCAGTCGTCGCGGACGCCGGCGCACATCCGGCTGATCTTTGAGGAATTATTCTTTACCGAGCTGGGGCTGGAACTCAAGCGGCGCCAACTGAAGACGGAGACCGGGATCGCTTTTCGTCTGGATGATCGGGTGCGCCAGGCGATCAAGAAAATTCTGCCCTTTCATCCTACCGATGCGCAAAAGCGGGTGCTCAAGGAGATTGCCGGGGACATGCAAACGCCGCATCCCATGCGGCGTTTGCTGCAGGGTGACGTAGGCTCGGGGAAAACCATTATCGGCTTTCAGGCGGCGATCATTGCCATCGAAAACGGGTACCAGGTGGCGCTGATGGCGCCCACGGAAATTCTCGCGCAGCAGCATTATTTTTCCGCCCGGCGAATTCTGGAGAATGCGGGATACCGGATTGTCCTGCTGACCGGATCGCTGGAGGCCGACCGCAAGCGCGAAATCCGCCGCCATATCGCACAGGCAAACGCGCAGCTCGTCATCGGCACCCACGCTCTCCTGGAAGAAAAAGTCGAGTTTGCCAAGCCGGGACTGGTCATCGTCGATGAGCAGCACCGGTTTGGCGTTTTGCAGCGCTTGAAGTTGATGAGGAAATCGGGTGAGAACAGCGACGACAAGAATCCTGCCGAGCCCGATGTGTTAGTCATGACTGCTACGCCCATCCCACGGACACTGGCGCTTACGCTGTACGGCGATCTTGAGCTCAGCGTGCTCGATGAGCTTCCTCCCGGCCGCACGCCGATCGTGACGCGAAGAGTCGCCGACGACCGCTCGCCCGAGGTGTGGGAGTTTGCGCGCAAGCAGGTCGCCAAGGGGCACCAGGTTTATGTGGTTTATCCCGTCATTGTTGAGAACGAAGAAACCGAACTGAAGGCTGCAATCAAAATGTATCGCGAGCTGAGCGGGCAGGTGTTCGCCGATCTGAAAGTTGGGCTGCTGCACGGGCGCCTGGAGTCCGATTTGAAGGATCAGGTCATGCGCATGTTCCAGAAGGGCGAATTGCAGATTCTAGTCGCCACTACAGTGATCGAAGTGGGCGTGGATGTGCCCAACGCAACCGTGATGGTGATCGAGCACGCGGAACGCTTTGGCCTGGCCCAGCTTCACCAGTTGCGCGGGCGCATCGGGCGCGGGGCGGCGAAGTCTTACTGCATATTGATGACCGGCGGCAAAGTGACCGAAGAGGGCGAGCGCCGCCTCGATGCCATGGTGCGCACCAACGACGGCTTCCAGATTGCCGAACTCGATCTCGAGCTGCGCGGGCCCGGGGAATTTTTCGGCACACGCCAGGCGGGCATGCCGAGCTTCCGTGTGGCCAATCTGATTCGCGACCGGCAGTTGCTGGAACTGGCCAAGCGCGAAGCCGCTGCGGTGATGGCCGGGCCCAATTCCGAAGTCACGCAGGTGGAAATCAGCCGCGCCCTGGTCGCCCTGCGCACGCGCTGGCAGCATACCTATGGGCTGGTCGAGGTGGGATGAAGAGGTGGAATGAACTGGTAGAATCGAACCGATGGCAGGAACTTCACAACTGATCCAGATCGATCTTGCGCCGCTGCCGCGAATGCCCAAGCCGGATTGGCTGCGCGCCAAAGCTCCGGTCGGCGATAATTTTCACCAGCTCAAGAAGCTGGCGCGCGGGTTGGGATTGCATACGGTTTGCGAGTCGGCGCAGTGTCCGAACATCGGCGAGTGCTGGAATCATAAGACCGCGACCTTCATGCTGCTGGGCGATATCTGCACGCGCCGTTGCGGATTCTGTGCCGTGCCCAAGGGACGGCCGGAGCCCATCGATTGGGACGAACCGCGCCGCGTGGCTGAGGCCGTCGCCACGCTGGGCCTGAAACATGCCGTCGTGACCAGCGTGAATCGCGACGATGATAACGTTGGCGGGGCCAGAGTTTTCGCCGACACCATCCGCGAAATTCGCCAGCTGATTCCGGATTGCCGCATCGAAGTGCTGATTCCGGATTTTCAGGGCCTGGAGGAGCCATTAAAGATCGTCCTCGACGCGCGGCCTGACGTTCTCAACCACAATACCGAAACCGTGCCCCGTCTTTACCGCGCGGTACGTTCCGGCGCCCGTTATGAGCGCACTCTCACTCTTCTGGCAAATGCCAAGAAATTTTCTCCCGGCATGGTGACGAAGAGCGGCGTGATGGTGGGTTTGGGGGAATCGACGGCAGAGTTGATCGAAGTGTTTCGCGATCTTGGCGGACGCGGTGTGGACATTCTTACCGTCGGGCAGTATCTCCGTCCTTCGCGCGACCACTTGCCGATCACACGGTTTTACACGCCTGAAGAATTCCGCGAATTGCGGAATGAAGCGCTGCGCTTCGGCTTCCGCCACGTTGAATCCGGCCCGCTGGTGCGGTCCAGCTATCACGCGCACGAGCAGGCCGAGTCCACCTGCGCCCCGCCGGTGGTGCGGTAGACGCGGCATGCTGAGCGCGCTTCTGGTGCTGCTGGGCTTTTTTGCAGGCTTGCTCGGCGCAATGACCGGCATCGGCGGCGGCATTTTACTTACCCCCATCCTTGCCCTGCATTTTGGAATTCCCATCCGGCAGGCCATTGGCACCAGTCTGGTTGCCGTAATCACCACGTCTGCGGCCAGTTCCTCAGTACATCTGCAACGTCACACCACCGATATTCGCCTGGGCATGACGCTCGAACTGGCAACGTCCTTCGGCGCGGCGGTTACGGCTTACCTGGTGGCCTACTTCAACCGCAATGTGCTGGAGGGTCTGTTCGCCGGTTTCCTGTTGTACAGTTCGCTCAACCTGCTGCTACGCGGGGGCAAGATTAAGGACGAGGAAGTGCCGCTCGTCAAAAACGGCGGCGAGACCGTGATTCCGCCCTACGAGCCACGACACTATCCTCTAGGCTTGGGATTATCTCTGATTGCCGGCGGACTTTCCGGCTTGCTCGGCATCGGCGGCGGCCCCATCAAGGTCCCGGTCATGTACATCTTCATGGACGTTCCGCTGATGGTGGCTACCGCCACTTCTAATTTCATGATCGGAGTGACGGCGGCGGCCAGCGCGATCGTCTACTATCGCCGCGGAGATATTCTTGTGGAGATCGCCGCGCCGCTGGCGGTGGGCGTGTTCCTGGGGTCGCTGCTGGGCGCGCGACTGGCCCCCCGCATTCATACCCGTTACCTCATGTACCTGCTGGTTGCGATCATGCTGTATCTCGGGGGCCAACTCGTCGTGCACTTGTTCACGGGAGGCGTGGCGTGAGCCAGCTACGAGAACCCGCCTTCGATCGCGTGGTTGCCCTGGTGTTGCGCGTGGGCGCGTTCGGATGTTTTTTCATCATGCTGGCCGGATTGCTGGTTGGACTTTTCGTCCAGGGCCGCATTCCAGGAGACATCGAACGTGCCGGCGTGCTGCTGATGCTGGCCACGCCGGTGGTGCGGGTTGCGGTCGCGGGCGTGCTGTTCCTGCGCCAAAAGGATTGGAGGTATGGGGCAATCTCGTTGGGAGTGCTGACCATTCTGCTATTGAGCGCGGTTTTCGGAATCGGCGAGCACTGAAGCGGAATTGCGTAAATGGGTAATTTGAAGCCATCTCATAAATCGGTTTTGAAAGGGCACGGCTTCAGCCGTGCCGCAAAGGGCCAATAAAGACGCGGGCTTTAGCCCCTGAGGGAACCGGCAGTTTACTCCGCTGATTCATTATGAGATGGCTTCTTGATATTTGAGTATTTGAAAAACTTCCAGCGCTCTAAGCGCTTGCGAATTACTCAATCACCCAATTACTAAATCCCGCTAGAAGATGTGCAGTTTGATGCTGAGATATTTCTTGGGATTTTCCCGGATTCCCCTGACCAGACTCCGGGTTTCCACCAGCATCTGGTTGGCATTGTTGTAGAGCGACTCGTCCTTCAGCAGTTTTCCCGCCGTCCCCTGGCCCGCCTCGAGTTGCGTGGTGAGCGCGGCAAGCTTGGTCACCGTGGTGTCGATCTTGTTCGCCAAGTCCTCGTCTTTAGCCAGCCTGCCGAGAGTCCCTTTGCCCGCATCAATATCCCCGCTTAGCTTTTTCAAGTTGGCGACGGTGTCGTTGGCGTTGTTGTAGAGGGTCGGGTCTTTCAGGAATTTTCCGGCCGTGCCTTTGCCCTGTTGCAGGTCGTCGACCACGCCGTTCATCTTATCGAGGGTGGCGACGAACTTGTCGTAGGCATCATTGCTGTTGATCAACTTGCCCAGACTGCCCTGTCCCTTGGCGATCTCGTCGACAACGCTCTTGAACTCCGCCACCGTCTCCGAGAGCCGGTCGTAAAGCGTGGGATCGTAGATCATCTTCCCCAGCGAGCCCTTGCCGCTTTCCGCGAAGGCCAGGATGCGGTCGGCGCGCTTGACCAGCGCGTCCATATTCTGCAGCGTGCTCTGGCTGGAGCGCACGACTTCGTTGAAGTCGGGATGGATGTGGGTGGCCAGCGTGTCGCCATCCTGGGCCAATGGGCCGACGGCCTGCGAGCTGTCGATATCCAGGTAAGTTTCCCCCAGCACGCCCGCTGTGTCGAGTGACGTGACGGAATCGCGGCGCAGGTCAAATCTGTATTTTGTGCTCACCTTCATGAAGATTTTCACCGGAGTGAGCCTTTTGTCCTGGTCGGGGACCACGACAATTTTCACCACGTTGCCAATATCCACGCCGCTGAGCCGCACCGGCGCCCCCGGCCGCAGACCCTCCGCGTTGTCAAAGTACGAGATCAGCGTGATGCGGTGCGAGAACAGCCCGCTGGTTCCCGACATCAGAAACAAAAGCAGCGCCAGCACCAGGCTGGCGAATACCACCGTGAGACCAACGCGAAGTTCCGACCATTTGAGCTGCTTCTGGCTCGGCAAATGATTCCCTCAGACCTCTGCTCGCGTCAGCATCGGCGGCGAAAGCAACTCCCACACGCCCCTGCTGCCCTCGCAGCATCATAACAAAACCGGGTCCTTAGTCTTAAGCTCGTTTCGGGCCAAGAGTCGGCAGCAGCAATAAGGCAAGAAAGTAGGCCGCAACTCCGCAGGCCAGGGTCATGGTCAAGCCAAATTGGATTGCGATCACCATCGCCAGCACGGACCCCAGCACGCTGGCCGCCGCATTCATTGCCCACGCCCACTCCACCGCACTGTCGGCGGCGTCCGCACCATCCCGGGTGTCGCGGAGATTGCGCGAAGCCAGCGCGCGCAAGCCTGTTGGAAACGGCATGCCCATCACCAGCCCCAGCGGCACCAGAAGCATCCCGCTCACCACCAGGCGGTAGCCAAACCTCAGTCCTACCCAGGCCGGCAGCACACGGGGAAGAAGAAATACGTCGGCGGCAAGCGCGACAATCACCAGCGCCAGCGGCATCCAAACCAGCTCGGTGCGGGCAAGCCAGCGGCGCGAAAGCAAGCTGCCCGCCCCGCTCGACAGCAACAGCAGAAAGATCACCACGGTCAGCGCGTAGGTCGGGTGCCCCAGAAAAAGCACGAAGCGGTGGATAAACGCAATCTCCACCAGGATGTAGCCCAGCCCTATCGCCACGAAATACAGCAGGGGAAGCGGCGACTGACTGCCCCCGTGAAGCGCCAGCGGCAGAATCAGAAATCCCAGCACCGCCGCCAAAGAGATAATCAGCACCAGAATCAGCACCAGTACGCCCAGGTTCACCTTCCAGTCGATTCCGTGAGGCAGCGCATGCCGCCCCAGGATCTGCCCGGGCTTGAGCGTGAAGAAGAAAAATGGCGCGTTATCGGTAACCGGAGCCACGTCGTAAGCGTAACTTTGCGCGAACCGGTAAGGATCGTTGCTCGCGATCAGATCGGCAAAAGCGTTATGGCCCGCTTCTCCGATGGCGGGCGCCCAAGGTAGATAGAGCGGCTTGAGCTGATCGTATTGGTGGAAGCTAGCCTGCACCGTCGCTTCTTCCCCTGCCGTAAACGGTGTTTTCTTGGCCAGCACCACCACCGGAATTCCGTCCTCATCGAGCGCTCCTTGCGAGGCCACGATAAAGTTGTGCGCCGGATTGGCCACGCCAAGGCTATGCAACGCCTCCATCGCCACCGAGACCACGCGCAGCGCCTCGCGCGGTTGCCGAAACTCCCAGCGGGTGATGGCGATCATGCCGTCCGGTTTGAGATGCTCGAAATATTCCCGGAAGGCTTCCACCGTATAAAGATTGTTTTCGCTGAGCGCGAAAGCCCCGGCCGCGGTCGAAGCCCAGGTATCGACCAGCGTCATCTGCACGACGTCGAACTGCTGTGGCGTGGAACGCAGGTATGAGCGCCCGTCGGTCACGTGCATGTGAACTTCGGGGCGTTCGTAGAGATGTTGAGAGTAGTTGGCATAGCGCCCGCGCATGATCGTGTTGGCGATGATGGGATTAATTTCGATGCCGGTCACGCTGGGACTTCCGTTCGCCAGCGCGCGCAGCACGTCCACACCGCCGCCCGGTCCGATAATCGCGAACTTTCCGCGCGGGCGCAAATCGTTGGCCAACGCCGGGGGAGCGGACATTAGGTTTTGCTCCCACTTCGAGCCGCGCCAATGCGCCAGGTCGCAATTCATGATGTAAGTGGAAGCGTCGGCGTCGATGACGATCACCTTGGCTTGACCCTGGCGATCCACTTCCACCCGCGAGAGCGCATTCCAGCGCGCAAATTCCACCCAGGCCGGGTCGCGGAAAACCCCCTTGGCGTAGACCACATCAATCAGCCGGCCCGAGTGGTTCAACCCGATGACTATCACGAACACCGCCGCCAGCCCACCCGCCACGGCACGCACCCGCGCGGATGCGGCCCACACCATGGCAGCCGCAGCCATCGTGACCGCCGCCGCCAGAATCGTATTCGGACCCCCCAGCCAGTTGAGCAGCGGAACCACCGCCAGGCAGGCCAGCGCTCCTCCACTCAGGTCGGCTCCGTAGAGCCGGGGAATGCGCCGCGTTTCGCGCGCGAATATTACCGAAAACTGCACTCCGGTTAAAAAGAAAGGCAGCGCCGCCACCATGTAGAGGGCGGTCAAGTGCAGAAAGTTTCTGCCCGTGACCATCAACGCCACCGGCACATGCAGAACCACCTCCAGCGCAATGAAGACCAGGATTGAGCTGTCGATGCACAGCCGCGCGGCCAGCATGCGCGTGCCGCTCCTGGCCATGCGATTCTTCAGCAGATACGCGAACACCCCGCCCGCGCCCAGGCCCAGCAGCGCAATGGAAATGGCGAGAAACGCGAAGTGATAGAACAGCACTACGGAGAACAATCGTGTGAGCGCCAGCTCCAGCAACAATGCGGAAAAGCTGGTGAGCCCCAAACCCACCAGAAGCACGTGTTCGGGAATCTCGGTGGACGAAGAAACCGGCGTGACGGCCTGAACAGTCGCGGACATGATGAAATGGAATGCGCCAGTCTAGCAGAAGCTTTGCCGCAATGCGGCGTCGGCGGGGCTTAGTTTTCAAGAATGACTTGCGCGATGGCTTGTTCGGCAGTGTGGGAAAGCGACAGCGCGGCATTCTTCACGCCCAGCCTGGCGGCAAATTCGCCGGCCTTGCCGTGGAAGGCGATGGTTGGACGTCCGCCCGGCGCCCGGATGGTTTCGCAATCGCGCCAGCGCACGCCCTGGCTCCAGCCCGTGCCCAGGGCTTTCATGGCCGCTTCCTTGGCGGCGAAGCGGGCGGCGTAGCGCTCCGCACGATTGGCCTTGGAATCGCAGTAGCGAATTTCGCCCGCGGTATAGATTCGTTGCAGAAAGCGGTCGCCAAAGCGCGCCAGCGCCTGCTGGATGCGCGGAACCTCCGCAATGTCAATGCCTGTGCCGACGATCATATTTCTTATGTTCTATAACAACCGGTCGCCACGGTAAATTAGCCTGCCGTCTATGATGCGCGCTTCCGCGGTCAGGCGATGCGGCTTGAGGGGACCGGTCCCATCGATGTGCATCACTTCATGTCCGCGCGCCACCAGCCAGTCGGAAACCAGCATGCGGTGGCAGCGGAAGTATACGCGTTCGGCACACATATAGGCGGTGCGGGAGGGTTCGGCCAGCGCAATCAGTTCGGCCATCGCATTTTCGAATTCCGTGGTCAACATGTAGTCGGCGTAATTTCGGAAGCTCGCGTTGCGAAGCCCGATGTTTGGGGAGTCCTCGCGGCTTTTCTTGCGATAGCCGCCAAGGGCTTTCATCCAGACATAGTTGATTCCTGCCTCCGGTAAACTCTTTTCCAAAGATTCGCGATTGAACTGCGGCAGCCGCCGCGACATGGGGAAGGCGCGGATATCCACCAGGGTTTCAATCGCGTGAGCCTGAAGTGTCTCGATTAACTCGTCGAGCGAGCGGGTCGAATGTCCGACGGTGTAGAAGAGCGCCAATGCTGTTT
>JBARJF010000076.1:0-3213 GCA_049800135.1 Candidatus Sulfotelmatobacter sp.
CGGCTTCAGCCGTGCCGCCAGGGTTCGCGACATAAGCGCCTTTAGGCGCAGAGGGGCGGATTAGAGAACGAGCATTGAAACTTTGAAACTTTGAAACATGGTCCTCTTACAACACAAACTGAGCGTCAAGCTATCCCAGCGCCAGATCCTTACTCCGGGCCTGGTGCAGATGGTTTCCGTCCTCGCGCTCAACAAGCTTGAACTCAAGGACATGATCAATGCCGAGATGGTCGAGAACCCGGTTCTCGAAGAGCTCGAGGAATCCGTCCCGTTGATCGACGAGATCGGCCGCAAAGAGGAAGAGCGCGACCGTCCCGCCCCCGCTTCCGGCGAAGAAACTCCCATCACCGCCGAAAAGAAAGATCCCTTCGAAGAAATCGACTTCGGATCGTTCTTCCAGGACTACCTCGATCCCGGCTACCGCACCCGCGGCGAGATGGAAGAAATCGAGCGGCCATCGTTTGAAAACTTCCTCTCGAAGCCGACCAATCTTACCGACCACCTGGCCTGGCAACTGGGCGCGTTGAGTCTGCGCGGCGAAGTGCGCGAGGCCGCCGAGCAGATCATCGGCAACCTGAACGAAGACGGTTACCTGATTGCCAGCGACGATGAGATGTTAGGCGTGGCCCCGCCCGCGCCGCCGGAAGCCGATGCGGCCGCCGCGAGAGACATTGTCAGCGAGGCCGCCGCGCTGGGCTTGGGGGCAACGGAATTGACCGCTGCCGAGGCGCCGCTCGCCAACGGCGCCGATCCAAACGACGTCATGCTGAGCCCGGACACTGCCTCGCAACTGGAAAGCGTTGCCGCCGTCGAAGCATCCCGATTCGTTCCGCCGGACGCATCCTCAGAAACAACTCGCGAAATGGCAGGAACTTCAATTGGCGAGACGAATAATTTAGCCCACGTAAACTCCGAAACCTCATTCCCGGCAAACGGCAGTTCCGCTGCCGCAGTTGCCCCGGCGCCCGAGCCCGTCAAATCCCCGCATCCCGTTTACAAGTCCAATTTCACCGCTTCCGATCTTGCAGAAGCTCTCGAAGTCGTCCGCCAGCTTGACCCTCCGGGCGTAGGTTGCCGCACTCTGCGTGAATGCCTTCTGCTTCAGTTGCGCTATCACCAGCAGCAACTCGCGCACCACAAAAACGGAGAGAAGAACGGAGACAAAAACGGCAACGGCACTGCGCAACTTTTGCAGGATGCCATTGCCATCGTCGATCAGCATCTGCGCGCCGTGCAGAACAAACAGCACAAGGAAATCGCCAAGGCCATCGGACGCCCCGTCGATGCGGTGCAGCAGGCCCTCGACTATATCCGCACCCTCGATCCCCGCCCCGGCCTGCAGTACAACAAAGTCCAGGCCCGCCTGATCGAGCCCGACGTCGCTTTCATCAAACACGGCGACGAGTGGCTGGTCCTGATGAACGACGACGACCTGCCCCAGTTGCGCCTCAACCCCGCCTACAAGAAGCTGATCACCCGCGACAACAACGACAAAAACACCCGTGACTACGTGAAGGAGCGTTACAAGAGCGCCATCCAGCTTATCAAGAACATCGAGCAGCGCAAGCAGACCATCACCAAAGTCTGCTACTGCATTGTCGCGCGGCAGTATGATTTTCTCGAGAAAGGCATCGACCACCTGAAACCCATGATGATCAAAGAGGTTGCCGAAGAAATCGGCGTGCATCCCTCCACCGTGAGCCGCGCCGTGGCCAGCAAATATGCCCATACCCCGCAGGGCGTATTCGAGCTGCGCTATTTCTTCAGCGAAAGCGTGCAGGGCCCCGAAGGCGGCAACACCAGCCTGCTGATCCTGAAGCGCCGCGTCAAAAAGTTGATCGAAGAAGAAGACCCGGCTCGTCCCTTGACCGATGAGCAACTCACCCGCATCCTGCAATCCCAGGGCATTCAAGTCACGCGCCGCACCGTAGCCAAGTATCGCGAAGATATGCGCATCCCCAGCACGCACCAGCGCCGGGTGAAAGAATGATGCGAGTATTCGTTTCGAACGATAAGCCATTCATCGTCATTCCGAAGACCCGCGTTTTCACCGGCGGGGCGACGGATCTCGTGCGCATCGCAAGCCAGCGCGCCGTTTCCTGATCGCGTAATACATGATCGCGCAATAAAGGAGCGCCGCTTCATGAACGTGGAATTCACCGGCAGGCATTTCGAAATCACTCCCGCCATCCGCAAAGAAGTTGAAACTGGACTCGCCAAGATCCGCAAAATCCTCGGCGACCGCTTTGAAGCTCACGTCATCCTCGCCGTCGAAAAGCATCGCCACAAAGCCGAAATCACCATCAGCCCGCGCAACGGCCCGCTGGTCGGCCTGGCCCAGGCCCGGGATATGACCATCGCCGTCAGCCAGGCCCTCGACCACCTCGAAAAGCAGGCGGTGAAATATAAAACCAAGTGGCAGTCGAAGAAGCGTTCGGCCCGCAAAAGCGAAGAAGTGAAAAAGTGGAACGGCGAACCGGCGCAGAGAAATGAAGCTGCCGCGCAAACCAAGGTGGGCCTCACGGAAAAAACCGCCGTCCCCGTGGCCGTGCATCGCTATCCCGCCGTAGCCAAAACCACCGAAGTGCATCTGGTGCGGTCAAGCGACGCCGTCGCCATGCGCCCCCTCACCCTCGAAGAAGCCATCAAAGAAGCCCACTTTCGCGACCGCGACGTCTTCGTCTTCCGCGACCCCAAAGGCAAAGTAATGATCCTGCACCGCACCCGCGACGGCAAGATGGAGTTGATCGAAGCCCCATAAGAGAAGGCGTCAGCGCCGAAACTCAATGTGGGGACAGCCGCCCCGCCTGTCCAGCGGCGCGGCTGTATCGGGCTGCTATGCCATAAGACAGCCATCAAGCGATCACCCGAGCCTTGTCATCCTGAGCCAAGCCGAGGGGGGACCCCTTTCCCGTCCACAGCACCCGAGGCTCACCGAGGAGTTTCTGCCACGCCTGCACTACCGGTGGAAGAGCGGCGCTTCAGGACCGCGTAAAACTCAACAAGTGATCGGACGATTTTGGGGTTCTGAGCGTAATGATTCCATAACAATGTCGGCTCCCAGGTCCGAGTAAACTTTGGAAGCGCTAACAGCCCGGGGTGCAAGTAGCGGATTTCCTGCAAGTCGGGCGACGTAGTCGGCTACGCGATCTGACGAAGCACTTGGCAACGGACGCGGAGATTCGGCTTCTGCAAAATCGCTTCTGATTCATC
>JBARJF010000077.1:0-50476 GCA_049800135.1 Candidatus Sulfotelmatobacter sp.
GCCCGTGGCGCAGCTCGCGCCAATTTGCCCAACTAAGAGTAGGGAAGAGTGGTTTGGGAAAAGGGCTGCGGCCGGGGGGACCGCAGCCCCTTTTCTTTTCCTACCAGAGCTTCCGGCCCGCAAAATCGGCGACTGCCTGATAGCAAAAAGCGGCAATGCTGCGCCGCCGGCCATAGACCTTGGCTGTTCCCACCATGCCGGGTTTCAGGGTGCCTTTCTCGTTTCGCACCAGCAGATCCATCGCGTAGAAAACTGGTGGCCGCATCCCCTTGAAGTTCGACAGATTGAGCAAACCAAGTGCAATCTCGGAAGTCGTGGGCGAGACTGTTAGCGAAGCGGCATCCCACTTTCGGAACGTACCATTCACCTGGAGGTGGGCAACGGCGTTCGAGCGGTACTTGTACATTTCGTATTCGGCGACATAGACTCGGGCGCGCATGGTCTGAATGTCGTCCACTTCAGCTAACTCGGTGCCCGCGGTCACATAGCTTCCCGTGAGGTCCGCCATTCGAGGCGTCGTCACAACGCCAGTGATCGGACTTGTCAATTCCAAAGCCGCTGCTTGGGCAGCCAGGATGCGGCTCTGTTGGACTAGTTGGTTGCGCTTCTGCAGTGCCGTGCCGGTTCCTAGATAGTGAAATTCTGCTGAATTCACTTCGGCGACGGCAATCCGATAATCGGTTTCGCTTCGGGATATCTCTGATTCGAGCGGCAGATTCCGAAGCCGAACGATGGGGGCGCCGGAGGTTATAAGCTCGCCCTCTGCCGGATAGACCTTTTCTATGGTGCCTGCTATCTGGGCGCGGATCACGGCTCGGTCCGCGGCTTCCAGAACAAAACGTCCTTTGATTGATTCGCGCCACAAAGGAAGAAACAGGAACCCGATGATTCCTGCCACTACCCATGGCCGCCAGTTTGAGGTCAACCAGATTCGAAGCCGGTCCTTTTTGTCCAGGTATACGAATTTCATGAGGTTCACCGCCGAACGGATCCGCGACCGGAAAATTAAGGCTCCAGTGGCAAGTTCCGGAATGAATGACCAGTCAGGATTGAAGTTGCGAAAGACGTTTCCCACAAACCGTGCCAGTATGTACAGCACGGTGTAGCTGTAAAGGCCCGAGGCGATGGCATAAACAGCAAAACCCAGCCGCCTGCGTTTGGGAACATAGGGGACTTCCACCGGCAGGTGCCAGACGTGCCTTTTCACCCACGCCGAGACATAGGCCGTTGAGTTTTCCTTCAGATCCAGGATGCCAATGATGTCGCAAAGAATGTGGTATCCGTCAAGTTTCATCAGCGGATTCCAGTTGATCAGGAGAGTTGCAATGCCTGTCATCAATAACACGACATAGGCGAAATCGTGAACGGGAGTTCCGGGAGGTGTGCCCCACCAGACGATCGTCGCGGCCGTGCATAGATATAATTCTGACCAAACTCCTGCCACAGAGATCAGCACGCGCTCGAACGGCCCGCACAAAACGACTCCCTCGGTCGTGTCGGTGTAAAAGGCTGGCGTCATGTAGATCAGGGCAAAACCCATCGACCATACCCGGCCGCCAAAATGCCGGCATGTCACCCCATGTGCAACTTCATGAACCGCCGACAACACCAGAGTAATTCCCCAGAACACCGCGAGATCCAGCAGGGTTTTGTCGGCAAAGTTGAAGAACTGCACCGTATCGCGGCTCACTTCGCTCCAGTGCAGAATGAAAATTGTCGCTGTACATGCAAAGCCTGCGAGCGTGAGAAGAGTGAACCACCAGGTGAACACAAACCGGATTTGCTTTTCCAGCCAAAAGAGAAAGTTATCAGGATTGAACGCCGGGAATTTGATAAATGCCAGGTCACCCCATTTCTTTTTTTGTTTTGCCACAATG
Organism: Candidatus Sulfotelmatobacter sp.; assembly: GCA_049800135.1. Lineage (GTDB taxonomy): Bacteria > Acidobacteriota > Terriglobia > Terriglobales > Acidobacteriaceae > Sulfotelmatobacter. The sequence goes on from JBARJF010000077.1 coordinate 1,878, forward strand.
CGGCGTTCATCTGCGGATAGCTGCATCAATGCGATATTTTTTTCACGCGGCGTCTTATACCAGAATTCGATGGATTCGAGGTCGTCGGCGAGTCCGTGAACGTCGTCAAGGGAAATCGACTTATGGGTGTCCTGGGTGTATGCCTGGGCTACTTGTTCAAAGCTGCGGTGGCCGTCGAAGAAGCGCACCAATTCCCAGGTCTCGGGCGCCAGATTGAACATAGCATCCACTCCCGGCACAAAAACCCGCACCACGGGCCTGCCATCCACGATGTGCTCTTTGAAAACCACATCGGGATGCAGGCGCGGGCAGTTTTGCGCCATCATGCGCGCCGGGATCTCTGGCAGAGCTACATCGAGGGCACGAGTAAGATTCATGGATGGATATCGATGCGCAAATTCGTATTCATTCCCGGCCGCAGCCGAGCGGGTGCTCCAACCAGTTCGACCGTTCCGTCAAACGTGCCGCTTGTCGGATCAACAATCGGACTCAGCTCCACTACCCTGGTCTTGTATTCCTTTCCGGGAAAATCCGGAGTCGTAAGGATCAACTGCTCTCCGATCGTCAGAGTGCCGATAAACTTCTCGGGAACTGTGAAGCGCATCCGTAAAGGGCCCTCGGCTGTAACCCAGAACAACCGATCTCCCTTGGCAACCTGCTGTCCCTGACGCACGTAGCGGCGGGCAACGATTCCCGAAAAAGGCGCGCGGATACGTGTCTTCTCGAGCTCCAGTTCCAGGGACCGCTGGGTATCTTGGGCGTTGAGCAGCAACTGTTCCACCCGCTGCACGTCAAATTGGTCGGACTCGGCCTTGAATTTCGCGTGCTCCAGCTGCTCCTCGGTATTGATATGGGCGGCCCACATTTTCTGGGCTCGTGCATAGTCGGATTGCAAGACTTTGGCCTCTGCCTGCCAAGCCTTCAAATCAGCCTGGATGCTGCGGGTCTTGGCGCGTGCGGCATCCAAGTCAGCCGCCAATTGTCGATCATCGAGCTGCGCCAGGAGATCGCCGTCGTGAACATGGGTGCCCGCATCCGCCCGCAGCTCCGCGATCACACCGTCGCGCTGCGCAAGCACGTCAAGCTGATGTTCCACAATCAATGGGCCTGAGACGGTGAAGTCACTGTCACTCGCCGGAACGGCCGCCGTAGGAGCAGCCGGCGATCCTCGTGGGGGCGACGGATTCACGGCAGCTGCAACTTCGGCGCTTTTCCCGGAGCACGCCAGCGAAGGCAGTAGAGCTGCGCCCAGAAGGATTAGAGCGAGACCGTTCGGTTTTCTGTTTTGCATCACCTCATACCCCTAGCCATGACCATGCGCGTGAATAGATCCACAAAAGCGGTTTGCGAAACAGTACATATCCGGCTGGATACCATCCCACGCGCACCTTTCCCCTGCCTTCCATGCCGGCACGAATTGCTCCGTCGGAGTTCGAGACGGCAACGCGCGCGAAAAACACTCGCGAATCGCCCTGCAGGATTCCTCGCGGGCTGACAACCGTCACATCGCCGCGAAAGATTCGCATGGGGAAACTGTTGAGCTTGATGGAAGCGCGTGCCCCGGCGCGCAGCAGGCCGGAATCGGCATCATTGACAGCGACGTCTACGATGGCCCGCGAAGTATCAACCACTTCGGCGAAGCTGTCTCCGTACTGCAAGCGCCTTCCGACCATGTCTTCCACATGCGGCGTCGCCACGAGGCCGTCGATCGGTGAACGCAATCGCGTCTTGTCCAGCAACTCCTCGTCCCTGGCGACTTCCGATTTCCAGAAGTCAGCCTGTATCCGCTGCACTCCGGCTTCGCCGCCATCATTCGCGGCGAGCGAACGATTCATCTGCAGCAGCGCGGTCTGATACTTGGCCTGGGCCTGGGCAAGCACCGAGCGAGGCTCCCAATTCGCGAGCTCCGCGATGACCTGGTCACGGGTGACATGGTCACCCTCCCGAACGTACACCCGGCTGACCACCCCCTCGACCTCTGGCTCTATCTGGGCGGAATGCACCGGAGCCGCTACGGCATCTCCATCAACTCGCAGGGGTAAGGGAAATCCCGCCAAAAAGATCAACACCGCGACGGCTGCAGAGATCCATAGGGTGCGGCGGCGCCTTCCCATGGCCATGAACTTCCGCTTCTTCTCCAGTACCGGCTCCAGCACCGATATGAATGGAACTTCCTTGTACATCTGCGCATTGCGCAGTGCGACCGTCGCCTGCCCGGCCAGGACTTGCAGGATCTCCAGGTGGGCAGTCGAAAGAAAATCCGGATCCGCGCTTTCGAGGCCAAGTATCCCGACCCGTCCCGTGTCGTCGGTTAGCGGAATCGCATAGAACGCACGCATCCCCGTCGTTTCGAAATAGTTCTTGAATTTGGCCCGAGTTTCTTCGCGTGCTGCATCAATTTCGGTGCCATGTTGCCGAATGTGAACCACTTCCTCGGAAAACATCGCCCAGCGCAGGACGTCGTTGAGCGCGGAGACCTCAGGAGCACCGGCATCGATTTGGCTGAAACCGGTTACGGCGCTGAGCTTGTACCTTCCACCCTGCTCGAGAGCCACGGCGGCCCGCTCGTAGGGGATGACCGCCTGCGGCGCGTTGACGATGGTCTGCAAAACTCGTTCCAGATTTAGCGTGGAGGTGATTTCCCGGCTGATGGTGACCAGCATTTCCAGGATCTCCACTTTGCGCTCGGCCATCAACAGGCTGGCGTTGTGCAAAGCATTGCTCGCCGTTTCGCAGATATTGATCAGAAGGAACTGATCATCTTCGTCGAAGGGCTCGCCGTCGATGCGATTCACGGCCTCCACTACGCCGACAAGGTTCTGGTGTTCCATGAGCGCGGCTGCAACCAGGGAGAATACGCCCCCATCATCCTCCGTCCTGGCGTTGCGCTTCTGCAGACGCTCGTTTGCAGGATCGTGGATCAGCACGGGCTCCCCGTTGTCCGAGATGTCTCCCGCAATCCCCTCTCCCGGCTGCTGGACTTCTCCCAGCTTTACGGTCGGGTCGTAGCCCGCGCTCCTTACCAGTTCGAGAGCACTATTGTTGTTAACCATCCACAGGTTGACACCCTGGACGCCCATCACGTCTTGGAATTTTTTTGCAATTATCCCGAGTAGCTCATCCATTTCAAGGGTGGAGTTGAAGACCTTTTCGAGGTCATACATTTGAGTTACACGGCTGATCGAATTGAGACTGGCATTGCGTTCGCTCTCGTAGGATTGGGCTGCGGCGATGGCCGGCGACGCGAGTTCGGCGATCTCGTGCAATGCTTCCAACATTTCCTCTGGAAATGTCTGATCGTAGCTGACCAGCTCAATGGCGCCGAAAAGAACGTGGTCTACGAGAAGAGGAACATACGCGAGAGAATTCACTGTACGCCGGGTATCGAGGTGACCGTAATCTTCTCGTTGCAGGCCGCTCCCTTCAAACACCAGAACCGTTTTCTTTTCTGCCACAGTGCCCAGCGTACCGGTACCAAACTCCATCGTCTCGCCAACCGTGATTTCGCCGGCAACGGCTTTCCGAGCCCACGCAGGATTGTCCAGATCCTCGATGGTGTATACCACAACCGCCGTGCCGGGCAGCAGTTGCGCGACCTGGTTTGCCGTCACCTGGGCGCGTGGGCTCACTTCCGCCCGCGCCAGCAACGCCGCGGCAAATTCGGTTACGGGAATAACGAATGTGGATCTCTGAGTCGCCATGAACGGCGCTCCTAAATGATAAAAACTGATCGCGACGCAGATGCCAAAGTGGGGGAGATTGGCCAAAGATAGCTGCGCTAGGCATCTTAAGGTGCCCACACGAATGCGTCAACTTTCCTTATTGTGCGCCGTCTGCCTTGGCGGGACGAATCATGCTTGCTCCGATGGCTAATTATCTGAGCGCGGCCTTTGGCCCTCCGCCGGCGGGCCCGAGGCGCTTTTTTGAACGGTTCCGGTGCCGACCAGACCGCAACTCGCGTCACAAGAGCACAGTTCAAGTGAGCGCATTGCTGATGTTATGGGCGGAGGCTCATCATTCAGATGCTTCCTTGGGTCTGGGGTTGTGCCAGGAGCCGTCTGGAGCGATGAGCGCGTCCGCCTGTTTCGGTCCCCAGCTGTGGCGCTTGTAGGGGCGAACCCGGTGGTGGTGCTTAAGGACCGGATCAACTACCGCCCAGGCGGCCTCAACCGCGTCCTCACGGGTGAAGAGCGCTCCATCGCCGATCATGGCGTCGCCCAAAAGCCGCTCATAAGGCGTTTCTTCTCCCAGCTGATCTTCGAGCAGGTACAGCTCTCGCTGGTCGCCGACGAACTCCTTGCCTGCGCGCTTAACGCGCGCCGCGAGGGCGATGGCCGAGTCAGGCGAGAGCCGGAAGCGCACGTAGTTGGCCCGGCCAGTCTTTGTAATTGGCTCTGAGTCAGCGAAGAGTCTCTGTGGCGGCGGCTTCAGCTCCACCAGGATCTCGGTCGCGGTATCGGCCAGGTATTTGCCAGAACGCACGTACCACGGCACGCCATTCCAGCGCCATGAGTCGATGAAGAGTCGCAGGGCGCAGAAAGTCTCGACGTCAGAGTTCTTCGCTACGTCCGGCTCCTTCCGGTAGCCGGCGTATTGACCGCGCGCCAAATCATCGGGCTTGAGCGGGCGCATGGCTTGAAAGACCTTGGCTTTCTCGCGATGCACGGCTCCAAAATCCCGACCAGCCGGCGGTTCCATGGCCAGTAGCGCTATGACTTGGAAGAGGTGGTTCTCGATCACATCGCGCAAACAACCGGCTGTTTCGTAAAACTTGCCGCGCTTGCCGACGCCGAAGTCCTCGGACAGGGTTATCTGGACGCTGGCTACATAATTGCGATTCCAGATCGGCTCCAGGAAAGAATTGGCGAAACGAAAATAGAGAATGTTCATAATCGCCTCCTTTCCGAGAAAGTGATCGATGCGGAAAATTGAATCTTCGGGAAACACTGAGTGCGCGACGCGGTTGAGCTCCCGCGCCGAGGCCAGGTCGCGCCCGAACGGCTTTTCAACAATAACGCGTGCATGCCCGGCCAGGTTCGCGGCACCAAGCTCTTTGATTACGGTCTCGAACAGCGAGGGTGGGATCGCGAGGTAGTGCGCTGGCCGCCGAGCGCCACCCAATTCTTTTTTCAGCGCCGCGAACGTGCCAGGATCTTTGTAATCTCCGCTCACGTACCTGAACAGGGACAGAAGACGGTGGAGAGCACGCTTGTTATCGATCCCTCCCGATCGGTTGATGCTGTCGGTCACGCGTTTGTGCAGACTCTCAAGGCTCCACTTGGGGAAGGCGACACCGATCACCGGGACCTTGAGGACATCTTTTTTCACCATGGCATAGAGCGCCGGGAAGATCATCTTGTGGGCGAGATCGCCCGTCACGCCGAACAGCACCAGGGTATCGGAACGGGAGGTGGTCATCAGGCGCGTCCGTTTCTGGCTGCAACCTCTGCCTCGCGGCCATCGAATTGCGCCCATTGGAATCTCCAGTGTGCGCCACTATAAGAGTAGATCTTTGCTTCTTTGAGTTCGTCGGCCGTAGCGTTGGGAAAACGCTTCAGAAGTAACGAGCGTAGGTTGGTACTCCATGCGCTATCGACGATGGCTCCATGGGCAAGCACAGCATAGGCTGCGCAACGGGGCGGCCCGCCGAACAACTGGAAAAGCGCAAATACTGGCACGCTCGCTCCCGCCAAAAGCGTTCCGTCTCCACCGAGCCGCATCGTCCCGCCTCTTTGTGCTCTTAGGAATCTCCGCTTCAAGCTTACAGCACACCGCTGGCCAGGGTCATCCCAATCCGAGGTTGTCTTCGACATTTACCGGCGCCCTCGTTGGACTGGCTTATCTCCACTCGAATTTCCCAAAACCCGGGAAGGTCGTTGCCCTCTGGTTACTTGTCAGCAACCCCGTTTCGCGGTGCAATTGTCTTGGGACCAACACATGGGCCGCCTATTCAGTTTTCTCAGCGTCGTTATTGTTCTGGCCGTCGGCATGTACGTTTATTCCAGGCAGGTGCAGAGCTCTTCCGCTCCCGCCGGAGCCAACTCCCCCCAGGCCGCCATCAACATCACCGGCGTAAGGACCGATCTCATGAGCATCGCCGCCGCCGAGCGCCAGTACTTCGCCAGCGAAGGCAAATACACCTCCCTCGATGAACTGATCTCAACTCACTACATTGCCGTGGCCCGCCAGCGTCCTCCGTACACTTACGAGGTCCAGGTCAGTCCCGGTGGCTTCCGCGTGGTCGCGACTCGTTCCGGCGACGACACCTCCGGCACACCCGCGCAGCTTTCAGTTGACGAGAACATGGAATTCCAAACCTCCCAATAGGACCGTCCTCCTGATGTAGTTTTCCTTCAGTCTTGTTTTCCAGACAACGCCAGCTGCCGGGGAACTACAACCTCGCGCGACGGAACTGTCTTAGTACGGCGTAACCACCGCGTCCTCCGGATAACCCGGCATCCCAAACTCAGGAACGTCCAGACCTTCTTCCTCCACTTCTGCCGTCACTCGCATACTCTTCACCTTGTTGACGCACCAAAAAACGCCGTAGGTCGCGCCGAATGCCCAGGCCGCGTACAAAGTCGCTCCCGCCAGCTGGCACCAGAACTGCCTCGTATCGCCGTGCAGCAATCCCGTCACCCCCTGACCCGCGTGCCCCAGGTAACTCGTTGCCCCCACTCCGTTCCATCCCGCGCCGTATGCCCCATCGGCAAAAATGCCCACGCTGACTGCTCCCAGCCAGCCACAGTATCCATGCACTGAAATCGCCCCGCACGGATCGTCGATCCTGAGCACCCGGTCGTTGAAAAGAACGCCTGCGCAAACCAGGCATCCCGCCAATAGCCCAATGATCACCGCCGAAGTCGGAGACACAAACGCGCACGGCGCCGTGATCGCCACCAACCCCGCCAGCATTCCATTACAAGCCATGGTGATGTCGGGCTTGCCAAACAGGCAATACCACAGCAGCATCGCAGCCGCCGAGCCCGCCACCGCCGCTAGATTGGTGTTCACCGCGACCACCGAGATGCGCAGGTCCGTCGCTCCCAGCGTGGAACCAGGGTTGAATCCCATCCATCCAAACAGCAGCAGAAACGTCCCCGTCACCACGAACACGATGTTATGTGCCGGAAAAACCCGGATCTTCCCCCCCGGCCCATATTTACCCAGGCGCGGACCCAAAATGATCGCCAGCGCCATCGCGCAGAAACCGCCCACCGCGTGCACCACCGTCGATCCCGCAAAGTCCACATATCCGTGGCCCAGATTAAGCGTACTGCCAACTTGCGAAAGCCAACCCCCGCCCCACGTCCAACAGCCCGAGACCGGGTAAAGTATCGCTCCGATGAAAAGCTCACAAAGCAGGAACGCCCAGAAAGTGATTCGCTCACACACCGCGCCCACAATGATGTATCCGGCAGTCTCCATGAATACGACTTCAAATAGCGTCAGGCAGTTGCTGCCCGCGTCATAAGCCGGACCCACAAGAAAAAATCCCTTCCCGCCCACAAAGCCCCATTGCCCGCTTCCCACCAGAAAGTGGTTGAGCGTGGGAATCCCTCCCAGATTCGTGGGCGCGGCGTTGATCGCCACCGCTCCAAATTGAAATGCATATCCCACCGCGTAGTACGCCAGAAAGGCAAACACGTACGCCGCAAAGTTCAGCATCATAAGGTGCGCCGCATTTTTCTTTCGCACCAGCCCGCAGGTCAGCAGCGCGAAACCCGCCTGCATAAACAAAACCAGGTAGCCCGTATTCAACGTCCAGGCAAAGTTGGTCGCCACCCTCACGTGCCCCACATCGTCGGCCAGCTTCAATGCCAGCGGCTCTTTCGCCGCCTGCGCTTGATATTCCTCGAACGCCTTTTTGTTCGCGGCATAGTCCGGCGCCGATTTGTCCGTGGGCTCGGCAACCACAAACGGATCGCCCGCCGCATCCACTGCGTTAGTCCTGTCTCCGGTCGCCACGCCCGAGGGATCGGGCTTCGGCCCATTTTCCGCGAAGCACGGCGTTGCCAGCCCGGCCAATATTCCCGCGCCTAGAACAATGGCGGCGCCAGCCCGCACCATCGACAGGCGCACAGGGTACCTGCCTGCTCGTTTTGTCATGTCTGATCGCTCCTTGTTTCTGAAAGGTGGGTAATTTTCTGGCGGTCTTCCATTCGCCGGACTGCGCCAGCAAATGCCGACACGACCGCTCTTGTCAATACCTGGAGGCAAGGTCTGACCCGGAAGAGCCATCCGACCCGATGAGCGCCAGTGCGTTCAATCGCAGTCCTCTCCCTGATCCGCAGACGATAAAGCCCGCCATCCGCCGAGTCCAATTCATATTTCTTATAGCCCCCATCACACCCTCCAATAGCCCTCTCTCCGCCCTGTCATCGCGTGCTGTAGAATTGTTCCGCACACCATTCCTCCGGGCCCGTAGCTCAGCGGTTAGAGCCGTGGACTCATAATCCATTGGTCCCAGGTTCAAATCCTGGCGGGCCCACCATCCCTTATCACGGCGCCCATCCCACCCGCGATTTGCGGAGATGACCGTCCAGTGTGACAATGTCTCATGCACAAACCCTTCACCACGACTTTAGCCATATTGGCGGCTGGAGTGCTGCTCGGGAACGCCCCAGCGCAGCAGACTCCGCCTGCCACGACTCCACCCAGCTCCTCAGCCAAAGCTCACACTCCCGTAAAGCGCTCAACCACCAGAAGGACCGGGACCGCTCTCACTCTCAAAACCCAAAAAGAAAAGTTCAGCTACGCCCTCGGCATGCGCATGGGCGCCAGCCTTCACAGGCAGGACGTTCCGGTTGATCCCGCGATTTTCGAGCGCGGCATGAAAGACAGCATGGCCGGCGCCAAGACCCTGCTCACCGACGAGGAAGCCCAGGCCGCGATCATGGATGTGCAGAACGATCTGCGCAAGAAGATGCAGGAAAAAATGCAGGTCGAGGGCGCGGCCAATCTGAAGGCTGGCGAAGCTTTTCTCGCCGCCAACAAAACCAAGCCGGGCGTCGTCACCCTCCCCAGCGGTTTGCAATACAAGATTCTCAAAGAGGGTACCGGTCCAAAGCCCAACGCCGACGATTCAGTGGTCTGCAACTATCGCGGTACCCTCATCGACGGCAAGGAGTTCGACAGCTCCTTCAAGCGCGGCCAGCCCGCGACTATTCCCGTAAGCGGCGTCATCAAAGGATGGATGCAGGCGCTGACGCTGATGCCAGTCGGCTCCAAGTGGGAACTCTACATCCCGCCCGATCTCGGCTATGGCGACCGCGCCACCGGTCCCGACATCGGCCCCAACTCCACCCTCATTTTTGAAGTGGATCTGCTCTCCATCCAGGAGAAGGGCAAGGAAGGCAAGAGTCCGGATAAGGACAAGGATTAGGAGAAAAAATAGCCCGGCCATCCCGCCGCTTCGGGCTATCGGCCTTCGGGCGCGGCCTTCAGCCAAACGTCTTGCTGAAGTCCGCAGCCCGGTCGCCGCTGCCGTTTGTAGTAATCTTAAGGGTTAAGAAAGTTTCTCATGCAAGGAAGTCTATGGCGCACACCGTTTTCTGCGTGAAGTTAAAGAGGGAACTGCCCGGCCTCGACGAGCCTCCCTTCGACAACGATCTTGGCCGCAAGGTCTATGACAACGTTTCCCAGGAAGCCTGGCGCCTCTGGACCGAACACTGCAAAATGCTGCTCAACGAATACCGCCTCAACCCCGCCCGCCGCGAAGATCAGGAAGTCATCGTCAAACAGATGGACCAATTCTTTTTCGGCGAAGGCTCCGCCCCGCCCAAGGAATACGTCCCCCCACCGCCCAAATAAAGGACGAATGGATCAGCGATGTCCAGTAAAGGTACCCAGCCTTGTTCGAGGCCGGGCGCATACAGCTTCGTCTCACCTTCACCCCCCGCTTAGAGCCCCGTCATTTTCTCCAGGCGTTCCGGGTACCGAGCGCCTTCTATCGTGATCTTTGAGGCGGCGCTCTCGATCTCGCGAAGGTCGGCGGGCGTCAATTCGATTGCCGCTGCTTCGATGTTCTCTTCGAGGCGGTTTAGCTTGGTCGTGCCTGGAATCGGAACGATCCACGGCTTCTGCGCCAGCAGCCAGGCGAGTGCGATCTGAGCAGGAGTCGCTTTCTTGCGTTCCGCAATGCTTCCGAGCAGTTCAATCAGGGCCAGGTTCGCCTTGAGAGCCTCTGGCGTGAAGCGAGGCAGGGTGCTGCGAAAATCGGTGCTGGCGAAGGTCGTGCTTTCATTCATCTTTCCCGTCAGGAAACCCTTACCCAGCGGACTATAAGGCACGAAGCCAATCCCGAGTTCCTCGAGTGTGGGTATCACTTCCTGCTCCGGCTTTCTCCACCACAGCGAGTATTCGCTCTGGACTGCGGTGAGCGGCTGGATTGCATGGGCTCGGCGAATCGTCTTAGCAGCTGCCTCCGACATGCCGAAGTGCTTGACCTTGCCTTGCCGAATGAGGTCCTTCACGGCTCCCGCAACGTCTTCGATCGGTACGTTCGGGTCAACCCGGTGCTGATAGAGCAGGTCGATGGTGTCGACATTGAGCCGCCTCAACGAGCCCTCGACGGCCTGCTTGACGTGCTCCGGCCGGCTGTTCACGCCCGATGGCGCACCCGTCATTCCCCGTGGATCGGATTGAGGGCTGACGTCGAACCCGAACTTGGTGGCGATCATCACCTTGCCGCGGAAAGGCGACAGCGCCTCGCCCACGAGTTCCTCGTTGATGAATGGACCATAAACCTCGGCCGTGTCAAAGAACGTGATGCCGCGATCCACCGCGGAGTGAAGAAGATCGGTCATCTCCTTCTTATCTTTGGGCGGCCCGTAGGAGAAGCTCATTCCCATGCAGCCCAGGCCGATTGCAGACACTTCCAAGTTGCTTTTTCCGAGTTTGCGTTTTTGCATTGCTGTTCCTCTCAAAAATAGAGTGCGCCTCGTCCTCCATCTTTTGCGTCCTATTGCAAAAGAGTCTGCCCTCAGTGAAGCTGAAGAGCTTGCCCTGAGCGACGCCGAAGGGGTGGGATTCCTCGGTCATCATCCCCTGTGATTGTTTGAATTTTTCCGCGCGGCCTTCTCTAGGAGTGCTCCGTCTTTCCATCCAGCAAGTTCAGTGCATGAGGAATCAGGTCCATGACCGCCTCCAAAGACTCCACCGCGCCGCCGGGGCTACCCGGCAGATTCAGAATCAGAGTTTTCTCACGCACCCCGCACACTCCCCGGCTCAAAGCGGCGAGCGCAGTTTTTTTTGCGCCCTCGAGCCGCATGCGTTCTCCGACACCATCGATGAGACGGTCGCAAATCGCCTCGGTCGCTTCCGGCGTGACATCGCGCGGCGCAATGCCAGTGCCGCCCGTGGTTACGATGAGGCGCACTTCTATCGCCAAGTGGACGAGAGCGTTCTGAATCTGCATCGAATCGTCTTGCACTATCCGGGTGGCGACGATGCGAAAGCCGGATTTTTTCAGGACCTCGGCCACCGCCGGGCCAGAAACATCCACGCGTTTGCCGCGGGAGCAGGAGTCGCTGACTGTGACCACGGCAGCCGTCAGAACCGCAGAGGACGATCCCTCAGCCGATCGGCTCTCGGATAATCCGTCAGCTATCGAGGAGGACATCTTCTTCCTCTTCCCGGCCGCCGCCTCCGCTCGGGCCGGGGCTGCTGCTGCCGCTCGAGTTGCTGGCGCCGCTGGCGCCGGTACCGCTATCTTCGACGGCGTCAGCGCCGCCATCGCGCTGCGATTCGTCGAGCTGCCGCAAGCCCTCCATCAGCAGGCCTTGGGTGTTGAGTTTGGTGGTTTCCCGATCGGTCTTGCCCTCGAAGTTGAGTTCGAAGTTGCCGCCCGTCCAGCGCAGAACTTTGAAGACGGCTTCATCCCCGGTTAAGGATCCGTAGGTCGCGTGCTTCACCTGTCCTTCGACAAAAAAGACCTCGCACTTGTCGCCCTCGTTGTTCAGTTTGAGCTGACAGCTCTTGCGCCCCATTTCGAGCGATTGCATCAGATCGATCACGTTCATCTGCGAGAGGTTGCCGCGTACCACCCCGTCGGAGGGCGCGGTCTTCGCCATTTTTTCCAGCGCGATGCGGTCCACCGTGCGCTTGATGCGGCGCGTGGCTTCTTTCAGGAAAAAGGGTTTGGCCAGGTAGTCGTCGGCCGCATCCTGCGGCGAAAGCCGTTCGTCAATGTCTGTACGGCTCGCCATCAGGATCGCCGAAAAATTCGCCGTGGCCGGCCGGCTCTTCAGCCTTTCCACCAGTTGCCGCCCATCCATGCCCGGCATGCGGTAGTCGCAGACCACCAGGTCGGGAGGATCGTCAACCGCCTTCAGCAGCGCATCCGCCGCATCGCCCGCACTCACCACGCGCGCGAACCCAGCCAGCGCCTGCTGCAGCATTCCCAGCACCATCGGATTGTCGTCGACTAGGAGCAGTTTGACGTCGTTTGCCATGAAATCCCTGCGCGTGCACGCTTACGTTTTAGGGCGCTGGTAGTCTCCGCTTTTGCCGCCGCTCTTGCGCTGCAACACAATCTCGCGAATCTCAATCCCTTTGCCCATCCCCTTGAGCATGTCATACAGAACCAGGGCGGAGATGGCGGCGGCTACCAGGGCTTCCATCTCGACTCCGGTTTGTGCGGTGGTGGTGACTTTGGTGGAGATGGCGACGCCATTTTCGCACAGGCTCATTTCGACAGCAACGTGCGAGAGCGGAAGCGCGTGGCACATGGGGATGAGTTCCGAGGTGCGCTTGGCGGCCATGATTCCGGCGATGCGGGCTGCTTCCAGCGGATCGCCCTTGGGATTTTTGGGTAGGGCCCGCAGGACCGCCGGTTTTATGCGCACGAAAGCGCTGGCCTCGGCCTCGCGCCTGGTAGAGGCTTTGCCGGAGACATCGACCATGCGGGCGCGGCCGGCTGCATCGTAGTGAGAGAGTTGCTTCGCCATCCTGAAACTATATCTTACATGGGATGGCGTCAAGGTTGAGAGCGGCCCGGCGGGTCATCGCAGCATGAGCGGTACCCACTCGCCGGCGGGGATACGCTCGCGATCGGGCGGGATGACGATGTAGCAATTGGCGCGAGACTGGGCGCCGATATCGCCGGAACCCTGCCAGGGCACGAGTGCGACTTCCGACCGTTCGTAGTTGCCAGAAAGAATGGCGGGAAGAAATCGTGTGAGGCCGGTCTTTACGAGGATCTCGGACCTCAAGCGCGCGTGCAGGAAGCCGAGCGGGTGCGGAGACAGGCCTGCCAGAGCTTCGAGAATCGGCCTGGCAAACAGTTCGAAGGTGACCATGGTGGAGACTGGATTACCGGGGAGACCGAAGAAATATTTGTGCGGCACCGGGGCTAAAGCGCCTTCGCGGGCAGAGCCTGCCGTGAACTTGCCGAAGGGAGTGCCCGCGCCACAGGAGCCAGCTCCACACGAGCCGACCCGGCCAAACACAACCGGTCTTCCCGGTTGGATCTTTGCTCCAGTGAAGAAGAATTCGGCTTGCAGTTCGGCCAGGACTTGTTCGACCAGATCGTAGCGGCCCATGGAGACGCCACCGGTCAGGAGCAGCAGGTCTGACTGCAAGCCTTCTTCTATCAATTGGCGCAGGCGGTGCGGCTGGTCGGGAGCGACCGGCAAAAGCACAGGCTCGCCACCGGCTTGCTGGATTTGCACAGCGAGCGAATAGCTGTTGGAGTTGCGAATCTGCGTGGGGCCGGGTTCGGTATCGACGGCGACGATCTCATCGCCCGTCGTGAGAACCGCGACGCGGGGGCGAGCGAATACCTTCAGCTGCAATTTGCCGACCGAGGCAGCCAGCGCGATGGCTGCCTCGTTGAGGCGCGCGCCGCGATCGAGCAGGAGGCTGCCGCGTTTGGCTTCGGCACCCTGAGCGACGATGTTCTGGCCGGGTGTGACACTCTTTGTAACTCCGACGGCGCCGGACTGTTGCGAAGTGTCTTCCACCATCACCACGGCATCCGCGCCTTGCGGAACTGGTGCGCCGGTCATGATGGAGAAGGTTTCGCCGCGATTCAGTGGGGAGGGGGATTGCGGCGGGCCGGCTTTGACTTCTCCGATTACCTTGAGCTTGGCTGGAAGCCTTGCCAGATCGGTCGCGCGTACTGCGTAGCCGTCGCGTGTGGAGCGGGGGAAGGGAGGGATGTCGCGATCGGCAGAGATGGGCTCGGCGAGAACTCGACCAGCGGCGTGGAGCAGGTCCAGGGTTTCATTGACAGCCGGAGCCAGCCGCGAAGCATGGTCTTCGACCGCGCGGCGGGCTTCTTCGAAGGTCAGGACGAGGGATTGGGTGGGTGGTGCGGACATGAGGGGATGATACTGTAACGCGGCGCTGAAGCGCCGCTCTTCCACATTACGTGGAGCTTTGCGGCACGGCTGATGCCGTGCCCTTCCCGAGCTCTCGCGTTCGGGACCCCGGTTGAGCTGGCGAAGAAAGCGGGTCTCTCCACTCCGCCGTCGCGGGCGCTCCGGCTCCGGTCGGGATAACAGGCTTTTTTGTCGGATCTCTGGCTCGGGACGCTGATGCGTGCTGTTATCTGACCAGCTCTTGGCCTAACACGGTGGGATTGCTGGCGTAGGAGAGGCCGGTTTCGAGATCGACTAAGCGGTCGCGGACAAGTTGGGCGATTTCGCCGTCGAAGTGCTGCATGCCTTCGGCGGAACCTGCCTTCATGGCTTCGAGCAAAGTTTTGCCTTCGCGCTCGCCTTTCTCGATGCACTCGCGGGTGCGGGCGTTGGCTTTGAGGATTTCGGCGACCGGGATGCGGCCGCTGCGATCGGCCTTCGCTACCAGCCGCTGGCAGACGATGTAGCGGAAGGTTTTTGCGAAGCGCTCGCGCACGCTTTGCTGTTCAGCGGGGGCGAACGAGCTGACGATGCGCTCCACGGTTTTGGGCGCGTCCATGGTATTGAGGCTGGAGAGCACGAGGTGGCCGGTCTCGGCGGCTTCGAGGACGCTCTCGATGGTTTCGCGGTCGCGCATCTCGCCCACCAGAATGACCTTGGGGGCCTGGCGCAGGGCAGAGCGCAGGGCATGAGAGAAGCTGGGCGTATCGCTATGCAGTTCGCGCTGATGAATGGTGGAGCATTTGTGGTTGTGCAGGAACTCGATGGGATCTTCGATCGTGATGATGTGGTAATTTTTTTCGCGATTGATGCAATCGAGCAGCACGGCCAGAGTGGAGGATTTGCCCGATCCCGCAGGTCCGGTGACGAGGACGATGCCGTCGCGGAGCTTGGCGACATCGGCGAGGTGGGAAGGCAGACGGAGCGAAGCGAGATCAGGGATGGCGGTGGGAATGACGCGCATCACGATGGCGCAACTGCCGCGCTGGATGAAGACGTTGACGCGAAAGCGGGCCACACCGGACAAACCGTAGGAGATGTCGCAGGCGCCATGTTCGCGTAAAGTGGAGAGCGCCTGTTTGTTATCACCAATCAGATCGGCGGCGATATGACGGGTGTCGTCGGGAGTGAGTGTGGTGAGTCCCGGCACCTGGACGGGAATAAGCTGGCCGTAAACCTGCACCTGGGGGGGGCGTCCGGGGGAAAAAATCAGGTCGCTGATTTTTTCCGCGGCGCGCAGCATCGCGCCCAGCAGAGCGGGAGTAGCCACTTTGCCACTGCCGGAATAGCCTTCCAAAGAAACCGCAATCGCGGCGATGCCAGGCGATGCCATGCCATCCTTGAGTTACTAAATTTGAACTTGCCAGTTCTAATCTGCGAAACGGAGAATCGCACGCACCACAGAGAGGGAACGGGGCCAACCGC
This sequence comes from Candidatus Sulfotelmatobacter sp., assembly GCA_049800135.1. Classification (GTDB taxonomy): domain Bacteria; phylum Acidobacteriota; class Terriglobia; order Terriglobales; family Acidobacteriaceae; genus Sulfotelmatobacter. Next base: position 17,666 of record JBARJF010000077.1, read on the forward strand.
AGTTGGCCGAGTGACTACACTTTACCGCGCGGGCGGGCAAAACGTAAGGACGCTTAGGACATAGCCCTTGGTAACGTGGGAGGGTGGTCGGACGGCAAAAAGGGCGGCGGCCGTCAAGCCACCCTTTCTGACTGAATCGAAGCCCCACGTCGAATTCGGGGATGGCTTATTTCTTGGACTTCTTTTTACCGAAGCCGGTTTCCACGGGCGACCCTATGCTGGCGAGCATTTGCTTGGCCACGTCGGCGTAGGGGCCGGTGGGGTCGAGCGCAAGATACTTCTGGAAGGCCTCAGCTGTGCCCGGGGGCGCAACCATTTTCTCGCCCTGGAGGGTAGCCTTGCCGATGAGATTCACGCCTTTCTGGTAATAGGCTTCCGCCTTGTTGGGATCGGCAGCAATACATTTGTCGAAGGCGGCGATGGCGTCATCCACCTTGCCGGCATTGGTCAGTACGGCGCCAATGTTGTAGTAGTACCCGGCGGCGCCCGCGGGGTCGAGTTGAGCGGCCTGGTTGTAGGCCTTTACGGCTTCATCTACCTTGCCAATCTTGTATTCGGCATCGCCGAGGTTGTTGTAATACCTGGCCAGTTGCTTGGTATCCTCGGGTTTTTTCGCGCCCGACTCCGTGGCCTTTTGTTTGATGTCGATAGCTTTCTGGTAGTCGTCGATTGACTCTTGCAGGCGCTTGGATTTTTCCGCGCGATCGGTTTGCTTCGACGCGGAGCCGCGATAGGCATCCGCGAGTTGTGCCCAGATCACATCGTGGGTGGCATCCATCTGGGTAGCGGCGGTCAAGATGGTGATCGCGGTATCGAAGTCGCCAGCCTTCATGGCGGTGTTGGCGGCCACGATTTTTTCGTTCAGTGACTTAATGGTGTTGTTTTCCTTGTTTACCTTCTCTTCGGCCGCCTGGCGCTGCTTGAGTTGTTCGGGAGTCAGGCCCACGCCCTGGGCCGCCTTCTCCTGTTCCTTTTTCAGATTGAAGTCGAGGGTATTTTCGTCGGGTTGCACCTCAAATCCGGTGATGTGAAACATCTCCTTATTGGCTTTGGCATCGTCGGCGTTCTTGTAGAGCGCGACGTTGTATTTGCCGCTGACGATCCCCAGGGAAAAATACTCGCCCTTCTTGTTGGTCTTGAGAGTGTATTTCTGCCCATTATCCTGGTTGGAGTACAACACGATACCATCGACAACGGGTTGGCCGTTCACATCCAGGCAAAGGCCCTTGACGCTTCCCGTAGCCTGGGCGAAAAGCGGAGGAACACACAGGCCCAGCGCTAAGAGAATAAAAACGAACATCGCAGAGTGCTTCTTCATTTTCGCCTCCCGGCGCAAAAGCAAAGGTTGCATGCGATTCTTAATGGCCGATGAAAAAGGCCGCGGCAGCATTCTGTTTTTCAGTGCCATGCACGAGCCAAAATTCAAACGGACTGATCCATCGTTGCATACGGAATCGGATCTGTGGCGCCCGCGGCGGCGAACGCGCGCAGCCGCAACCGGCAGCTATCACAGACGCCGCAGGCCAGATCCTGGCGACTGTAGCATGACCAAGTTAAATCGAATGGCGCGCCGAGTTCAAGGCCAAGGCGGACAATTTCCGCTTTGCGCAGGCGGATGAGGGGCGTGACAATTTCGATGGTGCCCTCTTTTGTTCCCGCCTGGATCACGCGGTTGAACGCTTCATAATACGCCGGGCGGCAGTCGGGATAGCCGGAACTATCCTGCTCCACGGCGCCGATATAGATTTTGCGGGCTCCCAGCACCTCCGCCCAGCTTACGGCGACGGCTAGAAAATGCGCGTTGCGAAAGGGCACGTAGGTGACCGGGATGTCGTGGCCGATGGTTTGCGACGCGGGAACAGGAATATTTTCATCGGTGAGCGCGGAGCCGCCGATGGCGCGGAGAGCTTCGTTGCGCACAATGAGAGTTTGGTGAATCTTAAGGCGCCGGCAAACTGCCAGGAAGGATTGCCGCTCGCGGTCCTGGGTGCGCTGGCCATAACTGACGTGCAGGGCGGCGGCAGCGTAGTCGCGGGCGGCGAGCGCGGCGCAGACGCAGGAATCCATGCCTCCGCTGAGCAGGACCACGGCGGGTTCGGGCGATGGCGTCATAACAATTCAGTCCGCTTCCTAGACTCCCTTTACCCCCGGGTCCCAGATGAACTTGTGCAGTTGCAATCCCAGGCGGGCTGGAACGTTATCGGCAAGCATCCACTCGGCTAAGGTTTGAGGATCGAGCAGGCAGTGTGAACTGTCGCGAGATCCGGTTGCGTCTTTGCGAAAGGCGGGCGAGAACAGGACGGCATGGACGCGCTCCGGCAGGCGATGCTGGAGGGTGAAGTCGCGGGCGAATTCGTAATCGGCACGACCGCTCAGCACGAACTTGATTTCGTCGCGGGCGCTGAGGGTCTCCAGGTTCTCGGTGCGAAACGTATTCGCTGCGCCTGAAGCCGGGCATTTCACGTCGACGATTTTGATGACTTCCGCCGGTACGCGCCGGAGTGGCCGCTCTCCGCTGGTTTCCAGCAGCAATCGATATCCGGACTCGATTAACTGGTGCATCAAGGGAAGCAGTTCGCGCTCTTGCAGCATGGGTTCGCCTCCGGTGATTTCGAGCAATCCGCCGTCAGGGCTGAGCCGCTTGACCTCGTCGCAGACTTCTTGCGAGGTCATCTTGCGCCCACCCTGGAAGGTATACTCACTATCGCACCACGAGCAGCGCAGATTGCACCCCGTCAGCCGCACAAACACGCACGGCAGGCCGGCGTGTGTCGATTCACCTTGCAACGATTTGTAGATTTCGGTGATCTGCATTTGCATGTAGCGCCGGCACGGCGGCGCATGGGACGCCCGGCAGAAAGCACAGTGGACGACGGGCTACGGCTCCGAATATTTCGCGGTCGTGGTGTCGGTCTCAAAAACAGTTACATCCTTGACGCGTACCCGGCCGCCGGTCACGCCCTTTAGGCGCGCGTTGGACTCGTCATAGAAATATTTAGCCAGATTTTCCGCCGAGGGGTTGATCACGGTAAAGGGCTCAATATCGTTGATCATCTGATGATCGAGCCGCTCGATAACGCGCTTCATCACCTCGCGCAGATCCTTGAAATCGACCAACAGACCGGCCTTATCCAACTCGGCGCCCGCCAGCGTCACGCGGATCTTGTAGTTGTGGCCGTGCGGTTTCTCACACTTGCCCTTGTAGTTGCGCAGGTAATGTCCCGCGGCAAAGGTGTCGTCAACGCTTACTTCAAACATGCATCCCTCAGCGGCTCGGCCGTGAATATAAGCCGGACAGCAGTCAACATCGAAACATCCATTGTACAGCGCGGCCGACGCCATACCGTGCGGCGATCCGCTTGACTGGGTCACGTCCAAAAATGTAGCTTGCCTATTCGGCTTTCATCTGCAAAGGAGCGATCATGCCGCGCCGCAATTGCCTCAGCTTCGCCATCCTGGTTGTCGCCTTGATGACCAATCTCGCCGCCGCCCAGAGCAAGCCCGGTGCGCCGGAGTACGACGTCAAGGCCCACTACACCAAATATGAGTACAGAATTCCCATGCGCGACGGCGTGCATCTTTTCACCGCGGTCTATGTGCCCAAGGATAGTTCCCGCACCTACCCGTTTCTGATTGATCGGACTCCCTACAGCGTGGCCCCGTATGGCGTGGATCAGTACCGTGAGCAGCTGGGCCCATCGCCGGACTTCGATAAGGCGGGATACATTTTCGTTTTCCAGGATGTGCGCGGGCGTTATATGTCGGAGGGCAGTTTTGTCGAAATGCGCCCGCACATCGACCACAAGAAATCCAAGCAGGACGTGGACGACTCCAGCGACCTCTATGACACCATCGACTGGCTGCTCAAGAACGTGCCTGACAACAACGGGAAGGCCGGGATCTGGGGGATTTCCTATCCCGGATTTTTCACTTCCGCCAGCATCATCGACTCCCATCCGGCGCTGAAAGCGGCGTCGCCGCAGGCCCCCATGACCGATCTCTTCATGGGCGACGATGCCTACCACGGCGGGGCATTCATGCTGAGCGCCAACTTCGGTTTTTATGTTTCCTTCAAGCCGCAACAAAATCCGCAACTGCCAGCCAAGACACGTGTGCCTTTCGACTTCGGCACCAAAGACGGCTACGAGTTTTATCTGCATGCGGGCGCGCTCGACAATCTGGCAAAGTATCTTGAAGGCAACAGCGCCCTATGGGATGACCAGGTGAAGCACGATACCTACGACGATTATTGGAAGGTGCGCAATCTGGCGCCGCACATGAAGAACATTCACTGCGCGGTGCTCACCGTAGGGGGATGGTTCGATGCCGAGGATCTGCAAGGTCCTTTCTCCACATTTCATGCCATCGACAAGAACAACCCGGGAATCTTTAACGCGCTCGTGGTCGGTCCCTGGGTTCACGGAGGATGGTACCGTTATGACGGCGAACACCTGGGACGGGTGGAGTTCGCGGCGAACACGGGCGACTACTACCGGAAAAACATTCTCTTTCCATTTTTCGAGCAGTATCTGAAGGGCAACGGGGACGCAAAGCTTCCGAAAGCCTACGTCTTTGAGACCGGAACGAATGTTTGGCGAAAATATTCGGAGTGGCCTCCAAAAGAGGCGGAGGCGAAGACCCTCTACTTCCGCGCGGGTGGCGGACTTTCGTTCGACCCTCCAGCTTCCGATTCGTCCGCTTTCGATGAGTACGTGAGCGATCCGGCCAAGCCTGTGCCTTTCGTCAACTATGTTTCGCTGCGGGTGCCGCAGGAATACATGCTGTCGGATCAGCGCTTTGCCGACAGCAGAACCGATGTTCTGACGTACGAGACACCCGTGCTGCAAGAAGATGTGACGGTCGTGGGGCCAGTTTCGCCACGGCTTTTCGTTTCGACCAGCGGAACGGATTCCGACTGGGATGTGAAACTGATCGACGTGTATCCCACCGACTACCCGGACAGCAAGTTCGATGAGCCCCGGCCTGAAGATAAAGACAAACCGCGGACTGATGTGCCTCCGCCCACTCTCACCATGGGCGGATATCAGCAACTGGTGCGCGGTGAGCCATTCCGCGGAAAGTTTCGCCACAGTTTCGAAAAGCCCGAGCCCTTCACTCCGGGCAAGGTCGAGCAGGTCGACTTCACCATGCAGGACGTGAACCACACCTTTCGCCGCGGACACCGCATCATGGTGCAGGTGCAGAGTTCCTGGTTTCCGCTCACCGACCGCAATCCGCAGACCTTCGTGAACATTCCCGACGCCAAGCCCGCGGACTTTGTGAAAGCCACGGAGCGCGTGTATCACGCGGCAGGAGAGGCTTCTGGGATTGTGCTGAATGTGCTGGCCGATCCGGAAGCGGCGGAACAACACCAATAAAAGTTCGCGTGGGGAGTTCGGTGTGGTTGGCGCAAGCTGCGGTACAATTACGACCATTCGCCAGGCCGACGCTGTGTAGGAATTCGTCCGTGGGACCACAGCGCGGCAGCAAGGACAGGTTGCCATGAACGTCCTGTTGCTCTCGATGCCCGATTCTTTCGAGCACATGCCACCGGTCGCGATTCGCATGCCCAACGGCGCGCTTACGTCGCTGGCGGGAAACGTCGACCCGCATCACCGTGTGGCTGTGGCTGACTTGATTCTGGCTCATCGCCAGGTTCGCGAGACAGTTACCCGGCTGGTGCGCGAGCTCGATCCGGAAGTTGTGGGACTTTCCATCATGACGTTTCAGCGCCGCACCGCCGGCCGCATTATCGACCTGGTGCGCGCTCTGCGGCCGGGCGTGAAGATCGTGGTGGGTGGGTATGATCCCAGCCTTGCGCCAGAAGCTTATGAAAACATGGGAGTGGATTATCTGGTGCGCAGCGAAGGCGAAGTTACCTTCCGTGAATTGCTGCGCGCGATCGAGCAGGGCTGCGGGTTCGAGCGCATCGGCGGACTCTCTTACAGGAACGGCGAGAGCTGGGTGCACAACCCCGCGCGGCTGCCACACCGGCTGGAAGACAGCGAAATCCGCCAGCCCAACCGCGATGCGCGCGTGCTAAAGGGGTATACGTTGCTGGGCCGGCAGGTGGACGTGATCGAGACCTCGCGCGGATGCACTTTCGATTGCAGTTTCTGCTCCATCATCGAGATGCGCGGAAGGAACTTTCATACTTACTCTTTCGACCGCGTGCTGGCGGACATTCGCGACGCCTACGATCACGGGGCTCGAACCATTTTTCTGGTGGACGACAACATTACGCTGAACGTGAAGCGCTTCGAGGCGTTGTGTGAAGCGATCATTGCCGCCGGGCTGCACAAGATTGATTACTTCGTGCAGGCGATGACTTCGGCTATTGCGAACCACGGGGAGACGCTGGCTCCGCTGATGCGGCGGGCGGGATTCCGCTACGTTTTTCTCGGCATTGAAAACATTCTGGAAGGCGATCTGGAATTTCTGAAGGCCTCGGCTAAAAACACCGAGCGCAGCAATGGCCAAAATACCGGGAACGCCACTCTCAAGGCCATCGACTACCTGCACCGCAACCAGATGTATGTGGTTGGCGGATTGATTGTAGGCAGTCCGGGCGACACGCGCGAATCGATCGAAGCCAACCTGGAATTTGCCCGCCGCTACGTGGACTGGCCTTATATTCAGCATCCCACGCCGTATCCGCGCACGCCCATGACGAAGGACTTTCGCGATCAAGGTTTGATCATGAACGAGCGACTGGAAGAATATGACGGCACCACGGCCGTGGTGCGCACCGAACACCTGCCGGCGGAAGAAGTGGAATTCATGCGCTGGAAGGCCGAGCGCTGGATGAAAGTTCACCACGTTCCTGCGGCGCTGATGCATGATCCGGGGTTCGTCCTGTTCAAGGGATGGAAGATGTTGGCGCACACCTTCCGGGGAAGCTCGATCCGCTCGGCGCTGGGACTGGAAAGCCAGAAGAAAGTGTTCGAAAGGTATCGAGAGATTCGGCGGGCGGAGCGGGAATACGTGTGAGGAGCGATGGGAGGAGATTGACGCCAAATCCTTACTATAAGTAAGGAGTGGTGAGTCTAGAAAGGACAGGCATGGCTCGCAGGCGTTGCGAGCGCTCACATTCGATCAAAAGGCGCTGGGGGGTGGTGAGTATGCGACTCCTCCACTGAAACACGCTTTTACTGTGCTCCTGCGAAGAACTCCTCCACCACCCACATCTCCGTAGTCTTCTTATAATTGGGCAGGCTCTCGATAAACACGCGGCCGTATTGCTTCTTCAAAATGCGATTGTCGAGCAGAACCAGTAGGCCGCGGTCCTGGAGCGAGCGGATCAGGCGTCCGAAGCCTTGTTTGAGCGTGATCACCGCAGCCGGCACCTGATACTGAAAGAACGCGTTGCCGCCGTCGGCGTCGATGGCTTTCACGCGCGCGGCTACGACTGGATCGCTGGGCACGGCGAACGGCAAGCGGTCAATGATGACGCAACTCAACTGTTCGCCCTGCACGTCCACACCCTGCCAGAATGAGGAAGTTGCAAACAGCACAGCATTCGGCGTGAGCCGGAACTCCTTGAGCAGCACGCTTTTCGGCGCGTCGCCCTGGCGCAGCATGGGGAACTGCAACTCGCCCAGCAGTCGCTCGTAAACGTCATTCATCAGCGCGTAACTGGTGAAGAGCACGAACGCGCGTCCGCGTGTGATCGCGAGCAACCGGTGGATACGTTCGGCGGCTTTGGCGGTAAACTGCGGCGTTCGCGCATCAGGCAGATCGGGCGGAACGTAAAACAAAGCCTGATTTTCGTAGTCGAAGTGCGATGGCAGCACTGACTCGCGGGCATGTTCCAGGCCCAGGCGCCGCCGGATGTACTCGAAACCGCCGCCCACGGCGAGTGTAGCCGAGGTCAGCACTGCGCACTCCAGTTTCGACCACAGGCATTCGCGCAGGATGGGGCCGACGTCGATGGGAGTCGCTTGCAGAAAGACATTTTGACGACCCTGGGGAACTTCTTTTGTTTTCTCCGTGCCCCGGGGTCTATGTGGTGAATTCATTCTTCCGCCGCGGCGCTCGATCCAGAACACGGTGTTGCGATCATCCGATTCCATGGAGAAAGCGAGTTGCACCTGAAGCTGCTGCGTCCGGCGCACGAAGTTGAACACTTCCTCCGGCTTCTGCGGCAGACCTTCCAGTTCGCCGGCCAGCCGTGTCAGGGCCTGATTGAGCGCGAGAAATTCGTCTCCGTTCTCTTCCAGAAACTCACGGCGCGTGTCGAACGCAAAGCGTCCCTCGCCGGACGGCAACAGAGAAAAAAAGAACTGCGATCGCTCCCCCAAGCTTCCCAGCGCTCCCGAAAGCGAAGCTGACATCATGCGGTGATGCTGCAGGGACGCCTCCACGTCCCGCGCCAGTTCCTCCACTCGCAGGTTGCTCACGGAGATTCCGAAATAGTTTCCCGCCACATCCTCCAGTTCGTGCGCTTCATCGAAAATCACCGCCGCCGCTTCCGGTAAAACCCCTGCGTCGGGCCCGCTCTCGGCCTGCAGCTTGATGGCGAGATCGGCGAAGAAGAGATGATGATTGACAATGATAATGTCGCTTTCCATTCCGCGGCGGCGCATTTCGGTAATGAAGCAGCGTTCCCATTCGCTGCACTTTTGTCCGGTGCACGCTTCGGAGCGGGCGTCCAGTTTGTGCCAGAGCAGGCTGGCCTCGGGAAGTTCGGCAAGCTCCGCCCGGTCGCCGGTCGCAGTCGTGTTTTCCCACGCGGCAATCGCGCGATACTGCTCAATCTCCTCCAACCCGCTCAATACAGGCTGGTTGGCCAGGTCGTAGAGCTTCTTGCGGCACAAATAATTATTGCGGCCTTTCATGTAGCAGACGGAAAGCCGACGAACCGGAGCGTCGGCGTCACCATCTGCCGCGCCAAACAGCGTCTGCTCCAGAAATGGAATGTCCTTGTAGAAAAGCTGTTCCTGCAGATTCTTGGTGCCCGTGGAGATGATCACGCGCTTGCCCGAGCGAATCACCGGCATCAGATACGCCAGCGTCTTTCCCGTGCCCGTGCCGGCTTCCACAATCAGGTGCCGCTTTTCCTCCAGTGCCTGCTCGACCGCTTGCGCCATCTGCAACTGTCCGCGGCGGAATTCATATGCGGGATGCGCGCGCGCGAGCACGCCTCCGGGCGCAAAGAATTGATAGAGGCTTGAATCAGAAGCGCCCGAAACTTCTTTTCCGCCGGATGCGGAGCGGCTGGGCGTTGAGGGCGAGACGGGTTGGGAACCTAAAGCCACGGAAGTCTCTATAATAAGGGTTTCCGGCGATCCGTATAGGCTCCATTCATTTTGACCCAACCCACTTACAATTCGACCGGCACTCTCGCTACCATTGCGGCCGGCGTGCCGACTCTGGCCATTGTGGGCCGGCCGAACGTAGGCAAATCCACGCTGTTCAACCGCATCGTGGGCTCGCGCCGCGCTATCGTTGGCGACGAGCCGGGCATCACTCGCGACCGGCTCTACGGCGACGCCGAGTGGCGCGGCCGGCGCATTCGTATCATCGACACCGGCGGCATCCTGCCCGAAGAAAAAGATTTCATCCCATCGGAGATTTTCCGCCAGGCGCGGGTAGCGTTCGATGAAGCCGCCGCCATCGTCATGGTGGTTGACGGACGCGCTCAACTCGCCGGGCCTGATCTTGAACTGGTCCGTCTGCTGCGCAAGACGGGACGGCCGCTCTTTCTCGCGGTCAACAAGGCCGACAGCGAAAAACAGGCGTCCATTGTCGATGAGTTTCATCGGCTGGGGATCAAGCGGATGTTTCCCATCTCTGCCGAGCATGGACGCGGGATTGACGATCTGCTGGATGCGGTGTTGGATGTCTTACCGGCTGCTGAAGACATAACCACAGAGGACGCGGAGGAGGCACGAGAAAAAGCACGCCAGGCAGAAGGTGGGTTAGCGGCCGAACCCGAGCCCGTCTACGAAACCAAGGTAGCCATCATCGGCCATCCCAACGTGGGCAAGTCCACCCTGCTGAACTGTCTGACGGCCTCCGATCGCGCCATCGTGTCGCCCCTTCCCGGCACCACGCGCGACGCGGTTGATGAAATCGTCGAACGCCATGGCCGCCGCTTCCGCTTTATCGATACCGCCGGCATTCGCCGCAAAGGCAAGACTCACTTGATGGCGGAAAAGCTTTCCGTCGTGATGGCACGCAAGCATCTCGAAGCCGCCGACATCGCGCTGCTCGTCATCGACGCTACCGAAGGCGTGAGCCAGCTCGACGCTGCCATCGCCGGCTACGCTCACGAAAGCGGACGCTCGATGATCATCGTGGTCAATAAGTGGGATCTCGTGACCGGCGGCGTGCTCAAGCCGGGCAGGCCCTCAAAGGCCATGCGCATGCGGGAAAGCAAGCGCCCCGGCGACCGCCAAGCTTACGAGGAACGCTTGCGCCACGATCTTAAATTTCTGAACTACGCGCCCATCGTTTTCATTTCGGCCCACACCGGCAAGGGCACGGAGAAAATCTTTCCGCTGCTGGAACAGGTCGCCGCCGAGCGCCGCAAGCGCATCCCCACCTCGGCGATGAACCGCTTCATCGAAACCGTGGATTTCGAGCGTGCCTCCGTTCCCATGCGCTCGCGCGTAAAAATTCTGTACATGACGCAGGCGTCGGTGGCCCCACCGACTTTTGTGCTGTTCACCAACCGCGCGGTGAAGCTGCACTTTTCTTATCAGCGATTCCTGGAAAATCAGATTCGCGAGGCCTTCGGCTTTTTGGGGACGCCGATCTGGATTAAGAACAGAGCGAGGGATTAGAACCCGGCTTCGCTGGGAATGAGAACCGGCTCGCGTGACTTGGGCCGACCGCTCTAACCGGTCGGTTCGGGCGCGGGTGGCAACGGTGGAGGCTCTGGAGGACGCGGAGGAGTCGCTCCTGGCAGACCCTGAGGCGCGGCCGGAGCGGGCGGGGGATAAAGTGCGGCGCTCAACGCGGGATAGCGTGCCGCGAAGAAATAGATGGAATACGCGGGAAAGAACACGATCACAGGCACTGAGATCAGCGCGATCACATAGAGAAAACCCGCCAGCAAGATGCATCCCACCACCACTGCCAGCGTTATCGTATACACGTTCCAGGTGAGCCCGGCGGTTTTGCCGGTAATGATGGTAAGAATGCTTAGCAAAGCCGTGGGTATCGCGATGATCACACCCAAGATCAGCGTGGCAATTCCAACCAGAATCCCCGCGCCGATGGCCATGACAATCTTCATTCCGATGTAAGCGGCGTAGCCTCCTTTTTCGGACTTGATCATCCACCACAATCGCCGCCACCCCTCCATAACGCCGATGTTTTCTAAAGCCATCTGCGGGATGACGAAATCTTTAGTCAAAACGAAGATTACCGCCACGGCCAAAAAGAAGATCAGCACCGCAAAAAACACAAGGATCCCGCCCAGCACCAGCGGAACCACGTGTTCCCTCGGCTGCTTAAGCCAACCCGCCGCGAAGGCAAGCCCGGCTGGAATTCCAACCAGCACGGTGAGGCCGCCCAGGGTAACCGCCAGGTAGGCCAGCTTCCAGAGGAAGTATCGCAACCCCGGTCCCTGCCTGCGGCTCCAGCCAAGGCGAATGCGGCACTCTTTCGCCATGATGCTGTCAAACAGAATGAAGCGCATCACGCTGCTTATGTAGATCAGGATGATTCCCAGCACTAAGGCGGTGACGACCAGTACTGCGATCAGGCCGGCTAACAAGGCGGGATCGATTCCCGACCACCCCGAATCCACAAAGTAGCGTGTGCCCCACGGGTGGTGATTCAGGTTGAAGGTGCTGCGATTACAGCCGCCGCTCGAGCCAAGCTCCCCGGCAAGCAGTCCCACCAGCGCCAGCTTGGTCCACTGGGCCAAACGGAAAGGCTGGAAGAGCTGTTTTTTGGTGTGTTCAATGGCGGGATAGATGGCGTTCACGGCAGAGAATGTCAAGCTCGCACCTCGGCGTCGGTCGAATGTGGAGGAAGGTACTGCAAACCGACTAGCGGGTCAAACAAATTCTGGGGGGAGGGATGCCAAGGATTTTCTCCATGGTAAACAGCGGCGTCCCAAAGAGATCGTGCATGCCCTCATCGTGCATGCCCTCATCTGTTCGATGAAAGCCGAATCGTTTATAAAGGCGGAGGGCCGAATTGAGGAAAGGCGTCGTGCTAAGGAACAGCCGGGTGCAGCCTTGGCTGCCGGCCCAAACTTCAAGCTGTTGTAGCAGTCTCGCGCCAGCTCCCGATCCGCGCGCGTCCGGGAGCACGGCCGTGCCGCGAATATAGATTAAATCACCTTTTGCAACCGCAGCCACGGTGCCAAGCACCGTGCCCTCGCGCAGCGCCACCCAACCCGGGCCTTCCTGCATGCGCACGAGGACTTGGTCGGTACCCGGTGTGGTTGCGGAGAAACCGCCGTCGGTGTAAAGCGCCCTGAACTCCACGAACGATTCGTGCAGAACTGTCGCAATCGCCGGGGCATCCTCCGGACCGGCGCGACGGATCTCGATTTGTGTTGCCGCGTCCATCTCACCATCAACGCGTCTGTTCTCTGCCCGCTTGCGGTTCAGCCCCTCGCCGCTATCGCCGCTCTACGCTCCAGCCACTCTTCAAAGTATTTCAGAGCCAACTGGCACTGCAATCGGTGCCGCTCTTTCCGGTCGCGAATTTTCTTTTCCAGCGCGGGCAACAGATCAAAGGTGATATTCGCGGGTTGAAAATTGCTGGCGTCTGCGTGAGTTACATAATGCGTGAGCGATCCAAACGCGGAGGCCCGTGGCGGCGGCACCAACTCATTTCCGCTCGCCAGCCCCGCGGCGTGCAGCCCGGCCATCAACCCGGTCGCAATCGACTCCACGTAGCCCTCCACGCCGCAGATTTGCCCTGCGAACAGAATCCGCGGATGCGTTTTTGCCTGCAGCGTCTCCCGCAACAACGCCGGCCCGTTGATATACGTATTGCGGTGAATCTGGCCGTAGCGCAGGAAGCGCGCATTTTCCAGGCCTGGAATCATGCGCAACACGCGCGCCTGCTCGCCAAACTTCAGATGATTCTGAAATCCCACCAGGTTGTAGGAATCGGCCCGCAGATTCTCCTGCCGCAACTGCACCACCGCATACGGCATCCGCCCGGTGCGCGGATCTTTCAACCCTACCGGCTTCATCGGCCCGAAGCGCAGCGTATCGCGTCCGCGCCGCGCAATCTCTTCGATCGGAAGACAGCTCTCAAAATAGTTCAACTTCTCCCAGTCGCGCTGCTCCACTGACTGCGCAGCCAGAAGCGCATCGTAGAACCGGCCATAATCCTCCGCGGTCATGGGGCAGTTGATGTAATCCGCCGACCCCTTGTCATACCGTGCCGCCAGATACACACGCGACATGTCAATCGAGTCCGCCTCCACGATCGGACTGATCGAATCGTAGAAATACAGATGAGGATTGAGTGGAGCCGGCTCGTGTGCGTGCGGGCGGCTCGCCCGCTCAGTTTCAGCTCCACCAGGCCCCACGCTCAGCCGCGCAATCTCCGCCGCCAGCGCCTGCGAGGTCAAGGGCCCGCTGGCAATGATGGTAATTTCCTGTTCGTCGATGCGCGTCACTTGTTCTCGACGCACTGTGATCCGTGGCTCGCGCGAAATCGCTTCCGTTACCTGAGCCGCAAATGCCACCCGATCCACCGCCAGCGCATGGCCGGCCGGAACCGCACAGGTCCGCGCGATCTGCAGCAGCAGCGAACCCGCGCGCCGCATTTCCTCCTTCAACAGCCACGGAGCCGTATCATGGCTATCCGACTTCAGGGAATTTGAGCACACTAGCTCCGCAAAATCGGCTGTCTGGTGCGCCGGCGTCGATCGCACCGGCCGCATCTCAAACAACTCCACCTCTACGCCCCGTTGCGCGCACTGCCATGCGGCTTCCGCTCCCGCCAGTCCCGCGCCGATAATGCGAACTCGGGCCTTCACAGCGTCTTCTCCGCCAGCTGCCGCAGCGCATCGCCTTTCAGCAATACCGGACGCCACCGGTCGTAGAACTCCGCTCCCTGGGATTTGTAAAGCTCGATTGCCTTCTCATTCCACTCGAGCACTTCCCAGTGCACTCCGTAACAAGTTTCCTGCACTGCTACGCGCGCCACCGATGCCAGCAACGCCTTCCCGATTCCTCGGCCGCGAAACTGCTCTCGGACAAAAAGATCCTCCAGGAACAGTCCACACCCCACCCAGGTTGAATAGTGGCCAAAGAAGAGAGCGTAACCCGCAGGCCGCCCATCGCAATCGACGATCAGAGCGCGAAACTTGGCATTCTCCCCGAATCCGTCTCGTTCCAGATCGGACTCCTTGATTCTCACCCGTTCGAGTTCGTGCTCAAACTCCGCCAACTCGCGGATCAGCGTCCGGAGCAAAGCCACGTCATTTACCGTCGCAGGACGAATCAGAAGCATCAGGAGGAAGAATACATCACTGGCAGACCGGCGCGATTAAGCTCGGCAGCGGGCCTTCAGGGCAAGATCGGGGTGGCCTCGGCGGCAACGCACATCCAGTGTCCACCGATGAGTAACCAGGTATCAATGAACCGCCTGCGCCGCAGGTATGGCTTGCCGTCCTCCACGCCCTTCGCCCGGTAAATCCCAACCACAATCGCGGTTTCCCCAAATACTTGCACGCTCATCGATTCCGTTACGATCTGTTGTAGATGCGAGGCATCCGACTTTACCCGCGCCAGATACTCAGCTTTCGTCAACAACCTGCCATCATAGTCGACGAACACGAGAGAATTGTCGAAGATTTCGCCCAGCGCCTTGGTGTCTCCGCCCTCTTGCGCCTGGTCCCAGGCGTATTCCAGGGCAAGAACGTTCGATCGCGTACCGGAAACGCCGGTATTCTGTGCCGCCGCCAACAGCGATGCCGCGCACGCCAAAGCCGCGACATGCCCCATGGTTTTCATCGTACCGACCTCTACGGATATATCGGCCATCCCGCTTTTTCCTGTAGTCGCGGAGTGAAGTTATAAGACCCCAGGCATTCACCCGTCGGCCCCGCCACGCGATTCAGATATGATGAAGGACTGCTATTCAAATTCTGGAGGGTTCAATGGCTCGCATCGGCTTGATTGCCCCAGAGGCTGCGTCTGCTGAAGTGCGCGAGATTTACGACACCACCCTTCGCGGCAAGCCCGGCAATGTGCAAAAGGCCCTCGCCCATCGTCCCGAGATGCTTAAGACGTTTTAAAGCTTCTATACCAGCGTGCGACGGTCTCTCGACCGCAAGTTGTACGAGCTCATCTACCTCCGCGTCTCTTTCATCAATGGATGTCGCTACTGCACGCAGCACCACGTGGCATCGTCGAAGCGCGTTGGGCTGGGTGCCGAAGACTGGACGGCGCTCCAAGCAGGAAACTATTCGCGCTATAGCGAGAAAGAGCGGTCGGTGCTCACTTACGTCGACAAGTTAACCCGCGCGCCGCACGAAATCACGGACGGAGACTTCGCTGAACTCAAGAAACATGCCTCCGAGCCGGAAATCGTGGATATACACATGCTCGCCGGCCTCGCCAACCTCACCAACCGCTTCACCGATCCGCTGGGGCTGGAATTGGAATTTCCGGAAGAAAAGATCTAACCTTCGCCGGGGATTTGCGCGGATTGTCACGAAATAACAAAACCTGCCGCTTTTATCCGTGTTCATCCGCGTAATGCGTGGCAAAAGGGTTAGAGAATTTCACGCGCATCTCCGACCCGCCGCGTCACCCGCTCGCGATCCAGGTATTCCAGCAGCGGAATCGCATACTTGCGCGTCACCCCGGTCAGTTCCTTGAACTCGGCGACGCCGATCTTCGCGGATTTTACTTTGTAGGCGGTGATTTGCCGCCGCAATTGCTCGAGCGCGCTGCGATGAAACACCAGTTCGTCGGAGACTTTGATCAGCAGCCTATCGCGCAGCATCAGAGTCACAATTTTCTGCGCCCGCACCTTGTCCACCTGGAGTCCGGCAATCACCTCGTGCAACGCGGGAACCTTCAGTCCGGCTCCGGCAAAGGCTTCCTCAATCCTCTTTTTCGATTCAGCCTCTTCATCCTTCATCACCACGCCCTGCCCCGGTAGCCGCGCCAGGTCGCCAACCACTTCGAGCTGCCTGTCGCGGATCAGCGAGGCCGCAACCACCTCGAAGACCTCCGGGGGCGCGTTGACCTGCGCCCGCAACTCCTCCTTGCCGATTCCACCCGCCAGAGGATTCTGCTTATGAAAATTCCCCGCTGCGCTTATAATGCGCGACTTCAACGTCTCCAGCGCCGGCGAATGCAGCAACATCTGCCCGGTTCTCATCACTCTGCCGGTTCGCAACGCCTGAGCCAGTTGCGTTTCGATCACGCTTTTCGTCCAGCCTGTCTCTGCGACCAGCCGGGCTATCGAAATTCCCTGCTGCGGCCGCCGCGCAATCCGCATAATCAAAATCGTTTCCGCGTCGCCGCTGGCCAGAGTTTTCAGGAAGTCTTGTTGTCCCGGCATACGAGGAATCGGCGCGGCGTCCAGCACAATTCCGCCTCCGATTGTCACCACCGGCGAAAACTGCCGGATAATGAATCGGTCTCCCGGCAGCAGCAGAGCGGACTCTGACAGATTGAGCCGCGCAAATGTCTCTCCTCCCGGCGCGAGTTGCCGCCCCGGACTCAGGCGTGGGCGCGCCATCTTTGCGCTCTCGGCCCAGACGTCCTCCGGCTCCCCGCGCTCGAACAGTACAACTTCCGCGACGGTTTCCATCGTGTGCGAGTGAAAATGCACCCGCGCGCGATTTTTCAGCGGACGCGGCGCCGAAGACAGCATGCGCAACTGCACATCCGCCCTCCGTGTTGCTTCGAACGCCCCCGGAGGCGCCAGGGTCATGCCACGCCACAAATCTTCCGTGCTCGCGCCCGCCAAATTTAACGCAGTCCGTTGTCCCGCGACCGCGTCGTGGGCCATTTTTCCATGCACCTGCACGCCGCGCACTCGCACCCGCCTTCGGTTGGGAAAAACTTCCAGTTCGTCTTCGCGGTGAATCGTTCCCGCCACCAGCGTTCCAGTCACCACCGTGCCGAAGCCCTTCATGGTGAACACGCGGTCGATGGGCAATCTTGCCAGTGCCTGCGGATCTCGCAACTGCGCCACGGCTGCCGCCGCAACCAGCGCCTGCTTCAGTTCGTCCAGTCCCGCGCCGGTCAGAGAGCTCACGGGGATAGTCGAACCTGGTTGATCCAAAAATGTCCCGCGCAAGAACTCTTCCGCCTCCAGCCGTACCACGTCGAGCGTCTCCGTATCCACCGCATCGGATTTCGTCAACACGGTGATGCCGCGCCGCACGCCCAGCAGTTGCAGGATGTCGAAATGCTCCCGCGTCTGCGGCATGATCCCCTCGTCCGCCGCAATCACCAGCAGCACCAGATCGATGCCGCCTACGCCGGCCAGCATGTTGCGCACAAAACGTTCGTGGCCAGGAACATCCACGAACGCCAGCCGCAAGGTCTCGCCGTTGGGCGCGGGCAAGTCCATGTGCGCGAAGCCGAGGTCAATGGTGATGCCGCGCCGCTTTTCTTCTTCCAGCCGGTCGGCATCGATTCCGGTCAGGGCCTTCACCAGCGCTGTCTTACCATGGTCAATGTGCCCGGCGGTGCCTACGATGATGGATTTCATCTGGCTGGCATCTTATCGGAAACCGCCTCACGGTTGAAAGGCTCGCTTCCAATCGTGCCGCGCCGCCAATCTTTTCAATAGCTTAGAGATAAGATCAACAAGTTGCCAACAATTTCAATAACTTGCGGGAAATTTCGCATTAGAGGCGATTTAAGACCCGCCAAACCACCGGACGACCTGGGGTGTCAACTGGACACTCGAATGCGCTCAGGAGCCAATTCCATGCGCTCCAGAGGCATCCTGAATGTAGTCCACCAGACCCCGGGGTCCACTGAATCACCCGCCCCTTTGTCGCCTATGCCAGGAACTGAACGATGAAAACGAAGGGACATCGAATACCGGCACAAGTCCATCCATTGTGCGCTGCTTGTGCCCCCAATAACTTGCAGATAATCAACAAAGCCCCCCGCACCCTCTGCTTGGCGGGCGCGGGGTAGCGCTCAGTCGTAAGGTGTGATGAGTAGCCCTATCCGGCCGGCTTGCTAAATGCGACAATAGAACTTCCCCATGACCACCACCACTAACGCCATTGCTTCGGAGACCCTCCGGCAACACGGCCTCACTTCCGACGAATACGAAAAGATCAAGCAACTTCTCGGCGGCCGCGAACCCACGCTCACCGAGCTGGGCATCTTCAGCGTGATGTGGAGCGAGCATTGTTCCTACAAATCGTCGCGTGTGCACCTGAAGCGCCTGCCCACGCGCAGCAAGCGCGTGCTGCAGGGGCCGGGCGAGAACGCGGGCATCATCGACATCGGCGCCGGCTGGGCTTGCGCCTTCAAGATCGAGTCGCACAATCATCCCTCGTTCATCGAGCCGTTTCAAGGCGCAACCACCGGCGTCGGAGGAATTCTGCGTGACATTTTCACCATGGGCGCGAGGCCGGTAGCGGTGATGGACTCGCTCCGGTTTGGGCCCATCTCCGCTCAAGTGCGAACCTCTGCTTCTTCGGCACGCTCGGGGCAGGCTCCCGCCGGTTCGGCGGAGCGAGGCTCGGGTACTGTCGGCAGTGATCAGAGCGATCAGAAAGATATCCATCGCAACCACTCGATCCTCGAAGGCGTGGTCAGCGGCGTCGCCTCCTACGGCAACTGTTTCGGCGTGCCTAACCTGGGCGGCGAGACTAAGTTCGAACCCTGCTACTCCGGCAATCCGCTGGTAAACGCGTTTGCCTTGGGACTGGTTCGCAAAGACGAGATTTTCTACGCGCGCGCCGCCGGGGCAGGCAATCCGGTGATCTACGTGGGCGCCAAGACCGGACGCGACGGCATCCACGGCGCGACCATGGCCAGCGAGGAATTCAGCGAAGCCTCCGAGTCCAAGCGGCCGAACGTGCAGGTTGGCGATCCATTCCTGGAAAAGTTGCTGCTCGAAGCCTGCCTCGAAGCCATGCAAACCGGAGCGGTCGTCGGCATTCAGGATATGGGCGCGGCCGGACTCACCTGCTCGACCTGCGAGATGGGCGGGCGCGGCGGGGTCGGCATCGAGATCGAACTTGATCGCGTGCCCCAGCGCGAGACCGGTATGACGGCGTACGAGATCATGCTGAGCGAGTCGCAGGAACGCATGTTGCTGGTGGCGCAGAAAGGCCGTGAGCAAGAGGTCTTTGGCGTTTTTGAAAAGTGGGGACTCGACGCTGTAGAGGTCGGTAAGGTCACCACTGACAACAAACTTCGCGTGCTCCATCACGGCGAAGTCGTTGCCGAAATTCCGAATGCCGCGCTTACCGATGACGCGCCCGTGTACAAACGTCCGCTGGCGCGCTGGGAGCCTGCAGTGCCGCGCGAAATGCCGGAGGGTATTCAGTTTGCGGGCGCTGGCGACTTTACTCAAAGCCTGAAACGGCTTCTCGGCAGCCCGAATATCTGCGGCAAGCGGTGGGTATGGCAGCAATACGATCACATGGTGCAGACCAACACGGTGGAGGCTCCGGGAGCGGGCGATGCGGGCGTGATTCGCGTCAAGAATCCGAATCCATCGCAGAATGTCCCGCAGCGTGGGCTGGCGATGGCGCTCGATGGTAACAGCCGCTGGTGTTATCTCGATCCGCGGCTGGGAGCGATGCATGCCGTGGCCGAGGCCGCGCGCAAAGTGGCATGTTCAGGAGCAACTCCCGTGGGCGCCACCAATTGCCTCAACTTCGGCAACCCGGAAAAACCACATATCATGTGGCAGTTCTCGCAAACCATTGATGGCATTACCAAAGCCTGCGAGCAACTCGAGATTCCAATCACCGGCGGCAACGTAAGCTTCTACAATGAGACGCTGGGCGAGGGCATTTATCCCACGCCCGTCTTGGGGGTGGTGGGGGTTCTCGACGATGTGAGCAAAACCGCGAAGATGCATTTCGCTGCGACCGGGCGCACG
Source organism: Candidatus Sulfotelmatobacter sp. (assembly GCA_049800135.1). GTDB lineage: Bacteria > Acidobacteriota > Terriglobia > Terriglobales > Acidobacteriaceae > Sulfotelmatobacter. The sequence continues at coordinate 37,694 of JBARJF010000077.1, forward strand.
ATCATGCTATTGCGCGCGGGTGAGGCAGCCGATATCACTGATGTGGAAAGTGAGTTCGGTTCTTCGGAATATGCCAAGGAAATTCTGGACGCTTTGTGGGGATATCCTCCGGAACTCGATCTGGAAAAAGAAGCTGCCCTGCAGAAGGCGGTGATCCAATTAATTCAGCAGGGTTTGGTGGACTCGGTGCATGACTGCAGCGATGGCGGCCTGGCGGTCGCATTGTCGGAGAAGACGTTTGCGAAAAGTGTGGGCGCGCGGGTGAATCTCGCATCCAACGGGCTTCCTGCGGAGTTTGCGTTGTTTGGAGAAGATGCGAGCCGCATCGTCCTCTCCTGCGACCCGGATTGTGTCTTGCGAATCCAACAAGTAGCGGAGAAATCCGGAATCGCCGCGGAAGTTTTGGGAGAGACGATTTCACAGCGGTTGGAGATTTCGCTCGACGGACAGATGATTGTTTCCGCAGCAGTTTCGGAGCTGGAACAGGTTTACGAATCTGCGTTGGAATCTACTTTGTGGACCGATCCTGATCTGGTAGCGGCAGATTGAACGCGGGATCTGAATGTGGATGGCTGAGTGCTGAATGCTGAAAACGGATAAATTCCATGACGAGTGCGGGGTGGTGGCGATCTTCTCCCATCCCGAGGCGGAGAAACTCGCCTATCTGGGGTTGCACGCTCTCCAGCATCGCGGCCAGGAGTCGGCTGGCATTGTTACCTCTGACGGCCTGACTTCGCGCGTGCACAAGGCGATGGGCACGGTCGCCGAAATCTTCACCGAAGAAGTGCTCTCGAAAATACGCGGCACGCTGGCTATCGGACATACACGTTACTCGACGGCGGGCGATTCGGCTCTGCTGAATGCGCAACCGATTCTGGTGCAATCAAACAAGGGATCGATTGCGGTGGCGCATAACGGCAATCTGGTGAATGCGGTGGATGTTCGCAGCCGTCTGGAGCGCCAGGGATCGATTTTTCAGACGAACAGCGATACCGAGGTGATCGTCCACCTGATCGCGCTTTCGCGCGAGCATACTTTGCCGGAGGCGATCGCGGACGCGCTGCGGCGCGTCGAGGGCGCGTTTTCGCTGGTGTTGATGACTCCGGACCGAGTCATTGCAGCGCGCGATCCGCGCGGTTTCCGGCCGCTCGCCATGGGCCGCATTACGGCGCTCGAAGGGCAGAAGCGCGATACCATTGTTTTCGCTTCGGAGACTTGCGCCTTCGACCTGATCGGAGCGACTTACGAGCGCGACGTCAAGCCCGGTGAGTTGATCGTGGTGGGGCCGGAGGGCATCAGTACGCATTTCTATGCCGCGGCCGCGCCACAATCGAGCTGTATTTTCGAACACGTATATTTTTCCCGGCCGGACAGCGTGGTCTTTGGCCGCGCCGTGCAGACCAGCCGCGAAGAGTTGGGAAGGCAGTTGGCGCGCGAGGCGCCGGTGGAGGCTGATCTCGTTGTTCCCGTGCCGGATTCCGGCGTCACCGCGGCCGTGGGCTACGCCGCCGAGAGCGGAATTCCATTCCGCTTCGGCCTGATCCGCAATCATTACGTGGGGCGCACATTCATCGAGCCCAGCCAGAGCGTGCGCGACTTCGGCGTGAAGCTGAAGCTGAATCCGGTGCGCTCGCTTCTGGAAGGCAAGCGTGTGGTGCTGATCGACGATTCGATCGTGCGCGGCACCACCAGCCGAAAGATCGTCCGCATGATCCGCAGTGCCGGAGCCAAGGAAGTGCACATGCGCGTCTCCTGCCCGCCCACGATTTCGCCGTGCTACTACGGCGTGGACACGCCTTCGAAAAACCAGCTCATCGGCGCCAATAAATCCGTCGATGAGATTCGCGAATACATTGGTGCGGACTCGCTGGCTTACCTTTCGCTCGAAGGACTCAAGAAGGCTTGCGGCGAAGGAGAAAAGACCTCCTATTGCTCGGCCTGCTACACCGGCAAATATCCTACCAGTGTTGTGGACGTGGAAGAGATTCTGCCGGCGGCAGTCCCGCGGTAGTTATTTCCGCGCTTGCGCCACGCGCGGGATCGATTGCAGATCTCTGCGGATCAGAACATCGTTCCAATCCAGCAGCAGCCGGCGTACGCCTTCCGCGATGGTCCCGCTGATTTCCATGACCAGCCAGCCGCCCGGCTTGAGTGCCGCATAGGCCTGCGGAATCAGGCGCGCAATCACTTCGAGTCCGGTGGGGCCGGAAAACACTGCGTTGCGCGGTTCGAATTTGCGAACTTCGAGTTGTACCTGATCTTCTTCCGACTCACCCACGTAGGGAGGGTTGGAGACGATGAAGTCGAAGAAGTTATTCTCGAACCCAGCGAGCAGATCCGCTTCGCGGAATTGAATGTGGGATTCGACTTGCAGGCGCGCGGCGTTGGCGCGGGCGATTTCGAGCGCGGCGGCAGAAATGTCGGTGGCATGGATTTCGGCTTGCGGTAACTCTTTGGCAAGCGCCAGCGCGATGCAGCCGGAGCCCGTGCCTGCATCGGCGATGCGGAGATGGCTTTTATGGAGTGGGCTTGCCTGCCCCCCAGCCCGCTCCACGCCTGCAAGTTCGAGCACGGTTTCAATCACGTGTTCGGTCTCGGGCCGGGGGATAAGAACAGCGGGCGAGACGATGAGATCCAGGCCCCAGAATTCCTGATGTCCGGTGATGTACTGTGCGGGCACGCCGCGGGAGCGCTCGGCGAGCGCGGCGTCATAGCGACGTTGTTCCTCGCCGCTGAGTGCGCGCTCGGGATGCGCGTAGAGGTGGGCGCGGCCGCAATTGAGGGTGAACATCAACAGAAGCTCCGCGTTCATGCGGGGAGATGGAACTTGATTCGCGGTGAGGCGCGCGACGGCAGCGGTGAGGGATGGTTTCAGATGCACAAGACCTTTTCACACCAGGCTGGCCGCTTCCTGCTTCAGCTTTTCCGCCTGGTAGTAGGTTGTGAGCGCTTCGATCAGCGGCTGAAGCTTGCCATCCATCACGGCTTCGAGCTGGTGGAGGGTAAAGCCGATGCGGTGGTCGGTGACGCGGTTTTGCGGAAAGTTATAGGTACGGATCTTCTCACTGCGGTCGCCGGAGCCCACCATGGCTTTGCGCTCCTTGGCCAGGGCCTGCTGCTGTTTCTCCATTTCGATTTCGTAGAGGCGCGAGCGCAGCACGCGCATACCCTTCTCACGGTTCTTGATCTGCGATTTCTCGTCCTGGCAACTTACCACCGTGTTGGTCGGAATGTGCGTGATGCGCACGGCGGAATACGTCGTATTTACCGATTGCCCACCGGGGCCGGACGAGCAGAAGGTGTCGATGCGCAGGTCCTTGGCTTCGATCTTGATATCGACATCCTCGGCTTCGGGCAGCACCGCGACCGTCACGGCGGAAGTGTGGACGCGTCCCTGCTGCTCGGTGGCGGGCACGCGTTGCACTCGATGGACGCCACTTTCATACTTCAACTGGGAAAAAACACGGTTGCCTTCGATGATGGCGATCACTTCTTTCAGGCCGCCGGCAGAAGACTCCGAGGAGGACAGCACTTCGACCTTCCAGCCCTGAGTCTCAGCGTAGCGGGTATACATGCGGAAGATTTCGGCGGCGAAGAGCGTGGCTTCGTCTCCGCCAGTCCCGGCCCGGATTTCGAGGATAATGTTTTTCTCGTCGTTGGGATCCTTGGGCAGCAGCAGAACTTTCAACTCTTCTTCGATGGCGGCCACGCGCGGCTGCAGCTTGTCGAGTTCCTCCTGAGCGTAGGCGCGCATCTCGGGATCTTTTTCTTCGGCGAGCATGGCTTTACTTTCGGCTATGCCGTGAGTCAGATCTTTGTATTCGCGATACTTCTCTACGATGGGCGCGATGTCGCTGTGCGTTTTGGCAGTCTTCTGGTATCTTGCCGAGTCGTTGACGATATCCGGCGAAGCGAGAGCGTTGGTCAACTCTTCGTAGCGGGCTTCAATTTGGTCTAAACGTTCAAACATCTTCGTTCGCCCTTGTTGGGTGGTCGTTGGTTCGCTTCATGCGGCTTTTACGTTTATCGAATTGATTAGGCTGTTCAGATTCGGCCTATGGCATCTCCCGACCTAAGAGACGCTTCGGTCTTCGCTTCCGGGTATTGTAATTCCTGGGCGGTCATCACCTAGGCTGCTGATTTCATCGATTCCTGCCAAACGCGCAAATCCTCAAAGGATGCTGACATGTTAATACGCCTCACGAGAACTGTACTGCCGTAGGTGCGAGAGGGCCAACGACTAATGACAAACGACCAATGACGGGTTTCCCGGGGTGGGAACCCTAGGCAATCACCAGTTCGCCGCCGCGTTCTTTTTCCAAAGCCATGGCCTGGTCGAGCGCAGTGATAGCGCATTGGGCCATTTCGTCGGACGGAGGCTGGGTGGTAATGCGCTGCAGCCAGAGGCCGGGGGCGGTCATCAGGGCGAACAAAGAGCCGCGATGCTTGGCCGCGAAGCGGATGATTTCGTAGGAGACACCGGCAATCACGGGTAACAGCGCAACGCGCGCAGCGAAGCGCGCCCAAAATGTGGTAAACGGAATCAGCATGTAGAAGGCGATCGAGATCAGCATTACGGTCATCAGGAAGCTGGTGCCGCAGCGGGGATGGAAGGTCGAATATTTCTGCACCTCGGCGGTGGAAAGCGAGTCCCCGTTTTCGAAGGCGAAAACTGTCTTATGCTCCGCCCCGTGATACTGGTAAACGCGGCGAATATCGGGAAACAGCGAAACTCCCCAGATAAACAGCAGGAACAGGATGAGGCGAATCGCGCCATCGACCAGGTTGAACACGATCTGCCCGCCCAGCGCGGGATCAAGCTTCTTGAGTTGCGTGGCCGCCAGCAGCGGCAGGTATTTGTACATGAAAATGAAGAAAGCGAGCGAGACGACGACGTTGGCGGCTGCCAGCCATCCGCTGATGGCGGCGCCCTGTTCGCGGGTCTGGGTCCTGGCGGATTTCGCCGGGAAAGGTTGCGCCTCGCTTTGCTTCGGCGCGACATCGCCCTTCGACAAGCTCAGGGCAGGCTTGGCGGCTATCTCGATATGAGCATCCGGTTCACCTTCGCTCTGCATCACTTCTTCGAGCGCTACGTTCGCAGAGAAACGCAGGGCGCGGTAGCCCAGGGACATGGCGTAGCCGAGCGTCATCACTCCGCGAACGACGGGCCAAGCCATCCACTTGTGTTTTTCCGAGGGGCGCTCCAGCGGTTCGCTCATGGTGACCACTTCGCCCGAAGGCTTGTGGCAAGCGATGGCCCAGGCGTGGGGAGAGCGCATCATGACGCCTTCCAGTACGGCTTGCCCTCCGACCAGCGTTTCTTCGCCGCTTTCGAGCGCAGGCAGAAGCTGCACGGCTACCAAGAAACGCACGAGATTTCGCAGAGAATGCACAGTGGTTGGATGCTCCAGAGACGCCAAAGGCGCTAACTAATAGACTATCACAGCGGCGCAAACGATTCTCCGCTGACTGGGGGCCGACCGGGGGCGGCAATAATCGAAATCCCGGCGCTATCTACGCGTTTGGAAACGATAGGCGCCGCGCCAGTTTTTTCGTCCATCCTCGGGAAGGATATTGAATCACAATGCGAAAGCTTGCGGAGGTTTGCGAGGCAATCGCGGCTACGACCAGGAAGTTGCAGAAAACGGCAATCGTGGCCGACTACTTGAAGTCGCGTACTACGGACGAAGCCGCGGTGTCGGCAGTGTTTCTTTCCGGACGGGTATTTCCCGCGTGGGAGGAGACGACCATGCAAGTAGGCGGATCGCTGTTGTGGCGCGTGGTGGAGGAGCTTTCAGGAAAAGACGAAGCCGCGCTGACGGCTGCCTATCGAAAGCACGGGGACTTGGGCGCAGTGGCTGGTGAAGTTCTGGAGCAGCGATCCGGACAAGGCCGCGAGATTCTCGAGGTTGCGCACACGTTTCGGCAGGTTGCAGCCGCGCGCGGTCCCGCGGCAAAGGCTGTGCTGGTCCGCGATTTGCTGGCCCGAGCTACGCCGCTCGAAGCCAAATACATTGTGAAGATTATCACCGGCGATTTGCGGATCGGCATGAAGGAAAGCCTGGTCGAGGAAGCAATCGCCAAGGCATACGGAGGCACACTCGCCGAGGTACAGCGGGCGAACCTGTTGCTGGGCGATGTCGGGGAGACGCTGCGGCTTGCGGCGCTGAGCAACCTGGCGGAAGCGCGGATGCGAATGTTTCATCCGTTGGGATTCATGCTGGCGAGCCCGATCGAATCGCCCGAGGAGGGGTTGAGTTATTTCGCCGAGGCTACCGTCGAAGATAAGTATGACGGAATCCGGGCGCAGGCGCACGTGTCGGGCGGCGAGGTGAAATTCTTTTCTCGTACGCGGGACGAGATCACCGAGTCGTTTCCGGAGTTGCTCGAAGGGCTCGAGGCATTGCCCCAGGATGCGATCCTCGATGGCGAGGTCGTGGCGTGGGAACCGTCGGGGCGGGCGCGTCCCTTCAGCACGCTGCAGCAGCGATTAGGACGTAAAAAAGTTAGCGAGCGGATGTTGCGGGAGGTTCCCGTGGCTTATTTGGTGTTCGACGTTTTGTATGCGGGCGGGGAGTTGCTGATTGATCGTCCGCTGCGGGAGCGGGGGCGAGTGCTGGATCAGCTGCTGGCGGCGGAAAGAAAGGTCGTTCACCACAGAGGCAAAGGGCCACAGGGAAAAACGAAGAACTCGCAAACTAAATTGACCTTTGAGCTCGACGAGGAAAGAACCGTCGTCAACATCATCCGCGCACCCGTGTTTCGCGCTAGCTCTGCGGAGGAACTGGAAGAACTGTTCGCGGCGGCGCAGGAGCGCGGCAACGAAGGGTTGATGATTAAGGATCTCGGCTCTGCGTACACGCCGGGGAAGCGCGGCAAGTCCTGGCTAAAGATGAAGCGCGAACTGGCCACGCTCGACGTAGTCGTGACCGCGGTCGAGTATGGACACGGGAAGCGCGTGGGCGTGCTCAGCGACTACACGTTTGCGGTGTGGGATACGAATGCGGACAGGCTGGTGAACATCGGCAAGGCATATTCAGGATTGACCGACGCCGAGATTGCCGAAATGACGCAATGGTTCCTGGAGCACACGATTGAAGATCAAGGTTTTCGCCGTACGGTTGAGCCGAAGATTGTGCTGGAAGTGGCCTTCAATAACATGATGCAGTCCGACCGGCATGACAGTGGTTTCGCGCTGCGCTTCCCCCGGATCGTGCGGTTGAGGCCGGATAAGTCCGCGGATGAGGCGGATACCATGGAGAGGGTGCGGGAAATTTTCGAGCTGCAAAGGCGATGAGTCAATGGCTATGGTGGTGATGCTCTTCACTCTCGCCCACGGGAATCACGCAGCCATGCGCCACTTCACATTCCACGTGCTCGAACTGGATGGTGGTGTGGTCGATGCGGAAGTGCTGGTGCAATCGGTCTTTCACGTCACGCAGGATGCGCTCGCTGACCGAAGGAGGAATGTCGGCAATCGAGATGTGGCAGGAGAGCGCGCGAGTCTCCGACCCGATGCTCCAGCAGTGCAGGTCGTGCACGTCGTTGACGCCATCGATCGAGCGGATGGCGGTCGCGACCAGTTCCAGCTTCACGCCGCGCGGCGTGCCTTCGAGCAGAATGTTGAGCGTCTCGCGCACGATGCCGAAGCCTGACCACAGAATCAGAACGCCGATTCCAAAGGAGAGCGCGGAATCGATCCAGCAGTCGCCCGTCACCAGAATCGCCCAGCCGCCCGCGATTACCGCAGCGGTGGAAAGCGTGTCGCCGACTTCATGCAGCAGGGCGCTGCGAATGTTGACGTCGCCGCCGGAGCGCCGGCCTGAGCGATAGAGCAACCAGGCGATGACTCCATTCATCACCACGCCTGCGGCTGCGACCCACATCATGACACTGGCCTGCACGTGCTCAGGATGCTGCAGCCGGCGGAACGCCTCGTAAAAGATGAAGAACGAAACCGTGACCAGCGACATCGCATTGACCAGCGCGGCCAGCACCCCGGCGCGATGGTAGCCATAAGTCTTGGTAGAACTGGCCGGACGCGACTGCAAATAAACCGCGACCAGAGACAGCAGCAGGGCTAAAAAGTCGGAGAGGTTGTGTCCGGCTTCGGAGAGCAAAGCCAGCGAGTGGGCGCGAATGCCGGCCACCACCAGCAAAACGACGTAGGCCAAGGTCACGCCCAGCGAGATCTTGAGCACTCGCTTGGGGCCGCCTCCGGCATGAACGTGAACCTGCATTCCCTAAGTGTACGGGCGGCGAGAACACGCTTCAAGCGGCGCGGGGAAGACCGCAGGATCAGCGGTTGAAAAGATTTTGCAAGTAGCGGTCGTTGTAGAGCGTGGTTTTGCTCTGCACGAATTCCAAAATGCGGTACATTTTTTCCCGCGACTCCCGGCTCATTTCCTTGAATTGCACCGCCACGCCCGATCCCGGATGGATTCTGGCGATGCTGCCTTCCGTGCTCAAAGTGCCGTCGTCGATGGAGAATACCAGTTTGACATTGGAACCCGGAGTGAGAATTGCGCTGGTTTCCACATAGCATCCGCCCAGGCTGAGGTCGATCATGTTGCCGAAGATCGGTCCGTCGCCCGGCTGCGGATGCAACTCGATGGTAAGCCGGCATTTCATGCGCGTGTGCAGCCGCTGGTCTTTCTGCGTCGGTTCTTTTTGCTTTTCCAAATACATGCGGCGGTCGGCCTGGGTCAGAAGCTGCTCGGCGTCATTGCCATCCTCCGGAGACACCGCCAGCCCCACACTCAACGAGACAATTTCCTCTCCGCAAACATCGAACCCGGCTTGCCGGGCCAGGGGACGAATCTGGTCAATCTTCTTGGCGGCCGCGTCGGCGGGCAGACCGGGGGCAATCACCACAAATTCGTCTCCGCCCATGCGGGCTACATAGTCATACTCGCGGCAGCTGTCTTTCAGGGCCTGCGCAAACAGACGCAATACCCGGTTTCCCTCCAGGTGCCCGAAGCGGTCGTTGATCTTTTTAAAGCCGTTCATGTCGCAGACCATCAGGGTGAGCGAGACGTTGTCGCGCTTGCAGCGGGCCAATTCTCGGTCCAGCTGCAAAAACAGCGACCGGGCATTGGGCAGGCCGGTAAGGTAATCAGTGGTGGCGGAACTTTCCGCCTGCTGGTACTTGAGCGCGTTTTCAATGGCCAGGGCCATCTTCCCACTCACCGCCAGCAGGATGCGCAAATGATCGGAAGTGAACGCGTCCCGTTCCGCGCGATAAAGAGCGAGAACGCCGATCACGCCGGCCACTCCCTCCAGCGGCAGCGCCAGGGCGGAGCGCAGCGTGCTGAATTTTGCGGGATCGTTCAGGTAGCCCGGTTCCACCGAAGGATTTCCGTTCACAATCGGTTTCTTGTTCTGCGCTACCCAGCCCGAGAGCCCGTGCCCCAGCGGAATCCGCAAAGAAGCAAACAGGCGGTAGTTGTCTCCATTTACATATTCCGGGATCAATTCATCTCCCCGCCGGATGTAGATGGCGATCGCGTCGTAGGGCACCATGGGTTTGAGTTTTACCGAGAACACGGAGAGCGTTTCACCCAGGCTAAGCGACGCGCCCAGGTCCTGGCTCAACTCAAACAAGGATTGGGCTTCCTGGCGCGCGGCTGCGATCGAGGACAGAAACGTTGCTTCCCGTCCCGGCGAATCCGCGACGGCTGCATTTTCGAATCCCGCAGCCGGCTCCGGTCCACGGGTGATCTTGAGCTCAGGAAGAACTATGCTGCCATTTTCCGCCGATCGGGCCAAGGCCAGATTTTCCAGAGTTCGGTACCGCCTCTTCAGCACTTCCACCACCTTGGGATCAAACGACCTGCCCGACTCCGCCGTCAGCCGTTGCATTACCTCATCCAGTGGCATGGCGCGCCGGTATTGCCGGTCGGAAGCCAGCGCATCCAGGTAGTCGACTGCGGAAAGAATGCGCGCGCCGACCGGAATCTCCGCCCCTTTCAATCCATAGGGATAGCCGGTTCCGTCCCACTTTTCATGGTGAGCACGCACGATCGGCACCACCGGGTAGGGAAAGCGAACTCGTTCCAGAATCTCCGCTCCCACCACGGTATGAATCTTCATTTTCTCAAACTCTTCCGGAGTGAGCCGACCAGGCTTCGAGATAATATGTTCGGGCACCGCCAGCTTGCCAATGTCGTGCAACAGCGCGGCGGCATGCAGGGCTTCCAATTCGGTTCCGCTCATGCCCAGTTCCTTGGCTACTTCGATGGCGTAGATGCGAACCCTCTGCAGGTGATCGTGGGTGGTCTGGTCTTTGGCCTCAATGGCCAGGGCCAGGGCCTCGATGGTTCGCAGATGCAGATCCGCCATCTCCTCCACGTGCCGCTTCTCGTCCTCCAACTTGCCCAGATACAACCGGTAGGAGCGGTAGATGAGGTAGATGGCGGGCACGAACAGCAACGAAGCTTCCCAGTTGAACGCGTGGTTGAACCAGCCAATCGCGGCCGCGATGCCGGCCCCAACCAGGTAGTAAGGGAAAGACCAGAAATAACACTCCACCAGGATCTGGCGAAGAGGTTTTCCTTCGGTGAACGAAATCACCACCCCAATGCTTCCTGCATTGACAATGAAGTAGGTCGAGGCCGCCAGGCACAGGACCAGGGGGCGGCTGACGATAATCTCGTTGGCCAGAGGGTTGTGATAGACGAGGTACGCCAGAGCGGTCGACAACGAGCCCGCGCAAACATTGAACGTTAATTGGGTGGAGCTGGGCCGGCCGGGGAACAAACTCTGCGCCAGCATCGAGACTGCGCCCAGGGTAATGGCCTCGGAGTAGCTCAGCTCCGCAATAGCCACCAGAATGAACAGGAAGTTTACCGAAAGCGTGCCCGTTATGCCGGGCAGAGTGACGCGCAGCCGCGACGCCAAAATCGCGACTCCCAAATAACAGATGAATTCCGCAATGTTCTTGCTGCTCTGGTGGATCGCCGCCTGCAGCAGGGACGCCATCCCTGCGGCGATCACCAGGCCGATGAAAGCCTTGGCGCCGATGGGCAGGCCTTTCCACGAGTGTGCGCTGGTGGACATTCGTCTGCGAGCTCTCTGCACACCGCTTCAACCGACGCGCAAGAGCATCCCCGAATTGAGGATAAGCGGCTAACAGGTTTAGTAACAATGATTTGTAAGGTGGGGAGGAAACTTCAGTAACGCTTGGAGTGCCTGATTCGAGGCAACTTCCGAGAAAAAGAACGCCGGCCCTTACGACGCCCGATTGAATTCCGGTAGCCTAGCTCGCCTTCGCGGAATTGTCGGAGATTCGAATCGAGAAGTTGACCGTGATTCTGGCCGTGGTCTCCACGGGGTGCCCGTTCTGGAGATAAGGCTTGAATCGCCACTGGCGCACCGCTTGCTGCGCCGCCGCGGTCAGAATGCCGGGTCCGCTCAGCACGCGTAAGTCTTCGATGGTGCCGTCGGTGGCGATGACCGCCTGCAACACTACCGAACCCTGCACCCTCATGTGCTGTCCCAGCAGGGGATAGGTCGCCTCGACGGTTCGCCGCAGTTCCGGAGCGATTTCACTAGAAAGGCGCGCGCGTTCCGCCGCATCCGCAGGCAGGCCTGCCATTGACGCCGTGACCGCCGGAATGCGATTTGGATCGCCAGGAATCTCTACCCTCGTCACATCGCTTCCCGGGTGAACCATGCGGTGCGTGTCGCCCGCAACCACTTCTACATCCAGCCCGGGAAGAACGGCCCGATTGGTTGCGACCACGGGAGAATCTGATTCAGCAACCTTGGGCTCACGTGGTTCAGTCGCGGTCAGCTTGGTCGAAGTCTTCCCGGCAAAATGCTTCCTCGTAGTCGCGACCGAAGCCACGGCTGCGTGGCTGGCCTTGGCGGGCGCAGCCGTCGAGTTCGTCTGCGGGAGGCTCTGCGGGGCAGCATCGGATTCAACCTCTGCGTCCGAGCCAAACCAGAAATCGCTGTCCTTTACGATGACAACCACGAGGGCAACCAGCAGAAGAGCGAGCGCGGTCAGCAGCCGGAGATTCTGTTTGCTGGTGGAACTGGCCTGCGGTCTTGCCAGCGCCGTTCTTGTATTCATCTCCAGCATTTCGTTTCTTCTCTCGGTTGCCTGCGAAATAGCCTTCAACTGGCAGTGCCATTCTCCAGGCACCCAGTATCCTCAGCCCGTCAGCGTGTCTTGACAATGGCACGATCCGGGAAATAAATGGCCCGAGCGTGCTATACGCCCGGTCTGGGAGCGCCAGCCTCGTGGAAGGTGACGGTCGTGCCGGCATACCAGCAACTCCGTCGGGACACTGAGCGCCTCTACGTCCCGGCGTTCCACTCTCTGTTGTATGTGGGTTTATCTTCTAGAAGCGGCTGCAAGGAAAGATTTGGTGGCGGCGCGTGGACTCGAACCACGGACCTACGGATTATGAGACCGTCGCTCTAGCCACCTGAGCTACGCCGCCATATTGTAGAATCAATAACTTACCGACAAGCTGACCCGTTGCATAGATGTTGCATTGACCGCTATCCTGGCCCTGCTGGTAGGGCAAAGGAGAGATCGACGGCTCGATACCAAAGCGGTGATGTTTTTGACGCTCACGATGCGTTTCACTCCATACTATGCGACTGAGATTGTAGATGGAAAGCCGCAACGAGTGCAACGCTCGAAGCGACTATGCACGAAGGACAACAAGCATCACCCTCAGCGATCACCCAAAACCGGCCACTGATTATCACCTGAAAACCGGCCAACGAGAGTAGCGTCCGGGACATTGATCCCGCGGAGGCTTGTAGGCT
>JBARJF010000078.1:0-36137 GCA_049800135.1 Candidatus Sulfotelmatobacter sp.
GTGTCTTGAGCAACATCGAGTTAGAACCAAGGGCCACAAAAACACCAGAAATCAACCGTTCGACATCATCAACAATGAACAACAGAAAGGAAAATACGCTGCGAATCAATTTTTCAGCAGCCTGCTAAGGGTCGAAACGAAAACTCGAAATGAAACTTGGGAAACAGAAATTGGGAACCCGAGCCGGCTTCCCGTGTGCCTCCTGTCCTTGGGGGATGGACAGGAGCGGTTATCTTAATGCGCCTCTGGACTAGAGTCAATGGCTAAGAACGTCAAAAGGCATAGTGTGCAAGGGTTTGCAGCCTTCTCACCGTGGAAAGGCGTCAACCAGGGAACGTAGGACAATCCCCAGTTTCTTCACGCTCCCGCCCGGCGAACGAGGCCCTCCGTCGAAGCAATTCAATGAATCGATTGAGTCGTCGATCGAGTCAGTGCGTTCGGCGCAGTCCCATTTGGGCTTTTCGCCCTAAGCCACCGCTTGTGATTCCCCGCCAAAAGACTCGATCGCGCTGGCCTCGTCTTTGTGGATATCGAAAACGGTGGACAGCCGGGTCATGTGGAGCAAGTCATGGACTCGCTTATTCAGATTGGTGAGTTTCAGTCCCCCACCCTGGTTCCGAATCGTCGTGTGAGCCTTGACCAATTCCCCTACTCCAGAACTGTCGATGTATTGAACTTCACCCAGGTTCAGCACGATCGCCTTCTGGCCCTTTTCCGCCAGATCGCGAACAATCTCCCGGAGAATGACGTTTCCTTCGCCCAGCGTAATTCTTCCGCTGATGTCAAGGACGGTTACTGCGCCCACCGTTCGAGTGGCGGTTTGCATTTTAATGGGAGTCGATCCTTGCATTCCCATTCCCAGCCGGTCAAGAATTGCGCACGCCGAGGTCGCGAGTTCCTGCGATTCGGTGCGAACCACGATCAGCGAACGCCCTTCTTTTAGTACTTCCCGGAAAAAGGCAATATCCTCAGATCCCTTTTCGGCCGTTGTCGGTTTCGGCGCATCCCCGTCGCGTGTTGCCACCGAACTGACGGCGGCGCCCGCTCCCGCGCCCGCCCCCGCTCCTGTCAGCAATGCGGCGGCGCCGAGCCCTAGCGCGAATACCGTCCCGATTCCGGGAAGAAGCAACGTTGCGGCCACTACTCCGGTCGTCATGCCGGCGGCTCCCCCAACGAACCCTCCCACAAATGCGCCGAGCTCTTTCGCGATGTTTTTGGCCTCGCTTTCTGAGCGAGTTAGGAAAACGATGGACTCTTCTGGTACGCCCCGCTCTAGCAACTGCTTAACCGCCTTCTCCGCGTCGTCGCGTGAAGCGAATACTCCAATTGCAGTTTCCATATTTTATTTTCTCCTGTAATTAGTCCTGGCTCGGCATGCAAACCGCCGATTCGTCAGTCACTGCACAGCGGGATTTGGGGGCACCCCTGAGATGGACGTTCTTTCCGCCGAGCATTTTGTTCCGAGTGTGAAGTTTTGTCAAGATCAATGTTCGCGCTGGTCGCAAGTTTTCCCCAGTTTTTGACCCTTGGTTTATAGCGATGTGCCCAGCCTTCGTACGGGTCTGCTGGCTTTAGAAGCATGTTGTCATTCGCCAAGTCGTCAGTATGTGGGGCGTGGCATTCGGGCAGGGGGCGTGTACCGTGAAGGTTGAACAGTGCTGGTAAGTAATTGATATACAGAGACTTGAATAACAGAGAGCCTTGTCGGATAAGCTAACCTCTTCTCCTGTGGTGCGCTGCTTAGAGCACCCGAAATTCTGATGCGCGGGATCGAAATTATCACTCACGCATGTCGGAAGTAAGTTGACGGGCTTGTTGGCGAGGTCTAGCATAGGTTTTAGAATGTCGAGTTTCAGCGATCCTCGCCGGATGTGTATGTGTGCATGTTGTTGTTGTGCATGCGTGTGTTCTGGCGCAGGGAGGCTGCTGACTTAGAAGTTTTGTAGGATCATCAGCATTTATCAACCCACCGCCAGAAACCTCTGGCGGTGGGTTTTTGTTTTTTGCGGCAAACGGAGTTTTATGACAAGTCCAGTCAAAGAAACCAAAGCGCAGAAGTCGGAACGGCTGAAGCGCGCCATGAATCCCTGGGACGGTCTGGACGAGATTCGCCGCTTTGCGCGAGAAGGCTTCGACTCGATCCCACCGGAGTGGATCGGGACTTATTTCCGCTGGTGGGGAGTTTACACGCAGGGCGACGGCGCGGGAGTGGTAGGTGGCAAGGACGGCCAGGGACGGGCGTTGCCGTTCTTCATGGTGCGGATCCGTATTCCCAACGGCCTGTTGCGATCGGACCAACTGCGAGCCATCGCCACCTTGACCAGCCGCTATGCGCGTGGCATCGCCGATCTCACGGTTCGCCAAAACATTCAGTTGCACTGGGTCACGATCGAGGCTCTTCCCGAAGTGCTGGAGGAACTCTGGCGCGTGGGTCTGAATACGATGGGCGCATGCGGCGACGTCGCGCGCAATATTACCGGGTGCCCGGTCGCAGGTGTGGATGCGGACGAGATTTGCGACGCTTCGTCGCTGGCACTGGAAGCGGACCGCATGCTGGCGGGGAATGCGGAGTTCTACAATCTGCCCCGCAAGTTCAAGATTTCCATCACGGGATGCCGCGTATGGTGCCCGTATCCGGAGATAAACGATGTTGGCCTGACTGCAATCGAGCGCGTGATCCACGGGAAGTCTGAAGTTGGTTTTGGGTTGCGCGTGGGCGGTGGACTTTCCACCGAACCCTATCTCGGCGCGCCGCTGAACGCCTTCGTGCGCTGGAATCAGGTTCTGCCCGTAATCCGAGGAGTCGCCGAGTTGTTTCGCGACTCCGATCAATTGCGGGAACATCGCGAGCGGGCGCGGCTGAAGTTTCTTTTTCTGAAGCATGGTTGGACGGCGAACGATTTTCAGAGAGAGTTAGAACGGCGCATCGGATTTCAACTCGATCCTGCCGAGCCCGAGCAGGCGCCCGTAGACGTTTACCGCGATCACATCGGCATTCATCCCCAAAAGCAAACCGGCTACTGCTATGTTGGGGCGACGGTTCTGCGCGGCAGGATTACCCCCGAACAAATGCACGCCGCCGCCGATCTGGCCGAACGATTCGCGAGTAGCGAATTGCGCACCACCAACATGCAGAACCTGCTGATCGTCAATGTACCCCGGTTGCAGGCGGAAGACCTTGCCAAAGAACTGGGCGCGATTGGTCTGCCGGTCAGCGGATCGCCGTTTTGGCGTGGTGCCATCGCTTGCAGCGGCACCGAGTTTTGCAAGCTCGCCATCACCGAAACCAAAAGCTTCTCCCGCTGGCTGGTGGAAGAGTTGGAAGAACGCCTGCCCGGATTTGATCAGCACTTGAAACTGCACGTTACGGGCTGTCCTAACAGCTGCGGACAACACTGGATCGCAGACATCGGAATCGAAGGCAAGAAGATAAAAGTCAACGGGCACATGGTGGATGCCTATTACTTCTGCCTGGGCGGAGCGCTCGGGCTGAATCAGGCGGTCGCGCGGCCGGTAGGGTATCGCTGCCCGGCGACCGAAGTCCCAGAAGCCATCGAGCGGCTGCTACGCAGGTACCTCGCCGATGGCAGGCCCTACGAAAATCTGCGGCACTTCTTCGCTCGGCACAGCGAGACGGACCTGCGGAACTTCCTGGCCGGAGAGTTCGTCGAGGAGGTCGCCCGCGATTTACCGGAAGGACGTGTGCCGAGCGGCGTGGAAGGTTAGAGCGTCATGGGGAAGGTCGGGTCGGAGGAACTATGAGCAGCTTATTTCCAATGTTCGTAAAACTGGAAGGCAGACGTTGTCTTGTGGTCGGCGCGGGCAAGGTTGGCGAGCCCAAAATCGGCGGCCTAATCGACACCGGCGCACGCGTCCACGTGATTGCTCTGGAAGCGTCCGAAGCGGTGCACGCGTGGGCAAACGCCGGGAAGATCACGCTGGAGCTCCGTGCTTTTGCGGTAGAGGATATCGAGGGAACGTTCCTCGCGGTCGTGGCCACTGCATCGCGCGCCCTCAACGCCTCCATTTACCGCGAAGCGCAGCGGCGCGGAGTTCTGTGCAATGTGGTCGACGATCCGGACTACTGCGACTTCTATTATCCCGCCGTAGTTCAGCGTGGCGATTTGCAGATCGCAATCTCCACGAACGGTCAGAGTCCGTCGTTGGCGCAAAAGCTTCGGCAGCAGCTCGAACGGCAGTTTGGTCCGGGCTACGCCCAATGGGTTGCGCAACTGGGAGAGACGCGAAGGCTGGTGCTGGCCAGCGATCTCGACCCGCAACGAAAAAGCGACTTGTTGCACTCGCTGGCGAGCCGCGAGGCTCTCGACGCGGCATTGGCGGAAGAGTCGGCGCAGCAGGAGCGCGACAGGAGGGTAACGGTATGAGCGGCAAGGTCTATTTGGTGGGTGCGGGTCCGGGCGATCCTGAATTGCTTACCGTGAAAGCTCTGCGATTGTTGCGAACAGCCGACCTCGTGCTGCACGACGACCTGGTCACATCCGAAATCCTGAAACTGATTTCGCCGGCGGCGGAAGTCCGGAACGTAGGCAAACGCTGCGGGAGCAAGACCATGCAGCAGGAGGAGATCAATTTTCTGATGGTGACGCGCGCTGCTTCGGGGCTGCAAGTCATGCGGCTGAAGAGCGGCGACCCGCTGATCTTTGGCCGGGCTGGGGAAGAGATCGATGCGCTGCGGCGATCGAACATTGAATATGAAATTGTTCCCGGTGTGACGTCAGCCCTGGGAGCGGCGGCCGCAGCGGGGATACCGCTGACGCACCGGCAATTATCTTCTACTCTCGTGCTGACGACTGGTCATCGTGCTGCTGAGAGTTCTGATTCCGATTGGAGCCGGTGGTTTGAATCCGAATCCACGTTCGTCATCTACATGCCCGGTTACAACTATGCCAGGGTTGCCGGCAGGTTGATCGTCGCCGGATTCGCGCCGGAGACTCCGTGCGCGATCGTTTCCCGGGCCACTACTCCTCAGCAGCGGATCCACCGCACCACGGTTTCCGATCTTCATCGTGCGCCGCGGCTGGCATCTCCAACGTTGCTGGTGGTCGGTGATGTTGTGAAATTCGCCGATCACAGGTTGGTCGAAGAAGCGGCGGGTTTCCCACACGCAGAGCACGTTCTAGAAGCTGGGTTTGCGCGGAGTACTCCATTGCTGGCTGAGAGTTTGAAGCCAGACCAGGAGCCTTTGGCATGAAAGAAGAAGTTGGAAAATTGCAGGCGGAGAGCTGGAGACCGGAGCGCGTTCTCGGCTGGGCGTTCGACACTTTTGGGGATGCGGTGGCGATCTCTTCTGCTTTCGGCGCGGAAGGCATGGTCCTGATCGATATTGCTTCCCGGGTGCGCCAGAATTTCCGCCTCTTTACCCTCGATACCGAATTCTTGTTTCCAGAAACCTACAACCTGATGGACCAGGTGGAGCGGCGATATGGCATCACGATTGAAAGAGTCTTTCCCCTGAATTCGCCCGAGGAGCAGGAGCGGTTGCAGGGTCCGGCGCTGTGGCAACGCGATCCCGATCAATGCTGCAATCTTCGCAAGGTCGAGCCGCTGCAGCGCAAACTGGGCGAGCTGCGGGCGTGGATCACGAGCATCCGGCGCGATCAGACGGCTGCGCGGGCGGGCGCAAGGAAAGTTGAGTGGGACAAGAAATTCAGCCTGGTGAAGATTAATCCCATCGCCGACTGGAGTTCCAAGCAAGTGTGGCAATACATCCGCGAACATGATGTGCCCTACAACGCCCTGCATGAACGGAATTACCCCAGCATCGGCTGCACGCACTGCACGCGGGCGGTGCGGCCGGGAGAGGACGCAAGGGCAGGGCGCTGGTCCGGATCTTCCAAGACCGAGTGCGGGCTGCACGTCGTCCTGCCCGCGGTCACTCCGTCGGAAGCGGACGCATGAAGCAATCTATTTGTGCGCCGGGGTTTCGGCCTTCTTGAGATAGTCCGAGAGCTGCCGCACCACGCTGACAAACGTCTTGGTGGCGACGGAGAGCGTGCGGTCGCGCCGGTAGGCGAGGCCGAGTTCGCGCCATTGTTCTGCGCCTTCGAGTTCCACCAGCTTTACTCGGCCGGCGGCCACTTCATCGCGAGCAAAAGAACCGCTGATCAGGGATATGCCGAGATCGGCGGCCACGAAGCTCTTGATCATGCCGACACTCGGCAATTCCATTCTGACCTTGAGCTCCGTGTTGTATTCCCGGAAGAGCTTGTCCAGCAACCGCCGTGTATGGCCGGTCTTGGGCAGCAGCAGAGGATATTTCACTACCTCGCTGACGTGAGCCGACTTTAGTTTAGCCAAAGGGTTCTTCGGGCTCACCATCAGCATCAATCGGTCACGATAAATAGCTTGCACCTTGAGGCTTGGAGACTGGACCGGCAAGCTGAGAATGCCCACGTCGAGCGAGCCGTTCTCCAGCTTCTCCACAATCTTGTACGTGAAGTTGCGATAGATGCTGATTTGCACGTCGGGATAACGGCGGCAATATTCTCCAAAGACCTCGGGGAGCACGTAGAGGCACGTGGCTTCATTAGCCCCGACCAGGAGCGTGCCGCGCGGCGTGTGACTGTGGTCGGCAACCGCCACCAGCGATTCATCACGCAGCTTCTTCAGCCGCAGCGCATAGTCGTGAAAGATCTGGCCGGCGGGGGTCAGCTTGACGGTCTTGCCGGAGCGGTCCAGCAGGCGGTCGCCGTACTCCTGCTCCAGTTGACGAATCTGCGCGCTAACCGCGGATTGTGAGCGGAAGACTTTCTCTCCCGCCCGCGAGAAGCTGCCTTGCCGTGCAACCTCCAGGAATGTGATGAGCTGATCGAAGTCCATGCGTTAGTTAGGAAATTATATCGGAATACATACTTGGGTAGATTCGGTGAACCCAGGCATAGTGGGCAAGCCGGCTCACTGCACGACGGGTCTTTCGGAAGAGATGAGTTTGTCGCGCCCGTAACTGCGCGCCTCCTGGGCCGCGAGACGCGCAAGAATCGAAGCCCAAGTGTCTTCGATTGGACAAGGCGGGTTCACAGGCTCAACCCGCAGCAACGGCAGGGCCGGGCAGGAGAGAACGTCGGCGGCCCGAGGGCTGCCAGTAAGTTGCACGTGCCGGCGAAGAATGCGGCGGAGCCATCGTTCCTCCTCGGGTTCGAGAGGGGAAAATCGCACGGAGTCGCGGTTCACCTGAGCTTGAGTTGCCCGATCGCCGGCATCCGCCCGCAACAGGTAAGCAAGTCCTCCAGTCATCCCCGCTCCCAGATTGGCGCCGGCAGGACCAAGAATGAGCACCACGCCGGCGGTCATATACTCGCACCCGTGGCGGCCGACGCCCTCAACCACCGCAAGCGCACCGCTGTTGCGAACCGCAAACCGCTCACCCGCTCGTCCCGCCACAAATAGCTCACCCGCCGTCGCGCCATAAAGCACGGTGTTGCCGACCAGAACGTCTCCCCGTTCCGACGCTTCCGCGTGCGCAGTGATGGCGATGCTGCCACCGCACAGGCCCTTGCCTACATAGTCGTTCGCCTCCCCAGTCAGATGGAAGTTCGCACCGGAAATGAGGAATGCGCCAAAGCTCTGTCCCGCGGTGCCAAAGAATTCGCAGTCGACTTCACTCATTTCCATAGCGGGCGTTCCAAACGAGGATCCGAGGCGGCGCAATACTTCGCCGCTGAAGTGTGCTCCGACGGCCCGATCTTCGTTGGTGATCGCGAAGCGATAGGGACGGATGGAGAGTGACTCCAGATCGTCCACTATGCGATTCAGTTCCAGGCGGAGCGCGCTGCTGTCCTCATGAGGGCAGGGAAATTGCAGCGGCGGCTCGAGAATGGGTTGCAAAAGCGAAGCTACGCTTCGTTCGGCTTCTGCGGAGCGCGGCCGCAAGCGGTCGACGGCGCCCAGAATCTCGCCGATCGACCCCGCGCCCATCCCGGCAAGCAGTTGCCGAACGTCGGCGGCCAGCGCACGAAAAAATGTCTCTACCATCTCCGGATTCCCGGAAAAGCGGGCGCGCAGGGTTTCGTCCTGAGTCGCAATGCCGACAGGGCAGGTGTTGAGGTGGCACTGCCGGGCCATGACGCAGCCGATAGCAAGCAGAGCAGCGGTCCCGAAGCCGAATTCCTCCGCGCCCAGCAGGGCGGCGACCACCACATCACGGGCGAACTTGAGGCCGCCATCCACCCGCAATCTGACTCGCGCGCGCAGGCCCGCCCGCACCAGCGCGGTATGTGCATCGCGCAAACCAATCTCCCAGGGCAGTCCAGTGTTCTTGATGGAGCTGAGTGGCGATGCGCCCGTGCCGCCATCGTGGCCGCTGATCGTAATGACGTCCGCACCCGCTTTCGCCACGCCGGTGGCGATCACGCCGACGCCAGAACTGGAAACCAGCTTGACGCCGATGCGGGCGTTGGGATTGACGGAGCGTAGATCGTAGATCAACTGAGCCAGATCTTCGATGCTATAGATATCGTGGTGCGGCGGCGGCGAGATCAGCGAAGTGCCGGGTACGGCGTGCCGCAACCGCGCGATGTAGGGCGTAACCTTCGCGGAAGGCAGTTGGCCGCCTTCGCCCGGCTTCGAGCCTTGGGCCATTTTGATCTCGAGTTCATCGGCGTGCACAAGGTATTCCGCAGTCACTCCAAACCGCGCCGAAGCCACCTGCTTGACTCGGTTGTTCGCCTCCGGACAGTCGTAATAAATGCTTGGATCTTCTCCGCCCTCGCCCGTATTGCTGCGTCCTCCCAGGCGATTCATGGCGATGGCAAGAGTCTGGTGGGCTTCCGGCGAAATCGCGCCCAGCGACATCGCTTGCGTGCTGAAGCGGCTGAGCAACGAAGCTTCGCTTTCCACTTCTTCGAGCGGGACCGGCGGTGCGGGACGAAACTCCAGCAAGTCCCGCACCGCAACGTTTTTTCTTTCCCTGGAGAGAACTGCCAGAGCGGCCTGATTCTGCGGTGTCGGCGCTTTGATGTAGCGATGCATTCTTCTGACCAGTTCCGGGGAGCTCGCATGTTGCTCTCCGTTCCGGCGGAAGCGATACAAGCCCGCGTCGCGGAACTCCACGGTGGAAGAACCGAAGCCCGCGGCATGGCAGGAGATGCAATCCCGCAGTAGATCGTCCAATGTCTTGCCACCGAGCGTGCGACCGGCCTCTTCGAAGAACTCGTCGCACACCGCAGCATCGAGGCCGATGGTCTCGAATATCTGGCTGTTCCGGTAACTGCTCATGGTGGAGATGCCCATGCGGGCCAGCACCTTGCGCAGACCTTTCTCAATCGCTGCGCGGTAACGTGCCGCTCCATTGAGAGGACCGTCGAGAGGACTATTGTGACCGGTGCGGGCTGCCAGGCTCATGGCTAGGGAGGGATGCACCGCGCTCGCTCCCGCCGCGACCAGCAGGGCCACATGATGGGTATCGATGACTTGGCCAGTTTCTACAATGAGCGGCACATTCCAGGCGCCGGCTTCGGTCATGGCTCGCCACGCAGACGAAACCGCCAGCAGTGCGGGCACAGCGGCCCGCCTGTCATTGACGGCGTGATCGCTCAACAAGATTGTTCTGCCGCCGGCCGTCGCAGTCGAAGCTTCTTCACGGATCCTGCTTAGAACTAGACGGGCAGCTTCAACTCCTGCCGCCGCCTCGAAGGTGAAGTCAATTTCGTGGATCTCCGGCAACGCCTCTGCCAGCGCATGCATTTGCCCCGCATCGAGCAGCGGAGAATTCAGCTTGGTGTTCTGGCCGAGGTACACATCGAGCGACATCACATGGCTCTCGCGCAGGGGGTCGATGGGAGGGTTGGTAACCTGGGCAAAGCGTTGCTTGCAATAATCCCAAAGCGGACGCGGCAGGCTCGACAGGAAGGCGGGCGGAGCGTCGTCGCCCATGCTCCACAACGGCTCCTGACCCTGCTCCACGAGGGGCAGGAAGAGCATGCGGAACTGGTCTTCCGTCCACCCGAGGGCCGCCATCAAACGGTTGCATTCGCCGCTCGCTGGGGCGGCTTCGTGTTTCCCCGCAACCACGGTTGTCCCGCGCCACCGGTTGTCCTCTAGGGGCAAGAGGCGGGCGATTTCGTTCGGACGAAAGAAGGTTCCGCTTGCCGGGTCGGCAATCAGCATCTCGCCCGGTCCAAGACGCTGCCGCTCCACGACCTGCTGATCGGAAAGGTCCGTAATGCCGACTTCGGACCCGACGATGAGCAACCCATCCGAGGTCAGCGTATAGCGCAGCGGACGCAGGCCGTTGCGGTCAAGCTTGGCGCCGACGACTTGGCCGTCGGTGAAGATCAGAGCCGCGGGTCCGTCCCAAGGCTCCTGCTCGGGAGCGCTGTTGGCCAGCAACCGGCGTAACCCGGGGTCGAGCCGCTCGTCGTGTTCCCATGCCGGCGGCACCAGGCGCACCGCGGATTCCGCAACGCTGGAACCGCTCCGCACCAGGGCTTCCAGTGCATTATCAAAACTCGCGGAGTCGCTCATCCCCGCCTGCAGCAATCTGCAGGTATCCGGCAGTCCCAGCCGACAGCGCAGTGTCGACGCCCGCGCCTGAAACCAGCGCCGATTGCTGCTGATGGTGTTGATCTCGCCGTTGTGAGCGACGAAGCGAAAAGGTTGAGCCAGCGACCAGCTGGGCTGCGTGTTGGTGGAGTAACGCTGGTGGAAAACCACAAACTCGCTGGCGAACTCAGGATCGTTCAAGTCGAGATAGAACGGAGCCAACTGTTCAGGAGTAAGCAGTCCCTTGTAAACGATGGTCCTCGACGATAGCGAACAATAGTAGGCGGAATCGGACGTGGCTTCGAGTTCCTGCCGCAGCCGGAAGAGCTGCAGCTCAAAGTCGGGGCATTCCAGCTTGGAGGATCTTGGTTCGGAAGCTCGACCGCGAGGCCCGATAAAGCATTGCCGCACGACCGGCAGAGAATCACGCGAGCGCGGTCCCAGGATCGAGGGATCAGTCGGCACCGTGCGCCAGCCAAGCAATGAGAGGTCGAACTTCGAAACCGCGGCGCGAAGTGCATCCGTCGCCTGATTTTCCTGGCCTCGCTGAAGAAACACCATGCCCACGCCAAACTCCTCGGGCAATGAAATCCGGTGTGCGCACGCGGTCTTGCGGAAAAAAGTCTCAGGAAGCGCGATCAGCAGGCCGGCGCCGTCGCCGCTGCGGCCATCCGCATCCACGCCGCCGCGATGGGCCAGGCGCGCCAGGGCTCCGAGTCCGCGCTCCACCACGGCATGTGACGCAGGTCCGCCCAGTTGAGCGATAAATCCGACGCCGCAGGCATCATGATCGGTCGAGAAGGTGAGGCGACTCTCCGCCATGTTACTTGTCTAACGCGAAACAGCTGTCCAAGTACAATCGTCATTTTCGATACGGCTCATGGGTTTTCTGCATCGGTCGGGAGTGGGACTCCCCAAGCCCTGCCTGAGGTTTCGCAATCGTGAGCGGTCGAAGAGTCCTTCAGGTAGAATGGCAATTCTTGCCGTCATCAGCGCTCCAATGGTCAATCTTTCCCACATCCAATCCGCCCTGGCCAGGATTCGAAAATCGATCTATGTATCTCCCTGCACGCGCTCGGAAACCTTCTCAGAACTCACCGGCAACTCCATCTATCTAAAACTCGAGAACCGGCAGAGAACCGGCGCCTACAAAGAACGGGGTGCGCTCAACAAGCTTCTAAGTCTTACTGCTGAGGAGCGTTCTCAGGGCGTGATTGCGGCTTCGGCGGGCAACCACGCGCAAGCCGTCGCCTACCATGCGTCCAACCTGGGCATCCGGGCGAGTATCGTCATGCCCCTGGCGACTCCCTTGATCAAGGTGTCGGCGACGCGCGGCTACGGCGGCGAGGTCGTGCTCCATGGAGCGAATTACGACGAGGCTTACGAGGAAGCCTTGCGCCTCAGCACCCAGGACCACCTCACATTCGTCCACGCCTTCGACGATGACGCGGTCATCGCCGGGCAGGGAACTCTAGGGCTGGAATTGCTGGAGCAGCATCCCGATCTCGAGGTTGTCGTTGTACCCATTGGCGGAGGAGGGCTGATCGGCGGTATTGGTTGCGCCCTGAAGGAAACCAATCCGGGCATTCAGGTCATCGGAGTTCAACCCGCCCGCCTGCCTTCTGTCAAAGTCGCCCTGTCGGAAGGCAAGCCCGTGACCGTGCCCGCAGCGGTGACCATTGCCGATGGCGTCGCAGTCCGCCGCACCGGCGAGCGGACTCTTCCGTTGATCCAGAAATATGTGGACGACGTGGTTACGGTTGAGGAAGAGGAAATTGCCAACGCCGTTCTGCTTCTGCTGGAAAGAGAGAAGATCCTTGCAGAAGGAGCAGGTGCGGCGACGCTGGCCGCTCTGGTCAATCGCCGCATCCCCATGATGCGCGACAAAGCCGGCAAGAAAGTCGTGGCCATCGTGAGCGGCGGTAATATTGACGTGACCTTGCTGGCGCGCATCATCGAGCGCGGCCTGGTGAAGGATGGCCGCCTGGTCCGTCTGCGGGTTCATCTTCCCGATTACCCCGGAGCTCTGCACCGGCTCACCGGCATTCTCGCCCAGCACCGCGCCAACATCGTCGAAACTTCCTACGACCGCGCCTACCACAACGTAAATCTTGGAGACACGGCTATCGACATCACCATGGAAACCCGAGGTCCCGACCACATCGCCGAACTGATCTCAGCCCTCGGCGCAAACGGCTATACCCACGAAAAAATCTTGTAACCTCAACTTAGGGATTGGCACTGCCGGCCTGGCTCCCCTCGGCCTGGCGCTTGTGGGCTACCTTGCGGTGGACATCGGGCCAGAACTCTTTGATCACGATTGTGATGGTGTCGTATGTGATCTGGGTCCCCCATACGCTGAGGGTATTCGGCAGGGTGCGAGAGGATGCATTGTGAACATAGCTCACCGTGTTCGTGGTGGGGTCGTAGCGGGTAGAGATGAAGGCAGGGGGATGGTAGGTGTTGCTGGAGATGGCGGCCGACAAAGCGCTCCCCAGAATTTCAGAGTAATTGAATTGGGCGCGACCGGAATCGGTCCGGGTGACAAAGATCCGGCTGACCGCGTAACCGGCCCGGTGCGCGAACCCGCCTTCGCTGGTCTGGAAGAACCTAGGATCCTGATGCAGAAGCGACGGAAAAACCGCGCCTACCATGAAGTTCTCGATGGTTCCATCTGCGAAGGCGGACGCATAGCGCTTTCCGTAGCCGCTCCAGCCTTGACCATACCCAGGTTCGCTGTCTTCTGCCTGGCTGATGCCCGACAGAATTCCATACCACGGAAATTCAATCTTGTCGAAGGAACCTCGAGCCACGACCTTGAATTTCTGTTTGGTCGTAAGCGGCGGCACTTTGCCGGCATTCTCCAGGGTCAGGAAATTCGGCAGCGCCAGGAACAGCCGGTCATTCGACGTTCCTGCATGCTTTTCCTGGCCGCTCGTAGCTTGCCCGTCCTTGTCCTTGGCGTCCTTGTCCGAAGGAGTCTGCGGCGAAGCTGCAGATGGCGCAGGGTTCGAGGGCGGCGCAGTCTGCTGCGCCGGGGAAGGAAAAGAAAGGAGCGTTGCAACTACAAAGGTGCAAAAAGGCCGGCTCACGAACTTTATCGACAAGCATTTCTCTCCAAAAAAGAATCTGACGACACCGGAAGGGCGGTCTAGCCATTCTAACAGTCAGACCTCTCTCGTCCCCCGGCGATTGCCGCGGCTCTACGTTGATTCGCAGCGTTGGAGCTTTTGCTGTTGAGACTGACGCCAAAAAAGAAAGGCGGCCCGAGATAGCGACCGCCTTCCGGGGGACATTTTCCGTTAGAAGTGGAAACCGATCTCGCCCGTCAGCGCCCGCGGCGTGACATAGTGTGTTCCGCTGAAGGTGGAAAGAAAGTTATACAGCGCGTACTTGTTGGCAAGGTTGATGGCGGTGAATTGTAAGCTCACCTTGTACTTGTCGCCATGGAAAATGTTGTCCTGCCCGACCGCGAGATCGAACAAGCCGCGATGCTGAATGCGTGGCGGATCGTGGTCGTCGTTCTCCGCGCCGGGCGCGGGGATGTTGACCAAGTTGGAGGTGAACTCATTTGCCGGGCATACTGAGGGCAGTGGTGACGTGGCTGTCGCTCGCACGCCGTTGCAGGTGAAGCCGGCTTCAAATTCCAGATCGGCGGTAAGCGGGTTTCCGACATAGTCAGTCATCGCGATGGCCGGCTGTCCGTTCAGCGTGGTGGATTGCGGGCAATCGTTATAGCCGGTGATTCCGTAGCAAGGCGTATTGCCGGCCACGAGTCCGCTGTCGTAGCGCCAATTGAAGCCAACCCACGGCCCACGCTTGGCAATTTGATATTGGAAATGGGCAGTGGTGTTAAATTTTTCGTCGTGGTCAATGCGGAACGGGGTACCCGGCGCGCCAACAGTCGCCCCGGCTCCGCCAAGCTGAGGCGGGAAAAAGCGCGCAGCCACGCTGGAGAAGACCACCAGCGCAGAGAATCCGTGCAAATTGGGCATGCTGATACGGCCCGCATAGCCCGGAATCTTGGATTTCGTCCATTCGATCGGAAACGTGATGGGCGTATCTCCCAACACGCTGAAATCGTAGCCGAGGTGAGTGTACTTCCAAATGTATTCGCCGGAGAACACAAGATACTTTCCAAAAGCCTGTTCGATTCCGACATGGTATTCATTGCGCAGGCCCGGGCTCAGAGGGTTCGCAACTCCAGCGAGTGACGAACTGCAAAGAAGCAGCGGTGCAAGGACGGGGTTGGCGCAACCCAGGCTGGAAAGTATCAGGTTCTCATTGAACGGGGATTCCAGCGTGTGGGCATATGACGCGCGCAGAACCGTGTTCGTGCGTTTGATGTTATAAGCCGCGCCGAGGCGAGGCTCGGCCTGACTGTGATCCGCAAGACCGTTGTAGATGTCCCCGCGCAGTCCGAGGTTCAGATTCCAGTTTCGCCAGGTAATCGTGTCCTCGATGTAAAGTGCGGCTTCCTTGATGTCGGTGTGGGTGAGCGCAGGATCCTGCGTCTGCACGTTGTAGAGAACGCCGCCGCGGGTCAGATCATAGGGCAGCAGGAGGGGATTAAAGTTGGGGTAAAGAGTGGAGCTTGGCGCGTGCAGATTCGCAGCCGTGTTTGGCTGATTGGCGCCCACGCACTGCGAGGGGTCGGTAAATCCCGGCACAGCAACATACGTGCCCGAGGCTGGATCAAGCGTGATGCAGGGCGCGTTGTATGCCGGATCGACGATTCCAACACTGTCGTCCTCATCCAAAAACGTTTGTTCGTACGTGACCCCGCCCTTCACATTGTGAATCCCCTTGACATAGGAAAGCGAGGCTCGCAGGCCCGTGTTGGTGAGACTTCGGCTCTGGCCCACGCTCTGCCGTTGCAAGCTCGGCGCTCCAAGATCGGCGAAGGGGTTGCCGCTCGGGTAGTAGTTGTAGGCATCGCGGCGCACGAAAGCGCCAAGCGTAAATACCATGTCCGTGCTGAGCAATCGCGTCCATGAAGGGGCGAAGTTGAAGCTTCCAATCTTCGAGCGCTGATCGGTGGGACCAACAACGAGGCCGTTCGGACCGATGCCGTCATAGTTTTCCACCGCTGGAAGAACTCCATAGAGCCCGCTCCACGGCGTAGCGTTCTGCCCGTCGATCGTATTCGGCGTCTGAAACCATGAGCGGCTATAACCTAGGTCCAGGTGAATGGAATCGGCGCTGTCTAGCTGATAATCGACGCGGTCGAACAGGTTCTGCTCATTGCCTTTGTCGTGCAGCACAGTAAATTCCGGAGGATCGAGGAAGCGGCCGGTGTTCAATCCGTTTGCCGAGATGAAGTTTCCCCAGTTCTTTCCGCCATAGGCCAGCTCGGCCGCCAGGTTCGACGTTCCAAACGAGCCATAGGAGGCCGTCACGCTACCGTGCGGTTTCGTCACTCCCAAGCCTGAGCGTGTGGTTGCCACAATTACCACGCTGGTCTTGCCGCCGAATTCCGCCGGCGGCGCCCCCGAGATTACTTCCATCGACTCGACCGCGTCGAGGGGAAGCTGGTTAGAGAACACCTTGCTTTGCTGGTCCGTGATCGGCTGGCCATCTACGGAGAAGGAATTCTCCGCGTGATCGCCGAGTCCATGGAAGAGACCGTTAGAGTCGGCGGCAATTCCCGGCGTGGCCAGCGTGACCTCCGAACTCAGCGCCGATGTCGTGCTCTCCAAGGGAATCTTGTTGAACAGGTCGCGGTCCACATCGGTGTGGAAGGTTGAATCGTTCTCCAACAAATCGGTCGCGGGAGCCTCAACCGTCACCGATGTCTTTGAACCCGAGACTTGGAGGTTGACCCTGACGTTGACCGGCACAACGGAGCGGACCTCCACGTCCTGCGCGAGTGGGGCGAATCCAGCCGCGGTCACCGCCATGTGGTAGGGATTGAACGGCACGTTCGGGATGCTGAAATTCCCGGACTTATCGGTGGTGGTTGATCGGTCGAACTGGCTGACCGGGTTGTGAATTTCAACGGTCGCGTTGGCCACAACCGCGCCGGTTGGGTCTACCACGGTGCCGCTAATCGACCCGGAACTCCCGCCCGACTGCGCCTCGGCCACAACACCAGCCAGACAGACCGATACGGCAAGAATAGCGATGCTCAAATGCCGGTATGAACGATACATGAATCCTCCTGGAAGAAATTGTATGAATAGGGATCGGCCGGCATCTGACGCCGGAGTTTCGGTCTTCGATCTTTGGAATCCCTAAACGGCAGGAGGCCCGCGAATACCCAGGTCAGAAACGGTAAGCTGGGCCTTCGCGATTACTTCTTCTTCTTGCAGCAGGTCGACCGTGGCAAAAACTGGCCGGGCTTGAATGCAACGGGCGGTTGGAGTCGTGCTGTGGGCCAGCACGCAGATCGAGCAGGTGGCGGATTCTGTCTTGTTCGGATGGTTGTGGGTAGACTCCAGCACAGCCGCCCACAACATCAGCGACATGCAAAACCACACCAGCCAGCGATAAAATATCCGCATACCTTCCTGAATTAGTCCAGAATTCGTCTAGCTTATAACGGCTTCACACTCCGCGGCAATGTCAAAAAGGCTACTATGGAAACGAATTATAACGCACTATTATGTTAGCCCTTAGGTAACGCGCGGTAGGCGGCACCGAACTTCACAGCAGAGGAAACTATGTCAGAACCGAGTTACGAAGAACTCAAAGCCCGTTTGTCTCAGTTGGAAAAACAAGTCGAGACCAAGAAGCGCAGCGGCGACCTGATCTTCAAGGTCGGTGAAAAAGGCGGCGTCAGCGTCTACGGATTAGGTCGTTTCCCGGTTACGCTCTATTACGAGCAATGGAGCCGCCTGCTCAGCGCGGCCGAAGATATAAAGAAGTTCCTGGAAGAGAATAAGTCTCGATTGAAGCTCAAGGAGTAGCAGGGCGCGTCGCTCGGCCCGAATAGCGCTGGAAAACCTGCATGTCCGCCCGCGGCATCAGCCGGTTACCCCTGCGTTACACTCATCCGGATTTCAACGTGCGGCTCAGGGTTGACGCGCTATAATAAAAAAACCGGTGCCCAAGTATTCCATCGTCGTCCCGCTGCACAACGAGCAGGAAAACGTCACTGACCTCTACGACCGCCTGAAAGCGGTAATGGAGGCCGCGGGCGAGTCCTTCGAGATCGTGCTGGTCGATGATGGTTCGAGCGACCACACGTTCCCCATGCTGCGCGAGATTGCGGCCGTCGACAGCCGGGTGACCGTGGTCAAGCTCCGCCGCAACTTCGGGCAAACCGCCGGGCTGGCCGCCGGTTTCGACCATGCCCGCGGCGAATACATCATCGCCATGGATGGCGATCTGCAACACGATCCTTCCGACATCCCGGCGTTTCTCGAAAGGATTGCGGCCGGATACGACATCGTCAGCGGCTGGCGCAAGGTGCGCGTGGATAACTTCTGGATGCGCCGCATCCCCTCCCGCATGGCGAACTGGCTTATGGCCAAGCTCAGCGGCGTCGATATTCATGACTTCGGCACCACCTTCAAAGCCTATCGCCGCGAGATTCTCGAGCAGGTGCCGCTCTACGGTGAGTTGCACCGCTTCATCCCCGCGCTGGCATCGTGGTACGGAGCGTCCATCTGCGAAGTGCCCATCCGCAACGTAAACCGCGAGCGCGGCGCTTCGCACTACGGCATCTCTCGTACCTTCCGCGTATTCTTCGATCTCATCACCATCCGTTTCCTGCTCCGTTATCTTTCCCGTCCGCTGCACTTCTTCGGGGGCCTCGGCCTGCTCAGCATGTTCAGCGGCAGTGCCGTCGTAGCCTGGCTGGGAGTGGAGAAATTCCTGCGTCACGTTCCGGTGATGGCTTCCCACGGTCCGCTTATGATGCTGGCTCTGGGCTTGCTGCTCGGCGGATTGAACCTGCTGGCCATCGGTCTGCTCGGCGAGATGCAGGTCCGCCACTACCACGAACCCCGCCACCGTGCTCCCTATTCGGTCGACCGTATCCTCCGTTCGCAGAACGAAGAGCACAGCGTCTCCGAGTAGCTTTGCCTGCTTACGCTCTCAACTCCACCAAATTTTCCACGTATAATCTGCGGTTCACTGGCGCGAGGTGACCATGCAAAGCAGACGCGATTTTTGCCGGTTGGCAGCGCAGGCGGCGACTCTGGCAGCCCTCCCCACCGGGGCATTGGCAGCCCCTCGGGCCGAGGTGCTTACGCGGCACTCGGCCCCCGGAAAACCCTTGCTTCAACTCCAGCAGGAGTTCCTCGATCTGCGGTTTGGCATGTTCGTGCACTTCAATATGGCTACGTTTCAGGACCGCGAATGGGGTGATCCCACCGCGCCAGCTGATCAGTTCAACCCCACTGCCCTGGATACGGACCAGTGGGCGCAGGCGGCCAAGTCGGCGAATATGACTTGGGGCTGTCTGACCACGAAGCACCATGACGGCTTCTGCATCTGGCCTACGGCGACCCGAAGCGCCAGCGTTCGCCGTACTCAGCATAAAACCGACATCGTTCGCGCCTATGTGGATTCGTTTCGCAAGCACGGCCTGAAGGTTGCACTTTACTACTCCATGCTCGACATGCGCGAAGACATCCGGCATTTCAACGTCACTCCTGAAAAAGTCCATCTCATCAAGGCGCAGCTCACCGAGCTATTCACTCAGTACGGAGATATTTTTGCTCTGATCATCGATGGCTGGAACGCTCCCTGGAGCCGCATCACTTACGAAGAAATCCCGTTCCACGAGATTTACGGGCTGGTGAAGAGTCTGCAGCCGGACTGCCTGGTCTCCGATCTGAATGCCAGCCAGTATCCGACTGGCGGTCTCTACTACACCGACTTGAAGGCGTTTGAACAGAACGCCGGCCAGTTGGTGCCGAATGAAAGCAGTGTGCCCGCCTATTCCTGCGTCACCCTCACCGACGGATGGTTCTGGAAACTGCGGGATGTGAATGGACCGCTGAAGGCCACCAAGACCGTAGTCGACGATTGGCTCATTCCGCTCAACGCCAGACATTGCAACCTGATTCTGAACGCTCCTCCAAACCGCCAAGGGCGCCTTGCACCCAATTTGGTCGGCCGCCTGGCGGAGATTGGGAGGACGTGGAACAATCCCCGGCCGGCCCAACAAATTGGCAAACATGTGGTGCTCACCACCCGGAATCTTGCCACCGGGAAACCAATTGAAGCGAGTTCGTATCCCGACACGGTTGGGCCGGACGAGGCGAATGACGGCGATTTTCGATCCACCTGGTATATCGACGAGGGACTCACGTCGGGTTGGCTGGAAGTCGACCTGACGAAGCAGCAAGCTTTCAACGTGGTTTCTTTCGTAGAGCCGGTCGGCCGCTGGGACGATTACAAACAGAGCCGCATCAAGAACTATAAGTTTCAGCGCTGGGATGGCCATGCCTGGGTCGATCTGGCCGCAGGAGGCGTACCGTCGCCAGTCACAATCCACTCGATTGCTCGCGCCTCGGCCAGGCGGGTTCGTTTGCTGTTTGAAAGCAGCCGCAATACTCCGCATCTCGCCGAGATTGGCGTGTACGACGAACCGGAATACTACCCCGCAGACTAGAAGCTGATTCTGAGATCATGCGAACCGGCCGCACTGCTCAAGCCTTCGCCATCGAGGACGGAAAACCCGCCTCCAGCGTGCTTTCTTCCCCGGCGTTATAATTTGCCACTTAGACGGTTAGGAGCGTTGGCCCTTGGCACAAACCACTCAACACGAATTGCAACTTGCCCGCCGCATGTCGCGCCTGGGCACTGAAACCGCCTTCGAGGTTCTCAACAAGGCGCGCGCTCTGGAGCGTCAAGGCAAGAGCATCATTCACCTCGAAATTGGCGAGCCCGATTTCGACACTCCCGCCAACGTGGTGGAAGCCGCCGTCGACGCCCTGCACCACGGTTGGACGCACTACGGTCCCTCCGCCGGACTTCCCGACCTGCGCCAAACCATTGCCGATTACGTGAGCCGCACCCGCGGCGTGAAAGTTGCCTCGGAAGAAGTCGTAGTTGTGCCCGGAGGTAAGCCGATCATTTTCTTCACTATTCTCTCTTTAATTGATGAAGAAGATGAGGTCATCTATCCCAACCCCGGCTTCCCAATCTATGAGTCGATGATCCACTACGTCGGCGGCCGCCCCGTGCCCATTCACCTCCGCGAGGAGCGCGATTTTTCTCTCGATGTCGACGAGTTAGCCCCTCTCATCACCAGCCGCACCAAACTCATCATTCTCAATTCGCCGCACAATCCCACCGGTGGCGTGATGCAACGCAGGGACATCGAGCAGGTTGCCCAGATCATCGGCGACCGCAACATCCTGGTCTTGTCCGATGAAATTTACAGCCGCCTGCTTTTTGAAGGCGAGCACTTCTCCATTATGTCGGTGCCCGGTATGCAGGAGCGCACCATCCTTCTCGATGGCTTCTCGAAAACCTATGCCATGACCGGCTGGCGCATGGGCTACGGCGTAATGCGCCCGGACCTGGCAACCCACATCACCCGGCTGATGACCAACTCCAATTCCTGCACCGCCAGCTTTACGCAAATGGCCGGAATCGAGGCCCTGCGCGGCGACCAGAGTTCCGTCGATCGTATGTGCGCCGAGTTCAAGCGGCGCCGCGATAGCTTCGTTGCCGGACTGAATAAGATCAAAGGCTTTTCCTGCCGTCTGCCCAAGGGCGCGTTCTATGTTTTTCCCAATGTCACGCGCACCGGATGGAAGTCGAAACCGCTCGCCGATGCTCTTCTGGAGCAGGCCGGAGTGGCCGCCCTCTCCGGCACCGCCTTCGGCGAATTCGGCGAAGGCTATCTGCGTTTCAGCGTGGCCAACTCTCTGGAGAACCTGCAACAGGCCCTCGACCGCATCGACCAGTGGACCCGGAAGAATCTCTAATCGCGTTGTGACCAGGTACCGTTCGTCCCTCTGTGGTTCAAGGTTCTTACTGCCGCGGAGTCGCTACGGGCTTCGAAGGAAACCGCGGAGAGCTTGACCACCTCTCCGCGGTGTTTCGTTTTCCGACTTCAGCGCCCCTTACAACGAGCGCAGGAAATTCAAAAGATCCTGCGCCTCGGAGGGTTTGAGTGCGTTGTATTTGCGGATCACCATGTTCGCCTCGGATCCACTGCTGTTATGCGATTCGATGGCCTGGATCAGATCGCTGGTGCGCCCGTCGTGGAGAAAGAATAATCGCTGCCCCAGGCCCCACAGCGGCGCAGTGCGAAATTGATTGGGACCTGCCGCCCCCTGATGGATGCCGTCCGCCAGCCCGGTACCCATATCGTGCAGGGCAAAATCGGAATAAGGCTTGTAGACGACATTGGACATGCCGGTAAAGATGGAAGTCCCTGTGGTGAGCGTCGGCGAGTGGCAGAGATTGCAGCCAATCTTATTGAACTGAGTGGCTCCGTTTAGAGTGGATTGAGTTGAAGGAGCCGGCGTCGGCGGTGCTGAGAGTCGAATAAACGTAGCAAAGTTAATCACGTCGGACGACATTTCTGATTCGGTGCCAATGCTTGTACCGGAGTTGGGGCTGCTCGCATTCTGGTTCAGCAGGTTGGTGGCGTCTTCCGGCGTTCCGTTGAAAACGCACCCTGTCACTGCGCTGCGTTCATTAGGAAAAAGCTCGTTGGTCACTCCTTGCTCCACGTTGTAAGCCTCTCCGGCAAACATCAGCACCGATTTGTTCTGCGCTTTCCAGCCAAATCGTGTGATGGTGCCGTCGTTGGCGCTGGTATTGAAGATGCCGCCAATCTTCAGCGCCGCTCTGGCCGATTGCGTGGCCGCCAGGTTAGCTTGCAGGTTGGCGTCGGGCGTGGCCTCGACCAGGCCCAAACCGAACAGAGACGTCGGCGTGCGGAGAATCAAATTGTTCGCGGAAAGCGCAGTAACGAAATCAGGCTGCGCCAGCGTACAGCCGGGAGCATCGGAGCGGCCCGCGATTGTGTAGAGGTCGTGGACTCCGCCGTCGAGCGCGCCGGTAGTCGTCCTTATAAAGCGGGCTTCGAGCACCGGACCGTTTGCCGTAACGAAAGAGGGAACCGAGTCAGACGCTCCATCGAGCCCGGCCAGCGCTACCTGCGGATTCGGAATAGGGTTCTGCGGGCTGAGCAGCCCGGGGCTGGCGCCTCCGATGGTAGGCTGAGCATGGCATTGGGCGCAGCTATTGCCGTTGTAGGTTGGGCCAAGTCCTGATCCGGATTCGCCTGCGATTCCTCCGGAAACTGAATCCACTTCCTGAAAGCGAAGCTGGGCCTGGTTGAAGAAAGCCTGCTCATTGGAGTTGAGGGTGGGATAAAAACTTCCCGCGGCCGCCGCACCGGACCGGGGTCCGGGATCGGTTTGAGCGCGAAGCGGCGGGACGGCAATAGCTGCGACCACGAGACAAATAACTGGGACGATCAGAGCTCGACACTTCATTTTGCACCTCCGTGCAGGGGGAGACACACTTCTAGTGCGGATTTGCTAGGTGGCGAAGCGAAGCGCGGAGTTTGGCTTCAGCTGTTCGTCCCAGGCTGTGGGCCGGCGAGAGAAGCCGGTGCCGCGCCTGCCGCGAACCGAACAGCGCTGTGGGAGCGGAATCCCACATGGAAATCTTTCTTCAGGCGAAGAAAGACCATCGAACATTGCGTCAGACTCTAGGATGGATAAGGATTCCGGTCAAGGCCCGGAAGTACATTCTCGTTATCTGTGGAGATGCGGCCCATTCCGCTCATGAGGCGTATCTTCGTCTCATATAATATTTTCGGTGATCCGCGCTGTGGGATTCAGAACCAACGCTCCGGTTCAGGCCTGGTCTTTAAAGAAGAGCCATTGAACCGCTAAGGAGACTCATGGATAAGAAATTCCGCGTCTTTGCCACCTGCGACATTGGAGAAGCCATCGACCTCCTCCGCCATCGCGGATATGAGGTGGAAGTCTATGCCAAGCCTGAAGCGCCACCGAAGAGTCTGATTGTCGCAAAGGTAAAGTCCGGCATCGACGGCCTCATCACCACGCTGCGCGATCCCATTGATGCCGAGATCTTTGAAGCGGGCAAGAATGAAGCCGGCAACAACACCCTGAAAGTCGTTGCCCAATATGCCGTGGGCTTTGACAATATCAATCGCGCCGACGCCAGCCGCTACAAGATTCCTTTCACCAATACCGCCGACGTCCTGACCGAGGCGACCGCGGAGTTCGCCTTCTTCATGCTCGGCATGCTGGCGCGGAAGATGTGGCCCGCCGAACACCTCACCCGCGACAACCGGTGGGGATATTGGCATCCCTATTTGCCTTTTCTCGGCGACGAAGTCACGGGCAAGACCATCGCTATCATCGGCACCGGACGCATCGGCCTGGCCATGATCAAAAAATGCGCCGGCTTCGACATGAACATGTTGTGCTACGACCCGGCCTACGAGAACCACGATTACATCAAAGCCATTCAGGAGAACATGGACCTGCGCCACGCCCGCGGCATCTCAAAAGACAAAAACTGGATTAAATACGTAGGCTTCGAAGATGCCCTGCGCGGCGCCGATTTCGTCAGCGTGCACGTCCCCCTGTTGCGTCCAGCAGAAAGCGCCACGCCCACCTATCATCTTTTCAACCAGCAGACCCTCAAACTCATGAAGCCCACGGCGTTCCTCGTGAATGATTCGCGCGGACCGGTGATCGATGAGCTCGCCCTGGTCAAGGCGCTGCGCGAAAACTGGATTGCCGGTGCGGCTCTCGACGTATACGAAAAAGAACCCCTGCCCGCGGATTCCCCGCTGCGCGACCCCGCCATCGCCGATCGCTGCCGCCTGTTCCCGCACTTTGCCAGCGCCGCGCGCATCACCCGGCTCTCCACTGATCCCAACAAAGGGATGGCGGGTCGCTGCATCCAGGGTTTGATCGATGTGCTCGAATCCAACTACGGCGGCGATATCACGCAGATGCCCTACGTCGTAAATAAGGAGGCCTTCGGAAGGTCTTAAGCAAAAGCACCTTACTTTTGACGTCCGGGGCTCGCGGAAGGAGATGGCGATCGCTGAGTCACACATCCAGGCCAATCGACCTCATCAGGGCCAGGCCGTTGCTCTTCGTGACCACGCCTTCTCGCAGTTTGTAATCGAAGCACATCTTTCCGTTCTCAAACTCTTCCTGAAAATGGACGCAGTACAAATGGCCGTTCAGAGAACCACCAATGTCGGCCAGTGCCAAATCGTGAGTGCTCACCAATCCGATAGCTCCGCGATTCAGTAGAGCGCGAACCACGCCCTCGGCTCCAATGCGGCGATCGTTTGAGTTTGTGCCTTGCAACAGTTCATCCAGCAGAAATAGTAATGGCGGGTGACCGCTCGCAAGGCCAAAGAGCTTGCGGAGCCGGGTGATCTCCGCATAAAAACGCGAGCTTCCTTCTTGCAAAGAATCGTTCACCCGGATGCTGGCGCCCACCTGCAGAAGAGTTAGTCGAAGGCGCCGCGCCCGTACCGGCGCACCGGCCATCGCGAGCACCCCATTCACTCCAATCGTGCGGAGCAGCGTGCTCTTGCCCGACATATTCGATCCACTTACCAGAAAAACCCGCTTGTCATCGGATAGATGGACATCATTCCGGGTACAGTCTCCAGTTGGGATTAGCGGATGTCCGATGTCCTTGGCATCGAAGCATGCGGCACCTTCCATAAACTCGGGGAACGGATCCTCAGGATGCTCATGGCTATAGGTGGCCATACATAGGAGGGCCTCAATCTCGCCAACCGCGGTCAACCATGTCCGAACCGCGTGGCCGTGAGCCCGCCTCCAGCGTTCTGCCGCAAGACCCACCTGCACCGAATACATGAGCGGCACGTCCAGCACGCTCACAATCACATTCCTTCGAGAGTCGCTCAAATCCACAATGGTTCTCAAGCGGGCGATCGCGCGCGAACTTGCGATTTGGCGCGAGGAAAGTTCGCGCTGCAGTGCACACAGGCCGGGAGCGCGGAAACTGTGCTGTTCCACTCGCGCCAGAATACCCGAGAGCAAGCCCAAGTCACGCAATGCTCGCTCGGAGCCCTGCAGGGCCTCCCTTGCCGGCTTGCGCAGTCGATACGTTATGAGTCCTTCAATCAGAACAATCGAAAAGAGCGGAGTGACAATTCCCCAGTACCCCCAAACCGCGGCTCCCGCAGCCGCGGCTATGACCAGGATCGGTGCCAACCATCGAATCCATTCCGGTTTCATCTGGTTCGGCGCTTCAGCCCAACCCAACAGCTCTTCGGGATACACTCCCACGCTGGCGTCTTCGCCAAGTACCGCTAAATCTTCCCTGAGGTCGAGTTGGTCCCGAAGTTCACCAATCGCAGCGTGCCGCTCTCGGATCCGGTCAATCGCCGCCGGTGAGAGCAGCCACTTCGCAAGAGTTTCCTCACCCATTCGTGTGCGTCCAGTCGAAAGCAGTTCGAACAGACCACCTCGCCCGAACAAGTCCAGGTCGGCTGCATACACATGATCCGGATCGCTAAGGTGTTCTCCCGTCTGTCCTGTACCTGCCCAGCGGTCTGCGATGCGCGCCAGTCCATTCCGATAGAAGGAAGCCCCACGCCGGGCCAGGTCTCGGGCGCGCAGGATGCGCGAATGGTAAGCTGCGATGCACACGAACATCATCAGTGGCACAACTATCCACCAAGGCGAAAGAACGTGCCTCCTGAAAGACTCCCATGCTATGCCGGCGGCCACCAAGGCCAGTACTAAACGAACGTTCCCCAGCCGAATATGGATTTGCTCGCGATCAGCGACCTGACCTTCGCGATCTTTGAGACGCTGCTTGTATTCTTCGACCACCAGCACAACCTGAGAATACATCAGGCGTTTTCCGGGTGGGCGGAAGTATTCACACCAGCTCCGCGGGTATACTCTTTACCTCAGAGCCCTTTTTGCGGGTTGCTCCCGTTAGAATGGTGATGTTGTTCATCTTGCCTCAAGGATGCGAATGAAAAAGCGACGTTTCTTTTCTCCCTTTGCCCTGCTGCTGCTCGTTCCGGCGACCTTCGCTGAAACTCCTGCCCCCACGAATCAACTGAAGCTGCTTCCCGAGCCCAAAGAGGTCCATCTTCAGCAGGGCGGCTTCGAGGTAAGGCCAACCACCAAAATCCTGGTGGAGTTCGGACATCAAGCCGAAGATCGCATCGCCGCGGAGACGCTGGCCGAGGAGATCCACGATGAATCCGGGCTGGAGCTCAGCATTACCGGTACCAAGGCGGATTCCAAGCAGACCGAGGCCAAACGCGAAAGAGGCGACATCGTTCTGGCCCGATTGCAGGATCCGAACGTGCGCCAGTTTCTGGAATCGAAAGGTCTGAAGGCGGATTCCATTGGCGACCAGGGCTACCTGCTGTTTGCCGACAAGTCCCAGGTAATTGTCGCCGCCAACACCGGTCAGGGCCTTTTCTACGGAGTGCAGACCTTGCGCCAGTTGCTGCGCGCCGATGGCAAGCATCTCGTCTGCCCGGCGGTCTCCATTCGCGACTGGCCCAGCATGCAATGGCGCGGTGTGCAGGATGACATAAGCCGCGGCCCCATCCCCACCCAGGAATTCATGGAGCGCCAGATTCGCACCCTGGCCGCATTCAAGGTAAATCTGTTCGCGCTCTACATGGAGCACGTCTTCGATTTCCCCAGCCAGCCCCTCATCGCTCCCAAAGAAGCCGCTCTCACTCCCAAGGAAATCACTGCACTCGTCGACTACGCCAAAACTCTCTACGTCACGATTCTTCCCGAACAGCAGACCTTCGGACATCTTCACCACATGTTGAAATATGACATCTATGCCGACGTTGCCGAGCGCCCCCACGGCCATGTGCTCACCCCAACCCAGCCGCGCACTTACGACATTATCAAGGCCATGTATGCCGACCTGGTGCCGCTATTTCCCGGACCCTTTCTGCATGTTGGCGGTGATGAGACCTTCGAGTTGGGGCAGGGACAAACCGCGGCGCTCGCCAAACAAGTTGGACTGGGCCGCGTCTATCTCGATCACATGCAGAAAGTCAGCGCCATTCTCGCTCCCTATCACAAGCAACTCATGTTCTGGGGCGACATCGCGCTCAAATATCCCCAACTTCTCGGCATCCTGCCCAAAGACATGATCGCCGTTTCCTGGGATTACGACGCGAGGCCTAGCTTCGACAGCATCATCCAACCCTATCGCGATGCCGGCCTGCGCGTCGTGGTGGCTCCGGGCGCGAACAACTGGAATCAGCTCTGGCCCGACCTCGATGTCGGCTATTTGAATATCCGCAATTTCGTGCGCGACGGCCAAAAGCTCGGCGCCATGGGCATGCTCAACACCACTTGGAACGACGACGGCGAATCGATCTACGGCATGGCCTGGCCTGCCTTGGTATTCGGAGCGGCCGCGGGATGGCAGGCCGGCGAGTCGAATATCGATCAGTTCAAGGACGCTTACGATTGGGCTTTCTACCGCGACAACGGATCCACCTTCCGCGATGTGCTGGAGAACCTGGATCTCGGCCACCGGGCCCTGGCCAAGATCAAGGTCGATACCGAGACCGACGAGTTGTTCTGGGCCGATCCCTTCACCCCGGAAGGCGCGAAACTGATGTTGAAGATCCTGCCGGCCGCGCCTGAGATGCGCGTGGGCGCCGAGCGCGCCTTGGTGTCACTCTATCGCAATCGTGCCCAGGCCCACGCCCATCAGGACACGCTCGCCGACATGACCCTCGGCGCCTGGCGCTGGGACACGCTCGGCATGAAGACCGAATTCACCCAGGAGATCAACAAATTCTATTGGGACGCATTTCTGAACCAGACCGACGGAGAACGCGTGGGCAATGACCTGGACGAAATCACTTCCATCAATGCCCGCCTCGAAGACCTGCGCGACGCTACCACCCGCTTGAGCCAGATGTACCGCGCCGCGTGGCTGCGGGAATACAACCCCTATTGGCTCGACAATGTTCTGATTCGCTATGAGAACCTGGCTCTCGAGTTTCAACAGAAAATTGTTCTGGTGCGCCAGGCGCACCGGCAGTACGACGCGACCAGGATTCTGACCCGCCCAGAGCAGTTGGGCTTCTACTTGCAGCCGTGAGAGAAATCGGGAACTGTGTTCGCATCCGTAACACGTCTTCGGGTTCGCTCTTCAAAGCATCTCCCGGTGTTTCTGTGGCAAACCTTTCTTAGTCATCATCAAGTCGTACGTGCACCCGGGTTCTCGGCAGGCCGGCTTCTCATGGACACTCGCTGGACGTTCTGGACCCTGACTCTCTGGCAGGACGAGCGGGCTATGAAGGCGTTCCGTGGCTCCCATGCGCATGCCAAAGCTATGCCGCGTCTTGCGGGATGGTGTGATGAAGCCGCATATGCCCACTGGGTTCAAGACGGCGATTCCGTCCCTTCCTGGCTGGAGGCACATGAACACCTCATACGGGAGGGCCGCTTGTCGCGTGTCACGCACCCCTCATCCGATCATGAGGCTGGTCATTTTGCGAAGCCTCGTCTGAAGCCCTTGATTGGACTAGACCTGAAACCCGCGCGTAAGGCTCAAGGCGCTGGCCCCCCGCGCCAGAGTCATTAGAAGGAGTTCTGTTAGGCTCTTTCAGAATGTTTTCCAACCGCACCGACTGGAAGCTCACGCGCAACCGCCTCACCGTGGCGCTTGAGGCAGCAAAATCAAGCGGCGCCCGCGTCCTCGATCTCACGCTCTCGAATCCCACCCGTGCCGGTTTCCACTACGACCAGCGGCAGATTCTTCAATCGTTAGGCTCGCCGCAGGCGCTGGACTACGATCCCCAGCCCAAAGGCCTGCCCGGCGCCCGCGCCGCGGTGGCGGCGTACTACCAAACTCAGCATCGCGTTAACCTCGACCCCGAGCGGCTGATTCTCACCACCAGCACCAGCGAGGGATATTCTTTCGTCCTCCGTCTGCTCTGCAATCCCGGCGACGAGCTGCTGGTGCCCAAGCCAAGTTATCCGTTGTTCGAGTTTCTCGCCGATTTAGAGGACGTCAAACTCGTCCCCTATCCACTGCTCTACGACCACGGCTGGCAGATGGATTTTCCCTCCCTCGAGAAACTGGTGACCAAGCGCACGCGCGGCGTGGTGGTGGTTCATCCCAATAATCCCACCGGTTCGTACTTGCATAATGAAGAACAGAAATCGCTAAATCGTTTTTGCCGCGAACACGAACTCGCCTTGATTGCCGACGAAGTCTTTCTCGACTACGCCCACGACGGAGAAAAGCAGCAAAGCTTCGCCGCGAATCAAGAAGTGCTCACGTTCACGTTGAGCGGAGTTTCAAAAATCTCCGCCCTGCCCCAAATGAAGGTGGCGTGGATCGCCAGCAGCGGTCCCGCCGAGGAAGTTGAAGCCGCGCTGGCCCGTCTCGAAGTCATCGCTGACACCTATCTCTCCATGAACGCTCCCATCCAGTGGGCCGTTCCGGTTCTGCTTGAGCATCGAAAAAACATACAGCGGCAGTTGCTCGACCGTGTGCTCGGCAATCTCGCCGAACTCGACCGCCGGCTGGCTGCTCAAAAGACTTGCCGGCGTTTGCATGTGGAAGCGGGATGGTACGCGGTTCTTCGCGTCCCGGTTACGCAGACCGACGAAGAGTTGGCCATTGACCTGCTACGCCGGAAGTCTGTGCTGGTGCATCCCGGGCATTTCTATGATTTTCCCAGCGACGGATATTTAGTGTTGAGTTTGATCACGCCGGAAAACGAATTCAGTGAAGGCATCGAGAAGTTGCTGGAAGTCGTTAGCTAGTCTCAGCGCTTCCCCAGAAACGGATTGCTCTCCCGCTCTTCGCCGATAGTTGTCATCGGCCCATGCCCCGGCACAACCACGGTGTCATCCGGCAAAGCGAGCACCGTGCCATGCAGCGATTGCATGATCTTCTGCATCGAACCGCCGGGGAAGTCGGTGCGGCCAATCGATCCCGCAAATAAGGTGTCCCCGGCAATCAGCTTCTTTTCGGCAGGGAAGTAAAGGCAAATGCTGCCTTCGGTGTGCCCCGGGGTGTGCAGAATGCTGGCCGCGTGCGCCCCGGCCTTCACGGTATCGCCGGTGCTCACGCTCTGGTCGATCTCGACCATGCCGGGCGCTGCCATGCCCACCCACGCGGCCTGCGCGTCGAGCATCTTAAGCAAGGCGTAATCGT
Source organism: Candidatus Sulfotelmatobacter sp. (assembly GCA_049800135.1). Taxonomy (GTDB): domain Bacteria; phylum Acidobacteriota; class Terriglobia; order Terriglobales; family Acidobacteriaceae; genus Sulfotelmatobacter. The sequence continues at coordinate 30,625 of JBARJF010000078.1, forward strand.
TCTGATTGAGCAGGATCGCCGCTCCCGTGGCCGCGCGCAGCTTCATTGCGCCTCCCACATGATCGATGTGAGCGTGCGTAATCACGATTTGCTTGACCTGCAGCTTATGCTTGCGGATGACCGCGAGCACGTCCTCGATGTCATCGCCGGGGTCGATGACCATGGCTTCGCGCGTCGTCTCATCGCCGATAATCGAGCAGTTGCACTCCAGCGGCCCAACCGCAAGGATTTCGTGGATCATGCTTCCATTGTAACCAGTGGCCAGCACCCCGTCGCCACTACCGGCCAAGATCGAAAAGCATTGGTTCGACACTTGCTTTAGGGCGATTCTGGCGAGAGAATACGCCAACGTGCTCGGAGGTTCCGTGGCCAAATACCGTCAGCATGGATATCAGGACCGTGATCGCCAGGAGCATGACCGCGGGGAAAAGCCGCGCAAAGACTCCGCGGCAAAACCGGCCCCGCTCCCGCCCGCCAGACGCGACTACAGCATGGGTCCGAAACCGGTCAACATGCCCGGCACCCACGCCGTCTCCCGCTGCGCGCAGTGCGGCACGGTGCTGCAGGCCATCCCGCCTACCGGGCTCTGTCCCAAGTGCGGCTTTGAACTTCACTCCTGCAAGCAGTGCATGTTTTTCGATCCCGGAAGCCGCTTCGAGTGTATGCAGCCTGTGAAAGCGCGCATTGCCAGGAAGGATGCGCGCAACGATTGCACCTTCTACGAAATCCGCGTCACCCGCGAAAAAGAAACTTCCACCCCCGCCAACCTGCGCCCCAGCGACGCCCGGCAAGCCTTCGAGAATTTGTTCAAGAAGTGAGCCCGAGCGTGGGATGACGCGCCGTCTACGGTTTCTGCGTAGGCCGCAACAGAATCTCGCTCACAAATGACTGCGGGCTCTGCGTCACTAGCATCGCCACGGCATGCGCCACATCTTCGGGCTGCAACATCTTCGCCGGATCCTTGCCCACGTGCGGGCTGAGCTCTGTATTGGTCGACCCGGGAGAGATCACCGCCACGCGAATGTTATGGCCGCGCAGCTCCTCCGCCAGCGAATAGCTAAGTCCATTCAGACCCCATTTCGAGGCCGCGTAAGCTGCGCCGTTCGGCAGCGCATTCTTTCCCGCAAGCGATGAGATATTGATGATGTGGCCGGAACCCGCTCGAATCATCATCCCCGCAAATGCCCTCGTCGTATAGAAAACACCACGCAAGTTCGTGTTCAAAATCTGTTCCCACGCCTCGGGCGCGAGTTGGTGCAGCGGCCCTCCAAATCCCCCGATGCCCGCGTTGTTCACCAGAATGTCCACGCGCCCCAGCGCAGCCTCGACATGCCTCGCCGCCGCCTCAACCGACGGAAGACTGGTTACATCGCAAACCACCACCTCGGCCTTCCCACTCGCTTCCGCTATCGCTTGCGCCGTGGAGTCCAACCCGGCGCGGGTCCGTCCGCACAACACAACTATCCCTCCCAGCCTCGACAACTCCCGGGCGATCGCCGCGCCTATGCCGCGCCCCGCTCCGGTAACCACGGCTACCTGTCCGCTCAGTGGGTGAGCCGGATCCTCTCGAAGCACATTCACTAGGAATTTCCTTTCCGCCTCATCGAAATGCTTCCAGCCGGCCCTATGCCTCACCAGGGCCGAATCAAGAGGCTATCCACGTGGCTCGACCTCTGCATCTTATACAATACCGTCAGGGGCGGACGCGAAGTCGCTTGCCTTCGTCGGAAGAGGTACTTATAATCCGGCAAACCCGGAGTGAAGGGTGAGTCGCCGTGCCGTCTCACACGATTCAAATTCTGTTTCCCGGAAGACCCCGGAAGATCCAAGGAGCCACACTGATGAAAAAGATTCTGGTCGCGGTTGTGCTTGGGGTTGCTGCGATGGCTGCAGCCCAGAACGCTGCTCAGCCGGCACAAGGACAACCGTCCGCGCCCGCCACGCAGGCGCCGATTATCAAAGATCCTGCCGAGTACAACGCCTATGTGGGCGCCATCCAGCAGAATGATCCCGCGGCCCAGATCAGCGGCCTGGAAGCGTTTCTCACCCAGTACCCCAATAGCATCATGAAGATTGACGCCCTGCAAACCCTCATGCAGGATTATCAAAAGACCGGGAACCAGGCCAAGACCGTCGACACAGCCACCAAGCTGGTTACCGCCGATCCCAGCAACGAACGAGCCATATTCCTGCTGGCCTATGTCGATCGCCTGAAAGCCCAGGGCGGTGACCCCAACTACAAGCAGGATCTGGTGGATGCCAGAAAGTACGCGCAGATGGGACTTGAGGATTTGCCAAAATTCGCCAAACCCCCGGAGGCTTCCGACGCCGATTTCACCAAGATGGAGGATCAGATGAAAGGCGTTTTCAACGCCGCCATTGGCGTTGCTGACCTCACCCTCACCGATACCGATAAACCCCAAGACTATAACACCGCGAGAAAGGATTTGCGCGCCGCGGTGGAGGCCGGACCTGACTTCGAAAAAGATTTCAGCGTGGTCTATCCCCTGGCTTTGGCCTACGCCGGGCCCAATCCGCCCGACCCGAAAATCGCTCCCGATCCCATCAATGCCATTTGGTTCGCCGCTCGTGCTTCCGTGATCGCCCCGCCCACAGCTCAGGCCGGAATTGCGAAATACGCGGAATCCCTCTACATCAAATACCACGGCGGAGACGACGGCTGGGCCGATATTCTGGCGCAAGTGAAGGCCAATCCGCTTCCTCCCGCCGGCTTTGCCATCAAACCCGCTCCCACTCCCGCCGAGCAGGCGCACAACATGGTGGTCGCCACCGCGCCCGATAAAATGGATTTCGCAACCTGGGAGTTCATTCTCTCCAACGGCAAGCAGGAAGATCAGGATGCCGTCTGGAACGCCATCAAAGGCAAGCCCGTCTACATGAACGGAACTGTCATCCACGCCACTTCCACCGAGTTCGATATCGCCGCCAGCGAGGATGACATTGTCGCCAAGAAAGCCGATGTCACTCTCACCTTTGACGAGAAAGTCCCGCTGCGCCTCATTCCCAAAGATGGAGCCAGCCTCGACTTTCAGGGCAACCCCGCCTCCTACACCTCGAACCCGTTCATGATGACCATGGATAAGGGATTGCTGCCGAAGCCCAAGGTCGAGCCCCGGCATACCGGGCATCGCGCGCCGGCTTCCAACTGACACACCCGCGTCCGTTCGCGCAAGAGGCAGCCCGTTAGGGCTGCCTCAGTCGTTTTGGGTCGTCTCTTCGCTCGGAAATCTTCGCTCAGAGATCCGGCTCGGAAGTCCTGGCTCGGGAAACTTGCTTCGGAAATCTCGAGTGCCGAGTGCCGCAACCGGCCGTTTACCGCATCGCCTTCTTGTCTCTATCCAAGCTCAACGGCCGCGCGCTCCGCGGCGGCCGCTTCGCTCCATCCCGAAGCGGGCGCACGTCGATCTTCAGCTCATCGATCGTCCGGCTGAGCGTGTTGCGATGCATGCCCAGCTCGCGCGCCGCGCGGCACTGGTTGCCCTTGTTTTCTTGCAGAACCGTGAGGATAAATCGCTTCTTGAATTCGCGCACGCCCTCGGAATAGAGGATGTTGCTTTTGTACATCTGCAGAATCAACGCTTCCAATTGATCTTTCACTTTAGGTCTCTCTTTTTGTCGATGTCTTGGTCTTAACTAACCGCTCGCCCGGCATTCACTTCGATTTGGAGGCGGGAGCGCCGCTTAACTCTTTCGGAGCCCGATGCAGAAAGTCGAGCCCTTCGTAGAACTGCGCCCGCAACTCCGACGGCGCCACCCAAATCGCCGCCCGTCCCACCACCAGGAAGTACGGCGCCAGTTCTGACTTCGCCAGCATCTTCGAGGTCGGCGTGAAGGCGGTCATCCCCATCAGCACCACCGCCACCACCAAACAGCCCTTCACTACTCCCAACAGCGCGCCCAGAAAACGGTCGAAGCCGCTCAGTCCGGCCGCCTTCATCATTTTCCTGCCCAGCCTGCCCGCTATCGTGAATACGATCAGCACCGCAAAAAAAATGATGAGGAAACCGAAAATGTCGGCCAGCCACTCCGCTTTCAAAAACGACATGAACCACTCCGCCAGGCGATGATAGCGCCAGGCGGCGATCACGTAACCCACAACCAGCCCAGCCATGCTGAAAGCTTCCGCGAAGAAGCCCTGTATGGCCGCCGAAATCACATTCAGCACTATAACGACGACAATCAGCCAGTCCGCCGCGGTCATGCGACGCCCCCGCCCGCTTTCCCGCGGAGCAATCCCCGCCTACACATTCAGCCTGCGTCCCGTGACCTGGAAATAAGCGTCAAGATACTTTTCGCTGGTCCGCCGCGCTACTTCATCCGGCAGAGCCGGCGCCGGCGGCTGCTTGTCCCAGCAAATTTCCTCCAGGTAATCGCGAACGTACTGTTTGTCGTATGACTCCTGCGGGCGGCCGGGCTCGTACTTGTCCGCCGGCCAGAAGCGCGACGAATCCGGGGTCAGCACTTCATCCGCCAGCGTGATCCCCCGCGCCGTCACTCCAAATTCAAACTTCGTGTCGGCGATGATGATACCGCGTTCGCGCGCGTACGCCGCGGCTTTCCTGTAAATCCCCAATGTCAGGTCGCGCAAACGGCTTCCGGTCTCCCCGCCTACGATTTCGCACATCTTTGCGAACGAAATATTTTCATCGTGCCCGCTCACCGCCTTGGTCGCCGGTGTGAAAATCGGCTCCGGAAACGCCTCCGATTCCTGCAATCCCGCCGGCAATTCGATGCCGCACACTTTCCCCGTCGCCTTGTATTCCTTCCACGCCGAGCCTGAAATGTAACCCCGCACCACGCACTCCACGGGAAACATCTGGGCCCGTTGCACGATCATCGACCGCCCCCGCAGTTGATCCGCATACTTCTGCAGCGCCTCCGGATACTGTTCCACCTCGGCGGTGATTGCGTGGTTGGGAACCATGTCCGCGAGGAAGTCGAACCAGAAGAGCGAAATCTGGCTCAGCACCTGCCCTTTGTGCGGAATGCCGGTGGCCAGCACATAGTCGAACGCGGAAATTCGGTCCGTCGCAACGAACAGCAGGCGCTCGTTATCAAGCTGGTAAACGTCGCGCACCTTTCCGCTGGCGTGAAGTTGCAGATCGGGGAAATCGGTTCGCAGCACTACGGGATCGAGAAGTTTAGGGGTCATGTTCAGATTTTACAAGCAAGCAGCGAGGCCGTATTTTAGACCCTCAGATTTTTTTGTCAACGGCAGATGTTGCAATCGCGACGGAAGTCCGTATCCTATTGAACGGGGAAGCCTTGGCCGTCGAAACCCCAGGCAGACACAATACCCCACCACGAAATCCCATCGGGCCGTTGTGGAAAAGCTGAGGATGAGCGTGGATATCTTAGCGGCGAAGGAATTTCTTCTGGTGCTGGCGAAACTTCCCTCTCATTGGGTCTGCGCCTCGCGTCGCCCGGGGAGTGACACCTCATCCCGACCAGAGGCGATCTCTCCAATTCTGTCATCCCGACCGGAGCCGATC
>JBARJF010000079.1:0-39261 GCA_049800135.1 Candidatus Sulfotelmatobacter sp.
AGGGCTTCGGACGGTTCGTTGCCTCTCCGCCCTCGCCTCACAGGGTACTGTCGATGGGACAACAGGTCTGATCAAGAACGTCTCGTCAGACAGTCGTTCCAAGTAACTTCAGGTCGCACTTTGCCACACAACGCGCAACACTCTAGAACAAATTCCACAGGAACTGGTTGTAAACGTCGTGGTGATATTGCACCTCCGGCGCTTTCACAAAAGTTCCCAGCAGACGCGGGCAACGGTCCGCCGCGGCCTGCTTCAATTCGGCGTACCGCCCCTTCACGTCTTCCCCGAGGATTTTCGTCGTCCACTCCGACTTGCGGAAGTCGTCGAGCGCGGTATAGATGTTGTCGGGCAAATAGCGTTCGGCCTGGCGCAGGTTCTTGATCTTCGCGGTTTCTCCGTCGATCCCGCTCTTGAAGATCGAGTACAGAGCCAGATACGGATTCGCGTCCGGAGACACCGAGCGCACTTCCACCCGCATGCTCTTCTCGTTGCCAATCGGAACCCGGATCATCGATCCTCGGTCTACCGCCGAGGCCTTGATCTGGTTCGGCGCCTCAAAGTGCGGGTCGAGACGTCGATACGCGTTCACGCTCGCATTCAACACCAGGCATATGTCGTTGCCGTGCGTCAGGATGCGATCCAGAAATGCCCAGCCCGTCTTGCTCAGTTTTTCCTCGCCTTTCGCGTCCCAAAATAAATTCTTGCCACCCTCGCTGATCGAAACGTTGGTGTGCATGCCGCTGCCGTTCACCCCTACCACCGGCTTCGGCAGAAACGACGCGGTGAATCCCAGGTTGGTCGCGACCTGCCGGCAAATCAGCTTGTAGAGCTGAATCTGATCCGCCGCCGCTACCACTTCCCCGTAACCGTAGTTGATTTCAAATTGCGAGGGCGCAACTTCCGGATGATCTTTCTCATTCTGAAAGCCCATGGCGCGTTGCACTTCCGCCGTGGTGTCAATGAATGTCCGCAGCGGATCGCCCGGCAGCGAGTGATAGTACCCGCCCGTGTTTACATATTCGAACTTCCCCGTCTCGTGGTAGCGCCGCTCCGCGTCCGCGCCCTTGAACAAAAACCCTTCAATCTCGTTCGCAGCGTTCAGGGTGTAGCCTTTTTTCTTATGCAGATCCTCGGCATAGCCCTTCAGCACGCCCCGAATGTCAGCCGAATACGGTGTCCCGCCTTTATCGATGACCTCGCCGAACACCAGCACTTTTCCCGAACCGAATACATCCGCCGGCCCCCAGTAAAACGCCGCCCAGTCAATCCCCAGCCGCAGATCGCTTTCCCGCTGCGCCGTGAACCCCCGAATCGACGAGCCGTCGAACGTAAGATTGTCCCAGCTCTTGATCAGGAACTTCTTGTCGTAATCCAGCATGTGCAACCGGCCTTCGAGATCGCTGAACAGCACGGTCACCGCCTTGATCCGCTTTTCGTCGGTCAAATATTTCAGCCGCTTCTCCTGGATCTTGCCGATCGGCACCCGGTTCCTGCGCTGCTCCTTCGCCTCCAGATTCAGGTCTTCCAGTTCGTCGTAGGTCAGTGCCAGGAAATTACGCAGTTCGTTGGGCATGGATGTCCTTCCATCTCCTTTTCGTTCTCCAGCAGTAATGATGTCGGCAAGCAACCGCACGGATACAGGGAGTTGAAACGGCTGGATTTCAACCAGCAAGAATAACGCGTGCACGCCGTGTCCGACAATTAAAAAAGCTTATCCCAGGGATAAAAGAGATTTATGCGGCGCGCAATCCCCTGCGCAAGATGTTCGATAAGAACCTGGTTCATGCGCTCATTGGCGCCGAACATCCGGACCGCAGCCAGCCCCAGATCAGTCTGCACCCGCTCTCGACGATTGCCGGGTTGACGGCTGGCGTCTCGCGTGGCCACTGCCCCCTGCTCCTCGACCAAAATATCTACAGCTCTTTACCGCGCACATCCCCTTACCACACGCCCAGACCCTGCCCCGGCATCAGCTGAATGATCACTCCCAGCCCGATCAGCACCGCAACGTAATAAATGGTCGTCGCCCAACTCGATCGTGCCGGCAGATCTCTCCCAAACCACGCCTGATACCCCGCTCCCAGCGCCACCAGGAAAAACATGTTTTGCCCCAGCGCCAGCCCCAAAGCCACGCTCCCCGCGAGCACCGCGATGCGCTCCCTCTTGCTCAAGGCCAGCACCGCCTGCCCGCCATCCAGCACCCACACCGGAATCAGGTTCAGCAGGTTCAGAATCGCACCCACACGCGCCAGCTCAGCCCACAGCGGATTGCCCGTCTGCCACCACAGCCCGGCGCACGCTACTGAAGCCAGAAGCCCGGCCAGCGGCCCCGCCAGGCTGATCGCCGCGCGGGTCTCAATCGACACGCCCAGCGCATCCCAGCGCACGTAGGCTCCCAGGCCCGGCAAAAATATTGGCATCTCCGCCGGCAAGCCCCGGCGCTTGATGTCGATAAAGTGCCCCATCTCATGAATCAGAATCAGCACTGCGAAGCCGATCCCAAATTTCATGCCCGCGGCCGCCCCGTAGATCGCAACGAAAGCCGCGAAACTCAGCAGAAACATCAGCTTGAATCGCGCCGCTGGAGCCCTTTTCTCACCCCGCACCACCCCCGCCGAATCCATCGCCCCCGGTTCTCGCATGCTCGCGTCATCCATCGCAGCCGGCGTTCGCTTCCCATCGTTACCCGCTTCAATCACCCGCAAGTGTTGTTTGATCCAGTCCGCTTGCTTCGACGCGGGCGGCAGAAGATCGAGCCCGCGAATCCATTTCTCCCCTGCCTGCCGCAATTCTCCGTTAGCCTCGAACGCCTTCGCCTCGGCCGCCAGCCGCTCCAGTTCTTCCGAATGCACCAGCGCCTGGCAGCGCTCGCACACCAGCGCTCCCGGCCCCAGCTGCTGTGCGCAGCGCCGGCAGTTTCGAATCAGTTCTGGAGTGGATGCAGACACGGATCGGAAAAGCGCCTTTGACTCAACCCACCGCTCATGTAGAAGCTGGCCGAGAATCGGCAAATGGTCCGAAGACCTCAAGCGGCCGCCCCGCGGTGATTCGCCACGCGATGTTCATCCCCACGAACAGGATCAACAGTCCCATTACTCCCCATCCAGGGCTATCGGAAAGTTGAATGAACGGAGATGCCAGCCCCACCAGCGCCATCCGCCCCAGCCATCTGCCCACGCTGGCCACACTCGCTTGCGGCTTCTCCGCTCGCGGCGCCGGCGAAGGCTGCGTCGCTGGCTGATCGTCGTCGTTCTCAAGCTGGCGCTGCTCCTCTGCAACTTTCTGTTGCTGAATCTGTCTTTGCTCCGCTCTTACCCCGGCAAAATGAATCCAGATCGGAACCGCCGCAATCGAGACTGCTGCATAGGTCAGCAGTGCGGCCGTAATCTGGTAGCGCCTGCCGCCCACTCCGTTGGATCCTTTCATCATCGCCCGCCCTACCAGCCAGCCCACCGCCAGCGCCATGTAGCTGATCACCCATCCCTGTAGCAGGATCGCGATCAGAGCATACCCAGCTATTCCCACCACACCCGCCCCAACCCCGTATGCCACCGCCCGCGCATACGCCGCGTGCTTATCCACGCCCAACTCGGACCGCATCTTTTCCGCACAACCCCCGCACGCCCGCGCACCATTCACGCGGTAGTAACTTCCTCCCACCGCTTGCCCGCAGAAGCGGCACCCATTGCCTCCCGGTTTTTCCGCATACTCGGCCGTGCCGAACTGCGGCGTGGAATTCCCCAAGTCTGGGTCGCTCATGGCCCGGACAATAGCACACGGTCAAGCGTCAAGGAAGAGGGAACATGCAACCAGCCCGGCGTTTTGGGCTTGCGGTGTCGCGGGGAATCTAGCTGAGGATCTTGCCTACTGCCGGTGCGCCGAGGCTCCCGCCGCGATCTCGCGCAGCGCGTTCACAAACCCGGCGGCCGCGGCCGGGTCGGCCAGCGCTTCCAGTTGAACCGTCGCCGAAAATTGCGGCGATTCCGGACGGAATCGCACCTGCAAAATTTCCTGGCGCCGCGCCGACATCAGCGCGTTCAGCTCCGCCGTCGGATCGTGCTTCCAATGCGTCCGCGTCGTCAGGATGATGGGCCCAGGCTGGTAGAGATCCCAGTCCCGATTGTCCCGCTTGCGCGCCGATGTTCCCCGGTTGTGCGCGCACCAGCGATGCCGCACCACTTCCAGGCGGAAGCTCGGAATACCCCCCAGGTCGGCCTCAAATGTCAGAGTTTCTTTCTGATGGCGGCAGCAACTCACCAGCCAATGTACCGGCAGCGCTCGCGGCCGGAACTTCATGGTGACGTGCGCGTTCTCAAACCACCGGGCGGCGAAATCCAGCCGCGCCTGCAGCAGTGAACTCCCCGCCCAGTGCGACTCCAGAATCCGTCCCTTGCCGGCGCACGCTGTCTGTACCCAGCGCAGCGCCGACGCTCCTTTTTTTCGATTGTAGGTGGCAAACACGAAGTACCACAGTCCCAGCACGGCGACCGAACTGGCCACGTCAATGAGCAGAAGTCGCTCCACAACGCTTCCTCTGATGCTCATGGTACGTCCCCGGTTGCGGCGAATCAAGGGGCAGAGTCACGCAATCGTTCTTTCCCTCGACGAATTGCCTGTGGAAAACTCGGACCAATTATTCCGGCCCCGCCTGACCAGTTCGCGCCGCTCCGTTCCAACCCGCCCAGCCCCGCTACAATGGCGGCGTGCCTTTCACCGTTCGCGACTTCCAGTCCGCCGATTTCGAAGCGCTCTGGCGCATCGATCAAGACTGTTTTCCTTCCGGTATTTCCTATTCGCGTGCCGAACTCAAGGCCTATATCCGCCGTCACGGCTCGCTTACGCTGGTCGCCCTCAACATTGCAGACCCAGCGGCCAGTCCCGATCCGGGAAGGAGCGAGAAATATTTTCCCGCCAGCCCCTCCCTCGCTGCTCCTATCGCCGGCTTCATCGTGGCCGAAGCCGGCAGCCCTGCCTCCGGTCATATCATTACCGGCCATATCATTACCATCGACGTGCTCGCCGCTGCCCGGCGTTCCGGCGTGGGGTCGCTGCTCCTCGGCCGCGCCGAAGATCGCTTGCTCGCCGCTGGGTGCCGTTCCGTCGGCCTCGAAACCGCGGTGGACAATATCTCTGCTCTATCGTTTTACAAACGTCAGGGCTACAGCGTGATCCGGACCTTCCCGCGCTACTATTCAAACGGCGTCGACGCCCTGCTCCTGCGCAAGGACCTCATCCCGCAGCCCCGTGACCAAGCCCCGATTCGCAACTGAGATTTAAGATTTATGGTGCGCGCCCGCCCGGAACCGCCTCGAGGCTCGACAGAATCAATTTGCGCTTTCCCACCTTCTCCAGCTACCTTGCCATGGGATGAAAGTTTCCGCCATCAAAGTCGCCATCCAGGGCGAACTCGGTTCCTTCAGCCATGAAGCCGCCGAGCACATGCTCCCGCGCTGCCTCGTCGTGCCCTGCGCTCGCTCCGTCGAAGTCTTCGACCACCTCCAGCGCGGCTCGGTCGCCGCTGCCGTCATCCCCATCGAAAACTCCCTCGCCGGCACCGTCGCCGAGCACGCCGATCTTCTCCTGACCCGCGACGTATTTATCCAGGGCGAATTCCTGCTGCGCATCGTCCACAACCTCATCGCCGCTCCCGGCGTCAAGCTCGGCGCTCTGCGCCAGGCCTACTCCCACCCTGTCGCCCTTGACCAGTGCCGCGATTTTTTCCGCCACCATCCCCGCATCGCGCCCGTTCCCTTCTACGACACCGCCGGCAGCGTGAAGCACGTGGTCGCCCAGCGCTTGCCCGATTCCGCTGGCATCGCCGGACGCCACGCCGCCCGCGAATATTCCGGCAGAATTCTCCAGGCCGGCATCGAAGACGATAAACGCAACTTCACCCGCTTCTTCCTGATTCGCAATCTGGGCTCAACCGCCGCTGTGGGACAGGGAATCTCCGCCTCCGCGCGCCGCTATCGGCGTCTCATTCCCCCTGGCGCCAACAAAACTTCCATCGCCTTCAAGCTCAGGAACCAGGCTGGAGTGTTGTTCAAATCCCTCAGCGTCTTCGCCCTGCGCGACATCAGCCTCAGCAAAATCGAATCCCGCCCCATGCGCGGACGCCCCTGGGAATACGTCTTCTACGTCGACTTCCTCCGCGGCGACGACGAACCCGCCCGCAACGCCCTCCACCATCTCAGCGAAGTCGCCGAGTTCGTCAAAGTCCTGGGAATTTACCCCGCCGCCTAAGCGCAGCAGCGGCGCTAGCGTGACCGCACGCGCAAATGTCGTTCGGTTGACAATCGATAAACAGCAAACTAATCTGCTGCGAGTATTTCGTCAGGCAATCTATCTGTGATCGTCGGGCGTGTGGCTGCCACCACGTCTGACTCCGTGATGAAGATCCGCCATTAAGAATTAAGAAATGACAAATTGAATCTCTTGAACCCAGACCACTCGCGCCCTCCCCGTTTCAGCCTTGTGTATCCAGTGATGTGTCTCATCCTGGTCGCCGTCCCCGTACTTTGCTCCCAGCAATCCGCGCCCGCCAAAATTCCACCCGCTGCTTCCGCGAATCAGGTGATCCAGAATCAATGGATCAAGGTTGAGCTTGAAACCAGCGCCGGCCGTCTAGCCAGAGTACGCGTGCAGGATCGCTCCAACCGAAAAGTCGTTGATCTCCCCGAGCCATTCACCTTGAAGCTCCGCGACGGAGCAACCTTGCGCCCGCAAGACATGCAGGTCGTCGAGCCGCTCTCAACCGCTGCGCTGCCGCCCAACCCCTCCGCCGAGCGCGCCGCCGAACGCCTGCCGCGCCAGCAGGTCTGCACCACCCTGTCCGACCCCAAAACCTCCGCTCATGTCGTCTGGTGCGGAATTCTCGGAGACGATTCCGCCTACTTCCGCCAGGTCGTCACCATTCACGCCGAAAATCAGGCTTTGCCCATCGCCCAGGTTCTCCTGCTCGAGTTCCACGATCCTCGGGCCCATGTCATCGGTCAGGTCAAGGGTTCCCCGCTCACGGATGGCAGCATGTTTTTCGGCTTTGAACATCCTCTCGCGGTCGCGAAAGTTTCCAGCGGAGAAGCCACCGCCGCGCTGTCGCGCGTGCTCCCATTACGGCGTGGCGAAACCATCGCCTATTCTTCCGTCATCGGCGTCGCTGCCGCCGGACAGCTCCGTCGCGCCTTTCTCGCCTATCTCGAAAACGAACGTCCCCGTCCCTACTCGCCGATGCTGCATTACAACTCGTGGTATGACCTCGGCTACGGCGAACGATACACCAGCAACGCGGCCCTGGATCGCATCCACTCCCTCGGTCAGGAGCTGGTCGAAAAGCGCCACGTCCAGCTCGATTCCTTCCTCTTCGACGACGGCTGGGATAATCCCGCCAGCCTGTGGAATTTCAATCCCGGATTTCCTGATGGTTTCACACCCGCCATGCTCGCCGCCGCGCGCTATCACTTCGGCATCGGGGTCTGGCTCTCGCCCTGGGGAGGTTACGAAAAAGAGAAGCAGGAGCGCCTGGCCTCCGGGCGCGCCGCTGGATTCGAAATTCAGAACGACGGCTTTGCTCTTTCCGGTCCCCGTTACTACGCCCGCTTCCAGCAGGTATGTCTCGAAATGCTGAGCAAATACGGCGTAAATCTTTTTAAGTTCGACGGGACCGGCAACGCCGATCGGGTTTTCCCCGGCAGCGAATTCGATAGCGACTTCGCCGCCGCCATCCATCTCATGGCTCTGCTCCGTCAGCATCGTCCCGATCTCTTCATCAACCTCACCACCGGGACCTATCCCTCGCCCTTCTGGCTTTTGTATGCCGATTCCATCTGGCGCGGCGGCGATGACCACAGCTTCGCCGGCGTCGGCACTTCGCGCCAGCGCTGGATCACCTACCGCGACGCGCAAACCTACCACAACATCGTCCTGCCTGGCCCGTTGTTCCCCCTCAATTCTTTAATGTTGCACGGCCTCATCTACGCTCGCTTTGCCGATGGCCTCCAATCCGATCCTCACCACGACTTTGCCGATGAAGTCCACTCCTATTTCGGTTCCGGCACCCAGCTTCAGGAGATGTACATTACCCCGTCCCTGCTTTCCCCGGAGAATTGGGACACCTTGGCGCAAGCCGCAATCTGGTCTCGCCAGAACCGCGAAACCCTGCGCGATACTCATTGGCTCGGAGGAAATCCGGCCCGGCTCCAGGTCTACGGCTGGGCCGCCTGGAGCCCCAAAAAGGGCATCGTGGTCCTGCGCAACCCTTCCGATAAGCTCCAGAGCTTTCGCCTCGATATCGAGCAGGCCTTTCAGTTGCCTTCCGGCGCCCCGCGCCAATACCAGGCAACCGATCCCTGGAATTCAAAGCAGCCACCGGAAAAGCTGCGTGCCGGCACTCCCATCGTCCTTCGCCTGCGCCCATTCGAAGTGAGAACCATGGAATGCTTACCTCTATCCCCCTGAACGCCGGCAGCCGAAACTGCTTAAGGTCGCCTCCCAGTGCGCTCCTGAAACGGGTCCGGAACGCCGTCCGCGTTAGCTGCTGCACCTTTGGTACAGTGCCAACCGTCCGCAACAGGCATAGAATTCATTTTGCCCGGAACCTCCGGCAAGCATGAAACCTTTCCGGCAGACTATCATCTAAGCTTGAGTGAGTTACACTCAAGGAGAGCCAATGAGCCAGCAGCCGCTTTCCGAGCAGCTTCCTAAGCATCGGGAAACAAACGATGTGCGGGCCTTGCCCGTGCTTCCAGTGCGCGATACCGTTCTGTTCCCGCACGCCGTTCTGCCTCTCACCGTCGGCCGGGAGAGTTCCGTCCAGCTCATCAATTCGCTCGGCGAAGACAAGACCATTGTGGTCGTCGCTCAGCGTGAAGCCCGCGTCGACAGCCCTCAGGCCAGCGATCTTTACACCGTCGGCACTTCCGCCATCGTCCACAAAGTCGTCAAGATGCCCAACCAGAGCCTCTTCGTTTTCGCCGAAGGCCTGGAGCGGGTGCGCCTCGGCGAGTTCACCCAATTAACTCCATTCATGCGCGCCAAAGTGTCCGTTATTCCTGAAGCTGCGCCTCCCGATAGTTCCGAAATCGAAGCCTTGCAGCGCAACGTGCTCACTCTGTTCCAGCAGATCGTTGCCGGTTCGCCCACGCTTTCCGACGAGCTCTCAACCGTCGCCCTCAACATCGACGAACCCGGCCGTTTAGTCGATTTCATTGCCTCCTCCTTGCCCTCGCTTTCCACGCCCGACAAGCAGGACACGCTCGAGACCCTCGACATCCGCGTCCGCCTCGAAAAAATCAACCAGCATCTCGCCAAGGAACTCGAAGTGCAGCAACTGCGCAACAAGATTCAAAGCGAAGTGCAGGACCGCGTCCAGCAGACTCAGCGCGAGTATTACCTGCGCGAGCAGATGAAGGCCATCCAGAAGGAACTGGGCGAGCAGGATGAAGGCGCGCGCGATGTCGACGACCTGAAAAAGAAAATCGACGACGCCGGCATGCCCGAAGAAGTGAAGAAGGAAGCGCTCAAGGAATTGGGCCGCCTCTCCCGCATGTCTCCCATGGCGGCCGACTATTCGCTCACCCGCAACTACGTCGAGTGGCTGGCCGTGCTGCCCTGGTCCAAAACTTCCGGTCAGGAAATCGAGATCCTCAAGGCCAAGGAAATCCTCGACGCCGATCACTACGATCTCGAAAAAGTGAAAGACCGCATTCTCGATTATCTTTCTGTTCGCCGCCTCAAGCCCAACATGAAAGGTCCGATCCTGTGCTTCGTCGGACCTCCGGGCGTGGGCAAGACTTCGCTCGGCAAATCAATCGCCCGCGCGCTCGGCCGCAAATTCGTGCGCCTCTCGCTCGGCGGTGTGCACGATGAAGCCGAAATCCGCGGCCATCGCCGCACCTACATCGGCGCATTGCCCGGGCAAATCATCCAGGGCATTCGCCGCGCCGAAACCAAGGATCCGGTTTTCATGCTCGACGAAATCGATAAGGTCGGCCGCGATTTCCGCGGCGATCCCGCTTCCGCTCTGCTCGAAGCCCTCGATCCCGAACAGAACTCGAGTTTTCGCGACAATTATCTCGACGTCACTTTCGATTTGTCGAAGGTGCTCTTCATCACCACCGCGAACATGCTCGATCCCATCGCCGAGCCCCTGCGCGATCGCATGGAGATCATCGAGCTTCAGGGTTACAGTGAAGAAGAGAAGCTGCACATCGCGTTCCGTTACCTGGTTCCGCGTCAAGTGGAGGAGAACGGAATCACCTCTGAGCAGATCGAATTTCCCGAGGCCGCATTGCGCTACATCATTCGCCACTACACTCGCGAGGCGGGTGTGCGCAGCCTCGAGCGCACCATCGGCACCATCTGCCGCAAGCAGGCGCGGCGGCTGGCCGAAGGCAAGATCGAAAAGCTGGTGGTCACTCCTGAAATCATTCAGGAATTTCTCGGCGGCATCAAGATCCGCGTCGAAGGCGAAATCGAGGAACGCACCGAGCGTCCCGGCGTCGCCGTCGGCCTCGCCTGGACTCCCTCCGGCGGTGATGTGCTCTTCGTCGAAGCCAATGCCATGAAGGGCAAAGGCGGATTCACCATGACCGGCCAGATCGGCCAGGTCATGCAGGAATCCATGCAGGCCGCGCTCACCTGGGTGCGCTCCAACGCAGTCCAGTTGGGCATCGCGGAAAGCTTTTTCGCCGATCACGATATTCACATGCACGTGCCCGCCGGCGCCATTCCCAAGGATGGTCCCTCGGCCGGCGTGACCATGGCAACCACCCTGGTCTCGCTGCTCACCGGCCATCGTATCCGTCCGCTCACCGCCATGACCGGCGAGATCACGCTCAGCGGCAACGTGCTTCCCGTCGGCGGCATTAAAGAAAAAGTGCTGGCCGCCAAGCGCGCCGGCGTCAACACCGTGATTCTGCCCGCGGAAAACAAGATGAATGTGGAAGAGGATCTCACGCCCGAGCAAATCGAGAACCTCGCCATTTTCTATGTCAAGACGATTGAAGAGGCGTTGCGCGTCTCCCTGCCCGTGGTGGCGGAATCTCTCGCGCCCAAGGCAAATCTTCCCCCCTCGGGCAAGGATTCCAAACCCGAGGCTCCGCCCATTCGTCCCACCCAGGAGCCCGCGGCGGTTCACGACCGGGTCGTCACCGTGGAAGCCTGAGCGCGTAAGCAAGCGCCCTCGATCGAATGCGCTTGCGCGGCAAAAAGTCTCGTTGTGACGGAACAGAGAGTAACGGAACAGAAAAAGCCGTTGTCACCCTGAGCGCGCCTTTGCGCGAAGGATCTCAATCTCCTCCGCTCTCGCCCCGCGCCTGAGTCAACTCCCTTCTCGCTTTCCCCTCCACCGAGTCCAACACCCATTCGTGGATCAGCCCCCGCACCTGCTCTCGCGCCTCGGCGATGGTTACATTCGGCCGCAGCTTTGCCGCCTTCGCCGCCGGCGCCGGTTTCGCCGCCTCATCTCCGGCTTCCTCTTCTTCCTCGTCTTCCTCCGCATCCTCTTCCACTTCGTCCTCGTCTTCCTCTTCGAAATCCTCTTCAAACCACTGCGGCCCGCCAATGACCGTGGCGTTCACCGTGTCGCGGTCGATCACCACGTCCGTAACATCTCCCACCTCGAACCGGGTGTGGCGCAGGTTGGTGCTGGCGGTTTGCAGCGCATACAGCATCAGCCCCGCCGTCTTGTGGTCCATCTGGCCCGATGCCAGCAGTTGCATGATCTGCATCAGCGCCATCTGCACCGCATTCGCGTCTTCCAGCACCGGCACCACAAACCCGGCCTGCTTGAACTGATCGCTTGCGATCCTCTTGCGCTGCTCCTGACAGCGCGCATGAAAAAAGCACAGCCGCCGGCGCCGCAGCGCCGGTGATTCGCACTGCGTCCCATTCATCTTCACATGCTGGCACCGCGGAACATTATCGAAAGACATATCCTCTCCACGCCTCCACTTATCTGATTGTCATCCTGAGGCGGGCGTTTTCTGCCCGCCTCAGGGCCTTGGGGGAGCGGCCGCGCCGCGATGCCATTCTTTGCCATCGCAACAAAGCGCGACCCAAGCTTCCTTACTGGAACTCGCCCTGTTGTCCAGTATCTCTGTCCCAAAACGGGAGGCAAGGTCATGTGAACATCGAAAGAAATAAACCTGTGGAAATCAGCCGCGAAATCCACAGCGCCGGGCTGTGACATCTAACCTTGCGCCCGCTAAAAATCCACCCCATAATTGTCCATGCCAATGCAGCACGCAGCAGAGCCAGAGTCCGGCCACAAATCGTTCGCTAAGTCCTTTGTTGTCCGGATTTTGACTCCTAAGTCCTTTGTCCTGCGGATTTTGCCGGCATTTTCTTGCTAACTCGATGATTCCAATAGATACCAGGGGGAGGGGGTATCGGCGCTACCAGCGCATGCACAGGTCCTTCGCCTCGCCAAAAACAGCCGCACGATGACGAGTAGAAAAAATATCTGCGCGGTCTCCGCCCACTCGCAACTTTTTTTCCCCCAGGGTGCGCTTTCGCCCGGATTCACGCGCTCGCGATAAACTGGCTCCGGAGTTCTGGCGACGGTTTCTATGCGCGTGCGCGTTCTTTTTTTCGGTTTGCTCAAAGATCTTGCGGGCAAGTCCAGCGACGAGATCGAACTGCAGGAGGGCGCTTCGCTCGGCGATGTGCTGGCGCATTATGAGTCGCAGCTCCCGCAGCTCAAGGAAGTGTTACGTTCGCTGGCTATGGCGGTGAATCGGCAGTATGCGGCAACCGACACCAGGTTGAAAGCGGATGACGAGGTAGCGCTGCTTCCGCCGGTGAGCGGAGGATCGGGAAAGCCCGCGGGACCAATGCAACACGCGGCCATTGTCCGCGAGCCCATTGATACGCAGGGAATCGTCGAGTGCCTCAAGCGTGGCCAGGACGGCGCTGCCGTGGTTTTTGAAGGCGTGGTGCGCAACCAGACGCGCGGACGCAGCACGCTCTATCTGCATTACGAGGCCTATGAAGAGATGGCGCTCGCGCAGATGGAAGGCCTTGCCCAGCAGGCCATCAGACAGTTTCCCGTCCGCGAGGTTGCGCTGGTGCACCGGCTCGGGCGGCTGGAGATTGGAGAAACCAGCGTGCTCATCGTAGTAGCGTCGGCGCATCGCGCCGCCGCTTTCGATGCTTGCCGCTGGCTGATTGATACCCTCAAGCGCACCGTCCCCATCTGGAAGAAGGAATATTTCGAGGACGGCGCGGTGTGGGCCGATGGCGAAGCGTTTCCCGACGAAATTCGCCGCGGAAATTCCTTGCTCGAAGGCAGCCCCGGAGAGGAGCGCGCATCTAAGTGAGCGGGTTGAGGTTGCCGGAACGCTTCGCTCCGGGCAGGCTCCCGAGGCGGCTGTCCCACAGGGGCTAACTTGCACAGGTATACTTCCTTCACCGCATGAGAAAACCCGCTACCTTGATTCTGCTGGTGCTGGCCTGCGCTGCGTCGCTGGCGCAGAAGCCGCCGGCCAAAGCACAATCCACACTCCAGCCCGAGACCACGCTCAAGGTGGACGTCAAGCTGGTCAATGTGTATGTGACGGTGACCGACCCTCAGGGCGCGCCGGTGGCCGGGCTGAAGAAACAGAATTTCGTTCTGCAGGAAGATGGGCGCCCGCAAACCATCAAGGTGTTCGACAAAGAATCCGCGCTACCGCTTTCAATTGCGCTGGCCATCGATACCAGCCTGAGTACGCGTCACGACTTGCCGCTGGAGCTGGCTTCAGCGAAGCGCTTTGCCCAGGATATTTTGCGCCCGGTCGACGCGCTCTCAGTGTTTGGCTTTAGCGAAACCGTGCTGCAGGAAACCTCTTATACCGCGGACTTGAAGCGCATTGACGAGGGCATTGACCACATCCGCCTGGGCGCAGCCACCGCGCTTTACGACGCCGTCTATCTGGTCTCGCGCTCGCTCGACGGCCGCCAGGGCCGGAAGGTGATGGTGCTGATCACCGACGGCGGAGACACGGTCAGCAGAACCGATTACAAGCAGGCGGCGCGCGCCGCCGAACAGGCCGAAGCTCTGGTCTACAGCATCATCGTGGTACCCATGGAGAACAGCGCGGGGCGCGAAACCGGAGGCGAGCACGCCCTGATCCAGCTCTCGGAAGATACCGGAGGCAGATACTATTATGCTACCTCGGTGCCGCAGCTGGACGATGCCTTCCACCAGATCGGCGACGAACTGCGCACGCAATACCTGCTCGCATACTATCCCTCGCAAGCCGCGTCGGACTCGGAGTTTCGCCGCATTCAGGTGGGAGTGAAGGGAGTGCCCGACGCCTCGTCTTACCAGGTGCGGCATCGGGCGGGATACTACACGGTGAAGCAGGACTTCTGAAAGCCAGTAGTCCTCGGCCGCCGAATGATTGACAAGGATGGTGGATAGTTTGATATCGTCGGGACTTGCCCAAAACTGGCGGAGGAAACGCTCCGATTCCACCCCAAGAGTCAACTTGGGTTCGCGGGTAACTTTTGAGCCCATATTGCCAACGCCAAGTTGAGATGCGCAATTCATAATCCCATCGAACGGCGATTGCCGAGCCAGCACCCGAGCTGTGGAACGAGAAAGTATGAGAGAGGTTCTGTGAATATTCCGAATGGAAAGTTTACGATCTTGAACTTCAGCTCCGCTTGCGGTTTGGCTGCGCGAATCGCGCTGCTCGCGGCGCTGGCGCTGCCGGCTTTGCCGCTGCTGCCGGCCCAGACGGCGGGTACGGGCAGCGTGGTGGGCATGGTTACCGATCAGGACGGGAAGGTTCTGGCGGACGCCAGAGTGGAGATCGCCAATAAGGCGACGGCCGCCACGATCCAGGTGACGAGCTCGCGTGCGGGATGGTACTCATCGGGACCGATTCAGCCGGGAAATTACGTGATGCGGGTGCAGGCCAAGGGTTTCAAGACGGCGTCGCTACGCCTGGCGGTGCAGGTGGGCAATACGGCGAGCGTGAATGTGAAGATGCAACCCGGACCGAAGGAGGTTGTGGTTGAGGTGGCGGCAGCCACGGCCGTCAACATCGAACAGGCCGGCGTGCAAAGCGTGCTGAATGGAAACCAGATCGAAGCCCTGTCGATCAACGGGCGAAATTTTCTTGACCTGGCGCAGCTCGAGCCCGGAGTGCAGGTGCAGGACGGCAGCGTGTTTGCTCCGGGGAAGAATGGTCTCTCCTCGGCATCATTGCAGGGCCAGTTTGGCCGCACCACCAGGATCGATTTGGACGGAGGCGACATCAGCGACGAGATGGTGGGCACGACCACGCAGAATATTCCGGCGAGCGCAATCCAGGAATTTCAGGTTTCGCAGTCTTTGCTCGACTTCTCGACCGGACTGACCTCCTCGGGCGCGGTGAATGTGATAACCCGCTCGGGAAGCGACCAGATACACGGAGAAATATTCGGATTGTTCCGGGGCAATCAGCGTGCCGCGGATCTTCCAGGCGTAACGCGATCGCCGTTTCAGCGGGAACAGTTTGGCGGCAACGCGGGAGGGCCAATCATCAAGGATAAGGTCTTCCTGTTCGTGGATGCCGAGCGCACCAAGCAGGATCTTACTGCGGCCGAGCCGTTTACCTATCCATTTGACGCGCTGAATGCCACGCTTGCCGAACCCTATCGCGATTTCGATACCGATGAGCGGGTTGACTGGAACATGAGGGACAGCACGCGGGCGTTCTACCGCTTCAATTATTTTGAGGACAGCGGTCTGCGTCCTGATGGCGCGGCCAGTTCGACGCAGCAGTTCCGCAACACCGATAACACGGCGACCAACGCCCTGGGCGTCGACTTCAACACGGGCGCGTATGCGCACAGCCTGCGCTTCGAATACCTCAAGATGCGCAGCGCCACCGCGGATGCCACGAGTGCGCTCAGCGGGATGGAAAATCCGATTCCCGGGCTGGGCATTAACATTGGCGCCGCCACCGTGGGGAATTGCATTCTCAGCGATGGCGGCAACTATTGCGGCGGCCCGAGCTGGCTGGGGTCGCAGCAGACCATTCAATCCGACAAAGAGGCGAAGTACGACGGGACCCGGGTCATGGGCAAGCACATCATCCGCTACGGGTTGACATTCAATCGCATCGACGGAGCGCGGCTGGCGGGGTATTCCGCGTTCCCGCAAGCGGGCACAACTTCGCTGGGGATATCGGTGTCGGCCGATCCCACCGCGTACCCGGCGGACTGGGTGAGCCTGGGGAACGCGATTGGATTCTCCACGAATAAAAGTGCATTCGGCTTTCCCGGGGGAGGAGTGGGCCCGGACAACCGCCTGGAACTCTATCTGGGAGACGGGTGGAAGATCAGGCCGAAACTGACGCTGACGTATGGAGTGCGCTATGTGCACGACACGGGGCTGACGGATAGCGGCCTGGGCCCGCTGCCGGATCTGAACCAGTGGGGGGCGGGACTAGGAAACCGGGTGCGGAATCCGAACCTGAACCTGGCGCCGGAAGCCGGGTTTGCGTGGGATGCGGGGGGCAACGGCAGGACCGTAATCCGCGGAGGGGGAGGGTTGTTCTACGACAACTCGCTGGGCAACAACGTGCTGCTCGACAGCCCATCGAGGCTTGCCAAAGGAATGTTCGCGGACAGTCCGGAGGTTTGCCGGGGAGGTGTGGCGGGCATGTTTCCCTGGCCGGTGAGTCTGGCAAGCGGTGAGCAGATTGCCGGGGGTGCGGCCCGGGTGGTGAGCACAGCCACCGGTCTGGAGGCGCAGCCGACGTTCTGTGGCGGGACCATCTCGGCCGTGGCGCCTGAAATTCTGGCGCTGAGCGGAGCGTTCCAGGCGGCGGCCGCGAGCGTAACCGGGTCTGCGCCCAATGGCAACTTTGTGGGCACCACGCTGACGGCGTTAAACCCCAGCTACGATCTTTTTTATCCCAACTACCGCACCCCGCGCGCCTGGCAAATGAACCTGGGAATTCAAAAAGAAATTGGCCCGGGATCGGTGCTCAGCGTGGATTACCTCCGCAGCGTCGGCGAACATTTTCTGCTTGGCCAGGATGTGAACCACAGCGGAGCGGCGCGCAGCTTCAGTCAAGCCAATGCGGTTGCCGCCCGCGACTCCGCCCAACTAGCCAATGGTTGCCCGGCTGGATTGACTCAGGCGACGTGCATGGTGGGCAAGTTGGGTCAAGCCGGGGCGCAGGACGCTTATTCCCTGGCGGGCTTGGATTCCAATCTTCAGGCCACGGGTGGCGGCCCTTGCCCCTACTGCGCGTTTCCGGGTACGAACCCGATCACGCGCAACACGGGAGCGTTGGGCGGACTCGATATGCTGTTTCCCGAGGGGACTTCGCTCTACAGCGGAGTGCAGGTGAAACTGGTGCAGCGGATCGACAAGCCAATGCGCGGGGTGAAGGGAGCAAACTTTCAAATCAGTTACACGCTATCGCGCTATGTTAGCCAGGAGCAGGACCAGAACTCGACCAACCTGGCGACGGACAACGACGACCCGCTGCGCTTCACGGGGCCGAACGCCATGGACCGGAAGCATCAGGTTTCCTTTGATGCGACGATCGATTTGCCGCTGGGCGCGAAGATCAGCGTGATCGGGCATTTCTACAGCCCGCTGCCGCAGAATCTGCTGCTTCCTGAACTCACCAATGGAGGAGAGATCTACGCCACCGATTGGCTGGGATCCGGGCTGGGTTCTGGTGCGGCTCCCGAGCCGTTGCCGGGAACTCGCATCGGCCAATTCGAGCATGGCACAACCATTGAGAATCTGAACAAGGTGATCACCGCCTATAACCACGATTATGCCAGTCGCCTCACACCGGCCGGCGAATGCCTGGTGGCAAATGCCGCGGCTAACAACGACTTCACTTGCCCGGGGTTGATATCGGGAACGGAAGTGATGACCCCTGGCGACATGAGCGCCCTGGGCTGGGTGATGCCGACTCTGGATTCGGTTGCGCCTAACGCGGTGGGCATTCCCTGGCAGAAGTCTTTCGATTTGAAGGCATCGTGGCCGCTCAGGATCAAAGACCGCGTGACCATCGAGCCGAGCGCCGTCATTTTTAACGTCTTCAACCTGACCAACGAATTTCTGCCGGGCAACTTGCCGGGCGCTTCGCTGCTGCCGGGGCAGAATGGGGTGTTGGCGCCAAATGTGGTGGGCGGGATCGTGCCGGGATCGAGCCTGATGCCCTTCCGGGCGAATTTTCAGTCGGGAACTTTCGCGCTGGGTGTGCCGCGGCAGTTCGAGTTCGGACTGCGCGTCAGTTTCTAAACGCCGCATCGGCTTGCTGGACGGGCAAACCGGGGTGAAAGTTTACCCGTGTACAATGTTTGCATGGCTTTTCGCCCGCAGGGAAATTCCAACGCCAACAAGCACGGCCGGCCCCAACCTCCACAAGAAACCTTCGAAGAAGCCGGCTACCTTAAAGCTCTGGGCGAGAAGCAGAAGCCGGTGCGGATCAAGCTGATGGATGGGCAGATGGTGAGTGGATGGATCGAGTATTACGACCAGCACATGGTGCGACTGACGCGCGAAAACGCTCCCAATCTTTTTATTTTTAAGCACGAGATCATGTACATCGCCGATGATTCAGGGAAGCGAAAATAAGAGTGCGAGGGTCTCAAAGGTCGAAGGCCCAAAAGCGAAGACCCCCGGAAGCAAGGAGCGAAGAGCGAAGACTGAACGCCTGTGACCAACCCCACCGACAGCTATCTTCCCGCCATGGCAGCCGTCGCCCGCGAAGCGGGCGATTTGCTGATGCATTACTTTCACCAGCACATAAAGATCGAATACAAAGGTGACGCCGACCTGGTCACGGCGGCGGACCGCGCCGCCGAGGTGCTGATCCGCGACCGCATCCGGCAGCAGTGGCCGGCGCATGATGTTCTGGGCGAAGAACAGGGACTCAGCAATCAGGGCAGCGAGTACCGCTGGTACGTTGATCCGCTGGATGGGACGACGAACTTTGCGCATGGATATCCGGTTTTCTGCGTCTCGCTTGCGCTGGAATACCAGGCGCCGGAAGATCGATCGGCGGGGAAACCGGGCAGGCGCATTGCCGCAGTGGTTTACGATCCCACGCGCGACGAGCTGTTTTCGGCGGAGCCGGGAAGAGGCGCGCAGCTCAACGGCGAGGCAATCCACGTGTCGAAAACGGCGACGCTGAAGGAAAGCCTGCTGGCCACTGGTTTTCCCAGCCACAAGCGGCACAAGAATCCGAACATTTACTTTTATCATCAGATTACGCTGCACACGCACGGAGTGCGGCGGGCGGGATCGGCGGCGCTGGATTTATGCAATGTGGCGGCGGGGCGCTTCGAAGGCTTTTGGGAATTCCATCTTAATCCATGGGACACGGCGGCGGGCGTGCTGCTGGTGGAAGAAGCGGGTGGCAAAGTGACGCGCTTCGACGGCTCGCCATTTGAGATCGACAGCCGCGAGACGGTGGCGTCGAACGGGTTGATTCACCAGGCGCTGCTCGAGGAGTTCGCTGACATCTTTGCGGGGCGAGGCCTGGAAGCGCTGCCGGTGCCGCGGGATTACAAGCGATAGGATTTTCAACGAAGCGGAGGAAGGCGAGCCATGCTCGTGAAAACCGGGCTCAAGAAAAGCGGGCTTAAGAAAACCGGATTTCTGGGAGCGGCGGCGAGCGTGCTGCTGGGGTCG
The DNA here is from genome assembly GCA_049800135.1 of Candidatus Sulfotelmatobacter sp. Classification (GTDB taxonomy): domain Bacteria; phylum Acidobacteriota; class Terriglobia; order Terriglobales; family Acidobacteriaceae; genus Sulfotelmatobacter. Next base: position 19,637 of record JBARJF010000079.1, read on the forward strand.
GTAGTTCTATTCGCGGGTACGCGCGGGTCTAGACCGGCCGCTCCCGATGCGGCGTACGTGCAATCGTTTGAGAAATGGAAGGCGGAAGAGACTGACGACTTAAAGCAGAACTGGCTGCCGCTGGCCGGGCTGTACTGGCTGAAGCCGGGAGCGAACAGTTTCGGCGCAGCCGCGGACAACGCGGTGGTATTTCCCAAAGGGCCGGCGCACGCCGGGGAGTTCGATCTCGAGGGCAAAGAAGTTACGATCAAAATGCTTGCGGGGGCGCACGCTACCTTGGCGGGTAAGCCGCTGGCGACGGATGTGGAGAAGCTGGAACCCGATATTTCCGGGCACGCCTCGGTGGTGGAGATGGGAACGCTCGAGTTTCACGTAATCGTGCGCGGCCAGCGCGTGGGAATCCGCCTGAAAGATAACGACAGCGCCGCGGTGCGACATTTTCACGGGCTGATGTTTTATCCACTGAACATGAATTACCGGGTCACCGCGAGTTGGGAGCCCTCCGATGGCAAGGAGACCGTCGATGTGCCGAATGTTCTGGGCGATGTGATACCGGTGCCGGTGGCGGGGACGGTGGTTTTCAAGATCAATGGCCAGGAGCAGAGGCTGACTGCGCTGGGCGGAAACGCAGCCAATGGGCTGTCGTTTGTGTTCAACGATCTGACGGCGAAGAGCGAGGATACCTATCCTGGCGGACGCTTTCTGGATACCGATCCGGTGAGGAATGGAACAGTGGTTCTGGATTTCAACCGGGCTTACAACCCGCCGTGCGCGGTGACTCCTTATGCTACTTGTCCGCTGGCGCCGAAAGAGAATCGGCTGGCAGTGGCAATTCCGGCGGGAGAGAGATTTAACAAGGCGGCGCACGGGCACCACTAGCCGGCCGGCGGATCGATGCATCGACGGCACGGCGGAGCGACGGATCACGATTCTTTCTTCGCGCTACAATTAAGCGGGAACTGGCTACGGTCGCTTCCGGCTGTCGCTTGATGGCTACACTCCTACAGGCTTAACGTGATCCATTATCTTCTGGAGCGCAAGAACGAAAAGCGGCCCGACCGGGTCCGGTTGCAGGGGCGCATTCTTTTCCTCACCGAAGATCCAGACCTGATCAAACGGCAGCTTGCGGGCGAAGACCTGCCGTGGGATACGAGGAATCCGGCGAGCAATCCCAAGCTACGCGACGACATCTCGACCGACGAAATCACTCCTGCGCATTACTGCTTTTACTTTGATGAGACGCTGGGCGAAATTCCGTATCTCGGACTGAACTGCGGCGGGGTGACGCCGATCGGACGCGGGGAGGTGAAGCGCGGCGGATTTGTGTGCGCGGTGAGCGGGAAGCGGCGCGGCAAGGGATCGAGCAGAGAGCAATCGCCTTACGCCGAGATGTGCGCCGGGATTCAAGTGGTGATCGCCGAAAATATTGAGCGCATCTACAAGCAGAATTGCCAGAACCTGGGAGTGCTGACATCGACCGACTTTTCGCTGATCGATAAAATTCGCCGCGGAGAAGAGATTGCGCTGGCGGAGTTCACGGCAGGGGAAGATGAGATTACGCGGCAGGTGATTGAGTATGGGGGACTGTTTCCGTTCAACGTGGCGCGGATGCAGAAGAAGGTGTTTCTGCCACCGATAGGGCGAGTGGACTCGGAGGAAGGTCAAAGTCAAAATCCCCACCCTGTCGCCAACAGCGCGACAAGGGTGGGGCACCCGCGTGACCAGAGATCGTTGCGGGCGATGACGCTGGCGGAGAAGATTTTTGCGCGGCACATGATCAACCAGAAGGGTGAAGTTGGCGTTGCGGCGGTGAAGCCGGGGGACACTGGATTTGCGCAGGCCGACCTGCGCTTCAGCCACGAATATGTGACGCCGATGGCCGCTATCTTTTTTGAGCGGTACGTGGGAACGGATGCGAAGGTGAACGATGCGTTGAGCATTATCTTTTTCCGCGATCACCTGACGTTTCTGGATGAGGTGATCTCAGAGGAGAAGAAGAAACTGGGCCTGCTCGATCTGGCGACGCAACTCAAGCGCAAGCAGGAAACTTTTGCCGCGAAGCAGGGAATCAAGCTGCATGGAGAATTGAAGGATCGCAAGGGGTCGGAGGGAATTTGCCACTCGATCGTTCTTGAGAGCTACGCGCTACCGGGGCAGTTGAATATTGGTTCCGACTCGCACACGCCGCACGTGGGCGCGATTGGCTGCGTCGCTTTCGGCATCGGCACCACCGACGTGTTCAACAGCTGGATTACGAAAGACGTGCGGGTGAAGGTGCCGGAGTCGGTGAGGATTGTGATCCGGGGCAGGAAGCATGAGAACGTCACCGCGAAAGATTTCATCCTGAAGATTTTGAGCCTCGACTACGTGCGCAGCGGGAAGGCGCTGGCGAAAGTGATGGAGTATGCGGGCGAGGCGATTGAAGAGCTGAGCGTGGATGAGCGCGCCACAATGACGAACATGGCGGCCGAGATTGGCGGATTCACGGGCATCGTCGCGCCGGATAAGAAAGCGGTTGACTTTCTGGTGGAGCGGCGCGGAATGGATCGCGCGAAAGCCCAGGCCATGATTGAAGGCTTGTACAGCGATCCGGATGCGCAGTACGCGAATGTGATCGAACTCGATGCGGCGGAGATTACGCCGATGGTGGCGACACCCGGGGATCCGGGTAATGGGAAGTATGTGCGCGAGCTGAACACGCCGGTGCCGATCGAGATCGCTTACGGCGGCACCTGCACCGCGGGCAAGAACGAGGATATGGATATGTACGCCGCCGTGCTGGCCGACGCGCTCAAGCGGGGCAAGCGCGTAGCAGATTCCGTGAAGTTCTACATCCAGTTTGGATCGCAGGAAACGCGGGAGTACTGCCTGCGCAAGGGTTACCTCGATGTATTTCAGAAAGCCGGAGCGATTGTGATCGAGCCGAGCTGTGGGGCTTGTATCAATGCGGGGCCGGGAGTTTCGACGCGTCCCGATCAGGTGGTGATCAGCGCGCAGAACCGCAACTTTCCCGGCCGCAGCGGGCCTGGACAGATGTATCTGGCGTCGCCATTGACGGTCGCGGCGAGCGCGGTGGCGGGCTACATTGTGGAGTATGAACCGAGCGCGAAGAGGGAGTTGGTGAGGGCATAGGCGTTTGCCGCTCGAACCCTGCTTCGGCCGTAAGTGGTTGGATTCAGGCAGGGTGGCTGAAATCAGCCAGTGCGAGACCTGCAACTTTTTGGCGGGCTGCGAGTTCAAATGAGTAGGCGATTCAGATTGAAGATAAGATCTGGAGGACCTGCAGGTCCGGTTTGCCTGGTTGGGATGGCGGATCTGAGACAAGGGGGATCACCATGAGATACATGAAATACGTGGTTTTGGTGGGCGTCCTGATGCTGCCTCTGGCCTATTCGCAAGCGCAGATCGGCGTCGGCATAGGAATTGGGCCTGGCTACATCGCTGGACCTCCAGTTTGCGCCTACGGTTATTACGGATATTACCCTTACGCTTGCGCGCCTTATGGCTACTACGGACCTGGCTGGTTCTCGGGTGGCATATTCATCGGCGCCGGCCCGTGGTATGGCGGATGGGGTCACGGATATTGGGGTCGTGGCTATTACGGACGTGGTGGTTGGGGCTACGGTCGCGGCTTCTATGGCGCGCGTGGCTACTACGGCGGACGCGGCTACTACGGCGGACGGGGTTATTACGGCGGACGTGGATATGCGCATGGCCCGGCCGGGGGCTTTCATGGTGGCGCGGTACGTGGCGGAGGCGGCTTCCATGGCGGTGGAGGGTTCCACGGCGGCGGCGGTTTCCACGGTGGTGGCGGCGGCGGTTTCCACGGTGGCGGCGGACACGGGGGTGGTGGGCGCCGGTAATGGTGGACTGATCTGTAGCTCTCAGGTCCGGTAGCGAAAGAGAAATGGCTGGCAGCGGGCGCTGCCGGCCATTTGGTTTTTTTGCGCGGGCGGGCCAGACCGGTTGGTGCGCGGCCTGAGTCGGCGAAGCTGGCGTTTCGCCAACTGCGCCGCGCGGGCGATAAATATGTACTGCGGGCGGGGTTTCTTGCTAGAATGTGCGGTTCGCGGAGAGGCCGCTGTAGTAGTAAAATATGTGCATAGAGTTCAGGAGACTCACAGCCTTATGACCTACGTAATTGCAGAGCCGTGCATCAACACCAAAGACACGGCGTGCGTGGATGCGTGTCCGGTGGATTGCATTCATCCCAAGAAGGATGATCCCAAGTATGCGGCGGAGCCGCTGCTCTACATCGATCCGGTGGAGTGCATCGACTGCGGGGCCTGCGTGCCGGTGTGTCCGGTATCGGCTATCTTTGCGCTCGACGATCTGCCGGAGAAGTGGAACGAATTCACCGCGAAGAATGCGGCATACTTCGGGCGGTAGGAGAGGCTCTCAGGTATCAGCGGCTCTGAGAAAACTCTTGCGGCGAGAGTTGACGAAGAGCGCGGAAGGAATTGAGGCGCGCATCCACTTTGGATGCGCGCTTTTATTTTTGCCGAAGGACAGCCCGTTCTTTCGCACCTATCCGGACACTATCCAGCCGTAGATGGCTGGATCGTGAAGATACCGCTTCCGTTGCATGACTGAGCACCGCTGCTGGTGCTCCACGTGCCGGAGATCTTGCCATCGCTTAGAGTTCCTTGAAGATTCAGCGACGGTCCAATAATAGCGGGCGAGACCATTGACATCCCGAAGGCCTCACTAGCCGGCGCGAACGACCCTCCAGCTCCCGATTCGCCCGAGAGCCCGCAGGAGCCAGGGTTCGTGAACGTGAGATTGGTGATACTCAAGTCGCTGCCGGTGCCTTGGGTAAATGTGGCTGTAAATTGGTAGGCGACCGATCCGTTCGCATTGGTCAGGGTCGCGGTCCATGCGCCGTTGATGCTGCCGGAAGCAGGACTCGGTCCTGTGCTGCCGCATCCCGACATGTTCAGCCCAAGCGCCAAAAGCAAAAGAACGATTATCCCGATCTGTCTCTGCATGCTGGCCTCCTGCAGGGAGAATCCAAGTATAAGTGAATCCTAAGAACCCGTTCCAGGTTGCCCGGGTGAAAAAAGAGGGCAGGCAGGCGGCCTCCGCCTTTGCATCCCCACCCTGGTCCACTAGAATCGGGGATTCAGTTGGGCGGCGACATCCATGGCACTGAGGGAGTCGGAAGCGATCGTGCTGCGCACTTATCCGCTGCGCGAGGCCGATTTGCTGGTCACGCTGTTTACGCGCGCGGAAGGAAAAGTGCGCGGAGTGGCGCGGTCGGCGAAAAAGTCGAAGCGGCGGTTTGGCGGGGCTCTCGAGCCGCTGACTTATGTGCGGGCCTTTTATGACGTCCGTGAGCGGCAGGAGCTGGCGCGCCTGGATGCCTGTGAAGTGCTGGAGTCTCCGCTGGCTACGGAAGTGAGTTATGCGCGGGCGGTCGCGCTGGCGCACGTGGCCGAGTTGCTCGACGAATTGCTGCCTGACCGCGAGGTCAACGATGCCATCTTTCGGCTGACACTTTCGGTGCTGCACGCGTTGCAGGGAGCCGATGTGTGGATGCCGGTTACCTACTTCGAATTGTGGCTGACGCGGTTGGTCGGATTCCTGCCGGAGTTGACGGAGTGCATCGTGTGCGGGCGAGCTCTGAACGGAAGCCGGGCGTTTTTTCACGCGCTGGCCGACGGACTGATGTGCGCCGAAGACAAGCGGCTGGCGTCGTCGGAGATTTCTGGCGAATCGCGGGAGCTGGCGGCGTTGATGTTTCGCGCGCCGGTAGAGAGCTTTGCCGGGACGCCGTGGCCGAAGGCGCAGGGCGCCGACCTGCGGAAGTTTCTGATCCAAGCCTTGCAGCGGCATATTGAGAAGAAACTGGTGACGGCGGGGATGCTGGAGAAGATGGCGTCCTAAACGCCAGCTGACGGCTGCCGTCGCCTTCCGCTACAATCATGGATTAAACCGCTCGCTCCGAGCAAGCCTGTGAATCCATCTGCCTCCAATCCGCTGACATTTCAGGAACTCATCCTGCGGTTGCAGGCGTTTTGGGCGGAGCGCGGATGCGTGCTGCAGCAGCCTTATGACGTGGAAGTGGGCGCGGGGACTATGGCGCCGGAGACGTTTCTGCGCGTGCTAGGGCCGAAGCCTTATAAGGTGGCGTATGTGCAGCCTTCGCGGCGTCCGGCGGATGGCCGCTATGGGGAGAATCCGAACCGGCTGTTCAAGCACATGCAGTTGCAGGTGATCCTGAAGCCTCCGCCGGAGAATGTGCAGGAGCTGTATTTGGAATCTTTGGGGGCGATCGGCATTGACCTGCGGCAGCACGACATCAAGTTTGAAGAAGATAACTGGGAGGCACCGACGCTGAGCGCGTGGGGCGTAGGCTGGCAGGTGATGCTCGATGGATTGGAGATCACGCAGTTCACTTATTTCCAGCAGTGCGGCGGCCTGGATCTGTTTCCAATTTCGGTCGAGTTGACTTATGGATTGGAGCGCATCGGCGCGTTTCTACAGGATGTGGATTCGATTTACGACATTGTGTGGGCGCGCGATCCGGAGACCGGGCAGGCGCCGACTTATGGCGAGGTGCGGCTGGCGGACGAGCTGCAGTTTTCCGTGTACAACTTTGAGTTAGCCGATGTTGAGAAGACGTGGAAGCATTTTGAGTTGTACGAGGCGGAGTGCAAAACTCTGCTGGCGGAATACTCTAAGCTGGTCCAGCTTGGCCTCGATCCTGTACAGAGGCTGGAAGAAATAAACGACAAGCTCGATAAACAAGCGGGCTGTCCAGTTTCGGTGCAAAAGGAACGGTTTCCGCTCTTGGGCGCCTACGATCTTTGCTTGAAGTGTTCGCATTTGTTCAACATCCTCGATGCCCGCGGAGCGATTTCAGTGACCGAGCGGGTGGGGGTAATTGCGCGCGTGCGGGCGCTGGCGGTGGGTATTGCAAAGGCTTGGGTGGATCAGCAGAAGAGCGAAGCTGCCGCATCGAGCGACCAATCGGAGGAGCCCGAGCCGGTTGGTGCGAAGCTGACAAAAAAGGGAAAGCTGTCGCCTGTGAGTTTGTGAGCTGCGCGATGTGATCCGGGTCACACTGTTTCCGGGCGGTCCCGAGAAATTAAGCGGTCAAAAAGCATGCCAGACTTTCTGCTGGAGATTGGGTGCGAAGAGATTCCTGCGCGGATGATTGACGCGGCTTCGGAGGAGCTGCGCGAGCGGGTCAGCGCCTTGCTGACCAGGGAGCGGCTGGTCGCGCGTGAGGTTGCGCATTTCGACACACCACGGCGATTGGCGGTGATGGCTTGGGGAATTCCAGCCGCGCAACCGGATCTGGCGGAGCAGATCACGGGGCCGTCGGTGAAAGTCGCCTACAAAGACGGTCAACCGACGCCCGCAGCGCATGCCTTTGCAAAAAAATCCGGAGTGGATGTTTCGCAACTGATGAAGATCACGACAACGAAGGGCGAGTACCTGGCCGCTAACGTTACCAGGAAGGGCCGGAGCGCGTCCGACATTTTTACGGAGCACTTGCCGAGGGAGATTTCTTCGATCTACTGGCCGAAGAATATGTACTGGCGCAAGCAGGGCGAGCGGTTTGTGCGTCCGGTGCGCTGGCTGGTGGCGATGCTCGATGGGGAGACGATTCCGCTGGAGTTTGACGGGGTCTGGGCAGGGAAGACATCGCGCGGGCACCGGATGTTGTCCCCCGGTGCCGTGGCGATTCCGCGGGCCGGGGCTGCTTATGTGGACGCTCTGCGCGCGGCCAAGGTTTTAGGGCGTGCCGAACGCGAACAGCAGATTCGCAAAGCGCTGGACGCGGCTATGCGCACGATTCCCGGAGCGCGGTGGCGGGAGGACAAGTCGCTGCTCGAGACCGTGGTGAACCTGACGGAGTTTCCTTCCGTGATTCTGGGAGGGTTCGATCGGCAGTTTCTGGCGCTGCCCGAGGAAGTGCTGGTCACGGTGATGCGCGACCATCAGAAATATTTTGCGGTGGAAGACGCCGACGGCAAACTGCTACCACATTTTCTGGCGGTGCTGAATACCGATGGCGATGGGGAGGGATTCATTCGTCACGGCAACGAGCGCGTGCTGCGGGCGCGGTTCAGCGATGCGCGATTTTTCTGGGAGACGGATCAGAAGCGCTCGCTGCTGGAGCGGTTGGAACTGCTGCGCCACGTCACCTTTCAGAAAGATCTGGGCACCTACTACGAAAAGACGCGGCGGGTGCAGCATTTGTGCAGCTGGCTGAGTGAGATTGTGAAGTGGAGCGGGATGGCGGTGCGTGCGGGCGTGATCCACAAAGCGGCGTGTCTGGCGAAGACCGACCTGACCACCGAACTGGTGAAGGAGTTCACCGAACTGCAAGGCATTGTGGGCGGGCTGTACGCGCGGGCGCAAGAGTTGGATTCGAGCCTGCCCGAGGCGACGCGACTCGCGATAGCGGATGCGATTTACGATCATTACAAGCCCGAGTCCACCGAAGATGAAGTGCCGCGGTCCATCGAGGGCGCGGTGCTTTCCATTGGCGACAAAGCAGATACGATAGCCGGCATGTTCGCGCTGGGGCTGGCGCCGAGCGGGTCGAAGGATCCATTTGCCTTGCGGCGGCAAGCGAATGCGATTGTAAAGGTGGTCGATAGATACAAGCTGCCGTTCCGCCTGAGCGACATGATGCGAGATGCGCGCGCGGGCTACCGGGGATCGGATGCGGAGACGAAGTTTGTCGAGGATGCGAAATTCTCGGAGTCGATGAGAACATTTTTCCGGGAGCGTCTGGAGTTTTATTTAAAAGAGGTGCGCGGATATGCATATGACGTGGTGAAGGCGGTGCTGGCGGCGGACGCGGAAGACGTTGTGGATGCTCTGGCCCGGGCCGAGGCGGTGAAACAGGTTTTGCACATGCCCGAGTTTCCGGCGATAGGCGCGGCTTGCAAGCGCATGCGGAACATTCTGAAGCAGGCGGAAGAAAGAGGAATCGCTCCGTCAGGGAAGTTCGAATGCTTGCATGATTCCGCGGGTGAGGAGAGAAAGCTCGCGGCTTATCTTGAGGTTAACGGCCGTAAGGTTGAAGAACTTCGGGGGAAAAAGGAGTACGGAGAGGCGCTTGCGCTGCTCGCGACTGCGCGCGAGCCTGTGGATGCTTTTTTCGACAAAGTGATGGTGATGGTTGACGACGAAAAGCTGCGGGCGAACCGGCTGGCACTGTTGCGGAACCTGTTGCGTGAGTTCTCAACGATTGCGGATTTTTCCGAGATCGTGACCGAAGGAAAAGCATAAACTGAAGCCATGGGCTGAAGCCCCTTGCAAGATAATCGGCTGGCTCTGAAAGCGCGCTGAGAGCGCTGCGCCGCCCAAAATCGAAACGCCGAAAATCCAGATTGAAGTTCGTAAAATCGAAGCAAAGGAATAATCATTATGGCGACAATTACTCTCCCCGAAGCTGAAGTTCAGGACACCGACAAAACCACAACCAAATATGTTTACTTTTTCGGCGGTGGCAAGGCGGATGGCCACGGCAAAATGAAAGACGAGCTGGGTGGCAAGGGAGCCGGTCTGGCTGAAATGACCAACGCCGGGCTTCCCGTGCCTCCGGGATTCACCATTCAAACCGAAGCTTGCCGCGAGTACATGCGAAGCGGCGGTGTGTCCAAAGAAGTCGAACGGCAGATGGAGGAAGCGCTGGCCAAATTGGAGGCGCTGCAAGGCCAGAAGCTGGGAACGGGCGAGAATCCGCTACTGGTGAGCGTGCGCTCGGGCGCAAAATTCTCCATGCCCGGGATGATGGATACGATCCTGAATCTCGGATTGAACGACAGGAGTGTGGAAGCGCTGGCCAAGCGCAGCAACAATCCCCGGTTCGCCGCGGATTCCTACCGGCGGCTAATCCAGATGTTTGGCAACGTTGTGCTGGAAATCGACAAGAAGGCATTCGACGAGATATTCGACGCCAAGAAGAAGCAGAAGAAGGCCAAGCTCGACACCGAGCTCGATGCAAAAGCTTTGAAGGAAGTGATTGAGGAATACAAGAAAGTCGTGAAGAAGCACGCCAAGCGCGACTTCCCGCAAGATCCGCACGAGCAGCTGGTGATGGCGCGGGACGCGGTATTTCGCTCATGGCAGAACGAGCGCGCCAGGCATTACCGCCGCATCAACAACATCGATGACATGCTCGGCACCGCGGTCAACGTGCAGGCGATGGTGTACGGCAACCTGGGCGATACCAGCGGCACGGGTGTGGGCTTCACGCGCAATCCCGCCACGGGCGCGAAGGAGTTCTATGGCGAATTTCTGATGAACGCGCAGGGCGAGGACGTGGTTTCAGGAGTTCGCACCCCGGTGCACATTTCCGAACTGCACAAGATCATGCCCAACGTGTACGACCAGCTGCGCGACATCACGACGCGACTGGAGAAACATTACAAAGACATGCAGGATTTTGAGTTCACCATCCAGGATGGCAAGCTCTACATGCTGCAGACGCGTAACGGCAAACGCACCGGTTGGGCCGCGGTGCGAGTGGCGATTCAGATGGTGGAGGAAGGACTGATCACCAAGGACGATGCGATCTTCCGCGTCGAACCCAACCAGCTTTATGACTTCCTGGTGCCGCGGTTGGACGAGAAGAGCACGAAGGTGGAAGTGCTGGCGACGGGATTGCCGGCGTCGCCGGGTGCGGCCGTCGGGCAGATCGTTTTCACCGCAGAAGAAGCGGTGAAGAAAGCAGGACATGGTGCGAAGAAGAATCCGGTGATCCTGGTGCGGGCAGAAACCACGCCGGAGGATATTCAGGGTATGGAAGTTGCGGCCGGCATTTTGACTTCGCGCGGCGGCATGACCAGTCACGCCGCAGTCGTGACGCGCGGCATGGGGAAATGCTGTGTGGCGGGCGCAGGCGACATTCAAGTCGATGAGCGGGCCGGTACGATGCGCGTCAAGGGGCAGGTGTTCAAGGAGGGAGACTGGATCTCGCTCGATGGAACCAGCGGTCGCGTGATCAAGGGGAAGCTGAATACGCTCGATCCGTCGACGGATGATGCGGACCTGCAGAAGTTGTTAGGCTGGGCCGAGCCATTCCGCAAGATCGGCGTGCGTGCGAATGCGGATATTCCGCGTGACGCGATTCAGGCAAAGGCTTTTGGGGCTGAGGGCATCGGGCTGTGCCGAACCGAGCACATGTTCTTCGCTTCGGATCGCATCCCGCATATGCGTGCCATGATACTCGCCGATAACGAGAAAGACCGACGCGCCGCCCTGAAAAAGCTGCTGCCGATGCAGCGCGCCGACTTTATTGGGCTGCTGAAAGCGATGGACGGGCTGCCGGTTACGATCCGCCTGCTCGATCCGCCGCTGCACGAGTTCCTGCCCAAGCGTGAGAAGCTCATGGTCGACATTGCCAGCCTGCCCAGCGCCAGTGCGAAGCAGAAGAAAGCGCTGGTGGAGGAATACCGCGAGTACGGCGCGAAAGGGGCGGGTGATCTGAAGAAGGTTCTTCCCGGGCTTCTGGCACGCGTGGAGGACTTGCATGAATTCAACCCCATGCTGGGACATCGCGGATGCCGGTTGGGCATCACGTATCCGGAGATTACCGAGATGCAGGCGCGGGCCATCATCGAAGCGGCTGTGGCCGTGGAGAAGGAAGGCATTAAGACGCACGCGGAAGTGATGATTCCGCTGATCGCCACGGTGAAGGAGATGGCGAATCAGGGAGCCATTGTCCGGCGCGTTGCGGAGGAAGTATTCAAGGAAAAAGGAAAGCACGTGCACTATCTGGTCGGCACGATGATCGAACTGCCACGGGCCTGCCTGGTTGCGGATGAGATTGCCAAGGAAGCGGAGTTCTTCTCGTTCGGCACGAACGACCTGACGCAGACCACGTTCGGCTTCTCGCGCGACGACGTAAACAAGATTCTGCCGACGTATCTGGCGGAAGGAATTCTCAAGCAGGATCCATTTGCCTCGATCGATCGCGATGGTGTGGGCGAACTTGTTCGCATAGGGATTGAACGCGGCCGGAAGACGCGACCCAAGCTGGAAGTCGGAATCTGCGGTGAGCACGGCGGCGATCCGTCATCGGTGGAGTTCTGCCATCAGGTGGGAATGGATTACGTGTCGTGCTCCCCGTTCCGCGTGCTGACGGCGCGGCTTGCTGCGGCACAAGCCGGAGCGAGTGACAAACTGAAAGTCGAGGGCGGAAGAACCAAGTAGAAGCCTTGTTGCGCGCAGGGCACAGAGCTTTGCGCGGCGGAGGGAATCAGGCTGGGCCCCCCGTAATTGTCCTGCGAGCTCTTATTGCACTCTCTGCAGGCGGGCGATGAGTTTCTGCGCGAGACTCTCTTCCGACTCCGACCAGAGCAGGCGCGCGCTGGCACCACTATTCTTGTCGACGTTCGCTGAAAATTCCACCAGCTTGGCGACGTTGTCACGAATCTTGGCGCGAGTCTGCTCGTTCAGCAAGGTCTCGGGCTGCAGGAAATACGAATCCGGGCCAAAGTCCACTTGGATGTGCCCCGTCTGCTGGTAAGCTCCTTCGTCGAAATTCTCTCCCTGAACGATGACTTTTACCGTGGCCGGCTCGAGCGACCAGATCGCTTGCGATTGATCGGGCATCCACAGGTCCCAGTGCGCATCGAAGACGTAAGCGTAGTCGTCGTGAACCAGTTCGGCGGCAATCAGCGTGGCCTGCCCAGGATCAATTCCAGATGGAAATCTGCGTTCCAGAACAGTGGCCTCACCCCAGGAAACAGGATGCACAGCGAAGTAGCTGACGCCCGGACGCTGCGCCGAGAAAGGGAACTGCTGCAAGACTGCAAACGCGTGCGGCAACATCTCCGGGCCGGAGAAATCTGGAAACCACAGACTAAGATAAAGTGGATCGGACACAATCGCCTCGAATGTTCGCAAACCGCTTCTGTGTTCGGTTTCAAATGATTCTAATTCGTCTTGGGATCAGGGGAAAACGGGCGCCCGCATTTTGACAGGGTTGCGGGGGCTTGTTACGATCAACGAGTGCTTCGAGCACCCCGCCCAACCATCGTCCCCGTCGTCTAGCCTGGCCTAGGACATCGCCCTTTCACGGCGGTAACACGGGTTCAAATCCCGTCGGGGACGCCAACAATCTCAAGCACTTGCAGTAGTCCCTGTTTCCGACGCGGTACGGATTACGGTACGGTCACGCTGACGGGTCACTAGGCGCAGCACCTTGCGGTGAGCGGACTGTTTCTCGTCTGACATTGCCTCGTCGTAAATGTCCATCGTAACTTTGATGGAATTATGACGCAGCAGTCCTTGGACAACCTTCGGGTCGCCGTTATTCTGCCGCAGCAGAGTGGTGTAGGAATGGCGCAACGTATGCCATCCCTTGATTTCGATCCCAGCTTTTGCAGCAGCGGGTTTGATGTGGTGTTGCATGATGCGACTCATCCAGTACGGCTGTTTACCCTTCATTTTCGGGCTTGCGAAGACGTAGTCGCTATCGTCTGCGTAAGGGGTTTCCCGGCGCCAAGCTACGACCTCTTCGATAAGGTCCTCGTCGAGTGGAATCGATGTTTTGGACTTCTCGGTCTTTACCGGGCCTATGTGTTGTTTAACGATTGAGCGCATTGGAGTCAGTTTCTTTTCTGTGAAGTCAATGTCTTCCCATTTGACCCCGCTCAACTCGCCTCTACGCAACCCTGTACCGAAATCGAGCAGAACCATCACGCGCTCCCGTGGTTTGAGCACCTGGTAAATAAGCTTAGACAGTTGCTCGACGTTGAGACGAACCGGAACCATCTCGCGCTTCCCACCTTGTCGAACCGCCGAAATAGGGTTTCGATCAGTCCACTCGTAGCGAATCGCGTGCTCGTAAAGCACGTGCATGAGGTCCCGAATCTTCTTTTTCGTGCCTGGCGCAAGTTGGGCGTCGTCCTCCTTTCTGAGCGAAGAAAGCCAATTCTCAACAACAACGGCTTTAATTTCTTCAAGTGCACAATCGTGCCAGCGAGGTACGATCCATTTCCTCAGGTAGCTTCGGTAGTTATCCTTGGTGGAGAACGCACGACGGCCCTTCGAACGTTCATCCATCGAGCATTCGCTCTCCAACCAGTGATTTACCAAATCTCCGAAGGTGTTTGGGGCGCCGGCCGACCGTCGATCCAACCGAAGACGACCAACTTCTTTCCACGCCGCAGATTCGCTACGGAACCGATTGGCCAAGCCCAGCACTCGTTTGCGTTCTCTGGGCTTGCCGTCGACTCCAGGTTCATACCATCGATAGACCACTACTGCTCCGGATTTCCTACTGATCGTGCTGAGGAAACCGGTACTCGTGTGCCTCTTTCTCATGGATACTTTTTCCTTTCAGAAAGAGGCGGGCGGCGTTGCGAGTTTAGCCTGCTCTTCATCCATTCGTCTAGTTGAGAAATCTTGAACCGCCAAGTCTTCCGCGTCCCGTTGCCCCAGGGGTATGCAGGAATTTCCCCGTTGCGTGCTTTCTCCAGGAGAGTCTTCGGTGCTACGTCGAGATACTGTGCTGCTTTCTCGACGGAAACGTAGGGCTCGAATCCTTGCAGTGGGCGATCGAGGGCGGGAACTGATGATTGCATCGACATAAAATCCTCAATAGCCGTTGTTCAGCCTACTCGTGAGTCACTACAGGATCGGCAGTCCGCGCTTTGGTGGCTGGCCTTCGGATAGGGCCACGAGGCTGATTCGTGGGCGTTGCACTTGACAGTAAAGTAGGCGTACACGTAAAGTCAATAGGTAACGTTACATTTATTAACCTGTAATCGACGGGAAAGGCTACATGGCAGAGAAAGCAACGATAACGCAGCAGCCAGTGATCTCGATTCGCATTTCCGATGCTCTGCGCTCAAGACTCGACAGACTCAGGGAAATCATGGCCCTCAAGACAGGCCAACCTGTCTCGACATCGGACGCAGCGAAGCAACTTCTTGAGTCTGCTAGAGACGACCGTCTTGAGCTGGTAAACCTGCTCAATGAGCCGACCGATTCTCTGTTGAAGATTCGCGGGAAAGTCGAAGCGAGAATGCCACTATCGCTGGCGGAATGGACAATAGTTGCCCACTACTGTGCGAAGGGGGCGGAGGCATTTACCAGCACCGCTCAAGGCCAGATTTCCTGCGAGACTCTGGCCGAAATGCTTGCAGCATTTCTTGCCGCTTACGCCCTCGCACGCAGGCCGAAGAAGTCCCCACTGGATTTCCTGTATCTGCGCACTCTTCCGTGGGACAAACAGGTCGAGTCCAAGGAAGCTGATGATATTGGACCGGATGACGTGCGCCGAATCTTGACGCGCACGATTGAGATGCTGAGGGACCCGAGTCAGAAGCGCCGCAGACCGATACTTGCAGTTCGCAATCTCTATACCCTTTTGGATGAGGAGAAGTTCTCGAATATTGAGAAGATGAACGATGCACTTTCGCCTCATTGGACTGCCCTGTGGCGAGTTTGCGCACGCGGCCACTATGCGGCTCACCGAAAGCCCCTGCGAGAGAAGCCGCCCGCGGAGACAGACGACGAAGATTTTGAGCTTGCGGTTCAGTCGGCATTACCCTCCTTGGAAGAAGGCGAATACCGCCTCGATCTGGTGCGGGAAGAGGGCAATGAATTCTCCCCTCGTTTGCAGTTTCCCGGAACACTTGCGCCACGGTATCCGGTCGTCGGATACCCGAGGATCGCCGAGTTCCGAAGGATGCTGGAAGAGCTTGATTTGGAGGCGGATCTTCGCCAATGGCAAGGCTACTATTTCTACGCGCACACGGCGATCCTGGACAACGGGGAAAGGGGAGTGTTTTTCTTTGCGCGTGAGAATGGAATCGCTTTCCGATTCCCGACGGGCCATTGGCAGTCGATCCGGAATCTGTTTCGACGGGCATGGCAGGCCCCCGAAGTGATCCATACGTGGGATGCTCAGGTGCTTGAGTATGGCGAGCTGTAAAGAACGCGGTGCTTTGCACCGGAAGAAAGTGGGACACGTCACCCCCAAGTTGGGAACTGCGGAGCGCCAGACAAGCGCTTCGATGTTTACGCAGGTTAACTTTAGCTGCGTCAACAAAATTGGTCTCCGCTGGGTGACTGCAATATCGAACGGATGATGTTTGTTTGCGACAAAGCGCTGCCCATCGTCGATCACGTAAACGCGTTGAAGCGCAAGACCTTGCGGTGAACTGACAATTACGCAGCTTAATCGCAGCGGAATCAAGCGCAGTAGTGCAACAAGGCGGTTCGTCCAATGAGTAATCCCAGCGTTCAAGCTAATCCCCAGTCTAGGTTGCCGTTCGGAGAAGAGCCGAAGCCCGGTTTCCGCACCAAGACCGCAGCCACGAGACTGACTCCCGAAGAACTAGTGTAGTGCGTCACAATTAACAACCTTTATCTATCGGCCAGCGTCTTATGATAGAGGAGACGCTTGCGGATGCGAATTGCCCCAGCCATTACGTTGAGTCCGGAGCAACGGACAGTATTGGAATCCCAAGCCCGAAGCCGATCCCTCCCGGTGCGAGTGGCGGAACGGGCTCGCATCGTATTGTTCGCGGCCTCCGGTCAGCAGGACAAGGAAATCGCTGCCCGCATGGCCGTCACGCCGAAAAAAGTTTCCCGCTGGCGCAAGCGTTTCCTCACGCTGGGGGTAGCGGGGTTGGAGAAAGACGCGCCCCGGCCCGGCCGCAAACCCACCATCGGCGGCCGCCTGACGAAACGCGTCGTAACCCTGACCACGCGCCAGCAACCGGCCAACGCGACCCACTGGAGCACGCGCACCATGGCGGCAGCGGCGGGCATCAGCGAAGCCAGCGTGCGGCGCATCTGGCGCGCCCACGGATTGAAACCGCATCGCGTGGAAACTTTCAAGATCAGCAACGATCCGGCGTTCGCGGAGAAACTGGAAGACATCGTCGGCCTGTACCTCAATCCGCCCGAGCACGCGCTGGTGCTGTGCGCTGACGAGAAGAGCCAGATTCAAGCTCTGGACCGTACTCAGCCCGGCTTGCCGTTGAAGCGCGGACGCGGCGCCACCATGACCCACGACTACAAACGCAACGGCACGGCCACACTGTTTGCCGCGTTGAATGCGGCCAACGGCGAGGTCTTTGGCCTGTGCCAGGAGCGCCATCGGCACCAGGAGTGGCTCAAGTTTCTCCGCCTCATCGACCAGACCATCCCCGCTGACCGGCAGCTGCACCTGATCTGCGATAACTATGCCACTCATAAACATCCCAAAGTGCAGCGCTGGCTGGCGCGGCATCCGCGCTTTCATCTCCACTTCACTCCCACCAGCGCGTCTTGGCTGAACATGGTGGAACGTTTCTTTCGCGACCTCACTCACAATCGGCTCCGGCGCGGCGTCTTCCGCGATCTGGAAGAACTCATCATGGCCATCGGCACCTACATCGACCGCCATAACGAAAGCCCGAAACCATTCATCTGGACCGCACGAGCCGCCGACATCTTGGAAAAAGTCAAACGCGCTCGACGCACCCTGAATAAACGTCAATCTGCTTGACGCACTACACTAGGAGAGATAGAAGCTGCCGCCGAAAGCGCGGGACAGGCTCTCTCCGAGTGGCTGCGCGGGACCGCCCTGTGCGCTGCGCGCCAGCGGCCCGCCGATCCCGCCGAACTGGTTTTGGCTGAACTCTGGGCGGTGCGTTATGCGCTGCTGAATCTCTTCCATGCAGCCTCTCAAGCGGCATCGGAAGGCAGGCAAATGTTGCCCGATTCCATCCTCAAAATCCGCGACGAAGCCGATGCGCGCAAGCTGCAACAGGCTCGTAAATTGCTTGACGATTTTCGCGCACCAGAGGGCATGACACGAGGACGGAAACCATGAATGACATGCCCTTTCCGAGACGATTTCCGTGGCTGCCTGCGATGGCAATACTGGCCTTTTCCGGTGCGTTGTTTCTGTGTAATTGGTTGGTCTGGACGCCCATGCAACGCTACTACCTTGAAGCCTATTTGAGGTGCGCTTTGTTCGGTACTGAGCCGGCTGTGGGTACCGAGGTCCGATGGTTGTACAAGACCGCATCGTGCAAGCAACAGGAATTGGCTACGAATGCCGACGTGGTTGCGGCAACTGCGGGCGACGGCCGTGGAATCCCGATACAGCTTTCGCCAGCGGCGCGGCAGGCCGGTTGAACCGGCCTGCTACAGGGGCCGGAGGAATGGCTCCGAACCGTCAGACTCCAACCGTTTCTTGAGGCGCAGTTCTATGACGGAAAGAGCATCTGGAGATTGCTATTGACACCGCTGCTGTGGGGAGCCGCGATGTTCTTTTCCATGCTGGCGGGGCGGAGCGCGTTGCAGAGCTGGCTAGAACATAGACAGGAAGAGTTTGAGCGGACCATGTGGGACGCGCCTCCGCCAAGATTGCTTGAGCGATGGAGGGCGAAGATGGGCAGATTGCGGTTCCGATTGCCGCGATTTTGGAAGCCGCGAGGGGTTGAGATTGCGCCGGAACCAATGCAGCCAGGGCCAGCCATCGCTCCCGACGTGCCGATGAAAAAGCCGACCCTTTCGGTGCTCGCGGTCTTCGGCGGTGCACCTGCCGCCGAACCCGGAAAAGCGTTTGTTTGGGATGAAAGTAACGGGATTGATTAGGAGGTTATGCGATGGAGAAGTGGCGCATTTACTTACAAGAGGCTAGGACGCAAATCCGATTTGCGCTTCGCTCGTATTCAGAATTTGAACGAGCTCGTTATGCAGGGGACGTGGAAACAGTGTTCTATAGCTTACATCACTTCATCGTTCACGTCGCCAATGTCGATAGGATTCTAGATGTGAAGCCTGGTTCTGAGAGGGCCACCATTCTTGCCGGACGAATTGACCTTCAGGGTCTCAACATGAAGATCGCCAGAAAACTTCGTAATCATCTAGAACATTTTGACGAGCGATTGGATCGCTGGATTTCTATGTATTATGGCCATGCTTTCTTTGATATGAACATAACCACAGGATCGACCGGCTTCCCGTATCACGCTGCCCTGAGAGCTTTGGACGGAGACACGGTGAGATTTTTTGGCGAAGCTTACTTGTTGCCGGATGTGATCAAGGGAATTGGGGAACTTGACGTACGCCTAGCAGCTATTGAGGACAGTACATGTTGACGATCTCAAAACCCATCTCCGCCAGTCAGGCGCGAATCTACCATGCGCGGGAGTTTGCCGCGCAGGAACAGAACTATTGGAGCCGCGACCAGCAAGGCCATTCGGAATGGCAGGGCAGGCTCGCGGAGCAATGGAAGCTCACGGGCGAAGTTGACGCAGAGCACTTCGCGCGGCTGAGTGAGGGCCAGCATCCGCACACCGAAGAGCAGCTCGTACGGCATCAAGTTTCGAGAACCTATGAAGGCAAATTCGGCAGAGAGGTAACCAGCGTCGAGCATCGCGCCGGGTGGGACGCCACGTTTTCCGCGCCGAAGTCGGTATCGCTCACCGCGCTTGTGGGCGGCGACGATCGGGTGCGAGAAGCCCATCGGGAGAGTGTACGCGCGGCACTTCAGGAGCTTGAGCGATACACGCAGGCACGAATCGGCAATGTCCATGCCCCGGAGACGACCGGAAAATTCATCGCTGCCACCTTCGAGCACGACACCGCGCGGCCCGTCGACGGCTATGCTGCGCCCCAGCTTCATACTCATGCCGTGATCTTCA
>JBARJF010000080.1:0-25478 GCA_049800135.1 Candidatus Sulfotelmatobacter sp.
GATCAGTTCCCATTGCTCGTCCGTCAACAGCTTCTGCCGTGGTTTCATGGCAGAAGCTCAACCCATAACCGCCTCATTTGTAAGTAGCTAACCTGAGGCCGAACCTATTTTTGAAACACGCTCTAGGCAGATCTCCGTCCGCCCGCTTGTTTTGGGCGTAAGCCCGAAGTGTCTTTCTACTGACGGAGAGAATGATGAGAGTTCTATATGTACTGCTATTAGTGTGCGCTGGCGTGGCGAGAGCTGCTGCCGAAGACCCTTTTCCTGCTGCAGATGCATTATTGCCGCAGCCCCAGCATTCCATCGCGTCCGGTCCTGCCTTTACGGTTGACGAAGTCGAGCAGATGGCGCTGCGCGGCAACCCCGAGATTCAGGTTGCGGTTCGGCGATTGGCTGTCGTGGAAGCCCACCTGCCCGCGGCGAGCGCCCTCGATGACCCTTCTTTGATGTATCGCGGCTGGGGCGTGCCTCTGCGCCGGCCCTGGGATTACAACGCTGCCCAAAACATGTTCATGGTGAGCCAGACGTTTCCGGGATTCGGAAAACGAGCGCTACGCTCCGACATTGCCGGAAGCGATGTAGCCGAAGCCAAGGCAGTACTCGACAACGCGCGACTCGTCGTTCGGGTCGAAGTGCGCAAGGCCTTTTATGACCTGTTGCGCACGCAAGACGAGTTGCGCATCCACGATGGCCACGTCGCCATCGCTCGCCAGGCCGTGGAGGCGGCACGGATCAAGTACACGGTCGGCAAAGTACCGCAGCAAGACGTCCTGAAGGCACAGGTCGACCTGACTCGCCTGGCTGAGCACCTGATTCGCTTCGAGCAAGACGCCGAAATCGCCCGCGCCCGTTTGAACACGCTTCTCGGTCGCGATCCCGCCGAGCCGATTAACGTACGCGGGGATTACGCCATCCCCCAGCAGTTGCCGGCGACAGAAGTCCTAGAGAAGTTGGCGCTTGCCTCGAGACCGGACTTGGCCCAGGCGCAAGCCGCCCTGGAAAGGAGTCATCAGCAGCAAGCGCTGGCCGACAAGAATTATGCGCCTGATTTGACCGTCTCAGCTGGGTACATGCTGGTGCCGAGCGGCGCGAACTCCCGCAACAACTACATGGTGGAGGGCTCGATCAATCTGCCCTGGTTGAACCGGCGCAAGCATGATGCCGAGATTTCCGAGGCCAAAGCTCAGGTCAGCGAGCAGGATGCCGAGCTTGCCGCTTTGCGGAACTCCGCCTTTGGCCAGATCCAGGAGGCGCTGGTGCAGGTGCGCTCGGCAAAGAGGTTCGCCGATCTTTATCAGAGCTTGCTGCAGCCCCAGGCCACGGCCACTCTGCGCTCGACGGTGATCGCTTACGAGAATGACCGGACTGATTTCCTCAATCTGCTCGACAGCCAGATGACGGTCGTGGACATCGACCTCGCTTACTTCCAAGCCATGGCGGACTTCGAAATGCGATTCACAGACTTGGAACTGGCGGTCGGAGCGCCCATCGACAGGACAGGACAGCCAAACACCCCGGAGGTGACGAAATGAGCGAACGCACTTATAAACAGGCCTTTGTGATTAGCGCAGTGATTTGCCTCGGGTTGGCTGGCATGCTCGCGTATACCGTGTGGGGCCGCCGTTACCTTGCGACCGCGAGCGACAATTCTAGCCCGGTAATGGCTAAAGGCCCCGACGTCTCTGAGCAACCGTCAAACCAGACTGTCTCTTCCTCCGAGACATCCGTGCCGCTCGTTCCGCTGCAACTATCTCCGCAACGCCTGCAGGCCATCGGTGTGAAGACTGCGCGGGTTGAGATTCAAAGTGTCAGCAACGAGCTGCGCGTGCCGGGCAACGTGGACATGAATCAGAGGCAACTCGCCTTTCTGCAGACGCGTTTTCCGGGTTGGATTCAGAAGGTGTTTGCCAATGCGACATATCAATACATTCGAAAGGGGCAGCCAGTATTCACGATCTACAGCCCTGAACTGGTGAGCACCGAGCAAGAGTATTTACTGGCAAAACAAAACCAGCAGACCTTCGCGGGCGACGCGCATGGGACGGCAGGTCGCGAGAGCGATTGGCTGATTCAGGCCGCTGCCGACCGCTTGCGCCAATTCGGCGTACCTCCGAGTGAGATCGCGAGACTGGAGCAAACCGGCACCGTGCAGCACGACGTGAGCATTGATTCCCCCGCGTCGGGGTACATCACCGACTTCAACGCCCTGCCCAATCAATACGTGCAGTCGGATACGAAGCTCTACACCATCGCAGATCTTTCCACCGTTTGGGTGAACGCCAATGTATTTCAGGCTGACATCGGTGCCTTGAGGCCAGGGATGCCCGCTACGGTTACGGTTGATGCATATCCTGGACGCACGTTCAAAGGACGGATCGATCAAATCCTGCCTCAGGTCGACGCCACGACGCGAACTGTACCCGTGCGCTTCGTCTTTAACAATCCGGGAGTCACGCTCAAGCCTGGCATGTATGTCAACGTCAGTATTGCGGTGCCGCTCGGCCGTCAACTTGTTATTCCCGCTTCGGGCGTCCTGCATTCCGGCACGCAGGATATAGCTTTTATCGACCGGGGCGATGGCCATCTCGAACCACGTGAGATTGAGGTCGGGCCGCGCCTGGACGATCATGTTGTGGTCCTGAAGGGGTTGAAGGTCGGTGAGCGCATTGTCAGCTCGGCCAATTTCCTGGTGGATTCAGAATCGCAGCTGCAGGCAGCAATTGGATCGTTCACGCCTCCTCCGCCGGGTACGGGAGCGGCGGCAATGAATGCACCGGCCGAACGCATTGCTGTTGAGTTCACCACCGATCCGTCACCGCCGCACAAAGGATCGAATTCGGTCCGAGTGAAGCTCACGAGCTCGGACGGCAAACCAGTCGCCGGAGCGGGGGTGAGCGCGACTTTCTTTATGGCGCCGATGCCAGCAATGGGCATGGCCGCAGTGCGCAGTGATGTAACTCTCCACGAGGAGAGCGTGGGCACTTATGAAGGCCCTCTTAATCTCGAAACTGGTGGGACCTGGCAGGTCACGGTTGTAGTGAAACGTGCAGGCCAGACGATTGCCACCAAACAGCTCAGCGTGAGCGCTACGGGAGGCATGTGATGATCTCCCGAATCATTGAATGGTGTGAACAAAATCGGTTTCTGGTCTTCACCGGTGTTGTACTGCTTACCGTAGCGGGTGTTTGGAGCGTGCGTCACATCCCGCTCGATGCGCTTCCCGATATCAGCGACGTGCAGGTCGTCATCCATACCGAATGGCCCGGGGAGCCGCCCAATGTGATCGAGGACCAAGTCACTTACCCAATCGTCACCACTTTGCTGGCAGCGCCTCACGTGAAGTCTGTGCGCGCCCAGACCATGTTTGGGGACTCGTATGTTTTCGTCGTATTTGAGGACGGAACGGATCTTTACTGGGCGCGCTCGCGGGTCACGGAATATCTGCAGCAGATCGGCGGACGGTTGCCAGCGGACGTTCATCCAGCCATCGGTCCCGATGCCACCGGAGCCGGTTGGGTGTATGAGTACGCTGTCATTGATCGTACTCATACCAAGAGCCTGGCCGATCTGCGGGCCCTGCAAGACTGGTATCTCCGCTACCAGCTCGAAACCGTTCCCGGCGTGGCCGAGGTCGCAAGCATCGGCGGCTACGTCCGGCAATATCAAGTCAAGCTCGATCCCAACAAGCTGTTCTCGTATGGCATTCCTGTCTCGACCGTAATCGAGCGCGTGCGCGACAGCACCAATGAAGTTGGCGGCAATGTCCTCGAATTGAGTGGAGCGGAGTACATGGTGAGAGGTCTTGGCTACCTGCGCTCGGTGGCAGACCTGGAGAACGTTCCGGTCGCCACGAGAAATGGAACGCCGGTGCTGATACGCGATTTGGGCAGCGTGGATTTCGGACCGGAGGTACGTCGCGGGGCCGCCGACTGGCAGGGCGAAGGCGAGGCCGTTGGCGGCATCGTAGTCATGCGGTTCGGTATGAACGCGCTTGACGTGATCAGTGGTGTGAAAGCCAAGCTCCGAGAGATTGCGCCGTCATTTCCTCCCGGAGTGGAAATTGTGACCGGCTACGATCGCTCATGGCTGATCAACGAATCGATCAAGACTCTAAAGCGGGATCTGATTCTGGAAGCCATCATTGTCAGCTTCGTATGCATTGCATTCCTGTTCCATCTGCGTTCAGCGTTGGTGCCCATCATCACGCTGCCAATCGCGGTGCTGGCGGCCTTCATCCCGATGTACTGGCTGAACGTCAGTTCCAATGTGATGTCGTTGGGCGGACTCGCTTTGGCCATCGGAGTATTGATCGATGCCGCGATTGTAATGGTCGAGAATGGCTACAAGCATCTGGCGGAACGTAGCGGCCTTGCTGCCGGCGAGCATAGCTGAATGCGTGTGGGGGCGATAGACGATGGCCGCGACGATAGACGATAATCTCGCGACGGAGGATCATTCAATGAACGGATTTAAGATTTTTGCATTAGCTGCTGTTGCCGGAATCTGCTTCACGGTAACTACACCCAAAACACAGGCTCAGGTGGACGTCAACATCGGAGTCGCGCCGGTATGTCCCTACGGTTACTATGATGTCGCGCCCTACGATTGCGCCCCCTACGGCTACTACGGTCCGGAGTGGTTTACCGGTGGCGTTTTCATTGGCGCTGGCCCGTGGTTTCACGGCCCGGCCAACTTCCATGGCCACGTAAATAACCGGTTTCATCCTGAGCACGGCTATACCGGCCCAAAGCCGGCCCGTGGCGACAAGCCCGAGCCGGGAAAGCCTCTCGATAAGGTTGCCCACTTCAAAGCAAATGAAGTGCGCGATGGACGCGGCCACGTTGTCGGCAAACGCTAATTGATACCAATCGGGTGCCCACTCGTTCGCCTTTGCGAATGAGTGGGTGCCAACCGCTCGGCGCTCCCAATCACCGATTACAAATCTTCGACGGTTTCATCTCGCTGCCCGTCGCGCTTTTACCCGCCGCCCGGTGCACAGCTAGCAGAGTGACGGTCATCACTGCTTTAATGGCCGCGGTCGCTTCATACTGGAGGCGAAGGGCAGCGGTTCATTGAGGAGGGAATGTCGATGCCAGCCAAGTCAAAATCTTCGGAACCTCGCCAGTGGAAGGCAGATCTTCCCGGCGACATCGCAGGGTGCGTTCGTGAACGTGCCTATCAGTTGTACGAGCAGCGCGGGAGGGTTGACGGCTTCGCCTTGGACGACTGGCTGGGAGCGGAACACGAGATTCTCGGAGCGCAGAAGCAAAGGAAGGTTAAAGCAGCGAAGAGATGAAAGTCGCTGGAGTCATTGAATTGAACTCGCTGCCGCCGAAAACGCGTTGTTCGCGTTGCTTCCGACTAAGCGGATCGTCCCAACCACCAATACTAGAATGACGGCCAACATCACCGCGTACTCAGCGATGTCTTGCCCTTCCTCCTCCGACCAGAGCTTGCGCAGAAGATAAGCCATGTCCTTACCTCCGGACCACGCAATCCTACAACTTCACCACGCCTCTATCCACATCGAAGGTAATCGAGCTTCCCAAGCGCGAAACACTTCCGGCAGGCGCATTCGAGGTTCTTGTCGCTGGGGATCGCCAAATGGCCGCATTTGCCGCAGACAAAACGCCCGTCCGCAACGGTCGTCATCGGCCTAAACTCGTCACCAGAGACGCAGTAAGGGCACCGAACCACGGTTATGCCGACATTCATTACGCACGTCCGTGTTGCGCCAAGGTTCTGCCGGACCTGATTGTACATGTTGAAAGTTGCAGGAACAAAAAAACTCGCTTGATAGGGTCGCTCCATCAGAACGGGCGGATCATAGATGTCAAACGGCATGGCACTCGGTACTCGGATGTGGGCCATCCCATTTGAGCGGTCGCACACCGAGCTTCCCCCATGAATCTAGCATGTCGCTGCTCACAGCAACGAACCAGCGAATACCTGGGACAGCGCCTCGGAAGCGCGAGGCTAAGACGCTCTCCCGAACTGCGCATTGCGGAGGCGATGATCTTGCCGCTTCGAATTGACCTCTCCGCCGTTCTGTTAGATATTGTGACGGATGGACGCTGAAGAGACCATTGCCGAAATCGAGTGGCTAGAGCGCATCTTCGCAGAGCCGGATACCCGACCGCTGAGCCTGAACGATCTGGCGGCTGCCAATCGGCGGCATGATGAGAAGCAAGCTCACAGCCCGCGGTTTCGGCTGTGGCAGCGGTACGGCGTCTGTTGCCGCCCTGAGTCTCCCGCGCTCCGACCAGACAGAATTGAAAGCTAAGCCTCCGAACAAATTCATTCACCCATCTGGTTGATGTCGCGATTCTCAAGGACACCTCTGAAGAAATGCCAACAGATTTCTTGCCGCTGATGCGCAGCTTCTTGCCCCGCTTGTATCGGCGGGTCGACGCCCAACTCCACCACGCCCCATCTTCTGCATGACCCGCAATGGGCGCCGCAGCTGACGTTGAAGGATGGCTGCGACCTCGCAGGGTGCAATACGTTACGGAAGTGCTGCCGGGAACGAGCCCCATCTCGGAGACTTCAGCGGCATCTGGTAAAATGCGAATGTGATCTCACATTCATCTATTGCGCCACGACGGATTCCACAGCAGAAGCGCGGTCATCGTCGCGTGGAGAGCTTTCTGCGCGCGGCGGCGTCGGTGATTACCGAACTTGGATACGAGCGCGCCACCATGAGCGCAATTGCCAGACGCTCGGGTTCATCCGTGGGGTCGCTCTATCAGTTTTTCCCGCACAAGCTGGCCGTGGCAGAGGCGCTGCGCAACCACTACATCAAGAACATTGAACAATCCTGGATCACTCTTGGCCGCAAGGCAGCAGGGATGACCGCCGAGGCTCTCACCAGCCGGTTGGTCGAACTCCAGATTGAGATGATGAAAAATTATCCTGTGCTGCTTGCGCTCTTGGACGTTCCTCCGGCTTCACAGGCTCGCCGTGAGTTGATTCGCACGCGCATTGCTGAGGTGTTGATTTCCCACAGGACTCACATGTCCAAAGCCACCGCTCTGCGGATTGCTTCCGTTGTCCAGCAGGTCAGTAGAGGGCTGCTGATTCTATACGGGCGGGCCGACGTTGACGAGAGAATCGCAATCATTGACGAATTCAAGTTAGTTTTGACCGGATACTTGGTACCTAAACTCAAGCCTTGAGGGCTCGATCCTCAGCAAGCCACGGCAAGTATCGGGGATGGGGTTCAGCGTTAGATGGGAAGGGGACAACCAGTGAACAGCGGGAGCCGTAGACTTTGGAGCTCGGGCAGTCTTTTGTTCAGTATCTTTGCCATCCTCTCATGCCTCGGATGCGACCAGAAAGTATTGTCAGCCCCGCCGGTTCGCGCTCCGGAGGTGGAAGTTGCCGGTGTGATCCAAAAAGACGTTCCTATTTATGGCGAATGGGTGGGCACACTGGACGGATACGTGAATGCGCAAATACAGCCGCAAGTTACCGGATATCTCATCAAACAGGATTATCGCGAAGGATCCTTTGCTCACAAAGGAGATGTGCTGTTTGAGATCGATCCGCGCCCGTTTCAGGCCGTGCTTGACCAAGCCAAAGCACAACTCGCGCAGGCAGAGGCACAACTCGGAACTGCGATACTCAACGTGAAGCGCGACATCCCCGAAGCGCAAGCGCAGGCGATTCCTCAAAGCCAGCTGGACAATGATACCCAAGGACAGCTTGCGGCAAAAGCGGCTGTCGAGGCTGGTCAGGCAGCCGTCGAGCAAGCCCAACTCAATCTCGGCTACACCAAAGTGCGTTCCCTGATCGACGGGGTCGCAGGTATTGCTCAGGTGCAAGTCGGAAACCTGGTCACTCCTACAACCGTGCTCACCGGCGTTTCCCAAATCAATCCCATCAAAGCTTACTTCCCAATCAGCGGAGTCGAGTATCTGGGCATTGCCGGCCGGGTCAGCCCGGACACCGTAGATCTACTTTCCAGCTCTAACCTCATCCCACTTGAGCTCATCCTGCCGACCGGCAGGACGTACCCATACAAAGGCAGGATTCTCTTTGCCAACCGACAGATGGATGCGCAAACCGGAACCATCCAGCTTGTGGGCGCGTTCCCGAATCCACGTGACATTCTGCGGCCCGGTCAAACTGCCCGTGTCCGCTCGGTCACCGAACTGAGAAAAGGGGCGCTGCTAGTGCCGCAGCGCGCGGTGACGGAACTCCAGGGGAGCTACCAGTTGGCAGTCCTTCAACCTGGAAACAAGATCGCCCTCCGCACGGTTCAGGTGGGAGAGCGAGTGGGGAGTATGTGGATCATTGATCAGGGTTTGAAGCTGGGCGAACAGGTCGTGGCGGAAGGAACTCAAGCGGTGCGAGACGGCATGGTCGTTACGCCGAAACCCTACACCGCTCCCAGCGAGGCAAACTGATCCATGGCGAAGTTCTTCATCAATCGGCCTATTGTGGCCATCGTCATCGCCATTCTGACGGTGATCGTCGGCGGGATTGTTGCTTACACGCTGCCCGTCGCACAATTCCCCAGCATTGTTCCTCCGGAAACCAAGATTCAGGCCACCTTTGTGGGCGCCGACGCGAACACCTTGGCGCAGTCCGTGGCCACGCCGATTGAAGAACAGATGAGCGGCGTGGACAACATGAACTACATGTATTCGGTAAACGCTACCGCCAACGGTCAGATGACTATGGTGGTTGACTTCGCCGTCGGCACCGACCCGAATACCGACCTCATTCTGTCCCAAATGCGCGAGACACAAGCAGCTGCGCAGTTGCCGTCCCAGGTTGCGAACTACGGCGTTACCGTGCAGAAATCGACTTCCGCGCCACTGATGCTTGTGGCTTTGTATTCACCTCACGGGACCTACGACGCCCAATTTCTCGCCAATTACGCCTATATCAACCTGAACGACCCACTCACGCGCGTAAAGGGCGTTGCCAACATACAGGTCTTTGGCGCAGGGCAATACGCGACGAGGATCTGGCTGAATCCGGATACGCTGGCACGGCTTGGGATCACGGTCTCCGACGTGATCAACGCGGTACAGGCGCAGAACACCGTCAACCCAGCCGGGCAGATCGGCGGCCAACCGACGCCACCCGGACAGGAATTCACTTACGCCGTGCAGGCTCAAGGACGCCTGGTGACGCCAGAAGAGTTCGGCAACATCGTCGTCCGCGAAAATCCGGATGGCGGCGCGGTGCGAGTCAAAGACCTAGGGCGGGTCGAACTCGGCGCGCAGTATTACACGTTAATGGGCCGCCTAAACGGAAAGCCCAGCGCCGTGATTGCCATTTACCAATTGCCAGGCTCGAACGCCGTCGATACTGCGGCGGGGGTAAAGAAGCTGCTGGGCCAGCTTAGCAGTCGCTTTCCCAATGACATGTCTTCTGTCGTCTCCCTCGATCAGACGCGCGCAGTGACCGAAGGGATCAAGGAAATCCTGATCACGCTCCTGATCGCCCTGGGCCTGGTCATCCTGGTGGTATACCTCTTCCTGCAAGGCTGGCGCGCAACGCTGATCCCCTTGTTGGCGGTTCCAGTTTCGTTGATTGGAACTTTTGCAGTTTTCCCTCTGTTTGGATTTTCCATCAACACGCTTTCGATGTTCGGCTTAGTCCTTGCCATTGGCTTGGTAGTAGATGACGCCATCGTTGTAGTTGAGGCGGTGGAGCGACACATCGAGGAAGGTCTAGCTCCAAAGGCTGCGGCCCTTCGAGCTATGGAGGAAATCTCCGGCCCGGTGATCGGCATTGCTTTGGTCCTTGCATCGGTGTTCGTGCCCACAATCTTCATCCCGGGCATCACCGGACGGCTCTATCAGCAATTCGCAATGACCATCGCCATCTCGGTGATGATTTCCGCCTTCAATGCGCTCAGCCTTAGCCCGGCGCTGGCGGCGTTATTGCTGCGGCCAAAGCACAAGTCAGGAACAGGGAAGCGCCGTGGGCCGCTCCAGAGATTCTTTGATGCATTCAATCGCTACTTTGACCGTTCCACCGACAGCTTCGTCCGCTGGTCGGCCGGTATGATTCGGAAGGGCGCCTGGGTGCTGGTTCTCCTTGCAGTCTGCGGCGTTGCCGCGGTCTTCTTTGGCAGCCAACTCCCGTCGAGCTTCCTTCCCGACGAGGACCAAGGATACGTCTATGTGAACATGCAACTCCCCAATGCGGCCTCTCTGGAACGTACAGGTGCGGCCGCGCGAGAAGTGGAGAAGATACTTGCCAATACGCCCGGCGTCCAGTACACCACCAGCGTCATCGGCTTTAGTTTGCTGAGCTACGTCCAGACCAGTTACAACGCCTTCTTCTTCGTTGTTCTAAAACCCTGGAGCACCCGGGAGCAACGGGACGAGCAGTACCAGTCGATCAAGTACAGCTTGAACCAGAAGCTAAGCAGCCTTCCGCAGGGAACCGCCTTCAGCTTCTCTCCGCCAGCGATTCCCGGCGTCGGTACCTCCGGTGGCTTCACCCTCGTGCTCGAGGACCGGGGTGGACACGACATTCCGTATCTTGCCGGGAATGTCAACAAATTCATAGCCGCAGCCCGCAAACGCCCTGAAATAGGGGGGATTAACTCTTCGTTCCTGCCCAGCGTGCCGCAACAGTTTATCGATGTCGACCGCGACAAGGCGTTAAAGCTTGGCGTGCAAATCGCGGACCTCTACCAGACGATGCAGACTTTCATGGGCGGATACTTTGTTAACTATTTCAATCGGTTCGGAAGACAGTGGCAGGTGTATATCGAGGGAGCCGGCCCCTACCGCACGACCGCTCAGGACCTCAGCCATTACTACGTTCGGAACAATCGCGGACAAATGGTTCCCCTATCGGACCTGGCCAAATTCGAGCCGCGTCCAGGCCCCGAATTCATCATGCACTACAACGAATATCCTTCAGCGCAGATCAATGGGAGTGCCGCCCCGGGCTACAGTTCGGACCAGGCGACGGCAGCTTTGGAAGAACTCTTCAAGCAGACGATGCCGCACGACATGGGCTTGGATTACATGGGCATGTCCTTTCAAGAACAACAGGCGCGGCAAGGAATCCCGCCATCGGTCATCTTCGGCTTCTCGTTATTATTCGTTTTCCTGATCCTGGCGGCGCTGTACGAGAGCTGGTCCCTGCCGTTCAGCGTGCTGTTAAGCACGCCGGTAGCGGTCTTCGGCGCCCTGGGAGCGCTCTGGCTTCGCCGTGTTCTGCTCTCCGCCTTTCTGCCTCACTATATGGTGCAGATCGAAAACGATGTGTACACCCAAATCGGCTTGGTGATGCTAATCGGCCTGGCGGCCAAGAACTCCATTTTGATCGTCGCCTTCGCCAAGGAGGACTATGAGCGAGGTATGTCCCTGGTGGATGCCGCGCTCAGCGCGGCCAGGGTTCGCCTACGGCCACTTCTGATGACCTCGTTTGCTTTTCTCCTCGGCTGTGTGCCGCTCTGGACAGCCTCCGGAGCAGGCGCAGTGGCACGCCAGGTGATGGGGACGACGGTGATCGGAGGCATGGCTGCAGAGACCTTCATCGGCAGATTCTTTGTTCCAGCGATCTTCTGCTTTGTAGAAAAGTTATCGGGCGCGAAAAGAGCATCTGCGCTCGCGCCACCTCCTCAACCGGACCTGCCGGTGGAGGACGCAAGATGAGGAGGTTAGGGTTCTGCTACACATTAATCTGCTTATCGTTGACCGGATGTGCGGTTGGTCCAAACTATCATCGTCCGAAAGTCAATCCTCCCAATGTCTATCGCGGCCAACCAGCCAACTCATCGCCTCAGCCCACGGCATCGCTTGGCAACGAAAAATGGTGGGTGGTCTTTAAGGATCCGGTATTGCAGCAGTTGATTCGCACTGCCTTGCAACAAAACTATGATGTGCGCGTCGCCGCAACCCGCGTTATTCAAGCGCAGGCCGAACTCGGGATCACACGCGCGAACCAATTTCCCACGGCGACTGTTGGCGTTCAAGCGTACAGCGAAAACAATCCCAAAATTGCCAGCGCATTTCCAGCTTACGAAGCAAACGACGGAGAGGTGAGTCTGTCCGTCATCTGGAACCTGGATTTCTGGGGAAAATACCGGAGGCAGACGGAAGCCGCCCGCGCCAATCTGCTGGCAACCGAGTGGGGCCGGCAGGCCGTGATCACCTCCGTGGTGTCCAGCGTTGCCGCCGATTACTTTCAGCTCCGAGATCTGGACCTGGCGCTGGAGATTTCGCAACGCACCCTGGCTTCACGACGGGATTCACTCCGCCTCACTCGCGTGCTCGTCGACAACGGTTCCGCTTCCTTGCTTGACATGCGCCAAGCGGAAGAACTGGTCTACACGGCAGCGGAGCAAATTCCTGATTTGGAACGTCAGATTCAACAGGAAGAAAATGCAATCACCGACTTACTCGGGCAGAATCCCGGGCCGGTAGCTCGCGGCCTTAAACTCACGGAGCAACCGCTGCCTCCGGTGGTACCTCCGG
Organism: Candidatus Sulfotelmatobacter sp.; assembly: GCA_049800135.1. Taxonomy (GTDB): domain Bacteria; phylum Acidobacteriota; class Terriglobia; order Terriglobales; family Acidobacteriaceae; genus Sulfotelmatobacter. Next base: position 12,456 of record JBARJF010000080.1, read on the forward strand.
GCCTACCCTCAGAGATTGTGGATCGCCGCCCCGACGTCCGCGAGGCAGAAGCCAATCTGATGGCGGCTAATGCAGACATTGGTGTTGCCAAAGCCGCATACTTCCCTAATATTTCTCTTACTGGCACTGCAGGATTCGAAAGCTACGCGTTGAACAGGCTGTTCACCGGCTCTGCCGGTCTCTGGAACACAGCGGCATCGCTGACCCAGCCCGTTTTTCAGGCCGGTGCGCTCCACTCGGGTATGCGACTTGCTCGGGCGCAGGAGGAACAACTCTTGCTTGGCTACAAGCAGACGATCATCGGCGCCTTCCAGCAGGTTTCTGATGCGCTCGTCGCCTATCAAAAGAATCGCGAATTCCGCGAACAGCAGGAGCTACTAACCTCTGCCGCAGGAGATGCTGACCGACTTTCGAAGATCTTGTATCAGCATGGGGGTGCGAGTTACCTGCAGGTGCTCACAAGTGAAACGAACTACTTCGCAGCCGAGCTCAACCTCGCACAGGCTCAACTGAACGAGAGGCTCGCCCTGGTTCAACTCTATAACGCCCTCGGTGGAGGTTGGCAGCAGTAAGTTACGGGTGGCCATTTGTATGGCCTAAAACGAGTGCGAGAACCGGGCCTCCAGACGGGATTAGAAAGGCCGTCGTCCGAACACGAATCGCTACGACAGGATGACTAGTCTAAGGTAGTCGGACTCAGACAAATTAGAGGTAGCTCTTACCTTACCTTACCTTACCTTACCTTACCTTACCTTATCGTTTGTCTTCCCAAACGATGATGCTGTCCTTGGCAGCGCGGGCGTCGGGCGCGTCAGGGGCCAGTTCCAGATACGATTTCATGTGGAAGATCGCAATGTCGTAACCAGGGCGGCCTCCGAGTTCGCCCGCCAGCATGGCTAGATTGTAGTGACCCTCGGGCCATAGAGGATAGGCGCGTAGCGCCGCTTCATACTCGGCGATCGTCTTGGGAATATCCTTGGCCTGGTAGGCGTTTTCCGCCAGAACCTGATGGCGGTGCGCCTCCTCCGGCATCTCCGGCTTGACCGCCAGTTGCCGCCACTGCGCAGCCTTGGGTTTGAATTCCTCCAGGTTGGCAGCGGCCTGGGCTTCCATCTCTTCTTGTGTCTTGCGGGCCAGAAAAATGAGTGCGGACTGAAACCGGCGCTGATCGCGGATAGCCTCGTTAGGCACCCAGGCATTGTGCCAGAAGGCCCGCCCAGGATTGTCCTTCAGGTTCGGAAATACGTACCATTGGACCCCGGCGGTTACGCCGAAAACAGGCGCCGCTGGAGGCGCTTGCAGCTGGGCGGAGGTGACAGCCCACAAAGGGATGGTAAAAGGCTGGTTCTCAACTTGTCCGGTCACGATGTTGTTTTCCAGTTTTGCGTTGTTGACGCCCGCGTGCTTCAGGGTTTCAAGGAGCCACTTCTCAGCCTCCTGTTTGTCGCGAGGAGTGAAGCTCTCGGCGGCCATCAGGCCGGGCGCGACAGGCAACAGGCACAACAACGTCAAGCAGAGCCATAGCACCGCTCTGCTGGACCATTTTTTCGAGTCAATCATTTTCCCGTCTCTCTTTAATCTCTTTCGCCCAATTGGCCGTGGAAAAAAACTTGTTACTTAGGCCGGCCGTCGCTTCCGTTGTTGGCGGCAACCGTGAGGTTCTGCAGCTTGTCTTTCCAGATGATGATGCTGTCTTTAGCCGCCTGCGCATCGGGCGACTCTGGAACTAATTCCAAGTATTCCTTCATGTGAAAGACGGCGACGGCGAAGAGTTTCTTCTCTCCCGCAAGCGTTGCCAGATTGAACTGACCTTCCGGCCAGCAAGGGTCAACCTCCAGCGCGGCCGTATATTCGTTGATGGCTTTATCGGTGTCCTTCTGCTTGAAGGCATACTCGGCCAGAACCTGATGCTCGTGGGCGGCTTCCGGCATTGCGGGTTTAGCCGCAGCCTCGCGCCACGCTTTCGCCTGCGGCAAGAACTGCCGGAAGCTGGCCTCCTGTTGTGCCTGAACCTCCTCCCGAGCATTGGCTGCCAGGAATTGAAGCGCCGCAGCGAATTCCTCGGAGCGACCTTTGGTCATGAAATTCATATACTCCCAGCCATCATGCGCGTAGTCCTGCCATTGCGCAGTGTAGTATCCATCGCGGATGATCGCGCTCTGAATGGAAGAGACTCGCGCCAGGGCGATGCCAAAGTGATATTGCCTATCCGACGAGGAATACATCAGATACTGCGAATCCAGGCGGTCGATGGGATACATCCGGTGCATGGAATCGGCGATCCACTTCTCGGCTTGGGCCTGATCGGAGGGAACTTTATTGTTCGCGGTTTTCGCCGCCGAAAGCGAGGCGGGTATCGCCAAAGATAGCGCTAAGAACCAGACCTTGAATGTTCGCAGATTGCGAAGCCGGTGGAACATAAGAAACGCTCCTCGAGAGCAAGAGTCTTTCCTTAAGTTTTGTGCGCCGATTGCGGGAAGGCAACAGAAAACGGCGGTTGCGGGGTACCGTTGGTAACCGGGCGGTTTTGAAGACTAAAGGCAGTTTCACCTGGTGCCTTTGTTTTCGCCAAGTTCACTCATGGCGTCAATCGCACGTGCTGCCGAGCGGAGATCGGGACCAAGGGACAATACCAGAGGTTATCTTGACGCCGAGATTGGGTTGATCTCAGAGTGGAGAATCCCCCGAAACACTCCCTGATTGTCTGGAGTCTCCATGCACCGGAACAAATGCTCCTCCGCTTCGCGCTTGATCGAGAACTTGCGATTTGCCGCGCTGCATTTTGCACTCTTTTGTGTCGCCGTGCTGGCGATCTCGACGGCGCGAGCGCAGGACGTTCCCCTGCCAGTCATGTGTTCCGCACAATGTCCAGACGGCAGCTGGACGCCGGTGCACTGCAGCGGTGGCGATGCCGAGTATGCCGCAGGGTGTCACATTTCCTCTGGTGGAAACGGGGGCGCCGGAAGCAACACCGGCAACTTGAGCAGCGTCGCAGCGCCTTTGACCGGCGCGGCGTTACGGCGGCAAATGAACCAACAGCTCGTCATCGGCATGACGAACGCGGCCATGCAGGGAGCGATCAACGGATTCCTGAGTTCGCTGGCCAAGAACAACGCTGCCGCGCAACAACAGCAGCAGGCATTTCAGCAGGAGATGCTGCGCCGCCAGCAGGAAGCCGCTGAGCAGCAGCGGCTGGCCGAACAACAGCGTATCGACGCCATGTTTGCGCGCTTGAACCGCGAATTGAAGCTAGATGGAGTGCCCTTGGGCCTTGCGCTGAAGAATATGAATTCCCCGGGGCCAGACGGTTTGCAGTTGAAGGGCATGAATTCTTCCGGTCCCAGCGACCTTAAGCTGAAGATCGGCGATGCCAGCCCGACCTCCTACGGGCTCAAGGGATTGCCAGGGATCTACGTGGGTGGTCCCGCAGGCGGCGACGCAGGATCGTCTGGAAGCAGTGCAACAGCCAACTCCAATGAGGCGGGAGCAGCGGCATCCAATCCGAACCTAGCTTCCGATCCCGGCGGCGGCACAACCGGGCCGGGCATTGCCGGACTGCCCGGAATCTATCTGGACGGAGTGCAGCCGAGCCAGGCTCCCCAACTCGCGCAAGCCGCGGCGAGCCTTTCCGGACCTGAAAAGGACGTCGCCGAAGACACCGCGCTGCAGGCGGCGCAGCAGAATCCCGCGCTCACCGCTCCTTCGCAGGATCCACCGGTCAACGATTTCCAGCAGGCGAATCAGCAATATCAGCAGGCTTTGCAGGCGGACACGACGGCCACTCAGGATTACAGCGCGGCCCAGGCGCGGGTAGCCGCCGACCAGAGTGCGATCCAGACGGCGCAAAGCCAGCTGGCAAATCTGCAGCCGACCGTCGATCAACAAGCCGCGCTCAAGAAAATGCTCGACGTGGCTGGAAGCGACGAGGAAGCGGCGGGCATCGCGAGAAAAATGTTCGATAACGCCAACGTCAATCTCTCCGTCGCGCGTGGCAATGCGGCCGGAGCCTTGGCCGCGCTGGCTCCAGCGTCGAATATGCACTCGGGGACACCGGGGGTTGGCCTGACTCCCAATTCCGTGGTGGTGAATCTGAAGACGCCCGAGAAGATCGGCACGCCGGTCTCGGTGCCAATGCCCAAAGTTGCGAGCTATGCGCCGCCGACCAAACCAATTCCAACGCAGCAGCAACTGCGGGCGCGGCTCGAAGGCATACAGGAAGCGTTGCGCCGGCTGTCGGAGGATGAGAAGAAACGCGGAGAAGCTCGCAAGGAGGCCGCTCACGACGTGGACGAGGCGGTGGGTGACGCCGAAGAGCGCGGCGTAGGCATGCTCTTTGATCTGCTGACCACCGGATGGGACAACTGCGCCCCGCTCGCCCAGGGCGGTGTGGTGGGCAAACTGGAGCGGGACGCCGCGCGAATTCCAGGTCAGATCGAGGATGTTTATCAAGAAGCATCCGCCGCCAAGGCAGGGAGCGATCTGGGTGCGTTCAACAATAAGGTGGAGGATCTGGAAAAAACCAAGCAGTGGCTGGAAAACTCCGCAAATCAAATCGAGCGCTACAACCACCGCGTGGCGCAATTGGAAGCCACCGATACCACAAAAGAGATCATCGAGAAATCAGACGGCGCTTGGTTGAGCACCTTGGAAGGCGTACATAAGACCATCGACATGGGATTGGATGACAAGCCCATCACCGACTACCTGGAAAAAGCCGCAGGCATGGCGGGCTGCCATGTCGTCGCACTCAAGGCTTTGTCCTCGGCCGTGGAATCGGCCGAAGACATTTTTAAGGAAGGCAACGCTGCGGAGGAGTTGCGCCAGATGGACGACAACACGATGAAATTCCTCGACGCACAAAAAGGCCTGGACCAAAAATTAAAGGCCACCACCGCGCAACTGAATTGCTACAAAATTCAAAACCCCGCCAATGTGGTCAATTGTGTTCAGAGAGCGGGCCAACCTTAGCCAGCCGACGGTGACCCCAGTTCAACCGTTCGAAGGGCGGTGGCCGAACGGTTAACGTCCAGCGAGACTAGAACGATTGGGAGAACCGCGCCTCCAGGAACTCGCACAGCTTGGCTGTGGCCTTGAATTTGCTGGATCGGTTCCAGTTCCTGGAACGCCGATGTGAACGCGTTGGCGAGACTCACATATCGTCCGCGGTTTGAAGCCCTCGTACTTCGGCTCGAAGTAGAGATCATGGACCCGTGGTGACCCTGAAGATTTGGGTCGAGCTTTGGTGGGCACCCCGTCAGGTGCACAAATCCCAATCAGCGAGGTAGCCCGACTTTCCGCGGGGGCCGGCAATGATTCGCGATGAAGACGGAGCCCTCACCGGCTACGTCTACCTTGATCTGAAAACGAAAGACTACGGCGGCTTCGTGGATCAAGCAGACAAGTTGCTTCGCAACAAAACTGGAACTGCCGGCAGGCTACACCGATCGCTGGGCGGGCGAATATGAGTGCGAACTACACGCCAAAGAGCGCCTGAAAATCATCTTGCCGGTTGTGTTCTTTGTCATTTTTCTGTTGCTCTATATGGTCTTCAAGTCCGCGGCGGTGGCGGCAGTGCTGATATTTCCAATTCTTTTCGCGATGTCGGGCGGGCTTATCCTGCAATGGGTGCTGGGCTACAACTTCAGCGTTGCGGTGTGGGTAGGATACATTGCGCTGTTTGGTATCGCCGTTGAAACGGGAGTGGTGATGGTTGTTTACCTGCACGAGGCTCTGCAAAACCGCCTTGCGACGAGCACGCCTCTGACCGAGGATGACGTGGAGCAGGCCACCATAGAAGGCGCGGTTCAGAGACTCCGTCCCAAACTGATGACCGTGACCGCGGTGATTCTGAGTCTTGCGCCGATCTTATGGGAGTCCGGAATTGGGTCGGATGTTATGAAACTGAAACCGATCGCCGCGCCGATCGTTGGAGGGATGATTACATCGACCATCCATGCCCTAATTCTGGTTCCGGTCTTCCTTATTCTTAATGAAGCGCCGGGCCCTGCAGCATGGCACGCTTGCGAAACAAGCAAAATAAAAGTGAACAGAGGCAAACATCGAATGCATCGGGACTTGACTCTGGACTGCGCTCCAGATTGTAGTATTTGTTTGTGGAAGGGGATGGTGGGATGGTCAGATGGCTATGGACTGCAACCTGCGCATCGGGTAACTCGCCAGACGCACGGCGATGAGCGTGGATGGTATCCGGTTCTACGAAAAACGCGGACTGCTTCCCAAAGCCTTGCGTACCGCCGGGCGCTTCCGCCAGTACGGCGCCCACGATCTGGAGCGGATTCGCTTTATCCGGCGGATGCAGGCGCTCGGATTTTCTCTGAAAGAGATCGGAGAACTGGTCGACTTGCGTGGGCGAAAGGCGGAGGCCTGTGAGTCTGTCAGGAAACTATTGCAGGAAAAACTCGATGCCACCCGCGCTAGGGCGCGCCAGCTCCACGAACTTGAAGTGGAGTTGCTCGCGGACCTGCGAAAGTGCAATCAAGAGTTGAGGCATCGGCAAGGACACGAAGCCTGCGCATGCCCGGTACTGGAAGAGGCTGACAAGTGAAAATCGAACTGTTCTACGTCCCGGGATGTCCGAATCACCAGCCGGCAATCGAGTCGCTTGTAAGAATCTTGTCGTCAAAGTCGCTGCAGGCTGACATCGCCGAGGTTGCCGTTCACACTGAGGCGGAGGCCAAGGCCTTGCGCTTTCCCGGTTCTCCAACAATTCGTGTCAACGGCGCCGATGTGGAACCGGAATCGGCGGGCAAGGCTGGTCTGGCGTGCAGGCTATACAACAATGGCACAGGCGTTCCATCCGAGGAGACGATTCGCCGCGCGCTTTCATCTGTGAGGGAAGGAGGAGCAGAAGCGCCGTGAGAGTGATGGAACGTACGACCCCCGTTGCGGCCGTCTTGGCCGCACTTACTACGCTAGCTTGCTGCTTGCCATTGAGTTTTCTGGGGGCGGCGGGTTTAGCGGGCGCCGTTGCGTGGACGGGATCGTATCGCGGCTGGTTTCTCGCATTGGCCGCCGTCCTTCTGGTTATCGGATTTGTTCAGGTATATCGAGCACGCAATCAGTGCCGAAAGCGCAGCCGCGCGAGCGTCGCTTTGTTCTGGACATCGGTGGTAATCGTTCTCCTGGTCATTTTCTTTCCGCAAGTGATCGCAAGCCTTCTGGCTGGCTGAGGTGACCCGTGTTGCTGGGAACAAAGAGATACTTGCTGTGGCTGGGTGCTGTGGCGGTAGTAGCAGCGGCCGGCTGGTATTTCTGGGATCCGGGAAGCGTACCCCTCGTATCCCTTACGGAGAATGACTCCCATCTGTTCAAACAAGCCTTCGATGGGAGCGCGAACGATGCTCGCGTGGTGCTGCTACTGTCGCCGACCTGACCCGTGTGCTTGCGGGGGGCCTCCGCAGTCGAGAGTGTCCTAAAGCGGAATCCTGCCGACCACGTTCGTGTACTGGTCGTCTGGGAACCCATCCTACCAACCGATTGGATCAGACCTACTCGTCTGGTGCGATCACGGATTAGCGACCCGAGAGTGACACAATTCTGGGACAGGGATCATCTGGTTGCAAAGGAATTGAGCCAGCAGTTGCCGGCCAGTGCAACCTCGCTGTTGCCGCCATGTCGGAATTCTCTGGGACGTTGCGGCACTTTATCCGCATCAGGCGCAATGGGAGAATGCGTCACCGAGCTTTATAGACGGCCCAGTGGTGAAAGCAAGCGAGGGCATGGCGAAAAGCTTGCGCGAAACCAGCCAACAAACACGGTTCTGAGGTCCATCGGAAGGTTTGAGGAGTAGTTTTCCATGAAGTGCGACCCCACAACTAAGAACTCCGACATCCTTTCAAATCCGTTCATGTCTTTCGCATTGTTCTGGCTCCCCGCCCTTGCGATTATGGCGAGCGGATACGATCGTGTAAGCGTGGGCTGGCGAACAGGGGTTTGGACGGTCGCTTTGACCGTAATGGGAGCGGCGTGTATTGCCAATGCGGCCCGTTGCGGGCGGACGCACTGTTATGTCACAGGCCCTTTCTTTCTGCTGATGGCGCTCGGCAGTTTTCTCTACGGTGTGGGTGTGATTCCGCTTGGCGAGAACGGCTGGAACCTGATCGGCTTAGCAATTCTCTTCGGGGCGATCGCCCTGTGTTGCCTCCCTGAGTTGCTCTTTGGGAAGTATCGGCGCCATTGAACCGGTTTCAACTTTGCGCGACCCGACAATAGCAATATAAGGAACTGTTGGACCGTGCCGAACGGTGTGCGGTACATTTCTTTGCGACTATCCAGCAGGCGAAACCGCACGCCGAACTCTTGATGCAACGACTCGGCATCGTACCGAACAACTTCCAGGCCGCTGCACCTGGTTGGTCCTTCCGGCCCGAAAGTGCTGACGATCACACTACCGCCAGGCTTCACAGCACGGATGACTTGGCGGACGTATGCGAGACGGTCCTTCGGCGAGGTAAGGAAATGGAAAACAGCACGGTCGTGCGCTGCGGCTGGATGCGAATATGTTCCGTCGTCAAGTGAACAATTACGCCGCCGACTCCCAAATTCTGAGTACCGGGATCAGTTTTCCCATCGCATTTGACCACGCCATTCTCTACGGCGCGGAAGGCAAACTGCAACTCCTCGAATGGAAAGGGTTCTCAGGCTTCGTTAGCTACTCCTACATCGTCGGGAATGCCTGGTTCCCGGTGACCGGCGGATTGTTCTTGGGAGATGATGCGATCAATCCGACCACCGGACATTTCCCCGACTCGCAGGACCAGCGGAATACCGTGCGGGCCCGCGTCCGCTACCAGGTCGTCCCGCGCTTGTGGGTCGCTTTAGGATGTGATTACAACACCGGACTGCCCTCTTCAACCGGGTTTGATCGCGCAGCAATATGCCACGGAATACGGCCAAGTGGTGGTTAATCACCTCAACTTCAACCTCGGTCGCATCAGCCCGTACTTCACGCAGAATGCTTCGGTCGGCGTCGATCTCTACCAGCGGGAAAAACGCTCGGTACGCTTCCAGGCCGACGTCGCGAATCTGAGCAACACACTTGAAGTAATCGACTTTGGAGGGCTATTCTCCGGCAACGCACTCGGTCCGGCACGCCAATATACTTTTCGCCTTGTAACGTCGTTCTAGAAACCGGAGCCGTTCATCGGACGCCCCTACATGAGCAGGTTTTTCCGGCGGATATGGTCCACGACAACTCCAAGATGAATAGTTTTCAGGTCGTTTCATCTCACAAACGGGGCAAGCCCCCGGATTCTCTGCTACCCGGAAATTGGCCCGAAACGGATCTCTCGGAAGTTATGGGGTAGGGTGTCGACCCTTCGCACAACAGTTCCTCGTCAAAAAGGAGCGGTGGCCGGCTGGACCGCCCCGTGGCCTAGAACGACTGTGAGAATCGGGTTTCCAGGAACTCTCCGAGCTTCGCGGTCACCTTGAATTGTGGGATCGGTTCCAGTTCCTTGAACGCCGATGTGAAAGCGTTCGATAGACTCCAGATTGTTCGCGGTTTGAATTCGTCGTATTCCGGTTCGAAGTAGAGATCATGCACGGTTCGGGCAAGATGCTTTGGAGCTTCCAGCCTGCCCTCGACAAATGCCTCGTAGATGACCACCTTCGCCGTAATGTCCGTCAATTCGCTCCTCTGCCAAGTTTCCACCTGCTTTCGCATCGGCTCGAAGTTTCTCTGCATTCGATCAACACCCACCGAGACGCAATCGATCAGCGAAAACGACTTCGAGTGTTTCGCCAGCACTGGCGTGAAGTCGCCGGCAAACGCCATGTTTGAGCAGACAAACACACGATAGCCACAGGTCATCGCCAGACGCATGCTCTTGTCGTGAGAATTCCGCAAGCCAATTGAGAAGCGGCATCCCTCCATCTCGGTTGCGAGATCCAGAACGCCGAACGCCTTCATGCCGTCCGGCGAGACCGCATACTCGTCGTGGACCACGCCAATGTGGCGAAATCCCAGAGTCTCGATCAGGGCCTGCACAATTTCGTGATGCGGCACAGGGCGGTGGGTCTCGGTTGCTGGTGGTGTGGGCACCAGGGCTAGTTCTTCGCGGCCAATAGTCCGTCCGCTGTAACCAATGAGCGTACTTGTCTCTGACATACTTTGTTCTCCTTTGCTGATTTGAAATACGAGCTTCGAACTCGGGGAATTCCGGCAGTCGATCAATTTTGGTGAGGATAGCGGGAAGCCGCTTTGCTCCCATCAATACTCGTCCGGCAAAAGCGGGGTGGTTACGGATCGGTCGGCTTCCGTAATAATCCAAAGGTGTTCGCCGGCTGCTGTGGTGTAGCTGCTCAACAGTCGAAAACTGTGGGCCACGCTGTACTCGTTCTCTCGCACATCCTCTCGATCGAGTTCGCCCCAATCTCCGCCCGCATGCCTGCCAGGAGAAACGCCGCGGACTGGTTCGCGCGTTCGAGTGCTCGAAGCGCACCAGGAGTCGCTACAATTCGCCCAAGCGGAAACACTGCAATCACGGGAGTGTCTCCTCTTGGAGGCTTCGTAAGTCCGAAACGTACAAACCTCGGACTTTTCCTCAGATCAATTCAAATTTCCTTCTTGGAAGGGAGTCGCGGAAGCCATGGTGCCATCACTGGAATCCGAATAAAGACGCCTGTTCCGGGACTGCTGGCTTCGCGCGGCGCCTTCTAGCGGAGGACGATTCCGGTCGCCGCCCAAAGACCAGAATGGGGGCTGTGTCGAAGACTCCTTCGACTGAGTCGGCTGGATCATCCCGGGCATCGGCAAAAATGCTCTCTTCGGAGAAGGGGGCATCATCGGTGCCGACCGAGGTTGCCGGAAACAACTTTTGATGTTCCAGGTTCAGCGCCTTCCAGACAGCATCCGCCGTTTCACCGATGCCATTCCTTTCGACCAGTTCCCGCGCCATTGCCGACAGCATGTCATCGTCTTCATCGATCGACTGCAAACCCTCGCCGGCAAACTTACCTTCCATGGTCAGCGCCACGAGGAGTTTCTTCCCCATGAGGCGCAAACAGGATGTCTGCATCGTCCCTTCGTAGCAGAAAAACTTCACGCGAACCGGTCGCCGCTGCCCGATCCTCCACGACCGGCGGCTGGCTTGCCGCAAAGTATGCAGCGAGTATCCCGACTCGTAGAAGAAGATCGTCGGGAAATCCAACAGGTCCAGACCGGTTTCCACCAGTTTCGGATGGCAGATCACGACCTGTATGCCGTCCTTGACTTGCCTGGCATACCACGCTTCCCGTTTCGACGTGTCCACGCTCGCGCGTAAGACCGCCGTGCGGATCCCTTCGTTGTCGAGGATTCGTCGAAGGCGTGCGGTCACATCATGCTTGGTGGTGTATACGGCAAAGACCTGGCAGCGGCGGTCTTCCGCCAACTCTTTCTTGATCTCTTCGACCAGCTTGCGTTCTTTCGAGTAAACTCCCTCTTCGGCAAGGTCACGGGGTTCGGCAATGACGAACCGCACTGTGCGTTTGAGTTCCGGATCGAATTCTTTGCCGTAGAGGGTTCCGAGCCCATACGGGTGATCCGGATAAACCAACAAGGTATTGAGCATGATGCTCAAGACGGAACGGTTACCCCGGTGAGCTTTCAATGCTTTCCGAATCTCATCTTCCAACTCGCGGTACGCCTCCCGCATCGGGGGATCCATCGGAACGCTAAGGTACGTTTCCTCGTAGGGCGGGAGTTCCACAGAGATGTCTTCCAGAAAGACAAAGGCGCAGAACTGCATGAGGAATTCGCCAAACAGCAGCGGTGAGGCTCCCGGCTTGCGGCGCACCGTGCTGGTCGCTTTCGCCTTGGAGCACGCATTGTTTGCGGGCTCGACCTTGGTGATGGTTTCGAGGACGCCATAGTCCTGAATGAAGGAGCTCCGTCCTGTCGTACCCCACTCGTAGCCATGCTCCTTCATCCGTCTCGCTTCCAGACGGAAGAGCGTGTTGAAGAGGTCGTCCGCATAGCCACCCAGCAAAGTGCCGGTCAGCCCGACGATCCGGTCAGTGCAGGAAGCCAGCGTGCCGAGGGCGTTGCCCTGAGCGGTGTCGCCCGCAAGCTGGTGGATTTCGTCGCATATCGCATAGTCAAACCATCCCGGCATGTAGCGCCCAATGAACTCGATCGGGGCCATGCGGCGGATCTTGTCCGCATCCGCCTGCCACAGTGGGCTGTGCAGCGGGCGGCAAGACTTCTCTCCCCTGGTCTCGATGGTTTCGGCAATCTTGACCTTCTCAAACTCACCTGCCGTTAATCGGCTTTCGTCCACGATCACCGGCTTACCCGTGTCCGAATTCACCACGCAGCCAACGTATGGGCCAGAATGAGGAACGCGGTAAGCGTGGCGCCAGAAGTAACCGAGCTTGGCTCGCTCCCGTCCGACGATAAACAGCGAAGGTCTCCCGCAGAGCGAAAGCCAGCGTTTCCGGGAACTGGGCGAATCCTTGCGCAGCCGCAAGTCGCTCAACGTTGTATGCAAACCTTCCCGCAGGATGCGGCCTTGCCTCAACCGCACCTCGTTCACTCCGTGGGCGTTGTTCTCGTCACCGCCATTGCGCAAATCATCAATCAGGAACACGCGCAGCCCCGGCAATGTCAGAAACGCTTCGCGCGCCCACTTTTCGACCAGGTGCGGCGGAACCATCGCCAATGCGGTAAACGGATGTCCCCGACTGTGGACATGAATTGCTCCCAGCGAGATCAGCGTCTTGCCGGTTCCGCATTCCGCGACCAGCATGGATGTCCGCGCCTGCTGCCAGCGTTTGGCGACTCCCATGATGGCGATGGTCTGTGCAGGGAACGGCGTTCGTAGCAGCCCTTCAATCCGAGGTGAAGCTGCATCGTCGAATGCGTGGAGCGCCGGATACTCCTGAAGAATGCGTTCCCCTAACAGGACGCTGAAAAATCGTGCTTTGATGCGATTCGGTCCACTTGGTTCGTGATTTTATGGGCGGCTGGAGCTTGTAGATTTGCCAGATTGATCTCGCAATGACTGTTCTCTCGCTTCTTGC
>JBARJF010000081.1:0-4505 GCA_049800135.1 Candidatus Sulfotelmatobacter sp.
CCATAGCTCCACCGCGTCCGCCGCAAACGCGAGCGGCTTCCTTCTGACGGCTTTATCGAACGCGCGCGACAACACTCATTCCCACGCATTCTGCCCAGTGCGCGCGTCCGATAAAGCACTAACGTCATCCGCCCAGAACGCCGAGTTCTTTGGAATCTTGGTGACTGCATTGCCGAAGTATCACTCTTCGAGAATCACTCGGGCTTCGATGAATCGGGGTTGTCTTCCAACCCTAGCGGCCGCTAGGGCATCAACTACCGAACGGAGAGCTTACTGGCTGTGAAGCAGGTGATCAAAGGTGTGCACATCGTCCCGATGGGGTTCGCAAACGCCTTCCTGATCGAGGGCGACGACGGGTTGACGCTGATCGACGCTGGCTTCCCGCGTAAGGAGGCAGCCGTCTTTGGGGCGATCCGGGGGCTTGGCCGTTCGCCGGACCAGCTCAAGCACCTGATTTTTACTCACGGCCACCCTGATCACATCGGCAGTGCCGCCGCTATCGTGCGAGAAACCGGTGCGAGGACCTACATGCACCCGCTCGATATCCCTATCGCCGAGAGTGGAGGCCCTTTTCGGCCGATGACGCCGGCGCCTGGTTTGTTGGGGCGAGTTTTGTGCAACCTATTCTTCCATCCGGACGAGCAACTAGACCCGGTCACCATCGACCAGCCTTTGACCCCAGGGGAAATACTGCCGATCGCAGGTGGCTTCGAAGTAATTCATGTCCCCGGGCATTGCGCCGGACAGGTCGCGCTGCTGTGGCGTCCTGGCCGAATGCTGTTCGCGGCGGATGTGTGCACGAACATCATGGGCCTCGGTGATCCCGTTCCCTTGCCAACCAGATCAACAATGGCTCAGTGTTCTTCGCGCTGCTGGAAATGATCCTATGTCAAGGCCACTGCTTCATGCCGCCTCAACCCGCATGCGAGTAGCACTGCGAGCAAGGCCCCGTCACGTTTTCCTTTCAGTCGCTGACGATCTGGTGCTTGCCAAAGCGCATTACCTCACTCTGCCGTTAACCAGTTCCCGAGCCGGATGCCCAGCTTCTTCACCCCATCTCTGAGTTAGAGTATTCGGATGAGACGCTTTCCTCTTTCTCGATGTCTTGTGCTTTCAGTTGTCGTGCTCTTCGCGACGGTTGAATTTGGCGCTTTCTATTCACCAGTCCTCGCTGCGTCCGCGCCTACCATGGAGCAGTTGCTCGGCTACTCCTATATCAGCGGGCTTGTCGCGTCTGAGAAGGGAGATCGGTTCGCGTGGGTGGAGGACGTACGGGGTGTTCGCAACATCTGGTATGCGCTGGCGACCGACAGCGCACCGCGTCCGCTCACGCACTACACCACGGATGATGGACAGGAGCTGACGCAGCTCCTGTTTTCTCCCGATGGATCGCAGTTGGTATACGTCCGCGGCGGCGATCACGACGAGAACTGGCCCGCTAAGGGCAATCTCGCTCCGGATCCGGACAACAACCCGTCTGAGCCAAAAATCACGATGTGGTCGATTGCGACCGGCTCTGAACGTGCGCCGGTGCTGGTCGCTGAGGGCGATAGTCCAGCCCTTTCCTCAAACGGACAGCTGGCCTATGTGAAGGATGGTCAGATATGGACTGTCGCGCTTCCGAAGGGAATGAACGATGCAAGCCACGGGAAACGGCTCTTCTTCGATCGCGGAAAAGATGACTTGCCGGTCTGGTCTCATGACGGCACACGACTTGCCTTTGTTTCCGGCAGGGACGATCACAGCTTTATCGGTGTCTATACGTCACCAGCACAGCCCCTGCTTTACCTTGCTCCATCAACCAACTCTGACGAAGATCCGGTCTGGTCGCCCGACGGGCGTTCGATCGCGTTTATGCGGCAGCCCAGCCACGGAGACGTCCCTGACAACTTTCTTGTGCAGCGGCCGCACCCGTTTGCGTTCTGGACGGCCGACGCGAATACGGGCGAAGGCCGCCAGGTTTGGAGTTCCCCGGAAACGCTCGCCGGCTCGCTGCCGGACTTGGGTGAGAATGAACCGCTGTTCTGGATGGCCGACAACAAGCTGGTCTTCATGGCTGAAACCGACAACTGGCCGCACCTTTATGCCGTCGGCGTAGCAGGCGGCGGCGCGCAGTTGCTGACGCCTGGTCCTTTTATGGTCGAGAACGTTGCGATGACCCCGGACCGTAGCGCCCTGGTCTACAGCGCGAACACGGGAGGAACCGTTGACGATGCGGACCGCCGCCACCTCTTTCGTGTCCGGTTGGATGGGCGTGCTCCGGAGACCCTCACTAGCGGAGACAGCCTCGAGTGGTCGCCCATAGCGCTTGCTGACGGCAAGGTCGCATACATTGTGGCAGGCGCACAGTGCCCCGCAATGGTGTCTGTTCTGGCGCGAGCAGGCGAGGGTCATGTGCTCGACACAGGCAACACCACTGACTACCCCAGCAGTACGCTCGTCATTGCGAAGCTCGTCAGCTTCAAATCCCCTGACGGTTTCACGATTCAGGGCCAACTGTTTCGCAAACCTGGTGCAAGTGCGGGGCAGCCTGGGGTGATCTTTGTGCATGGCGGACCGCCGCGCCAAATGCTGCTGGGTTGGCACTACATGGACTATTACAGCAACGCCTATGCGGTGAACCAGTACCTGGCGGCGCATGGCTTCACCGTGCTCTCGGTGAATTATCGTCTGGGTATCGGATATGGTCGAGCGTTCCAGCATCCTAAGCACGCCGGGCCTGCGGGCGCGTCGGAGTACCAAGACGTGCTCGCAGGGGCACGCTACTTACAACACCTTGAGGGCGTCGATGCGAACCACATCGGCATTTGGGGCGGTTCTTACGGTGGGTATCTTACCGGACTCGCCCTCGCTCGAAACTCGGATGTGTTCAAGGCAGGCGTCGACTTTCACGGCACCTCGAACTGGGTTCCAGTTCTTGGCAAGGAAGGATCTCTTCCTGAACATTGGTACGATTCCGATGCTACGTGGAAAAAGGCGATCGCAACAGCCTTTGCCGCTTCACCGGACGCGGATATCGCGACGTGGAAATCGCCGGTATTGCTGATCCAAGGGGACGACGACCGGAATGTGCCCTTCGACCAAACCGTAGAGTTGGCGCACCGTCTCAAGCAGCAGCAAACACCGTTCGAGGAACTGGTGATTCCAAATGAAATCCACGGCTTCCTCCGCTGGATGGACTGGTTGCATGCCGATGAGGCGACGGTTCGGTTTATTTCCAAACAACTGGGGGCACAAGCGGCCTCCCAATAGGTCTTTTTACATCGTTTCGGCGCAACTGCTCATCTGAGCATAGCTCCTAGATTGTTTGAATGCTAAGTCTAGTGAGGAGCGCGTGGTGTACAAAAGGCTGAACTCAAACCGTAACGAGTCCAATCGCGACGACGTATGAAGTACCCGCAAGACGCTTGCTCGTAGCCCCGGACAACTGGAAGCTGACACTGTCCCGGTTTGCCCAGCTGTACAAGAATTTGATTCTGGGTCAGTGCTTGGCTGATAGATGGTCCCGAGATGGCTTTGCCCTCGAGCTTCACGTTTTAGCAATCGTTAATGGCGCCACAGTGGAAACTTTGGCAGACGGAACGAACCGCACCTACTTGGACGAGTTCCGCGCCTTTTGCGAGAGCTGCACTTTTGACCTGAACCGACTCCATATCGTTACTTGGCAGGAGTTGAGCACGTGGATAGGCAAGCAGAGGAACCCCGATCTCACTTTTGTCGAGCAACGGTTGCGGTCACATCCTCTCCTATAGTTGCCTGCCATTGAAGCAGACTTAAACGTGCACGCGGACTCTTGCTTTTGGAAGCCGATTCGACGACGGGTGCTGGTCGTGAGCTATCCGGTCTTGTTCAGAGCTTGCCTAGAACCCACCCGCTCTGCCGCTCAGACGCCGAGAGAGGCACGTTGATCGTCGGCGGGACCCGTAACCAATGCACGTGGGTTCCACGGAGAGAGGACGCCGGGGAGAAGGCGCCGACGATGGGAGAAATGTCGGTAGTGTCTGAAAAGTGCGTTGAAGCCTATGAGCTCATTATCCCTCTAACTTGCTCTGCGGCTTGGGATCACTGGAGCCGAAAGGCTCTTGTGCGCTATACGGAGGTGTTTCGCGAATGCTTCATTGACTGTAGGCTGTACATCGGAAAGAAAGGGATACTGGCACACCGAGCAGCGCTTTAACGTACCATCGTCAATTAAGTGAGGCGGACCTTTCGATTTGGGAATTGATGTTTCCATGTGGAAAGCTTACGCCTATCCAGAGCCGCTGCAAAGCAGGCTGGATTTCAAATTGCACTACTACCGGATCATTGCCATACTTGACGAGAAGGGATATTTACCTTCTTAACCTTAGTTGTGAAAGACACCGATTGCCTCGCTTTTCCCTAACAGGACGCTGAAAAATCGTGCTTTGATGCGATTCGGTCCACTTGGTTCGTGATTTTATGGGCGGCTGGAGCTTGTAGATTTGCCAGATTGATCTCGCAATGACTGTTCTCTCGCTTCTTGC
>JBARJF010000082.1:0-14244 GCA_049800135.1 Candidatus Sulfotelmatobacter sp.
CAAATGGCAGGGCCTAAGGCTTAAGGCAGAAATTGAAGTGAAAGGTATGCGCTATCCGGTGCGATGGGCTTGTCACCAGAAATTGAACGACGACGGCTCACTTACATTGCGCCCGAACGGCCGTCACGCGTCCTGAGACGGCGAGCGTGGCGAGATAGCTGGCATCAACAACTTTTACAACTTGTCCCCATGTCAAGAACAGAGGGGCGTATGCGCAGGCGGGACTTCGTCAAGGCAGGTTTAGGGCTGACGGCAGCCACCACTCTCGCGACCCGTCGAATTTGGGCGGATGTGCGAGACCATCTCTGGCAGGGCTTCGATTTTGGGTGTGGGCACGATGGAGTTGATTCTTGGCATCGCCAACGACGGCGTCGCGCGCGTGCCCGGAGTGCTCGGAATTTACGACCGAGAGTGTCGATGGTAAAGTCAAGGTTGGAGGCAATCTCGATGCGGGCGAACCGCGCGCGGGCCGGATCCGTCAAGTCTCGATCATTCTTCCCGAAGGCATGGATGGAGAGCAGACCGTTCTGCGTGCTGAATTAGAGGTCAAGGGTATGCGGCGCCCGGTCCGATGGGCTGTCGGCAGCCGACGAACCCTGACGGCCCACTCACGATTCTTCTGAAGAAAGGCACCGACTCCGATTGGCGAAAGGGAGTATAGGCTTCTTTGAAGAAAGACGGTGGCAAACACGATGAAATGCTTGGGCTAAATCAGTCGATCTGCCGGCGTGATTTCTTGAACTCTACCCTGTTGGCCGCCGGTGGCCTGCTGCTTGCCCCTTTAACTCCACAGCAGCTTTTGGCGGAAGACCACTGGACCGGGTACGGCGGCGTTGGGGACTACGCCAATTCGAACGGAAACACTTTCGAAGTGATGAACGCCGGGCACCAGATCCGCAATGGTGCCTTCAACTCATTGCCGCCAGACATCATCGACACCGGCGAGGTGTTCGACTGCGTCGTCGTCGGCGGAGGGGTCAGCGGCCTTTCGGCGGCTCTGTTTTTCAAAAAGTATGCTGGCCCTAAGCTCAGCTGTCTCGTTCTCGACAATCATCCAGTTTTCGGCGGCGAAGCCAAACGAAATGAGTTCATCGTCGATGGCCAGCGGATCATGGGTCCGCAGGGAGCTGACCATTTCCAGGTTCCTTTACCACACAGTTTCATGGCGAGGTTCTTTGAGCTGATCGGGCTCGATTACCGTGAATTCAAGTATCAAGAGTGGAGCAGTTCCTCCCCGGAAATTCCACTGGGAAACAGCTTCGAAGATGCGAGGCCTCCGGATGCCCTTTACTTTGGAGCCAAGTTCGGAAAACCGTCGGGCATGTGGTTGATTGATCCGTGGAAGAAGAAACTGCAGGGCGCGCCGATTCCCGATCTAACCCGTGCTGAGTTGCTCCGGTACCACGAACAGCAAAAGCCGGGCTTGCCGTTCGACTACCCCGGCGACGAAAGATCACGCCAGATCGACAGCGTGACCATGGAACATTATTTGATGGAGAACTACGGCCTGAGCAAAGCAACGATTCAGACGTTTATGGCCGACGAAGGTGGAGGCTTCGGCGCAGGACCAGACGGGCTTTCCGCTTATTGCATTTATGCCTTCGACGTCGATCGTTCGATGAATGAGCCTTCGCTGTCGTTCCCCGGCGGAAACGACGGAATCGCGCGTCACATTGTGAAGACGCTCATCCCGGATTCAATTCCCGGTCCTGACACGCTCGAAGCGGTTTGTCGCAACAAGATCGACTTTCAGGTACTCGATCGACCGGGACAGCCCAGCAGAATTCGTTTGGACAGCACGACCGTATGGGTGAAGCACGAAGGCGATCCTTCCGCCTCGAACTTAGTTACTGTCGCGTATACGCGGGGCGGCAAGGTTTATCGGCTCAAAGCACGTTCAGTTGTGATGGCTGGCGGGTGTTGGACCTCAAAGTTGATCGTGCGCGACCTGCCGTCAGCGCATCGACAGGCGTACGACCAGTTCTACCGTTCGCCTTGCATGATGGCGAATGTCGCCCTGCGAAACTGGCGGTTCTTATACAAATTGGGCTTTTCGGGATGCCAGTGGTTTGAAGGACTGGGCAGCTTCACGGCGGTTCGGAAGGTGCCGAGATTTTCAACCGACAAGAAAACCATCGGGCCAGATTCTCCCGTTGTGCTGACACTCAAGGTTCTTTATCCTCACTATGGTTTGCCGCTTCGGGAGCAGGCCAATCGCGGGCGCGTTCAACTCCTCACGACGGCGTTTCGCGATTACGAACGTCAGATTCGAGCGCAACTCACGGAAATGTTCTCTGCTTCGGGTTTTGATGCGGCTCGGGACATTGCTGGTATTGTTCTCAACCGCTGGGGACACGCATACGTGAGTCCGCAGCCAGGATTCTTTTTCGGCAAGGACGGCAATCCTGCTCCCCGCGCGATCCTGCGGGCCGCACCATTCGGACGAATTGCATTTGCAAATACTGATCTGTCAGGAACTCCCGACCATCGCACCGCGATTGGAGAGGCGCACCGGGCGGTCAGCCAGCTGCTTGATCAAGTGTTAGTGGGATAGCAGCTGTAATGCTTCCTCCGGGTGCGCGAGCATGGATCTGTACAGAGCACTGTTTCCGCCTGGCCCCATCGCGGACCACACCGTAGTCCAATCCGGGCGACGGTGAGAAACTGTGAGACGATTGCGGTAAGCGGATTCGTTTGAATCGAGTGCTCGAAGGCTCGCAACACCGAGGTCCTGGTCGTGGCTTTCGATCACGTATTGGTCTTGGGATCTAGGTGAGCGATTCTCCACCCATATTGTTCTAATGTGTTCATTTGTGTTTGCTCCTGCGCGTTTCGTGCAACCCCGCAACCACCACTTCGACCCCCGCTTCCCGCAGACCCTGGAGGTATTTTGGATCGGTGCCGGAGTCGGTTACCAAGACGTCGATGTCCGCCACTGGGCCGACGTAGGCAAAGCTCTGCGTGCCAAACTTAGTGTGGTCTGCCAACGCGATCCTGGTCTTGGCAGCTCCGGTGATCATCTTCTTGATCTCATTTCGCTTGTCCAGTGCGACGCGCCAGGTATTTTGATGATTTTTGACAAACGCACCATGCTAACGATTGGCAAACATTTCGATGGACGGCAACAAAACACAATAAAACGATACGGCTAGCGGGTTTGTCCCCATCCTGACACTGCAAAATTGATTGACTTTGCAAGTGCTTGCTTGTATTACGAGGCTTTACGTTCTATTTCGTTAAGCATCAAAACGGGTGGCGCCGGGATTAAGAACATCCCGTTCTGGATAACAAGAGCGATTGAGCTTTTGCAGAGCACTGCCGCAATGAGGAACCATAAAGTGAATCTGAAACTGGCAATTCTCTTCTCGCTGTTTGCATGCGTCTGTGGAGCCTTTGGCCAGACCAACTCCTCCTTCTACGTGTCGACGACCGGGGATGATTCGAATCCCGGTACGCAAACTGCGCCATGGCGCACCATTCAACATGCCGCGGACACTGCACGTGCAGGCAGTACCGTCAATGTGCACGGTGGAGTCTACGAGGAACTTGTGACCATCAAGGCATCCGGCAACGCAACTGATGGATTCATTACTTTTCGAAGCTATCCTGGTGAGACCGCAATTCTCGACGCCGAGCATTTCACGCCTTCCGGCAGACAGGGCGTACTAACTATTCATAGCCAGAGCTACGTAAGGATCGAAGGTTTTGAAATTCGCAACTTCCGCACCGCCCAACACCGGCTCACTCCATTGGGCATCAGCATTATGGGGGCCGGCTCCCACATAGAGCTGCTGAAGAACAATGTCCATAATATTGAGCAGACATTTAATGGCCGTGATGCTCCGGGACGAGGGGGCAACGGCTTTGGCATTGCGGTATACGGTACCGACGCCAGAACGCCGATCAGTGAACTGGTGATTGACGGCAATGAAGTGCATCATCTTAAAACCGGTTCAAGCGAGTCGCTGGTGGTAAACGGGAACGTTGCGAACTTCCGCATCACGCACAATGTTGTCCACGATAACAACAACATCGGAATCGACGTCATCGGTTTCGAGCGCACGGCACCCGATCCCGCCGTAGACCAGGCGCGCGATGGAGTGGTAAGCGGCAATTTGGTTTACAACATTACATCGCGCGGCAATCCCGCCTACGGCGATGAGCAAAATTCCGATGGTATTTACGTGGACGGCGGCACCAGAGTCCTGATCGAGCAGAACGTCATTCATGACGTGGACTTTGGAATCGAACTGGCCAGCGAGCACAAGGACAGGGCCACTAGTTACATCATTGCACGAAATAACCTTATCTATCACGGCCATACCGCGGGTGTTTCCATCGGAGGTTATGCGCCCGAGCGGGGGCACACCGAGCACTGCGCTGTGGTCAACAACACGCTCTACGACGACGACACGTCGGGAACCGGGTCGGGTGAGTTCCAGATGCAGTGGAACATGGCAGACAATATTTTTGCCAACAACATCGTCTACGCGGGGCCTCGCTGTCTTATCGCGGTGAACAAATCGCAGGTCGACAAAACCCAGCCGCCGCCGGTCGCCATCGACCACAATCTTTATTACTGTGGTTCCGGAGCGAAAGCGAGCACATGGGGAGAGCCTTCTGGCACTGTGACGGGATTCGAGGACTATGTTCGGTCAACCGGGAATGACCGGCATTCGCGTTTTCTGGATCCGCATTTTGTTGATGCGGCCAACGAGGACTTTCATCTGCGATCAGATTCCCCCGCGATCGCTGCGGGAACGACTGACGGAGTGCCGGTGGGAAAGCTGGACCTTGAAGGCTCACCGCGAGTCAAATCCGGAAACATCGACATCGGCTGCTACGAAACAAAAGTCACCGGTGGCAACAGCCACTTCGGAAAGAACTGGCGGAGAGAGTGGGATTCTAAAGTCGATCTTTCCTGCAAGTCATGGTGATGCGGACAGTTA
Source organism: Candidatus Sulfotelmatobacter sp. (assembly GCA_049800135.1). GTDB lineage: Bacteria > Acidobacteriota > Terriglobia > Terriglobales > Acidobacteriaceae > Sulfotelmatobacter. The sequence goes on from JBARJF010000082.1 coordinate 4,950, forward strand.
GTGATTATAGCTAGTGTTTATGCGGGCTTCAAGCGCATTTAGAAGTTCCGCTACAGTGGCTGTGCAAGGTGCGGTTCATGGAGGTCCTCGCGCTACTTTTGCGATAGAAGATAGAGATCGAACTGTCCGCCGGGACGGGCATAGACGATTTTGGAAAGGTCGCGGGCAATGTCGTAAGAGTTGCCGCCGTAGCGCTGGGCGAAGGCGAAAGGAAGCTTCAATATGGTCTGTGGAGTACCCGTAACTTTGCCGTCGAGCCAAGGCACACGGTACAGCGTCACTTCGCCGCGCGTCGAAACAGTGTAGAGGATGGATTTTCCATTGCTGCTGATGCGAGGCAGGAAAGTCACGACGTTGGGTACAAGCGGGGTGCACTTCTTGTCAGCGACGGAGAGTTCGAAGATGCCCAGCTTGTCTCCGTACATCATGGACATGAGCAGGTACTTACCATCCGGAGACGAGTCCATGGCAAACCCGCAACCTTCGGAGAAAAGCTCTGCCGAGGAGCCGTCGGGGCTGAGTCTCCAGGTCTGCAGGGGGAATGGATTCTGCCAATGTTGATTGCCAGTTACAAACAGATCCTTTCCAGTCCGAGTCCAGGTTATGGATTCAGAGTTACCGAGGGAATGTGGAAGCTGGCGCAGGTGGCTCCCATCGGCGTTAACCGCGAAATTCTCGTCGGCATCTCGCGCTGTATTGGTGAAGGTCAGTTGATTGCTATCCGGGGACCAGTCTCCCGTGGAGAGGGCGTCTTTGGAGGAAGTGATCCGAGTCTTCTTGCCCCCATCTACGTCGGATACCCAGAGTTCAGAGCGGGAGACGTCAGGCTGAGTTACGTACATGACGCGCTTGCCGTCCGACGACAGCGTTGGTTGCGTCGCCAGGTCCGCCACAATATCAGTCGAGGTTCGTGTGTGGAGGTCGTAAACCGAGAGGTATCCCGAATCTCTGCCGTTGACGAAGAAAATCCCCTTTCCAGCCGGATCCTTCATCGCAAAGTAATCGGGGCCCGGGCCGGAAGTCAGCTGAGTGTAAGTTTTATTATCAAGGCCGTATTCCCACAGATTGATTATTCCATTAACTTCGCGATGGAAAAGCAGCGTCTTTCCGGGATCTCCCCAATTTATCGATCTCGGGGATCCGGAAAGCTCGCCGATATTTGTGGCTTTACGACTTGCAATATTCCAGCGGTACAAGCGAGCGGTGCCGTGGGGATCTTTGTCCTTGATGCCAATGAGCAGAAGGTCGACACCGTTGGGAAACACGAGTTGTCGGAGCAGGTCAACGCCAAGTTCCTTGGCCCCCAGAATGGTCTTGCCGCCCACGCCATCGGTTGGCGATTGAATCAGATCTTTCGTTTCCGGATCGAAGTAGAACAAGCTCTTGCCGTCGGCAGAAGGCTGGAGGTCGTAACCTTGCACGAGGCGAGTGGAAGTTCCACCCAGTGTGGGCATCGCCCAGATTTCGTCTCTGCCGCCAAGTTCTCGCTGATAGTAGATTTGCGTTCCATCGGCGGAAAAACTATCGAGGTATTTGCTACCCTCGTCGTTGGTGAGTTGTAAAGGATCGCCTCCGGAAGTGAGGATGACAAAAATCTGCTCGTAACCCTGGAAATATGAGGTGAAGGCCACCGTGTGTCCATCGGGAGAAAGCACGGCGTTCGAGATCGGTTTGTGCCAGTGGCTAATCTGGGTGACCTTTCCCGGGGCAGACGACCCATGATCGCCGAAGAGATGAAAGATTCCATAGCCGGCGAATGCCAGAACCAGAAAAACCGCAGCGATCAGGCCTGCCACTTTGCCCTTGTTGCGCGAGGCGGTCTCCGCTATGACAGAGCCACTTGAACGTTGGAACCCTGAATGTTGAGTGCTCGATTGTTGAACCGAAGGCGTGCCGGGCTGCGATGCAGCCGCAGGGGTTCCGGAGGGCGGGGACTGCATCGCGTGGTGCCCGGAAATCTGCTGTTCAATCCGTTCCGACCACGATACCGGGCTGGCGGCGCGGGCGCTGGTGCCGGAGCCCGTGTCTCGCCTCAAGCGCTTCAGATCGCTGTATATGTCGGCGGCGTGCTGGTACCGGAGGTCGCGATCTTTCTCGAGCGCCTTACCGACGATGCGTTCCAGTTCCGCCGGCACTTCTGGATTGAGCCGAACCGGCGGCAGGACCGCTCGGCTGAGGATGGCTTCGAAGATAACGCCGGTCGTATCCCCGCGAAACGGAAGTGCGCCCGTGCACATTTCGTAGAGCACCGAACCGAATGAGAAGAGGTCGCTGCGGGCATCCAGATCTTTTCCGCGCACCTGCTCCGGAGACATATATGCGACTGTACCCAGCGCCATCCCTGGACTGGTAAGGTGGTCTTCCTCCACCGCTAAGGTTGCGGTATTTTCCGATCCGCTCTCAAGTGACGCGGGGTTAACTTTGGCCAATCCGAAGTCGAGAATCTTGGCATGGCCGCGCTTGGTGACGAAGATATTCGCCGGTTTGATATCGCGATGTACGATTCCGGCAGCGTGCGCGGCATCGAGGGCGTCGGCAATCTCGATTGCGAGCGACAGGACCGTTTCGGTCTCCAGCGCTTTCGCTCCAATGCGATACTTCAACGTCAGGCCATCAAGGAATTCCATGACGATGAAGGGCCGATGGTCCTGCTGGCCGATTTCATAAATAGTGCAGATGTTGGGATGGTTCAAAGCGGAAGCCGCCTGCGCCTCGCGCTGAAAGCGGGCCAGGACCTGCGGATCTTTGACCACGTCGTCCGGAAGAAACTTAAGCGCGACAAACCGGTGCAGTGTAATGTCCTCGGCCTTATACACCACACCCATCCCGCCGCCGCCGAGTTTTTCGAGGATGCGATAGTGTGAGATGGTCTGGCCGATCATTACTGGTCGCCCGTTTTCGGATGGCTTCATCTTACGAAGGCCGCATCCTCTAGTCAACGAACCGCCGGGTATATGCGCCACGAGGAATCCCATCCCTTTGTGGGGTCTGGAGTCCTTAATTTTCGGTTCGATGACTCATTTCGGTTGGCTTCCCGGGCGGCGCTCAAATCGAGTTCACAGGCGTTGCGGTCCGCGGCTTTATTCCCGACCGAACGGCGGCGTCTATTTTTCTACGACGGCGCTGCAGCTTCGGCAGACGATGCGCATAATCTCGAGGAAGCGGATATGGATTTCTGCCAGGTTGTATCCACGAACGTCTACCTCGATGATTTGACAGATACGCCGGCATTCGACGAAGTCTATGCGAAATATTTTCGCGATACATCGCCGGCGCGAACGACCATTCAGCAGATCGCGCCCACAGAGCGCAACCCCGACAAAGATGGACACTACCCGGATCTGGAGCAGGTCTCGCTCATCGCTGTCCGAGGCGAATGCCACGGCCAGTGAAATTGTCGTGGCCCTGGAATTTTTCACCGTTCGTGTTTCATTAAGCACGCTCCGAAGCTATCTTGCTGAATTTATCCTCGTGGGATCATTGATTCGCAGCGGTTGCATATTCGACGGCGCCGATCGCCGTTCCCCAACTTCCGGATGAAGGGGCGTACTGGCCCGCGAACCACAGGAATTGCTGATTGGCGATGGTCAAATCGGGAGCCGTGGCTGTGTAATCTCCCCAGCGTCCTGTAACCCCAGATCCTCCTCCACCCGCCAGGTAAAATCCGTCGCCATCCATCAGGTTGTTGCCATAGGTCACGCGCCGCGAAGTGTAGACCATGCCCGGATAGTTATCATCAGTGGAGTAGTCAAACACCATCACCACATTGTTCTCCTGGTCGGGCTGCAGCGTTGCGTAGTAGGCCGAGCCATTATTGGCCCAACCCCCACAGACAAAACAGTCTTCCTGCCGCTCGTCCACCGCTGTAAGCTGGCTGTTATTGTTGTTCATCACCGGATGGATGTCGAACCAGATGGGACCAGCCACGGCCGGACTTGTGCCACTCACACCAGTGTTGAAGGAACCGAACAACTCACCCGCATGGTACTTTACCTGTCCGGAAATAAAGGTGTAGTCGGTGTCAACACACGGTCCTGCCGCTGCCGTGCAGTTCGGTGCGCCGGCATAGGGCGGCAGCGAATAGTTATGAGTGGTGCTTATACTTACCTCGGTAAGCAGAGGACCGTTGCCACCCTGGAGAAACGCGAACGGGTTATTGGGGGCGATCACGCTCCCCGTGGTTGGACCAGAGACGGTCCAAACGTTTAGGCCGTTACAGCCCCCGGAGCAGATCCCGTTGCCCCAGTCGTAGTTGTAGGAATTGACCAGGAAGATTGCGCTCGGCTTGTCAGCTCGATCCGTCACATTGTCTGGCTGCAGGGTATCGACCTTCGTCCCGCCGATATTGAGCCCATTGAATTCCCAATAGCTGTAGCCCGACCCGCTGTAGAGCGCATCTTTTGGCAAGAAGTAGACGATATTGGAGTTGAAACTATCGCCGTGGCAGTCGTTAGCGCCGCTCCAGAGGTTTAGGCCGATGTAGATGCCGCCCTTGGTAGCGCCCGTTCCCCAATATGTAGTGTCGTGTCCGAGAGTGGGGAAGTCCGGGCACACGCCACTAGCCTGGACGAGGTTATTGTTGTAAACCCACCAGCCGCCCCTCGGATCCGAGGTCTGGCTGACTGCCCAGACTACCGCACCTATGTTGGGGCTGCCGCTTGCGCTGGAAGTGTTGGTTTCGGTGATCTCCAAAACAAAGAAGCGATGGTTCACCCAATCGTAAAAAGCACGGGGGTCCGTGGTATAGGTGCCCGCGGACAAATCGAAGAAAGTGTCCAGCGCAATCGGGAAGCCCGACTGCAGCGTACCGCCCTTGCTGTACACCGCAATGTAATTGTTCACCACTTGAAGCACAAAGTTCTCGCTCACCGCCAGCGCCATGTCTGGCGGATCGCAACAAACTTCACTCTGGGCATAGAAATCTGCGGACTCTCCCACCGACGACGGACCGGCCATGAGCCCGGAAGCGGGCTTGGCGACGGCCGGAAAAGGCCGGGAAGGCTTGGCGCCGATTTCACCAGCCGCCTCTCGCGCCGCTACCAGCCTCTTGAGTGCTTGGTATTGCGCTTCGGTGAGGCCTGAGAGTGGGCGGTCAGGTCCCTCCTCGGCAGATTCGGACGAATTCGGGACCCGAGGGAGGTCGCTCATGTTGACTGACCGTGCCGGCGCGCCCGAGCCCATGCTGTGGCCTTCGGCGCCGCCAACTCCGCTCCCGGTAGGAGCCGCCACGGCTTCGGGCAGCGCCCGCTGGAGGGCCGATTGCAAGGCGGTCTCAGATACATCGGTTTGCTTTACCTGGGCCGCCGTCTGGGTCGGGGAAAAGGTGGCGAAAACTATCGCGATGATCACCGCGCCCAAGCTTGCTAGGAAGAGAACTCCTTTTTCCGTGTTCTTGTCCGACATGTCTCAATCTCCTTTGGCCAAGACTTCGAGTCTGCTCTGGCTGGACCTTACTGTTCGTGGCTCGCGCCACTGACCCGGCTCTCTTTGATCTGCTCGCGCTTACTTCTCCGCAACCACTCTTGCCTGGTGCGCGCGCGGCCCTGCCGGTCGTGCGACCTTGCCGGCGAATCTGCTGGTGACGTCGGGAAGGCGGGTCGTTTCAAATCCCCTGCGGTGCGCCACAATGCGATAGTCAAACTCCACATTGGACTTTCCTCCCTTGAGCTCATGCACCTCGAAGGAGGTAGGCGTCCGGTTGGCAATGTAAAGTCCCTGGCAGTCGCCTGCGGGAGTCAGGAAGACGTGATAGTTCGCGGCCGTAACTGTTTGCCCAAAGTGAGGCTCCAATTCAACCTTGGCGACGCCACCGGAAAGCCTTCCCGAGCCGAAGTCTTCCACCCAATCCTCCGACGACTGCACGCTGTATAGCCCTACCTTCCGGTTGCCAGCAACAGAGGCGACCGCCTCAAGCACGCCCGTGCAAAACAGGTTCCCGGTAAGGTCGATCGTGCACTGACCGCCGTAGTTGGGACCGACTGCATCGAAAACCCAGTCGCCAGCATTGGTCGAGTCATCGTTTTCCAAATACAAGGTTGGCGTAGTGGGAGCGGTACTGTCACTCAACCCGAACAGGGCTGTACCGTTACCAGCGCCGTACGCTTCGATAAAAGGTTCCCCGTACAACCCGTTCTGGAACCAACCGTAATTCCCTGTGAAGACCTGCTCTCCAGTGAAGGTGTTGTTGGCGACCAATAGCGGTACCTTGGTCGTATCCAGATTGAGAGTCGTGGCGGCGCCCAGCGCCACCGCGCCACCGCCGGTCAGATCGCTGCCCGCGGTCACGGTCAACGAGGGGTGTAGCAGCATGGTGTTCGTGACGCCGGCTGCGGCGATTTTCAGCGTTCCGATCCCGGTGATCGGGCCACCCGTCAGTCCAGCGCCACTGGCCACGCTGGTCACCGTGCCGTCGCCGGTCCCGGTGCCGGGAAAGGTCTGCCCCGTCGCAAACGTGATCTGCCCGTTGCTGGCAATGTGCAATCCCGTCTCCGCCGGAACTGCAGTGCCTTCGCCAAACAGCAGGTTCAGCGTGGCCGAAGGTGAGGCAGTGTCATTGCCTGCCGGTTCCCCCAGCCAGTGGAAGGTCTGGTTCACCGCCGTGCTCGTGCCACTGCTGAACGCTGAAGCCACCAGGCTCAGGGGTTGCGAATTCTTTCCTGCCGTCGCCGTGGCTGCGCCGCTGGCGGGCAGAGTCAGAACCCCACGCACCGTGCTGCCGCCCTTGATGTCCAGCGTAGTAGTGGGCGTAGTGGTGCCGATGCCGATCTTCGCTGTCGTTCCCGTCCCTGACTGAAACACCACCGAATCGATAATCGTCGAGGTCCCGTTGAAGACCGGCAGGTAATCCGCCGTGCCACCGGTTGTGGTCACGTCGGTAGCGGTGGCGTCTGGGGAAGCGCTCTGTCCGCTGGCGGGTTCGGCGATGTAGGTCGAAGAAACTTCGTTCTGTGGCGCCGCCAGCACGAAGGCGGAGGGCGGCAATCCCCCAATGGTGGCCGCATCCCCGGCCTTCAGCGCGTAGGGAACGCTGAGCAGCAGCACGCGCGGCTGCTCGCCTTGCTCCGCGATCCGTACTCCCAGCCAGCGCGCTTCGCCCGTGGTAAACAAAGCCGTCGGCACACCGTTCGCCTTGGTGATGCCCAGTTGCACGGAATAGTGGCCGGTGGGATCGAGCTGGACGTTGTTCTGCGTCTCGGTCCACAGCGGTTCGCCGCCTAGCTGGCTGCTATAGAGCGAGAAGGTAATAGTCAGCACGCCGCTCAGGGTATTGCCGCCTTCGTCGGTGCCGACGTTGGAGAACTGAATCAGCGGCGGCACCTGAGCAACGGCGGGACTGCTCGCGGTCTGAGCAGCAGCAGAAACAACGACCCACAAAAATGCAACTACCACGCTACCGATTCGGAGCTTCATGGGAGATTCTCCTTGGAAGGAATCAAACCTTTGGTAAGGGCCCGACTGCCTAACTAAAAAGCCAGCGAGGAGATAATCTTAGGTTCCGAGCAATAGAGAATTAGAGGTAAGCTGACCTCGTACGCGACGGATGTTGGCGCGCTGGGCGCAGGAGGCCTATCGAATCAGCGAGCGGCACGCGGCGCGGATCGTGAAGTTGGCGATCGGGACGCTGCGGTACGAAAGCCGGAAAGTGTTCGACGAAGTTCTGCGACATCGCTTGCGAGAACTGGCCGGGATACATGTGCGCTACGGATATCGACGGTTGACGGTGCTGTTGCGACGCGAGGGCTGGCACGTGAATGCGAAGCGCATCTACCGGCTTTACCGAGAGGAAGAGTTGATTGTGCGCACGAAGCAGCGACGGAAGATGGCTGGGCGACGGCCCGTGTCGGCAGGACTTGCCTCGCGACCGAACCAGTGTTGGAGTATGGACTTTGTGAGCGACAAGTTGGCGGACGGACGATCGTTTCGCATCCTGACGGTGACGGTGGTAGACCAGTTCACGCGGGAGTGTGTAGCGCTGGAAGCCGATCGTTCGATGACTGGGATGAAAGTGGCGCAAGCGCTTGACGCGGCGAATCAGGAACGAGGTTGCTTGCCGGAAAGCATCACGGTGGACAACGGAAGTGAGTTCTGCAGTCGGGTGCTGGAAGCTTGGGCGATGAGTCACGAAGTACAGTTGTTTTTCATTCGGCCAGGCCGGCCCGTGGAGAACGGATTCATCGAGAGTTTCAATGGTCGGCTGCGGGACGAGTGTTTGAACGTAGAGTGGTTCGCATCGCTGGAAGATGCACGACGGAAGCTGGCGAAGTTCCGCGAGCATTACGATCGCGAGCGTCCGCACAGTGCCTTGGCGGATCGGACACCGGCAGCGTTCGCGGAGCTGCACCAGGGGAAAGCTGGTACATCGCTGGGGCACGCGCTCCAGAGTCTCTTAGTCGAGCCTCTGGAGTGCGTGAAAACCGCGTCAACAGCGGAAGAAGGGACTTACACTGCCCAAAATCTCTAGCTTCGTCTGTGATAGAAAATGGGAGCGGTTCAAAACCGGAGAAAGTCTCATTATCCCTGGACTAAAAATGGGGGGCAGGTCATGGACGGTCTCATCGGTGGTGCGATCTTTGCTTGGCTCTACAACCGGTTCGCCCAGCCCAGCGTTTGAGCAACGAAACTGCTCAGTTTCGCGGTGCGCCAGTCACCCCACGTCGATACCTGCCCAGAGGAATCTCGGCGCATTGCGCGAGGCAGCAGGCACCTAAAGTAATGAGGAGGAGCAGACCGGGATGCAGCGCCACGATTCCCAATGCCGACAACGCCACGAAAACAGCCGCAAGAAGGAACAACGGACCGGTAACGTAGCAATGGATTCGTCCGCACCGGACTGCATTTGCGAGGCAGCCCGCACCCATCACGGCGAAAGCTGGTACCCATAACCAGACCCTCCCGCGATTCCAACTAGAGCCGAGGATGACAAGGAGAATGGGCACGTACCAAAGGAACCACGCAGTCTTTCGCCCAGTGAGGTCATTAGCAGAACATCCCTTTGAATCGCTGCGATTGCCCATTTCGATCTTCCTTCGTAGAACTTGCCCGCGCAGGGTGCGCAGCGGAAGGCAACGCGACCCTATCTGAGCGCCGACAGATTCTGGGTAACTTCAGGCGCAACATCTACGACTGCCCCGCCGAAATAGACAGGTGCAGCATTTCCCCATTGAACGCCACTAGCAGGACGCTGAAAAATCGTGCTTTGATGCGATTCGGTCCACTTGGTTCGTGATTTTATGGGCGGCTGGAGCTTGTAGATTTGCCAGATTGATCTCGCAATGACTGTTCTCTCGCTTCTTGC
>JBARJF010000083.1:0-3337 GCA_049800135.1 Candidatus Sulfotelmatobacter sp.
ATCATGATCAGCAGGCCTCCGAGGATCGAAATCCAGTGGATCATGTCGAGGTTTTAACATGCTTTCGCTAAATCTCATCCACTCATCTCGGTGACTTTTTCAACACCCACGCCTGATAGCAACAGTTGACAATCTTTGTGCAAGCAGGTCAGGCGTGGGTGGAGATCGCCACGCTGCTACTGCAACTTTGCGTACTCCGCTTTGGCTTCTTTCAGGATGGGGATGTCGGGGTCGGCGTTTTTCCAGAGGGCAAAAAAATCCTGATAGGCATGGCGGCTTCCCGCGATGTCTCCTTCGGCAGCCAACGCCCGCGCTAGCCCCACGTTGGCTAAGGCGTATTCCGTTGCGATGAACCAAACTCCGCGGTGGTTGAGAATCTTCTGAAATTCTGCGGCTGCCTCGCGCCCCTGATGCGCACGCAGGTAAGTCAGGCCCTTTACGTAGATGGGAAGAAAACTGACAGCGGGCGCCAATTCAAAACGAGCCGTCGGACGCAGAATCTCAATGCTCTTAGTTGAATCGCCTGAGTTTGGCTGAATCAAAGCTTCCGCCATGGGGATGTAGGCCGACTGGGTCAGCGTGTCTTCCGGATAACGGGTCTTGAGGTCATCCAGCAACTTCTGCGCCTGTGAGGTATCTCCCGCCAGGCTGAGGGCGATGAGGAGAGTAGGACCATTGCTGCGCCCCCGGGAAAGAGCCAGGCTGCGGGCGGCAATCTCTTTGGCCCGGACGTGATTTCCAATCTCCGCTTCGAAGAGCGCTTCCCCAGACAGTAGCTGGGCTGCAGATTCTTTTAAGCCGTCAGCCTGAATTGCCTCCACATCCTGCTCGATAGCATCCACGGCTTGCTTGCGGTGCCCTCCCTGCTGCGCGGCGACCGCGGCAAACACACGCGGAGAGTTGTCGACAGCGTGCTGACCGTCTCCCCATTTCAATTCGCGCTGCATTCCCGCCTGGTCCCCTTCAACGAACGCCAACAGGTAAAGCCCACTATGTATGGCAGAGCTGTCGGGATTCTGCGTCAAACCGGCCTGTAATACGGACTTGGCTTCGTCAACCCGATTCAAGGCCAGATAGGACGCCGCTAAAGAGTAATGAACTCCGGTCTGGTGGGGATCCAGGCGCAGTGCCTCGTTGCCCAGTTCGATTGCTTTTTCGAACTGTCCCAGAAATTGGCAATTGTTAACGGTTAAGTTATTGAGCCATCCTCCGAACCGGGGAAGGTTTGCCGGCCCAGTTCTTCCGCGTCCATTTCCTTGTCGAGGTTGCCGGTGACAATCCAATGGTACGTCGCGACGATAATTAACTTTTCCTGTTCGCCAACACGGTCCCGAAGATCGTACGCCTTCTTCTGGTACTCCATGGCTTGCTCGCTCTGTCCCAGGTTGGCGTAAACCCCGGCCAGATCGCTATAGGCCATAGCGAAGTTCGGATCTAATTCGAGAGCGTGCTTGAAAAAGGGAATGGACTGCGTCTGCTCACCCCTGTTAGTGTCGTTGTCCCCGACGGTGTAGGCTTTGAGGGCCTCCAGCGAGGAGGTAGTCGCTTCTTCGACCGGGGCGTCGAACTTCTTGATCGTAGCCAGGGACTCGCCCAGCTTCTCCCGTATGCCGGAAGCGGCTTGTCCCAGGCTCTTCAGGACTGTGTCTTTGTTCTCCGCTTGCACTTGCTGGCCAGCCAACAGTTCGCCCGTATTGCAGTTGGTGGCTTCGAGTCCCACTACATACTGGTCCCCGAGGCGAGTGATGGAGCCGGACAGAACTACCTGCCCATTAGTCCGTTGGCAAACCTCACGCGCCGCGGACTTACTTACCGGATCATCCGGAGAGCGTCCCATCTCGCGCAGAATATCCCGCTGCCGCTGGTCCGAGAGAATGTTCAGGAAGGGCGACTGCATGAGCTGCACCGTCAAGGCTTGCCGAAGCGCGCCATCGAACACCGCATCGCCCGTGGTATTGGTGAAATCGGACACAATGATCGTGTCCTTTTCCGTTAGCCGGGGCCGCTGGTGGGAGCGGAAGTAGAGACCGACGGCGATGAGTGCAACCACGAGTACCACAACCGCCGGCGTAACTATTTGCCTTACCTTCTTCTTCCGAGCTTCAGGAACTTCGACGGCCGTCGCGGCGGCTGATGAAGATGATGCACTGACCGCGGGAGCCGACCCCGAGGCTGGCGAAGGTGTAACGGCGACCGCCGGAAGCCCAACCTCTTGCGCTGCCATCACACCGCCGGAACTCGCCGATACGCCGAGCCGCGATTCCGTTTCCCGTTTCAGGCGCTTCAGGTCGGCCCGCATTTCAGATGCAACCTGATAACGCAAGTCGCGGTCTTTCTCCATCGCTTTGTTGATAATCCGTTCCAGTTCGGGCGGAATATCACGATTGAAACGAATCGCCGGGGGTGGATCAGAATCAAGGATTGTTAGCGCCGAGGTTTCGCCATAGAATGGCAGTGCCCCCGTAGCCATCTCATACAGCACTGCGCCGAAGGAAAACAGATCGGTGCGGGCATCCAGTTCTTTGCCTTTAGCCTGTTCGGGCGACATGTAGGCAATGGTGCCGAGCGTAGAACCGGGACTGGTGAGATGATCCGCGTCCGCCGAACCCGTCTGCGTGTTAAGAGACCCAATTTTGCTTGAAGAACTGGCCGTGACCATGACCTTAGCCAGCCCAAAATCAAGCACCTTAGCGTGGCCACGCTCGGTAACAAAAATATTGGCAGGCTTGAGGTCGCGATGAATGATGCCCTTTTCGTGGGCCGCGTCCAGTGCGTCGGCAATCTCGATAGCCAGCGACAGAATCACCTCGGTTTCCAACGGACGCCCAGCGATGCGGTGCTTGAGCGTCAGCCCGTCCAGAAACTCCATGGCAATGAAAGACTGATCACCGCCCTTGCCGATGTCGTAAATGGTGCAGATGTTGGGGTGATTGAGTGCAGACGCAGATTTGGCCTCGCGCCGAAACCTCTCCAGAGCTTGGTGATCCTGGGCTACATCTTCAGGTAGGAATTTGAGAGCGACGAAGCGATCTAAGCGGGTGTCCTCGGCCTTGTAGACCACGCCCATCCCGCCACCACCTAGTTTTTCGACAATGCGGTAGTGCGAGATGGTGCGCTCAATCATCAGGGGCAAATCTTACGTGTGGTGAACCCGGCAAGTCAATGAAAGGCCACGGAGTTGGCTGCGTACCGAAGCTGTCAGTTGATGATAAATCCCGTGGGTGTTGAAAAAGTCGGTGGTCGGAAGGAACTCTTCGCCGCGAATTATCGCTGCTATCGAGTTTTTCCTTTCACTTCAGCTAAGAGGTGGCTTCCATAGCCGGGGTTATCGGTTGGC
>JBARJF010000084.1:0-18831 GCA_049800135.1 Candidatus Sulfotelmatobacter sp.
TTGGCCGGGCCGCGGCTGATATGACATCCGCAAGATGTGCGGTAGATCGTATCGGCCGCGACCGGACAATGGCTCTGGCGATTCTCCGCGACCTCCTTTCCTCTCCGAATTCGTAAATCACATCGGCTAGCTCGCGCTCGTCGAGGTGGTTTACCACTTGATCGGCGGTACGCTCCGACCGCGGGTCCATCCGCATGTCGAGCGGTCCATCCGCCTGAAAACTGAATCCGCGCGCCGCATCGTCCAATTGCAAACTGCTCACACCGAGGTCGGCCAGTAACCCGTCCGCAAACTGCCGACCGAACCGCTCTCCCACTTCGGCGAACGAGCACTGCAAGAGCGTGACCTTGGGAAAATCCTCTCCGGTCAGTCTCGCCTGCGCGATTTCCAGCGCCTCCAGGTCTTTATCGAGCCCAATCAAATGTCCCGGTGCGCCGAGGCGTCTTGCGATTTCGTAGCTGTGCCCGCCCAAGCCCACCGTGGCGTCGATATAGGTCCCGCCACGCCGCACGCTTAAAAAGTCGATCGCTTCTCTTACTAAGACTGGAACATGTAAAAGAACCGGAACATGGCTGGCTTCCCTTCCACCACCATGCCCAACCCCCTGGGGGGTGTCTGTTGAACCCTCGCCCACTAGATGCCCAATTCGTCGAGCGTCTTCTCATCTTCAGGCGTGAACTTTTCTTCCTGTACCTTCTGCTGATAGGCTTCGATGTTGCGCACTTCCAGGTAAGTCTGATATCCGCTTACCGCCACTTCGCCCTTGATGTGCGCCGCCTCGCGCAACAGCTGCGGAATGAGCAACCGCCCCTGTCCGTCCATCTCGACAACCTGTCCCCAATAGTTCACCTTGCTCAAAAACTTTTTCTTCGCGGAATTGAAGTTGGAGAGCGCCGCGAGCTTCTGCTCGATTCGCTCCCATTCCTCGAAGGGATATAGTTGAGCAACATCCCCGTCGAGACTCGTGATGTAGAATTGTTGTCCGTACTTCTCGTCGATCACCCGCTTGAATTCGGCCGGGACCTTTAACCGTCCCTTTTCGTCGACGCGAGTTGGGTGATTGCCGCGAAACATGTGTGAGGCCAATGTCGTTAACAACCAGTGCCACAGCAACCGGGGAGGTAAAAGCGGCGTGAAGCTCGGTCAAACTCGGTTGGTTCGGGCTGTTCGTCGAACTTTTGGGTCGGTTTCCCACCGGCTCCTCGTTATCAGCTTCCCGTCCCACGACCTCAACTGTCTTGACCACTCTGTACCACTTTGTACCACATCTTACCCGTAAGTCATTGATTGTCAAGCACAAACTTGAAGGTTGGTATCCCAGCTAGGGAGTGTTTCGGCAAAACACGAGAACTTGTGGTTAACTAACGATACGACCACAAGATGTTGAGTTTACGCTCCAGATTCCTTCGCTATTCATTCGCTAAGATTTCTCTTGAACACCGCGCCCAGAGCCGGATTTCCTGTGGAAAATTCCGTGATCTGACGCTGAGGCCGGGCATTTGGCTGAGGCCGACTCGAGATCGGCAACGCAAACTGGCACGCATGGGGCGTGACACGCAAAGCAACGTGGCGCAAAAGTCCAAACACTGGCCGGGACTTGCACACCCAGAGGGGGCACCAGCGCAAGACACGAGACCGAGAAGCACGAAGCGGACGACTTTCGCGGAGACGGGGTCCTACTTCGCCGACTCCACGACCACAGCCGTCCCGTAGGCCAGCACTTCGGTGACGCCCTGCATTATTTCCGTCGCGTCGTAGCGCGCAGCGACTACGGCGTTGCCGCCCAGTTCGCCCGCATGGAGCAGCATCAGGTCGAAGGCCTCGGCGCGTGTCTTCTCGCACAGGTTGGTGAGCAGCGTAATGTTGCCGCCAACCAGCGTCTGCAATCCGGCGCCGATCGTGCCGAAGATCGAACGTGAACGCACCACGATGCCGCGCACCACGCCGAGCGTGCGCGTCACACGATATCCATCCAGCTCGAACTGCGTGGTAACCATGTTGTGCGCCACCATCCGCCCACTGCCTGTGTAGGTCGTTGCCATCGCTTGTAATTCCTTTCTGGAATTTTCCGCCGCGACTGTCGCGCTACCGCGCAACTACTATAACGCTAACAACCCAGAATCAACCTGCGCTACGCTTCTCACTATGGAAGCGACCGACAACTCACTCCAACACGGCCGCAATCAAGAATTCTTCCAACGACGCATCGTACTCCACACGCAGAATGTTTGGCTTGCAACAAACCTGGCAGTCTTCGATGTAGCTCTGTCGGTGGCCCGCAGACTCGTCCACGGCGGTGGAGTTCCACTCGCCGCAACTCGCGCATTGAAAGCCGGATTCCACCAGGAGATCATGCCGCATGATCAACCGCGCGGCAATCGGCAACCCTTAATGCTCTACTTCGGCGACTCCACCTGCAGGTCGTTGGTTACCGAGAAGATGCCGGGGACGCCGTTGGCGCGCACTCCGGCAAGATTCTTATCTCCTTCGTTGTCGACGACCCCCTCGAGGGTAACGTGGCCATTCTTCACGATGATGCGGATCGGCTTCTGCACGCCCATAGCGTACTTCTGCAGAGCAGGGTATCCGTAGATCGCGCGGTACAAGCGGCGGCGCAGGCCGCTGTCCATGGGCGAGAGAGGAAGAACCTCGATCTGGTTATCCACTTTCTCGACGCCTTCAACGCGTTTCACCACGTTCCCGGCATCAGATTTAAGCGTTGGACGGACGACCTGGCCGAGCAGCGTCACGGTGTCGCCATCCACTTTGAAGGCGATGTTGTCAAACACGCCCAAATAAGGGAGCATGAGAAGTTGGTGGCGAACTTCCCGGGTGATGCGCTCTTGCGACCTGGCCGAGGGCTGGTCACGGTCCTGAGTCAACCCCAGCGTTGCGAGCGATAACAGAGTAACGACGACCAACAACCTGCGCTTCATGGCGGTCTCTCCTTGCTCAAAAGTTTTCCAGAAGTCTGGGAAATTGTACTCCAGGCCGTCGTGTGCGGGAAACTGAGTGCTGAGAAGGGGCGTGCGGGTGGAGCGGAATCGTCTTGAATGTGAAAATAGCCCTGGGAGATTTGGGTTTAACGTGCCGCTACAGTGAGCGGGCGGGGAGGGCATGGTTCCCGCTCACCGCAGCGGCCTCCGTGGCCGGTTCAGGCCGAAACGCTAAGTCCTCCGGTTGAGGACACGCCGCTTGAAGAACTAGCCGTTGAAGAAGACGCGCCCAAAAAGTTCAGGACAATCTCTTCGTTGCTGTTGGAATTCAGATTCAACGTGACCTGCTGCGTGTTGGAACCCTGGTCGGCCACGCTTAGGGAAACCTGTTCCCCTCCGCCGCTGGCTGGGTTGATGTTGATGGTGAGCTGCTCCGGTGTGCTGCTGCCGAGGTTGAAGACAATTTCGGGACCACTGCCTGAGGCGGAGGTGGAACTGGAATTGGAGGAGTCAACCGGTTGCGCCCGGGCAAACGCAGTTTGAAGCGTGCTGAAAGCTTGCTGGGCGCCCGCCAGGTCGCCCGATTGCAGAGCCTGTCCGATGTCCGTGAAGTCCTGTTCGCGCTGGTTGATCTTGAATGGATTTCCATTGGCAAAGGGACCGCTCTGGCCGAGCGAGACAATGTTGTTGCAGGCCGTCTGAGCGCCCGTCAAGTCGCCCGACCCAAGGGCCTGTCCGAGTTGCTGCAGATCGCTCTGCCGGGTCTGAAAATACTGCTGCAGTTGCTGATTCAACGACGTACTGGAAATAGCTGATGTCGACATTAGTGTGTCTCCTCAGAAATCAATCGATCTGACAACGAGGTGCTGCATACGCTCCCGCCATCCAATGGCCATATCGGCCTTGGCAAGAGCGAACTTTAGGGTCGCACAGAGTTATCGACGCGTGGGGATTGGCTCGGGCAAGCCACGGTCGACGGTTGAACGGAGACCGTGCTGTTTTCAACAACTACGGCTTGGAATTGCCAGGGAATCGCTGGATGAGTGTGCACTGATCAACAGTGACATCCACGTTTTGCACCAGGCGGGGCGAAGAATAGCGGGTATTCAGTAGCAGAATTTTGGATGAGAAAAACGGCTTAACGCTAAGCATGCTTTATCAGCAGTTCGCTGTCTGCCGAGGTTGCATGGCCATTTCAGGTTGAATTGGGGAAGCCAGGGACCTGCACTTGACTGGCAGTCCCGAATCAGATCAATTCCCGGTGCCGTGCAGGCTCACTGTTTGCGGACTATTCGTCGCACTGTCAGTGAGGGTGAGGGAGGCGGCGCGAGCTCCCTTCGCGGCTGGCGTAAAAGTGACCGCGATCGTGCACTTTGCCGTCGTTGCCAGGCTGCTGCCGCATGTGTTGGTCTGCGAAAAGTCGCCAGCATCAGCTCCCGTGATTGCGATGCTGGTGAAGCTCACCGAGACTTTCTCGTTGTTGGTCACGACCACATCTTTGGCGGCGCTGCTGGTACCCACCGTTACCGCGCCAAAGTAGAGGCTTGAAGAGCTAACATTGATCGGAAATAACCCGGAGCCCTTCAGCGCGATGGTCTGCGGACTGGTGGGGGCACTGTCGGTAATCGAGATGGTTCCGGTTTGCACGCCGCTTACCGTTGGGGCAAACGTAACTGTGATGGTGCAGTGATTGCCGGCGGCGAGAGTGGCGCCGCAGGTGTTGACCTGGCTGAATGGGGCTCCGCTGCTAGCGACGTTGATCCCGGTCAGGGCGACTGACATTTGATTGGTCAGCTTGATCGCGGCCGCCGCTTTGCTGCTTCCCGTCAAAACCGACCCAAAGGTGATGCTGGTCGACGACAAACTGACCGCCAGGACGCCCGTGCCGGAAAGGCTGAGGCTCTGCGGGCTGCCATACGCATTGCTGCTGAGCATCACAGCCGCACTGAAGCTTCCAGTGGTCCCAGGCGCAAAGCTAACATAGATGGTACAGCCAATGCCCGCGGCCAGAGATGTTGGACAATTGTTGGACTCTGGGAAGCTGGAGCTGTTGGTCCCCGTTACTGCAATACCAGAGAAGGAGACGGCCGTTGCACCCGTGTTCGTAACCGTAATCGGAAAAGCCGCGCTGGTTGTGCCCGAGTCCTGATTGCCGAAGTTGACGCTGGCGGTGGAAAAACTGAGGGTGGGCAGGTTAGTCGCGGTGCCGGTAAGGCTTACCGTCTGGGGGCTGTTCGTGGCGCTGTCCGTCACGCTTAGAGTGGCCGAGAGTGCGCCCGAAACGACGGGCGTGAAGGAAACGTTGATGGAGCAAGTACCTCCTCCCGCAGCTAGGCTCGAGCCACAATCGTTGGTTTGGGTGAAACTTAACGGGTTTGTACCGCCGAAGGCAATGCCGCTGATGGTGAGCGGAACGCTCTGGCTATTGCTCAGTATCAACTGCCGGGAAGGGCTGTCGGTTGTGACCGATTGCACACCGAAGGCCAAACTCGAAGGCGATAGCTGCGCGGTGCCGCAGGTGGGAATGCTGAACGTGGAAATCCGAGTTTGCCATATGGTGGAAGATCCGGTCTGATTCCCCGAGAAATACTCGTTGAGATACCAGAAAGCACAACCTTCCACGGGGTCGACGGTCATGCTGGAGTAGGTGCCCCAATGAAAGCTATTTTCCTCGTCCCCGGCGCCACTATAAAGTGAGATTTCGGTAGGAGAAGTCTGGCCGGTCAAGCTCCACCATGAAGCTCTTATGCCAGGGTGCGTAGAAGCATCGGAGACGCTGTAACCTACCGCGGCGTTGCCACTTTGATCCTCGGCAATGCTGGGCATGAAGCGATAAAGGGACTCATCCGGGCTGATCGTGCCGGACTGATACACCGACGGAATCCCGCTGCCACGGAGTTCGTACCACCGGATTCCAGTTTGGCTGTGGGTGCCCGCGCCCACTTGGACGGTGTGGCTGACCAAGTAAGACTGATATTCGCCAAAGTTCCGGTAGGCGAAGCGGAACATCAAGCGGTCGCCGACGGAGTCGATACTCTGACCCGTGCTGGAGGTCGACGGCTCGGGAACGCAAACTGTGTTGCTGGGATTCGAAACCGAGTAGCATCCCGGGGTATAGGCGGAAACTGGGACCGAAGTCGGCGTGAAGGTCGAGTCGGCCGGGGTTGTCCAATTCACATGGAATTGCCACAGACTAAGCGTGTCGGACGTGGTGGTCGCACCGTCGATGACCGGATTCTCGATGCTCACGAAATATTCCGGGCTGCCCAACGGCGGCGGAGTTGTGCTATCCACATCGGCCGGCTCCAGGCTGTGTGCCAGGTAGAGGCTGCCAGTCACCGGGCTGGGATTCACGAAACACTGCGGTGAGTCCGCCGTCCCGCCAGTCAGCATGTCGGTACGGTCGAGGGCACAGGCCACCACCCCTACTTCCTGGTAGTGGTTGCTTGGGTCTTCTAGGTCGATACCCACATAGTAGGCATCCGACCAGGTACTGATCTTAGTCCAATCCGGGTAATACGTGACCCCGCCGGAATTCGATCCGAGAATGGAATTCAGAGGAAACGCGTAGGTGTACCACTTCAGGGTGCTGGAACTCAGATCGTCGGTGCTGGAAATCGCCACGCAATAGTAGTAATTGGGGCCGGCGCCGTGAGCGCCGATAACCCATCGCGAAGCGAGCCGGTCAAAGATAATAATTACGTCACCGCCACCAAAGTTACTGCAGCTGGTAACTCCATTAGCCACAAATGGCGTAGTGCCCGCCTTCGGCTTCGACCAGACCGGGGCAAAGGTAACCTTGTCGTATGCCTGATAGTAGACGTTGGTCCACTCCATATACTGTTTGGTCCCGATCGCACCGTTCGGATCGACGTTGAGCTCGGGATACGGCACCTGTGATGCATCGATACCTTCAAAAGTCGTGACGGTCTGAGCCAGTGAGCCGAGTGGACACAGGATCACCAATAGCCAGAGGAATAGAAGACGAAAAAGGACAGATTTGGCCATGCCGCGAGAATTCCCCTAAGTGATTTCAGTTTGTATCTTTGGGCTAAGGGGTTGGGGGAACAAACCCAAAACAGAGCTTCGATTAACTGCAATCATAATACCCTGGCCCAGTTCACAGGTTTGGGCGGCGATGCGGTTTCTGAACACAAACCGAACCGCTGCCCAAAGCATTAAAACCCGCTGCCGCCTCAGGCGCTTCGGCACTCTTTCCCAGTTCCTTCACCCGCTTCGCTTGTTCGCCGCTTAATCGATCACGCGAATGCGATAGCTGACGTCGTCAGATATATACAGAACATTCGACGGACCTAAAGCCACGCCCGCGGGTCCGCCCAAGTTGGTTTTGGTCGCCAGCCGTCCATTGTTGTTGTAACCCGGCAGCCCGGATCCGGCGTACGTGTTGATGTTGCCGTTGGTGTTCACCAGTCGAATCCGGTAGTTATAATAGTCTGCGACAAAAACCCGGCCTCGGGAATCCACAGCCACACCCTCTGGAGAGCATAGTTCGGCCAAAGTGGCCTTCGCCGTGTCCCCACTGAAGCCGCAGCTGCCAGTCCCCGCTATCGTCGAAATCAAGCCCGTTTTTATGGTCACCTTGCGCACCCGGTTGTTCCCGCTGTCCCCGATGTAGATATTCCCAGTCGAGTCCAGGGCAACACCGTAGGGCTGGTTGAGTTCCGCAGTGGTAGCGGAAACGCCATCCGAGCTGAAACCGCAACTGTCGAGAACTCCGGCCACAATCGCGCTAACCCCTGACGGGCTGATCTTCCGTACCACGCACGCACCGCTGTCTGCCGAATAGACGTTACCTGCAGAATCCGTAGCCAAGGAGCCGAGGTTCACGAAGGTTGGGTCTTGATCAAAGGTTGTAATGGTCCCGTTCTTAACTTTACGGATGACGTTGTTCGAGCTGTCGGCGATATAAACGTCGCCCGAAGCATCCGCAGCTACGCCCAGCGGGGCAGATACGGTTGCAGCGGTCGCCAGTCCATCATCTCCGGTATAGCCAGTCACTCCCGTGCCCGCCAAGGTTGTGATGTTTCCCGCGCTCACCTCGCGGACGCGGTTTCCGTTGCTCTCCACTACGTAGAGGTTGCCGCTGGGATCAAAAGCGACGTTCTCCGGGCTGTTCAAACAGCCGTTGGTCGCCAGGCCGCCGTCTCCCGCGTAGCCTCCGGCAATGGTAGTCACCGTGGTCTGCGCCGCATTCATCTTGCGAACCCGGTCATTTCCCGTGTCGACAATCAACAGATCACCCTTGGAGTCAACCATCATGCCCGTGGGTGCAAGGAACATGGCATCGAGGGGCGGATTCCCCTCACCGTCGTAGCCAGTCGTCGTACCCGCCACGGTGTTGATAATGTGCGACGTCATATTGACGCCACGGATTCTGGATTGTCCAGAGTTGCTGATGTAAAGTATCCCGCCGCTGACCAGCACTCCCCTGGGAAGCCCAATTGCCGCGCTCGTTGCAAGACCTCCATCTCCGCTCGCGCCTTGAGCGCCGTCGCCCGCGTATGTATTGATGGTCACCTTGCTTGTGCCCAGACCTGAAACCACTCGAATCCGGCTGTTCAGGTTGTCAGCAATGTAGAGATTCCCATTGCCGTCGAAGGCCAGCCCGTGAGGCGAGTTCAAACTCGCGCTGGTGGCGGCTTCACCGTCGCCAGAAAAACCTGCGGTTCCATTGCCCGCAATCGTGGAGATAATCCCAGAGGCATTCACCATCCGGACCACGTTGTTGCCGGTGTCGGAAAAATAAAGATTGCCGGAAGCATCCAGAACCAGTCCGTTGGGCTGGTTCACTTCAGCCGAAGTGGCAAGGCCGCCGTCGCCCGAGTATCCCGCGGTACCGTTGCCCGCAACGGTGTTCACGATGCCGGAGGTGTCAACCATGCGAACCCGATTATTGCCAGGGTCGCTATACCAAAAATCACCGGCAGCATCAACCGCCATTCCCCTGGGAGAGCCCATCGCCGCTGTGGTGGCCTTAATGCCCTCTCCGTTGTAGCCATACTGGCCAACGCCCGCGACATTATAGATTCCCCCGCCGGGGCCAACGCGCAGGATTCTGTCACCATAGGAATCGGAGATGTACATATTCCCCTTGGCGTCCATGCCTCCGAATTGCGGATACGCAATGCAGGCTTGCGTAGCCTGGCTGCCGGAGTTGAAATCGAAACCTCCGGCCGCTGTGCCCATCCGTGGAGTTCTCACCGTGAGGACGGTGTTTTGGCTCGAGCTGTTGTAGGTCCCGGTGATGGTGATCGTTTGCTGGACCCCGGTCGGGCCGGTGGTAACTGTAAAGCTAGCGCTGGTCGCGCCAGCTGGTACGGTCACGGTCGCGGGCACTTGCGCGAACGAGGCATTGCTCGACAATAGGGTTACCACGGCTCCTCCCTTGGGGGCGGACGTGGAGAGCGCGACTGTGCCTGTAGTGGAGACTACGGCTGGAACACTGGCTGGGTTCAGGGTCACCGAGGCAACCGTCTGCGCGGGAGATGAGCCGGTCAGCAACATCGCCAGCAACGGCAGACCTACCAATTGCAGGCTCTGCGAAAGGGTAAACTTCGAAATTCTCATACTAAAAATCCTCCGGAAGATTTGGGGCGGGGAAGTCTGTTATTTGCAGGTAGAGCAAATCGGTTAGGCCCTGAACTCCAGTTGTCCGTGCATTCTGCAGCCTAATGCCTTATCAGCGACATCGGGTTCGAATAACTGGGGAGGCACCCGGTTCGCTCACTGAGCCGACCAGGAATTGTGGCCAGTCTGCGTTGAAATCCACGCAAAGTCAAGATGAAAGAACTTGCATAGAGCCTTGCGACTGGAGTCTTAACCACCAACCCAGCGACCCTGAACTCGCTGCAAAGCCATGTTCTGCCGGCTCTAAGACAGATCTGAAGCGACCGCTGTTTGCGCGTGAACTTAGAATTCGCCTTTCATACCATTGAGCTCTAGGGCAAAAGTCCGTAGACGTCCATTTCTGTTTGCGTCCCCACGTAGACCTTGCCGTTGGCCACCGTCGGTACGGCGAACTTAACTGCGAAGCCAGCACTATCGCGGGAAGCGATCATTTTACTGTTGTAAAGTTCGTCTCCGAGGTTGTTGGCATCGTAGGCGTGCAGAATTGCAGGCTTATTCGTCCCATAGCCGTCCGTTTCTAGCACCCAAACCACACCGTCGGTGGAACCATTCGACGAAACCGTGGGCGTTGCGCCAGGATAATAATTCTTAGTGGGGCTTTCCGATATTGGGAAGGTCGAGAGCAAGCCGTTGGACAACCCAAAAGCCTTCACCACGTCTCCGACTCCAGCGAAATAGACCTGACCATTCCAGTAAGCGGGCCCGCCGCGAACGCCCACCTCAACTGCGGGGACATCCAACGCGTCGGCCAGTTCCTGAACGACGTTATCCGATCCAGGTCCGTAGCCGCCCATACTATTGCGGTTAACGAGGTAAATGGTGGCTGTCTTGCCGCCTCCAATTAACAGGTCGGGAAATGGTCCTGGCTGGGTGGGCAGGAGCATTACACCGCCCGATCCCAAATCCAAGTTGTCGGAGAACATGATCCCTTGATTGTAGGGGGCGAAATAGTCGGCCACCGCCAAATCTCCGTCCGCCGTGCTGAGCTGCAGGAAACTGTCGCTATAATCAGTCCCCCCCAAGTTCGCGTCGAAGGTTCCATTGCTGGTGGCCACGTAGATGTTGCCACTCGCATCTGCCGCTGTGCCCAATCCTCCCTGCCAGATTCCGCCTTCTCTTCCATTGGGGGTGACGTTGAATACCGAAACCCTCTGCATGCTGCTTTCGTTGTAGCCCATAACCCATCCGTGGAATGGATTTTGGTCGTTGTGCGATCCCCACGAGAGGTACACGACGCCATTCAGCAGGAGCAGGCCCGGGCGCTGGTTGGCAAGCAGTGGATTGAAGGAAACGTAGCCACCGCTGGTCCCGGCTCCGGAACCGGGAATCGAGGCTTCAATCACGACCGGGCTGTTGGGCAGCTCCCCGCCGGTGGCAATGTTGAGGGCATGCAGACGCTGGACCCACTGGTAGGTGCCCGATCCGCTTTGGTACTCCTTCGTCGCCGCAACTACAAAGAGTGCGTGAAGCGTGAGATCAATCACCGGGGTGGACGTAATGCCGATCTGCGGAACCAGATCGCCGCCGCCCGATTCCGCCAAATCGGTGTCGGGAATCGTCGTAACCGAACCCGGAACAAGGAAGCTGGTTTGCCACAGCAGTGTTGTGGTGTCGGCGTCGATGGCGAAAACACTATCGTTTTCGGTCGCCACATAGACCACATTGTGAACGCCCTGGCTCGGAATGGTCACATCCGCCACATATAGTGGCTGGGCATAAACATACCCGTCCAGAGGATAGGAAGCCACCTTCCCGAATTGGACTTTGTTTACATTGGCGGTACTCAAAACGGTTTCGTCAAGGTTCTGGCCGGTTCGTCCGTTGTCATTGTGTTGCGTAAGAATACCGGGATTGGCGGTCACAAACACAGGCCCACTCGCACTCTGGGTCGAGTTGGCGATGCTGGTTGCCTCAACCGTGTGTTCTCCAGCCGAGCTGGGAGGCGTGTACAATCCGGCGGTTGAAATCGTCCCCACCGAGCTGTTGCCCCCGGCAATTCCATCGATCGACCAGGTCACATCCGAGCTCGCCACTCCGCTGATCGTCGCCTCAAACTGAACCGTCTGCGTCGGTGTGAGCGAGGCCTGTGCCGGGCTGATCGCGACCGTGCTCTTTGATTTCTGGCCAGTTCCAGAGAGTGCAATCACCTCCAGCATGGGCGGATCGGAAAAGTTGACAACCACCTCGCCGGAGCGGCTCCCGCTCCAGGAAGGAGTGAACGTAACACTGATCTCGCAACTTGCGACCAGACTCAGGGTGGCGCCGCAGGTGTTGGTTTGGGAGAAATCTCCGCTCGCATAAATCCCGTTGATGGCGGCCGCGGCGCTGCCCGTATTCGTGAGCGTAACGGATTGCGCCGCACTGGAACTGCCGATCAGCTGGCTGGCAAAAGTCAACGACTGACTGGACGGGCTTATACTTCCACCGCTCGAGCCCATGCCCGACAAAAACAGCGGCGGGGCGATGGCATTGCTCGTCACCGCAACCGTTCCCATTCGCGCCCACGCAGCCGACGGGGTGAACGACACGGTTACGGTGCAGGTGCCGTTCGGCGCGATCGGAGCGCTGCAATGATTGGTCTGCGAGTAATCACCGCTGGCCGCTATGCTGGTGATATTCAGAGTGCCAGTCCCCGTGTTAGTGAGCGTGACGGTCTGCGACGCACTGGTCTCGCCGACGGTCTCGGTTCCGAAGCTCAGGTTGGGAACCGACCAGCTTACGGCCGGCGCCGTGCCGGTTCCGCTCACAGTGACGACCTGTGGACTGTTGGCGGCGTTGTCGACCATCTGTATGGTCCCTGACCTGGCGCCCGTCGCCTGCGGCGTGAACGTGGCCGAGATGTTGCAACTGTCCCCTGCGAGCAAGTGGGCGCCACATTTGTTCGACAGCGGGGCCCAATCCAGCCGATCGGCTCCGAGGATCGCGGTGCTGGTGAAATTCAGCGTTGCGCTGCCCGTATTGGTCACGGTCACGACCTGCGCGGCGCTGCTGGTTCCGACGGTCTGGTTGCCAAAGCTCAAGCTGGTGGTCGAAAGGTTTGCCGTTTGGCCGGCCGCGGAGGGTGAAACTGCAAGCGCCAGAAGGACCTGACAAGCTACCACAACAAAGGCGTAGCCGACACGCTGCAACTGCATAATGAAGAACTCCTTTTCGACGAAGGGCATCTTGACCGGGGCTGACTGAACCTGAACTGGGATCGCAGTCCAAAAACTAAGGGAGGATGAGTTATTTTCTTCCAATCTTGCGTCGTGGGTCAAGAGGAAGAAAGACCCCAAGGTATTCGAGAAATAGTACGAGAAAGACGTGTGCAAGAATCTTCACCCCCGCTCTGCAGCCGCACCATTCGGGGCTTTACGCTAAATGCAGAGTGCAATTTTTTGCACTTGCGAAAGAGAAACCATGCACTAAGTATTCGGAGAATTCGATGGACAGATCGGAGGTTCTTATCGTAATAATTCTTAAAGTTCCGAGGTTCCCATGAAGTTCACCTTCACAGGCTTCCTGCTGCTGGCGCTGCTTACTACCGCTGACGCCCAGCGATATAAGTTTGGGCACGTGGTTATCATTTTCCAGGAGAACCGAAGCACTGACAACCTGTTTCAAGATCCGGTTCTGATTGCGCGCGGCGCCGATATCGCCAGCAGCGGCCTCAATTCCGAAGGCCAGACCATCGCTCTGACCCCGATCGCTCTCGCCAACGACTACGATCTCGACCACTCCCACAGCTCTTTTGTGCATATGTATGACGGCGGCAAAATGGATGGCGCCAACCTAAACACGATCAGCTGTCAGGCAACCGCCACGGACTGCCCGCCGGCTAATCCGCAGTTCAAATATGTGATACCGTCCGATGTCACGCCGTATTTCCAGCTTGCCGAGCAGTACACCTTTGGCGACCGCATGTTCCAGACCAATGAGGGTCCCAGTTTCCCGGCCCATCAATTCATCATTGCCGGTACTTCAGCCCCCACTGCAACCAGCCCTCTATTTGCGGCCGAGAATCCTGCAGGGATTGCGAACTGGGGAAGCGACACCGGGTGTACCGCTCCAGCCGCCGAATTCGTCCGCATGATTAATTCCAGCGGCAAGGAACCCACCACGCAGTATCCTTGCTTCGAACATCGCACGCTCACCGATCTGCTCGATGACGCGGAGGTCAGTTGGCGCTATTACACGCCCTCCGCCGGTTCCATCTGGACGGGCCCCAACGCCATTCAACATATCTGCCAACCCGAGACCGAGAGTGGCACACTCGTCTGCGAGGGCTCCGATTGGACCAGCAAGGTCGTCCTCAACCAGGCAAAGGTGCTCACTGACATCGCCGATAGCGAGCTCCCGCAAGTAAGCTGGGTCATTCCGGATGGAAAAGAGTCCGATCACGCAAGCAGCAATAATGGGACTGGCCCGTCCTGGGTCGCCTCAATCGTCAATGCCATTGGCAACAGCTCCTACTGGTCTGACACCGCGATTATCATCACGTGGGATGATTGGGGCGGATGGTACGACCACGTGGCCCCGAAAGTAATCAGTGACGGCAGTTGGGGATCGGGTTATGTTTACGGGTTCCGCGTGCCCCTGATTGTGGTGTCCCCATATGCCAGACCACATTATATTTCCCATGTGACCCACGATTTCGGCAGCATCCTGCGATTCATTGAAGAGAATTTCGGCTTGCCTTCCCTGGGCTACGCGGACGCGGAAGCCGATGATCTTTCGGATTGCTTTGATTTTTACCAGCGTCCGCTCGTCTTCAAGTCGATTCCGGCCGCCCACGACGCGAGCTATTTTCTCAACCTGAAGGGACCGCCCACCGACCCCGATGACGACTAGTGGCCGGCCGGCGCGACAGGCGGTAAAGACTTGACAGGCGTGGTTCCTTCTTGCTTCACTTCACCGTCTGGGTAAGAACCGGTGAAATGCTGCGGGTGAAGTTGACGCCACCCACGAATACCGCCCTGATCGAGTGAGTCCCCGCCGCCAGCCCGGCCGTGCTGTAGGTTGCAACCCCGCTGGAATTCAACCCTACGACGCCCAAAACAGTTGTGCCGTCTTTGAACTGAACGTTCGCGGTCGGCGTTATGCCTGCGCTCGAAGTCACCGTAGCAGTGAAGGTCACCGTCTGGCCTGCGGCGGAGGGGTTGGGAGCGGAGGACAGGGACGTTGAAGTGCTTGCCGGCAACACCGTGACCGTCACCTCCCCCGAGACTCCAGCCGCGTAGTCCACATTCCCGCTGTAGGATGCCGTAACGGCATCCGCTCGGGAAGGAAGAGCGGTAGAGCGTGTGACGAGCGTCGCGTTCCCCAATGCATCCAGCGCCACCGAGCCCAGCGACGTCGTTCCGAAGTGGAAGCTGACTGTGCCCGTGGGCGTTGGCGATCCCGCCAACGTTGCCACATTCGCCACCAGGGTGACCGCCTGGCCGTAATCGGCGGGATTGGGAATCGCCGACGTAATGGTTACAGTGCTCGGTATCTTCACATCCTCGGTCATTCCCGCCGCACTGGTTGCGTAGGTGGCATTGCCCTCAAACCTGGTGGTAATGCTGTGCCTCCCTGCTGCCAAAGTTGCCGTCTGCCAGCTGGCCACGCCAGCGGAGTTCAGCTTTTCAGAGCCCAGCAAGTTGGGGCCATCGTGGAAGGTTACCTCACCGAAGGGTTCCCCCGCATTCGAGGTCACCGTGGTGGTGAAGGTCACGCCCTCGGCAATCAAGGAAGGATTGAGGGAAGAGCTCAGAGAAGTCTGCGTGGCGCCGAAAGCGGTCCCGGAAAGGCTCACCTTTTGGGGGCTACCGGTAGCGTTGTCTGTGATCGTCACCGTACCGGTCTGCAGCCCAAGCCCCACGGGAGCGAAGCTGACCTCGACCGTGCAAGAGGTCGCCGCAGCCAGCGAAGCCGGACAATTATTGCTTTGCACGAAGCCCCCGCTGGCAACAATGCTTGTGAAAGTGAGTGATGTGGTCTGATTGTTGGTGATGGTTACGGGTTGTGACTCGCCCGTCGTGCCCACGGCCTGGTTTGCGAAACTGAGAGTGCTCGGTGAAACGGTCACTGCAACGGAAACCCCGGTACCGTAAAGTTGGACTGTGTCAGGGCTGTTACCCGCGTTAGAGGTAATGGTGACCACTCCGGTGTGCAAGCCAGTGCCGGTCGGCTTGAAGGTTACGTTGATCTTGCACTGGGCCTTGGAAGCAACTGACGCGCCGCAGTTATTGGTTTGGGCAAAGGGCGCCGATGCAGTGATGCTCGCAATCTCCAAGGCTGCGGTCCCTGTGTTGGCGACGGTCAGGGCCTGCGCGGCGCTCTTGGTATTCACGGTTTGATTCCCGAAGTGGAGTTTGTCAGGCGTCACGCTGATCACCGGGCCTGCGGGGCAAGTGCGAGTCTGCAGCACCAACGGCGGCAATGGGGTTTGAGAAAAATCGAAACTGTCGAGCGTGTCGTTGGCGGCAGCATCTCGCGCGCCCAGCGAGGGCAGATCGAAGCGTTCTTCCACGGTCTTCAAAATCGACGACAGCTCATACTGAGTGTGCGAAATGTATGCCGGCTTGGCATAGGGTGAAATAATGAGCAACGGAACACGCGGACCAAGGCCGTAGTAATCCGTAACCGGAGGTGGAACGTTGTCATAGAACCCGCCAAAGTCATCCCATGTGACAAAAACAGCCGTGGATGACCAATCCGGTCCGTTCATGAGCGCGTTCAATTGCCCGACCGTGAAATTCTCGCCTTCGCAGGAGCTGGCCGGCGGGTGGTCGCTCACATCGCCAGGCTGCACCACCCAACTCACCGCGGGCAGATTTCCCGACTCGGCGTCCGTGGCAAACTGGGTATAGGGCAGCACATGCTGCGTCCACAGAGTGCTGTTCCTGATCTGCGAGAAGGAATCAAGCGTCGACCAGATGTAGCCCGACTCGCCCTCCGACGGCGCATAGTAAGCCCAGCTGATGCCTGCAGTTTCCAGCAAGTCGGCTAGCGTCGTGGAAGAGAAGCAGGGCGCTTCGGTCGTGATCTTGCCCTCCGTGCTCATCACCTCCACATAGGTGCCAGAGGGTGCGTCGCACCCCCAGGATCCCGACGCTTGATCGGGATTAAAAGGATTTGAAATCACTCCGTCCTCGTCATCCGCCGCCACCGTGTAGAGATGGTTCGGAAAGCTCGGCCCTTTCAGGGAAGAAAACATGTGATCGGCGAGCACAAAGGTCTTGGCGTAGGACCAGTAGTTGGGGATATCTGTCTCTTGCAGCTGAGAACAAGTCATGTAATCGCCATCGACATTGCCCAGTGCCACCAGGTCGAATTTGTCCATTTTGCCGCCGTCAATGGCGGTCACCGCGTCGGTCCAATTGTGCCCCATGTCCCGAACCCGATCAGGCGTATGCCCCAGCGTGATCGTCTGTCCGGTTGAGACCTTGCACGTAGTGGCCCCGTCGGCGCCGGGAAAGGTACCAAAATAATTGTTGAAGCTTCGGTTCTCTTTGATGATGAATACGATATGTTGGATATTGCTGAATCCGGCGGTGAGCGAACCGCCGGCGTTGGATGAGCTTCCGGATTGCGCCAAAAGAGGCGCAGCCAAAGCAACAACCAGGCAGGACTTCGCAACGATGTTCATAGTTTCGCTCCGATCGGGCTGAGGGTACCCGCGGCGTTTCCCGAGAGCAAACCCAGTGTCGCCCTCGCCGCCGTCATAGATATTTCTTGGGGATGATGCTGGCCGTCAGGCCAACTTCACAGGGTGAAGGAAGACGTAGGAACGAGAAATTGAAGCTGCGGGGTACGAATGATCGGCAAGGACAGTTAAACCCGGCCCCTGTGGAAGCCGCAGCGCTAGTTTGCCGATCCGTTTTCCAAAAGAATGGGCTTGCTGCCCACGGGGACAGTGTTGCCCCCTATGGCAGTCGTGTTGCCCGCCAGGTCTCTGTACTGCACATATTCCGCAGGGACGATCACACTCACCGTGCTGCAAAATCCATTCGCGCAACCTTGAGATGTGTCCCAAATGGCTTCTGCCTGGTAGCCCCCGGCGCGGCTAAAAGTGCAGGTCCACTGCGTTCCCGCCGGAGTGCACGAACTCATCGTGGCTCCTACTGACCAGTTGTAGATTTGCTGGTAGGCGACCCCCGCCGGCGATAGCATTCCGGTGTTGGGATCGTAAAATTCGCCCGTATCTGTGTAGTCCCAGCCATACCAGTAAAACTTATCGAATCCCTTGGAGGCAGCCGTGCCCCCCAACTGAATCAGATAAAAGCGGCCGGTGAACGCCACTTGCGTGTCCGGGTCGGTCATCTGAGACGAGATTCCCCAACTACCCTCGGTGTCAAACAGAGGCTTGTTCTGTTGTCCCGCCGTAGCCATCACTGCCCGCGTATTGTCGAGGACGGCCGCCACGTTCTCCGGCAACGGACAAGAACTCGGGCAGACCGTGTTTGCAGTTTGCACGTAGCCGTGCACCCCGATGATGTCGGCGTACTGTCCTCCTCCAGCCTGCAAATAGGGCAGCAGCCAGTTTTTCGCGGCCACATCCGCGTTTGCCACGGACGGCGTTATAAGCAGCGCGTTGGGGTCGGCCGCCCTGATAATGGTGCGCGCATCCTGCGCCAGGCGCAGCATCTGGGCCTGTGTTCCAGTCCATTGGTTCGAAATATTCCACTCGTTCCAAATCTCCCAATACTTGATCTTCCCCGCGCCCACGTGGTTTACCAAGGCGGTCACGAAATCTTGCCAGTGCTGGTCGGTGCCGGTTCCATCCGCGTTAAGGTCATTCGGAGGATCACACACTCCCGGACCGTCCTCTGCTACATAGGCACAACTGGTGTCTGGACTCACTGAGTGCCGTCCGCGCGAAGAAGCCCACGACGGCGTACCGAACAGCGTGTACAGTACGTCTTGGCCGCCGGACTCAGCTTTGGCTAGCCATTGGTCCAGAGACGTCCAATCGTAAGTTCCGTTTCCCGTGTTGATATCTGCCCACAGCACGCCGCTGCTATCCAGACTGCGATAGCTGGAAAACGGCACGCTGGGCCACGGAGAAGTCAATCGGTTAATGTGCATGCCAAAGAAGCTGGCCGGAATTCCGGGATTTGATGTTTGAGCCTGAACGGTAACGGTTGCGCTCGCGGTCTTCGTCTTATCCGCCGCGGAAGTTACGGTTACTGTGTCCATAACCTGCGTCGCGGATACCGGTGCGACATACAAACCCGCCGCGCTAATGGTGCCGAGCGCCGCGGTCCAAGTCACAGCGGTGTTG
>JBARJF010000085.1:0-50095 GCA_049800135.1 Candidatus Sulfotelmatobacter sp.
TCGTTCAAGACATTGGCCATGCCCACGGAGCCTACAAGCCTCCGCGGGATCAATGTCCCGGACGCTACTCTCGTTGGCCGGTTTTCAGGTGATAATCAGTGGCCGGTTTTGGGTGATCGCTGAGGGCCGAGACTCAAGGGCTTTGCTCCTGTTCACTTTCTCAAAGTTCAGGTCGGGTGGCTCAGAACCTCGCCCGGTATGCCTCGAGGGAGAGTAAATTCAACGATTTGGGCTCGAATGCCGTAAGTATCTGCTTTTGCCGAATCCATTCATGAAACACGCTCTTAGTAGGCGATCGTCGAACCGGAGAGCGGAGTGACAACAGGAAGTGAGACCTATGCTGCAGCCGAAAACACGGACTGTTTTACCTGTGGGAGTTATTCTCGCAAGCGTAGTGTTACTCGGCACTCCGTCCGTCTTTGCGCAGGCCGGAGCTACTATTACGTCGGTAGCAGGTGGCGTGACGGTGAGGACGGCTACAGATACATTGCGACTGACTGTATGCGGTTCTGCAGTCATCCATGTTGTTGCCAGCCCGGATGGCAAAGGTGGGGGCGCCACACCAAAGCAACCGTGGATGGTTGCGCCTTGTGCGCCGGGAAAATTCACATTGACGATGCCCCCGGAGCAACCACCAGCGTCTACAGTGGCCGCTGCAGCGAACCCGCCCGCAGCGATTCTAGACACCGGGAGCATCAAAGTTCTCATCTCGCTCGAGTCTGGCAGTCTGGACTTCTACGACGAGAGCGATCAGCGTATTTTGAAGGAAATGCGCAGCTCTCCACGCCGCTATGAGCCGGTGATGGCAAATGGCGAATCGCTGTTGCGCGTGAGCAATCGGTTCGCGCTTCCGGCCGATGAGGCTATCTATGGCCTGGGCCAGCATCAGAGCGGCGTTTTCAACTACCGGGGCGCGGTGACCGAACTGGCGCAGATCAATACCGATGTCGCCATTCCACTGCTCGTCTCGACCAAGGGCTATGGCCTGCTTTGGAATACTGCCGCGAAATCTTACATCGACAATCGCTTTCCTTCAGAGCTGAGATTATCGGCCGAAGCAGCCAATGCGATCGACTACTACCTCATCTATGGTCCGGAGATGGACGATATCATTCACCAATATCGCACCATGACCGGCCATGCTCCGCTCTTTCCCGAATGGGCGTATGGGTTTTTTCAGTCGAAAGATCGATATAAAAGCGCCGCTGAATTATTAAACATTGCCGGTGAGTATCGCGCCCGACATTTGCCCCTCGATGTGATAGTACAGGACTGGTTCTGGTGGATCCACTGGGGCGACCCGGATTTCAGGCCGGACGCCTATCCCGATGTCCCAGGCATGCTTGAGGCTCTGCACAGTCAACACATTCATGCGATGCTCACGGTGTGGCCACGATTCGATCCGGAATCTAGGAACTATCGTGACATGCTTGCCCGCGGTTTAACGATTCCGCGAACGACGGATTATGACGCAACGAATCCAGCCGCTGGCGATTATTACTGGCACAACCTTGTAGGCGAGGAGTTTGCAAAGGGATGGGACGCCTTCTGGCTCGATGCCTCTGAACCGGAGACGGGGACCAGCGATAACCATAGCGATCCAGTGCTCGCAGATACAGGAACTCTATCTAGGGAATGGTGCGCTTTACGCCAACATCTTTCCGTTGATGCATACCGGCAATGTCTACCAGCACTGGCGTGAGACAACGGATCAGAAACGCGTTTTGCTGCTGACCCGTTCTGCTTTTGCCGGAGAACAGAGAAACGCGGCAGCCGTCTGGTCTGGAGATGTCTATACCACGTTCAACGCTTTTGCTCGCCAGCCCGTATTGGACAACAGATATTGGGGGGTACGCCGGGACACATCGAAGGACCACAGACCCCGGCTATCAGGAGCTTTACGTGCGCTGGTTTGAGTTTGGGACATTTTGCCCCATCTTCCGGACACATGGTCATCGCGCCAATGACGAGAATGAAGTCTTCAGTTATGGCCCGGTTACGCCCATCTTGGAGAGCTACGACAAGCTTCGCTATCGCCTGCTCCCTTACATTTATTCGCTGGCATGGAGCGTGACCCATGCCGATGGCACCATCATGCGTCCATTGGTGATGGATTGGAGAACCGACGATAAGGTCTGGGACATTGGCGATCAATTCATGTTCGGGCCCGCCATTCTCGTCAACCCTGTCACCCAGGAGGGCGCGACGAGCCGCTGGTTGTATCTCCCCCCCCGCACCTGTCTGGTACGACTTCTGGACGGGCAGCAAAACGCGCGGTGATCAGAGGCTGGAAGTACCGGCGCCGCTCGACCGCATTCCTCTTTATGTTAAGGCCGGTTCAATTTTGCCGCTTGGCCCAGAAATCGAATATGCCGGCGAAAAGCCGGACGCACCCATCGAGTTGCGCATTTATGGAGGTGCTAATGGCAGTTTCGATCTGTATGAAGACGGCGGGGACGGCTGTGCCTATGAGAAGGGACTGTATTCTGTGATCCCAATCAGCTGGAACGACAAGACTGGCATGCTGACCATTGGAGCATGCACGGGGAACTTCCCCGGTATGGCCAGGGAGCGTGAGTTTCACATGGTCCTTGTGAGAGAGAATCATGGCGGAGGGCTCGCCCAATCCCCTAGGCCCGACCGTGAGATCACATACCGCGGGGATGCCGTCAGTGTCGTGCTACGTTGAGGGCGCCGCAGCCTGTTGGAGTCGCGTCAGCGCGTCAGCAACCCCGGCGTTCAATTGATCCGCGCCCCAATGCTCTAGTATCCAGCCCCACCTTGGAACCCGCAGGTGCAATGAGACGCGTCTGAGCGTCCCACCATTGGGCATAATTCTCGGGTTGGCAGAGCAAATCCCAGACGCGCTCCGCGGGTGCCCGAACGGCCGTGATGGGACACGTGCTAAATGCCACCGTCTGATCCCCTTTTGTGTGGTCGCCTATACCCGAATCCCATGTATGGGTGACGTGTTCCCACAAACGGGCGGCGATTAAGCGGCCCGATCTTGGCCGACCGCACAACGGTTGAGAGTCTGTCTGATGGCGGTTAAAACGCTGTCGTATGACGTAAGCATTTGATGCTGGCTCGCGGAGGCTGTCCGCTCCCTTGGGCAAAGCTGCCGACTGCGAAGGAGACGACTACTCCGAGTAGAGAAATGCAGGACAACGACATGGTTTGGAGCTTTATACTGTCTGTCATGACACCTTGCCAAGCCCTTCAACTGCTGAACTCGGCGTCTCGGCGCAAACGCATTCACCTTTCTCGAGCGGATGAAAACGGACTTCTAGCCGGTCTGCGCGCAGTCCAGCTCTGGTGAACAGACCTTGGACTGTGTTGCAGCTGCAGAGCATTGCCCCCAGAGCTGTACCAAATGTGTTGGTAATAATGTCTGTCATGCCAGAGTCACGGGTTGGAAGAAACGCCTGCAACACTTCTATGCTGAGACTGACCGTGAATCCGAGGAGAATGGACGCCCATACCCTTCGTTTCATTTCCCAAAAGTAGGCGCAGAAGACGAAACCCAGCGGAATAAAGCCGGCGATGTTGATAGCGACGTATTTCCAGTAATGCCAACCCGGATAATAGTCATCCGATAGGGATGACAAAAACGGCGCATGCAGAACGAAGTAGTGTTCCGGGATCAGAAGATCAGTTGCCGGATTGATCTGGTTACGAACTATGCTGCCGCTGCGCTCGTTGAAGAGATAGAGGGCAACCGCATTCTCAGTCTCAGCAGCCGCTGGTTTTCCACCCGTTGTCCACTCCTTGTAGTGTCGGAGAACCTGTGCCGCCGTCAGCCCGCGTTCGTAAATCGCAAGACCTAACAGACGGCCGGACCAGCTGTCATTGGCAATGGGAGAGTTGGCGACGACAAGCCGCCCGGAGAAGTCTTTACCGGATAGGCCGAAACTTGAGGATGTCTTAGTCAGAGCGCCATTAATGTAGACAGATGTGCCTTGCGCCCCTGACGTGACTGTGACGAACACCGGCTTTTTTTGTCGGAAAACATCGTCGACCATGAACCCAACGGTGCCGGCACGATTTTCCCCGTTCAGAATCTCGCGCCGCAAGTTCAAGTCACTAATGGATTGGTGTAGAGAAAACGCGACCGAAGGCACCCCAGCGGAGTAGAAGGCTAAGAAAGTGTTCGAGTCGGCGGTAAGACCAGGTTCAAGCCAGATCTCAATGCTGCAAGAAGGGTCGCCTTGGGACGTGCGTGCGGTAAACCCACCAGCACTCAAGATGCTGCCGTAATCGCCGAAACGAAGGCCATTTTCGTTATTGAGCCAACTCACTTGATTCGTTGGAGCGTGGAATGGCCACAGGCCCGCCACTACAATACAGCAGAGAGTCCCTGCACAGATTGCGACCAGGATCCTTCTGCGCATCTCAGGGCTAAATCTTATGTTTTTCATTGGTGTACTGGAACACGCTCAGCTTCACTTTTTGAGCGGTGGTTTGTTTCCAACTGTTCATTCAGTAGCGAGCAGAAATCCCACAGCGTCCTTGCGAAAAGCACCCGCCGGAATGGAAGCAACACCTTGATAAAGATGTTGACGAGTTTCTTGGCGGGTCGCATCGGCTCGGTACAATACGCGCCTCGCCACAGGACAACTGTCGGCGTGCCAAAACGGAATACCTCGCGGCAGAAAACGGCGGCCCAGCCTCTCCATCCTTTTCGGACAATCTTGAGCCTGACCCACTCATCGCCAATTTCCGCAGTCTGCCAAGCCACATCGTCTGAGACGTAGATGCATAAACGAGCGTTCGGAAAGGCAGCGGCCAGCGAATCTTTGTCGCTCTTCCAATTCCCTAGATGCCCCGACGGTAGCGCCATAACGGTGAACTGATCCCGTTGCGCCACGGCCGACAGCAGCACACTGATGTTGTTCTGAAGCGCTGCAAGACCGGTCCGGTCTCGAGAGAGCTCCGTTTCAGGTGGAACGCCGGGCTTTCCCTCCAAGCGGTGATATGCCTCGGCGAACCTGTCAATGCCGCCCCCGGCGCTTTCAGCAAGCTTTCTAAGTGTTGGCTCCATATAGGAGATCTTGAATTGCGAGGCGTAGATGGAAGCCAGGCGCAGTTTCTCCTCGAAAACGTCCTCAATGTTTTCCTTGTCTGGTATCAAACGCCCACCGCTGCTGGCGATAGCAGCACGGATCTGCGGAACTTGGCCGACTGTGGTCGAGTAGGGAATGTCTTCGTACATGACGACCGGAATGTTCGAGAAACGGTCGCGACCCTCGGCCAGCATAAGGAGGCAGGCATTTCTGGTGCTGCGATGATCGATGTGATCTCCCAACCCCATGGGGAACCACAGTTCGTCCGGCGCAAGAGCGGTTAGCGTTTGTGTCAATTGCTCCGCAAGCAGCGCCACATCCTTGCGATCAGGTAACAGTTTCACGAAAGCTTGCGGGGTCGCGCTGAACTTTTCCACAGTCTGCACAGACCAACGCTCGGCGGGCCAGAAGCGAATCGGAGCGTCACTCCAATCCAGACAACGGTGTTCGGCTCCCAGAACTCTGGCGAGAAGGGCTGACTCCTTTTGCCGAAGTTCGGT
This sequence comes from Candidatus Sulfotelmatobacter sp., assembly GCA_049800135.1. Taxonomy (GTDB): domain Bacteria; phylum Acidobacteriota; class Terriglobia; order Terriglobales; family Acidobacteriaceae; genus Sulfotelmatobacter. The sequence goes on from JBARJF010000085.1 coordinate 5,564, forward strand.
GATTTCTTGGAGGTTGAGGACGTTTCTCTTCAAGAGGAGGTAGGTGGTGAAGTTGCTCCAATTGACCACCGAAAGAATTGTGATGCGGCATTGACCTCGGCGGTGCAGAAGACGCCCCCCAGCACTGAGCGCGGCATCGTCCATGTGCGGTTCGATGACCACGAGGTGCGGGCGAGAAGGTCGAGTGATCGGAGGAATCAGCTCTAAAATTTCGGCCTGATGCCATTCCAGCAGCCGATCTCCCGCACCAGGATGCATTCTCTCTAGTGCGGCTACGGTTCTTTGCCCGTCCACACTGTCGTAGAGCATCTCGGCCTCATGGGACAGTTCAAGAAGCGGACGCTTCGAGATCATGAAGAATAGTTCTCTGTTACGCCGCTGGATGTGGGGCCGAATTTGGGGGACGTAGGCGCTGACCTCGCCGAGTCTCATCGGGACACCTTGATGCTGTGTATGGTCCAACGATACAACGTGCATGGTTGTTCCCAGGTTCCGGAGCCTACTGAAACTGCTTGCCAACGATAGTTGGAACGTGGAAGCCCCTGCTCGGGGCAAAAAACTCACGCGTCTGAGTCGACCGGGTCAGTTCGGAGAGCAGAGCTAGGGCTGTTTCTTCCCTGGAGGAAGGCTATTCAGCGAGAACCAGCAGGCTGTATCCACCAAGAATCCGTACGGTCAGTTCTGGAGCTACGGAGAAGCAAAGCTGCCTCGGAATCCTCGCTATCTTCTGAACCAGCAGGTCGCCAAGCTCGATGCACCGGGGAGTAAAAAAGTAATCGAGCAGGTTGTAGCCGACGTCCGTCAAAGTGCGCAGAGCTGTTTCTTTCGTGAAGTAGTGGAGGTGAGCGAACAAGTCGCGGCGTCGTAGCAAGCCATTCTTACGTATTACAGCTTGAACCGAGAGGTCCAGCGGAATGTGAAACAGCTTATACTTGCCCTTCGATCTTATGTCCCTGACTAAGCCGAAATAGTCTTCTACATGCTCAAAGACATCGAGCACCAATATCAGATCAAAAAAACCGTCACACTTATCGCGTCGGATATCGCGTTGGGAAAAATGAAGTTTTCGGTTGCTGCGACTCGCGGTCCGCGTGATTGCATCGGGAGAAATGTCGTAGCCCCAGCATTCGCAATCGGGGGGCAGGTACGGTTGCAGGCCCGCCAATACGAGGCCGACACCACAACCGACATCACAGACAGTCTTGGGAACGAGGCGCTGGCGCTCCATCATCTTCCGTATTTGCCGAATCTTAAACGGTGACTCCTCGGCGTGCCATGAAGGATTGTGCTCTAGGTAGGTACCGTTCCGATAAATCGTACTTTCTGCGTCGCCAACAACCAAGTGATTCTCGTGGGGAGTGACGTAGGCGGGGGAAATTGTCATGACATAACCTCTTTTCATTCCTTCCGTGCAGTGAAGCCAGCACCTTCAGGTGAACATGTCGAACTCTGGAATCAATGAATCGCTTTCTAGGAGACTGTCGATTAGAAACCACGCTTGATGGCGAGATATGGCAGCAGCAGGAGCTCAGCTAATCCAGGAAGAGGATCTTCGCGGTTAAACACCGCCTCCACCTTACAGGTCCTTAAAGAGCGGACATAGCTCTTGAGATCGGTATCCCCCGCCAGAATCGCCATGCACGCCGCTGGAATGTCCGTGCTCATGCGCACCCATCCCACTCCGGGTTTGCTTCGGCAGACTGAAATCGGCAAACCAACCTGGTCAGAATAAAGCATGTAGCTGAAATCAACGCCCGCTGGAACCCCCAGGCTATGATACCCCCAGGTTCTGGCGTTTACATCGAGCAGTTTATATTGGGCATCCCGCGGATCTAACTTGTACTCCAGCTCCACGAGGCCATAGTAGTTTATGGCTTTCAGGAAGCGCTCGGACAGCTCTTCCAGGATGGGGGCGTCAACCGTCTCCACATAGGTGCTCGCCCTTCCGAATTGAAGCGGATGCTGGCGTCGGCGCCGAGCTACCATCTTGCCAATCGCCTCCCCATTGCGAAAGAAAGCGGAGTAGGCGAACTGCTGCGTACCTCCACCCGGAATCACTTCCTGCACCATGACTTCGCCTGTCGTCCCAACGAGCTCCGAGGCCTTGCGAAACAGAGTTCTCAATTCCGCGTGGCTATTCGCACACCATGCTTTTGCCTTGGTCGCGTAGATAAAGTGCTCTTTGATGGCGGGCTTGATGGCAAACGGCGGAGTAAGGCCGTCGAGTTCCGAGAGTTGGTCAATGGTTTCGGGATAGTACGTAGCCGGAATCGGGATATCCAGGTCTCGCGCGAGCCGGTAGGTATTGCGCTTGTCCCAAGCCCATCGCACACTGTCCCAGTCCGGCGTTGGCACCCGGAATATCTCACTCAGCTGCGCGCGGTTTCTAGAAAGAGCAGCAACCAATTCTTCCCGAGTCGGATAGAGAATCCACCCTTGCAAACCCAGACGTTCGCCGACTTCGAGTAGTCCGTCTATCGTCCTCCGCTCCTCTCGCAGGTTGGGCAATTTCACGAAGTGAGTGCAATATCTCGAATAGCGAGAGATAGAATGCTCGTCATCCACTACACAGACTGGAACGCCGTGCCGTCCAAGGCTACGAACGATTTCCAATCCCTGGTAGTCGCCACCAACTACCATGGCCCCCACGGTGCCCTGCTCTTTGCGCACAGCGGTGGGTTTCGGTACAGGATCGGTCAGAGTGTTCACCATCGACCTAGTTCTTTCGATTGCTGGGATTGATTGAACGAAGCAATTCAGTCGAGGCAAACTCGGCCCCCGAGACGAAACCGAGGAGCGGTCCGAAGCTCCAGGCTGCAGGTTTCCCAAGAAAGTGCAACCCGGGTTGAGAACTTTCCAGACCTCGTTTAAGCACTGGATAGCCATTCGCTGTCTCCACGCTTTTCACAAGGGCTTGAGACAGGAATGGGTAACGCGAAACGTTGACCCGGAACCCGGTTGCGAGCAGTGCGTGATCGACGACTCGCTCTGTTCCGTCGTCGAGTTTTAAGCGAAGTTGGCTTTCGGTAGCCGCAGCCGAGACTACCTTGCGCCCGAGAGTAATTCGAACTTCGCCCAGACGCGGCATGAGCCAGCTTGAACCTGCCGGCCGGATTGCCCGGTAGGCGGTCTTGTCCTGGAACTGTCGCGGGAATCTACGAAATAGATGTGGCATGGCTACCAGACGGCTGATTCCAGCCGGCCCAACATCCCGCTTCGAATACATGGCCTTGGAAATTGCGCCCAGGTGATGCAGCCTTGAATGCAATCCTACCCAGTTGAGTTTCTTCTGCCGGGCGATGACTTCGACCTCAATACCCGCTTCCTTCAAAAGAGCAGCGGACTCAAGAGCACTCTGACCCGCACCGATAACAACCACGCGCCGGCCCTTAAACTTCCTTAGATCATTATGCCCGCTCGAGTGGGAAGCCAACGCAGAAGGAATTCCATTAAACTCCACGGGACGGGCCGCAAAGGTGCTGATTCCCGTGGCTAATGCGATACGCTGGGAGGTAAACTCTTCTCCGTCCTCCAAGGCCACCTTAAATCCCGAGGGCGCGAGATCCACGCTTTGGACTCTGCGCTTCTCCAGATCAGGGACCGCCTGACGCTGATACCACCGCCCATACTCAACAAAGCGATCGAGAGGGATCGGCTTCGATACATGATTGCCGTTTTGACGACAATACTCGTCCAGTGTCAGCTTTTGCTCCGGGTCGGCAATATTAGAAGCTCCCCAGTTTGATCGGAGACACATGCCCGCGGGCATCTGGTTCTCCCAGAATGACATCGGTTCGCCGAAGACCCGTGTTTCTATTCCCGCCGCCCGCAAGTATGCCGCCGAGGACAGTCCATAAGGTCCGGCCCCTATAACGGTCACATTACAATCTGGTACGTTGCTCTTCATCGTGGTGCCTTGGCTAGTTGGATTCGACTGATTTCTTACCCACAAATGGACATCGTGTTGCGCTTTGCGGCGTGATCATCGACAAATGCTGATCGAATCAGCAGCGCTACGGTCGCACGAGTCTTTTTATTTTTTGGAAACTGCAATTCGATTCGCAGCGTCAACAAAGACAATCTTAGGAGAATGCCTTCCGACCTCGGAATCGTCCAACCACACGAAGCTGGCGATAATCACCAGATCACCAGTTGCCGACCTTCTCGCGGCGGCTCCGTTCAGGCAGATCTCTCCAGACCCTCGGGCTGCAGGCAGCGCGTAGGTCTCCAGTCGGCTCCCATTTGTGATGTTCCAAACATGCACAGATTCGAACGGTCGGATCGTTGCAGCTTCGAGCAGATCCTCGTCGACTGCCACACTCCCTTCATAGTTAAGGTCGGAACGGGTAACCGTAGCGCGATGAATTTTCGACTTCAGCAACTTAAATTGCATAGTTTCGTGTTCTCCTTTGAATGTTTGTTAGAGACTACCGTGGCGGGGAGTTCACGGGAAGATAACCGTAGTTTTCACAACCGTGGTGCGCGACAGCGGCCTTTCAGCCACAAAAAGCCGCAGCAAGTGAAGGATCGTATGTTACAGGCCTCTGCTGCGCAGTCTGGAGCCTGGCTGTCAGCGCCTGCGCAAGGCGAAACACGTTCGGTTCAGCGAGCATGTTCTGCTGATGCCCCGGGACTTCGCAAACTTCTAAATTACCCTTGACCACTTCTCTCCATCCCGAGGAATGGTCGATCATAAGGCCCGAAAGTTGCCGGCTTGCGCGGAACAGAACAGCGTCGCCGTGGTAGGGACGTATTGCATATTTTGTGTACGCTTTGGCATGCTCGATCCGGAGGGATTCCAAAATGTACCGCATGGAAGCGTTCGCACGCGGCCCCTGGCCATTGCCGATCAAACGATCAAACGCAATTGCGGACCTCGCCCGAAGTATGTCGGCAACGTCTATGCATCTTTCACGGAGGTAACCAGCTCCCCGGTGAGAAAGGTTTTCGCGCTCCAGGTCCATCCGTTTCACGGCGCGATACCACCACTGGCGAAATACGCTGGTGTCCGGGCTAAAGCGAGCGAAGGCCGGATTCATCGTCTGGATTAAAACGAGCAGGGCCACCTTCTCCCCGGCTGCAGTTAGCTGTTGTGCAGCTTCCAGCGCTACTAACCCCCCAAAACAGAATCCTCCCAAGTAATACGGTCCTTCGGGCTGAAGGCTTCGGATCTCATCGAGATAGGCTGCAGCCATCTCCTCGATTGAGTCGAACGTATTGGTACTTCCATCGAGGCCGCGCGCCTGGAGCGCATACACCGGCTGATCGGCCTCGAGGTGATTCACCAGCGGGTGGTATTCCAGGACGTTGCCTCCGTGAGCATGCATGAGAAACAGAGGCAGTTTGGACCCTCCAGCCTGCATGGGTACGAGAGATGACCAGGAGGGGGTCCAGCTCTCCCTTCGAAGAATGTCGGCCAATGCGGCGACGGTGGGAGCCTGAATCAAGGTGGCCAGGGGCAAACGTCTCTTGAAGACCTTGCCGATCTCAACCATAATGCGCACCGCTAACAATGAATGTCCGCCAAGCTCAAAGAAATTATCGTGTACGCTCACACGCGCAACCTTCAATACCTTCGACCACAGACGCGCCAGCACCTGCTCGAACTCATCCCGAGGAGCGACAAACTCTTCTTGATTGCCCAGACGATGGGCGCCCGCATCTGGAAGCGCCTTGCGATCGATCTTGCCGTTTGGAGTGAGTGGCAGCTTCTCCATGGCGACAAAGGCCGACGGGATCATGTACTCCGGCAAGTGACCCTTTAAGTACGTCCGAATGTCGCCCGCGGCGGGCTCCTGTCCTCCTCTCGGCTCAAAGTATGCGACTAACCGCTTGGCGCCATAACTATCCTCAGGCGCCACCAGGACGCATTGCCCAACCTCGGGGTGGCGGCCAAGTGTGGCCTCAATTTCACCGAGTTCGATGCGAAATCCACGGACCTTGACCTGGTAATCGCGCCTTCCCAGATATTCAATCTTGCCATCCATGAGGTAGCGCCCCAGATCTCCAGTTCTGTATAACCGTGCTTCGGCCTTGCCTGAAAACGGGCCGGGAACGAACTTCTCCGCCGTCAGCGCCGGCCGATTCAGATACCCGCGGGCGACAGCATCTCCGCCGATATAAATCTCTCCTTGAACGTTCGATGGCACCAAGTGCTGCCGAGCATCGAGCACGTAGGCTTGTGTGTTGGCGATCGGTCGCCCGATGGGCACCGAATACGGCCAATCTTCCTCCCGGACTTCGTAACAGGTAGCGTCACCTGCTACTTCTGTTGACCCGTACAGATTGAGCAACGTGTGGCTGGGCATGCGGTCCAAAAAGGATTGAGCCAGGTCCGGCGGGAGTACTTCTCCGCTGCTAACCCACAGCTTCAACTGGGGAAGCTTTTTGCCCAGTTCGCCGGAAGAGCTCAGGATGGCGCGCAGCAAAGACGGCACCAATACGATGCGAGTAATGCGATTGGCAGCAAGAGTCTCAACCAACAGGTCTACGTTCTTCACATCTTCGTCCGGAATAATGGTGCTGGGAACTCCTGCGAGCAGCGGTCCAAAAATTTCCCAGACGGAATCGACAAAGCTTAAGGACGTTTTCTGGCAACAGATCTCTCTGGGTTGGAACGGATACTCTTGCCACATCCAGGAGAGGCGATTGATAGTAGCCCGATGCGTTCCTACAACGCCTTTAGGCCTGCCCGTAGAGCCCGAAGTGTAGATAACATAAGCTGGATCCTCAGCTTTGGCCTGGGTCAGCGGAGTCTCCGCGCTCGCGCGCACGATCTTTTCCCAGTCAGCATCCAGGCAGATTTGCCGCGCACTATTCTGCGGGAGGCTGCCGGCTAGCGCCGCCTGCGTCAGCAAAACCGCGACCTGCGAATCTTCCAGCATGAACGCAAGCCGCTCGGCCGGATAGCTCGGGTCGAGCGGCACATACGCTTCACCCGCCTTCAGAATAGCAAGTAGCCCCACGACCATTTCGATCGATCTTTCTACGCACAGTCCAACCGGCGCCTTCGATCCGCCGGCCATTTCCTGGATGTAGTGTGCGAGGCGGTTGCTGCGTTCGTCTAACTCCCGATAGGTAAGACAGCGCTCTCCCGACAGAATGGCAACCGCATTCGGAGTGCGCTCGCATTGAGCAGCGAAAAGATCCTGAATGCAGCGGTCTCGCGAATACTCAGCACGCGTGTCATTCCATTCGACGACCTGGCGCTGTTCGGCTTCGGTCAGCAAAGGCAATTCAGACACACGCAGGCCTGGGTCGTTAGCTGCTCCTTCCAGCAAGGTCAACCAATGCCCCGCCATACGTTTCATCGTTTCGAGGTCGAACAGGTCTGTGCTGTAGTGAAACCGGGCGAGTACTCCCTCGCGTCGCTCATCCAGTTCGAGGTACAAGTCGTATTTCGTTGCGCCGGTATCGACATCCATCTGCGTCAGGCGCCAGGCCGGACTCACATCCGGCATCGGGGGTTCGAGGGAAAACATTACTTGAAAGAATGGATTTCGACTCAGGTCGCGCGTCGAAGTTAGTTCTTGGATCAATTGGCCGAATGGCACGCAGTCGTGTTCCAGAGCTTCAAGTGTGAGGTCTCGCATTCGTCGCATGAGTTCCCGAAAACTCGGATCCTCACTCAGGTTGGCCCGCAGGACCACAGTGTTGAGAAAATAGCCCAGCAATGCCTGAGTCTCCGGACGGTCCCGTCCAGCCGTCACGCTGCCGATCGGAATATCATTCTCACCCGAATAGCGGCCCAGTAGGGCGGCAAAGCTTGCCAATAAAGTTTGAAACAGAGTGATACCTTCACTCTGGCTTAATCGCCTGACAGCCGCCGTGAGACTACCGTTCAGCGCGAACGGGTACATCGAACCCCGGAACGTCTGCAGCGCCGGGCGGGGGCGATCGGACGGCAGCTCAACTGAAGGCAGATCGTGTCCGAGTTGCTCTCGCCAATACGCGACGTGTTCCGACAACATCTCGGGCTGCAAGTGCTGCCGTTGCCATGCGGTATAGTCTGCATACTGAACCGGCGGCTCCGGAAGTGGCGAGGGCTTACCTGCGTCAAACGCCTCGTATAGCGTCGACAGTTCAGGCAGAAATACCCGGTAGATGGCGACACCGTCGAAAATAATATGGCTGAGAGCGAGGTATAATCGATGTTCCTCATCCCCTAACCTTATCAATCTGGCCCTGAAAAGCGGAGCCTGTGCCAGGTCGAGGGGCTTTGTGGCGTCCTCGGTGGCGACCCGTAACGCTTCGATTTCCCTCTCGTCTTTCGGAAGAGCGCGAAGGTCAATCACCGGCAAAGACAGCTTGATACTCGGCTGGATATGCTGCACCGGTTCGCCTTCGACAACCCTGAAGCAGGTCCGCCAGGCTTCGTGACGTCGCAGAACCTCGTTGAAGCTCTTCTCTAGGGCGGCAACGTTGAGTGGGTCGAAATAGTGAATAGTGACGGGTTCGTTATAGAGTGGCACATCCGGTGCCATTTGTGCATGTAGCCAGACCTGCTCCTGCGCGTACGAAAGACGCATGGGCGTGCCCAGGGCTCGACGAGGTATCGCTTCGGTCGTGGGTCGGGATTCTATTTGACCCCGGAGATACTTTGTCAACAGACTACGTTTGGTCTCGGATAATTGAACGGTCTCGGGCATAGATATGTTGTAAAACGATTACCGCTGCAAATTTTGTTAAGAGGCTTTCTAGAAGGTCACCGGTAATGCGCTCAAACCGCGCAGACCGAGATTATGCCGCCATTCGAGCGGCTTGCCGCCTTCTAAAGCCAGGTTGGGAAAGCGACGGAGGAGCGTTTCAAAGGCGATCTGGCCTTCGATTCGTGCCAATGGGGCGCCGAAACAAAAATGAGCAGCCCAGCCGAAGGCCACGTGGCGATTGTCCTGGCGGGTGAGATCCAGGCGATCGGGATCGGGGAAGCGTTCTGGGTCGCGGTTGGCCGCGCCCATCACTGCAATCACCGCCTGACGCTTGCGGATCTTTTTGCCGCCCATCTCGACATCTTCCGGCGCGAGGCGCGCCGTATGCTGGCTCGGGCTTTCGTAGCGCAGCAGCTCTTCGACCGCGGAGGTAATGATGGACGAATCCGCGCGCAACCTGTCCATCTCACCACGATTGCGCAGCAGAGTCAGCACGCCGTTGCCGATCAGATTTGTCGTGGTTTCCTGGCCGCCAACCATAGTTACGATGAGGTTAGCGACGATCTCTTCTTCGCTTAGTTTGGAGCCGTCGACTTCAGCGGTCATCATGGCGTGAATCAGGCCGTCGCGAGGGTGCTCGCGTTGCTCATCCATCGCCGCGCGGAAATATGAGCCCATGCTCTCGACGCTGCGTATAACACGGGGAAAGCGGTCGGGATTGTGCTGAAAGTTCCCTAACATCTCGGCGAAGTCGGCCGACCAGTCCTTCAGCTTCTCGTGATCGGCGACGGGAACTCCCAGCATCTCCGCCGTCACAATTGCGGGGAGCGGCGCAGCAAAGTCGGCGACCAGGTCCATGCGTCCGCCCCGCGAAAGGATGCCGTCAATCAGCTGGTCGGCGATATCCTGAATGTGAGAGCGCAGCCGTTCCACCCTGCTCGGCGTGAATGCCACTGACGCCAGCGCGCGCAAACGCGTGTGATCGGGAGGATCCAGAAACAGCATCTGCCGTACCATCACCTTGGCGATGGGATTCAGCGCGGAAAGGTTCATCACACTCAACTGCTCTGGACTCGGGGTGCGATTGGCGGAGAAATGGTGAAGGACGCGGATCACGTCCGGGTATTTGGTGACCACCCAGGCGTGCAAAAATGCGTCCCAATGCACCGGATCTTCCGTGCGCAGCCGGTGATAGAGCGGATACGGATTCGCCAGGACCTCAGCGTCCAGCAGATGATACAGGCTGAGAACCTTGTCCTTCTTAGGTCCGCCGCTGGAAATGTTAGTAGTTGTCATCTGTTAAAGTCCATCTTGAGAGGAGGCTAACAGGCTCTGCGCCTCTTCTTCGCTCATCGCCGAGACCTTCTCGATGATGAGTCTTTCGATCTCCGCGGACATGCCTCTCACCGTCGGGTCATTGAAAACCGTAAGCAAAGAAAGCTCTACTCCGAATGTGTCGCTGATCCGGGCAATCATTTGTGCGCCGAGTAACGAGTGCCCGCCCAGATTGAAAAAGTTATCGTCGATGCCAACTCGACTTACACCGAGCAATGGCGCCACGATATTCGCCAGCCGTTCTTGTATCTCCGTTTGCGGCGCTTCGTATATCTCTTCTTCCAGGGTATTCTCTGGCGTTGGCAGGGGCAGAGCGGCCCGATCCACTTTGCCGCTTGCCGAAATTGGCAACTTTTCGAGCCGCACAAACGTTGATGGAACCATGTAGTCGGGCAGATGCTCGCCCAGAAAGCTGCGGAGAACAGGCGCTTCTAACTGGCCTTCGGCTGCTGGGACAAGGTACGCTACCAATCGTTTTTCGCCCGAACCGTCCCCGTTGGCTACGACGATGCTCGCCTCCACATGAGGGTGATTGTTCAGTACCGCGGTAATTTCTTGAGGTTCAATTCGGTAGCCTCGGATCTTGATCTGGTCGTCGATCCTCCCCATAAAGGCTATCTCACCATTAGGGAGATAGCGCACTAAGTCACCCGTCTTGTAGAGACGCGCCGTCGGGTCTTGGCTGAACGGATCGGGTATGAACTTTTGAGCGCTTAGTTCGGGAAGGTTCAAATAACCTCGAGCCACACCTGCGCCGCCGATCAGTAACTCCCCGGGCGTCCCCAGGGGAACTGGCTGCAGTTCTTCATTCACGACGTAGACTTGCGCATTATCGATAGGTTTTCCGATTGTGGGTAGTTCCCCTGAGCAATTGCCCGAAGGAACCGCGCCGGAAGTTGTGACAACCGTGCATTCCGTCGGTCCATAGTTGTTGACGAAAGCAAAAGGAAGGCCGGCCGATGGATAGCGATGAAGAGTGTCCGCTCCGGTCAGTAGCACGCGAAGAGCGGTTTCCTCCGGCCATTGCAATTCCAACAACTGCTGAGCGAGAGCGGTGGGGAAAAAACTGATAGTGATTCTGTTCGTCACCAACCAGTCGCGAAGAGCGTCGGGTGTGGTACGGACCGCTTCATCCACTAGGTATATGGTCGCTCCAGCCGCAAGGTAAGGCCAAATCTCCCAGACGGCAGCATCGAAGCCCGGGCTGGCCTGCAGCGTTGCCCGATCTGATGGCAGCACCGAGAATGCGCGCTGATGCCACCGCACCAGATTCATCAAGTTTGCATGAGTAACTTGCACACCCTTGGGTCGACCGGTCGAACCCGACGTGAAGATCACGTAAGCCAGGTCCTCCGGTTTGGCCTTGACCTGCGGAGCAATCCGCGGATACCTCGCGGCCGCGGTGCCTACAGCATCCAAAACGACGGTGCGCCAGTTTCCCGAGGGCAACTGCCGGGATGCACTTGGATGAGTCACCACCACCCGGGCCCCAGAATCGCTCAACAGCATAGACAGACGATTGGCTGGGTAGTCAGGATCGAGTGGAACGTAGGCACCGCTGGCTCTCAAGATCCCGAGCGCGCCGATGACCAGGTCGGTCGACCTCCTCATGCAAAGCGCAACCGGCACGTCTGGCCCGACCCCCAGGTCACGAAGAAGATGGGCCAACTGGTTGGCGCGCCCGTCCAGTTCGCGATATGTTAACTGCTTGTAACCTTCGGCTATCGCAATCGCGTCTGGGGTTGCGGTCGACTGTGCTTCGACTAAATCAGTTACAACACTCATGGAACTCCCAAAGGGTTTCATGCCTGCTCCTTTTACCTTGTTAGTCAGAGAAATAGGTTTGTGCGATGCCGGTCGATGGGGCGTGGGCCACTTTTTCGCGAACTCGTTTCGAAAGCGAATAGGCCTCAAGCCGATTGGCAGCCCGAATAAGCTCGCGGTAGATTGTCATTCGTTCCACGGCGGTCAGTCTGTGTTCAAAGCCGCCTCCGTCCGACGGAAGCAGATAAGATACCCAATACAAAACACGCCATCGGAAATGATTTAACAGACAGAAAAGCCGGCCCAGCCAGGGATGTGCGTGCAGCAAACGAGCTTGCTTCATATTCTTCCGATATGGCTGAAGACGCAGCCAGGCTCCGCAAATTCCGGTTTTCCTGGCTCGCTTCAGGACGAGGTCCTTCCGCAAAAGTGTGGGTTGGACTCTATGCCCTGCCATCGCGTCTCGGGCCGACACGCCAGAGAAGCCCGACTCGACCAGGTCCAACTGGAAGTCAGGTTCCGTGATCCAGATGTCCTTGAAACGTCTGCCGTTCTCAAGGACCCGAGAGCGAAACCAAAAATGACCACCCAAAAACCATCTACCCTCTTTTAAGTGTGAATCCGATTCGGGAACGTGCCCCGCCGAAAAGAGCCAGCTTTGGAGTTTGGGCTTCTTTGCCCAAGCCGGTACTTCATCGCAAGGCCAGACGATGTAAGTGTATCCCGTAAAAATATCCTTGTCCGGCCAACGCTTGCAGATTGCTGCAACTCCCTGGAACCAGTTTGGGTCTGGACTCATGTCGTCGTCCAACACCGCAACGATCTCCCCCAGACCGCCATTGTCGAGCGCCCGGTTCAGCGCATGACTCTTTCCAAAGGTTCCTAATGTGGGCTCGTAAAGATACCTGATCGGAATTCGCTGACTGCATGCCGTGGCAATCTCCTCGGTATTGTCCTGACCTGCGTTGTTGACCACAACCACTTCGACCCGCAGACCGTCGCGATTCGCTGACGCGAGACACTCCAATGTAGTCGCCAGCGAAGCCGCACGATTCTGCGTTGGAATGATTACCGAAATATCTGGCCGAAGATCACTCATTCGTATAGTGTCTTTTTCATGATTAGAGTGAGAAGGCTTATGTTCTGGAAGCGCAACGCCCGAGTTCCTTATTCGTGATTATCGACGGAAACAGTGGATGAAAGCAGCTCGCATGATTTTGTCTTTCCGGCATCGACAACGAGCCGGTGATGACCGAACATTTCAGTCGAAAGTGAATCCACTAGTGTTGCATACCAACTTGGGTCCGAACTGTTGACGCCCACGTATTTGCGGTGGCCGCCAGCGATCAATTGATCACACAACCGGTTCTGCTCGAACCCGCTGGGCACTGATTTGGTGCGACGTATTCGGTCTGAGGTCATCACGTAGTCAACAAACCAAACGGACGCTTTTCTGAGAGCCTTCACCAACGTGGTAGAGAGGCTTCTCTCCAGTGCCTTGATTCCATTCTGCGGCGACTCCGGCAAGCCCCAATGTAGGTCCAACATCAGAGGCGTACTCGTCAACTTCGAATACCATGCGGCAAATACTAACGAATCTGGCCTGGCATACACGTGGACCAGATCGTAACGATTTTGCTTCTGCAAACGGGACAATAATATAGATGAACTCAGTATGAACCGGAGTGTGCGCCAAGGGTTAGTACGCTTATGCATGCGGCTGTCAAAACTCTGCTCAACTCGATGCAGGGTGACTCCTTGAATCTCTTCCGTGAGTGGTTCATTGCTTTCATTCAGCGCGATCACGTCTACTTGGTCGCCGCGACTCGCGAGCGTTTCAGCGTTCCGCCGCACCCTCTTACAAGTTTTGTACCCGCTGTGGGCCACCATGCAGACCTTTTTTCGCGAATTGCGTGAAGCAACTTGCACACTGTCACGATAGAATCGCGCGATTTCGCGTGGTAACGCGTGCCAGAGATCGCCTTCATATTTCTCGCGGACATACTGCAGAAACTCTTCGTAATAGGATACAGGGTATTCGTCCTTGGCAGAAGGTCCGTCAAAGCACATGTAGTCGGGGTGCGTATTCATCAAGGCCATACCACCGTGTTCGACAATCCAATCCAGCTTCTGCTTCCAGACACCGTTGTCGCGTTCGCCAAGAATGACAAAAAGGCTGAAGTCTTGGACGAGAGTGTACGGAAGCTCGACATACCCGCCGCGGTTCGGGCCCGGTACCCAGAATGGGAAGATAGTCCGGACTCCGTCAGGTTCAGGTTCGAAGGGGTCCGTATCAAAAGTAGAAGCATCGTAATCTGCGTTTAGTTCATGGAGCCATCCCAATCTGTGCTGCATGAGGGGAGATCGAAATCCGGACGCATTCCAGCTTCGCATATACTCCTGAATTCGCACCGCTTTGGCTAGGAATTCGGGTTTTGAATTGTAGAGTTTTCCATCGTGCTCCAGTCCGTGCACGCCGACCTCAAACTCATTTTGATTTAGGATCTGTCGCACTTCGTCCGTACGCCGATATTCGCCCTCCGGCACGAGATTGAAGGATGAACGAAAACCATGCTTCAACTCTAGTTTCATCAGACGGTCAACACGGGCAAGCCCCCTGTTGCCCTCGACGTCATGGGTAAGCGCGAAGGCGAACCGCTTCCCCTCGGGCCATCCTGGCCAACCGGAAGGAGTCGCACCCGCTCTCTCATCGATCGGCCATACATTGGCGCAAGTTACTCGCTTGCGTCTTGCCCGCCAGCGCCGCAGCGCTAGCCGCAGCCTCCATGGCATGTATGGCTTGAAGAAGTAATAGGCTTTATTAGCGATCATAGTGGGCAGACTTGGTTTGTTACCCTATGTGCCTGTAGAGGAGTCTCCCGACGGTCTTCAGTGCGATGTCTGGTGAGGCCGACACCACGGATCGCACGAGGCTTCTTTCCCAACCGCCTGGATGTGCCTGAAGAGTATTTGGATATGTCCAATACGCCAACTCGTTTCTGGCAGCGCCCCAATGCTCCTTGAATGCGATCAATCCCGAGTTGTCCAGGTCTGAACGACCCATATCGAATTCCTCGGCCCCATTGCTCTTTGCTTCCTGCATAGATCTCCAGAACAGAAAGGCCATGCCTCCCAGCTTGTGGAATCTTGCGTCGCTGCAACCATATTTGTAGGTCATGGTTCGGTTGTGGGAAAGAGTGAGAATGCTCGCGACAGGCAAATCGTCCTTGAATGCAACTCGAATCTTGAGGTTGTTTCCGAACGCTGTAACTAATCGTTTGAACCAGGTAAGCGGTTGAGGCGGTAGATAATGCCGTCGGCGAGTCTCCAGAAGAAGCCGGTAGAACTTGTGCAACAGATCGTCCGACGTCCCTTCCTCATATCTCAGGTGTTCCCGCTCTGCCCGACGAATCTTTCGCTGAATACAATCTTTGTGAAAACTAGAGAGTAACTCCTCCCTAGTCCGACGCAGATCCACGCGATGTAAATAATAGGTGATACTTTTGCCAAATCTCGCGTTGCTATTCGGCGTAAACGACTTCGGTCTGATCTCTAAGTACTTCCATCCTTCATTGTCAACGTATCGCCTCATCTGGACGAGAAGGTCGTTAAATTCTTCGGAACTGCTCACCAGCGGATCGCAGTGATCGGAAAATGGCAAAGACACCAACCGTTGCCCTGTCAACCAACTCTTAATACGACAAAGGACAAGCCCGTTGTTCAGGGCTGTTCCTGGAGGACAAGTGGTCAGGACCACGGGATCGTAGCCGTACGCACTCCGCAAGGCACCCAGCCACTCTGCGCTGTGAAAAACCGAAGCCTGGGGATGGCTCTTGACTAGCTCGATCCATCTTGGATCACAGAGAGGGTCGAGTTCGTGAATATTGTTCGCATTATCATTCACCTCCAGTGCAATGGAAAGATTCCGGCGTGAACCGACCAAGGCGGAGCCTGTTGAATCCGCATTCCAACCTGTCTGGTGTGGCATCCTGTCGAGAGTCTTTTCTTGAGGGAGTATGGTGTTAGGTACGGGAAAGTCGTGCAATATGTTTCGGTTGATCAACGATTGGCTTACATCGATTGAGCCTGTGCCATTTATCGTGTCGGTTTCACCTCGGTGGCTACCAATAATTCCTGCTCTTTGGACTCGTTGGACTCAACAACGGCGTCCAAGAACTTGGAAGCAAGCTTACTCCGCAAGATGGCGATGTTTGGCATCACGCAGTGGCCGCCGATAAAGCCCGGGAAAACATTCGTTGGCAGGTAATCGATCTCTTTGATGAACGCGTTCACGTCGTCGTACGAGGCGCCACACTGCGCGGCCATCCGTTCTACGTCCTGAGCCCAGCCGATCAACATTCCCAGCCAAGTAGTCTCAAGCAACTTGCTGAGTTCGCCCGCTTCGGGACTGGGAAAGGTCGCGACTCTGAACCCCGCTCCAGCAAAATGCCGAGCTGCCTGCTGAGTCGATTGCGAATCAACGCCGGCGACAAACTTCTGATAACGCAGCATGTCCTCTTCCATTCTTGCATGCTTGCCCCTTACTGGGCTGTAGGCAACGGGGATGTCAACCAGTTCCTGCACTTGCCGACTTGTTCCTATAGCGACAGTACTATTAATGATCGCCAACTTGGGACGATACTGACCGATGTAGGCAACAGTCGTGCCGATGAAGTCCTTGATTTGAAACGGATAGCAGATGTGCAAGACCGAACAAGGCTGGTCAATGTTCCGGGGCGTCACGTCGACCCCCTGACAATCGTAGGTCCGTTCCAATATGTGTAATAGAGGTCGGCCAACCTCTCCTAGACCTGCCACAACGACTAGTGTTTTCGACACGTTTATTACTCTCCTTCCAGAGTTGAATGCTCCAATTTCGTGACAGTCACTGAGTCGCATTTCTTGGGGCCGCGAGACGCGCTGTACTCTGTATCCCATTGTCCATTTACTGGCACGGGGTCCGATGCCGTCTCCTCGAAAAGACTGTCATATAAACCTTTCAGCCCTTTCCGGCGGTCATCCCATCGATTTTCCTCAAGGAATTTATTCGCGTTGACCGCTTGACGTTCTCTCCGAGCCTTGTCTCCGTAAAGGCTCACGGTGATCGCGACTATTGAGTCGACATCCTCAGGTTCGAAATAGGAGACCATATCTGGCGAGAAGTAATATTCGATCGCCTTCAGTCGAGGGACGATCGCTGGAATGCCGAGCACGACATAATCGATCAGCTTCGAGGGAAGCATCAATTCGGTTGCCGTGTTGACTCTGTTCGCGACGATTCCTACATCCATCCCACTCAGTTTTTCTGCGAGCTTGTCCCACGGGACGCCATCGTGAAAATACACGTGCTCTCCGAGACCTAAGGAGCCACTCAGGGCAAGCAACTGACTCAGATTGTCTCCGCCGCCAATAATGTGGAGCTCGAACCCCGGGATCTCGTGTACCAGTTTAGCTGCGGCCTCTATGATCAAATCATTCCCCAGCCTCTTGGACATCGTCCCATGATTCACCATCCGGAAAACGCCCTCTTGCTTCTGCGCTTGACGAGACCGGATGAACCTGGGCATGGTGATAACAGTAGCAATTTTCCTGGCCTGCACACCTCTTCGGATGACAGCCTCTCGCTGAACGTCATTTACGCAGATGATTCGATTTGCTAGAGAGCAACAAACCCGCTCCTCGAGGCACAGAAAAGCTAGGAACCATCTTGAGATTTTCCCGAACTTGGCTTGATACGTTTCGGGAACGGTGTCATGAAGATCAAGCACCACCTTGCAGCCGAATAGACGAGGTATAAGAGCCGCAAAAACGAGCACGTTGGGCATGTTGTGAACGTGGATGACCCTAGCGCGAGAGCGAACAAAAAGACGGGTACAGACTATGAGTGCAAGAAACAGAAATGTTACGTACGAAAGGATATAACGGAGCCTGTTTTTGTCGCCGTATTTGCCGACATTCAATTCTTTTACTGTAACGCCCGCCAACGCGTAGGTTCTGGCTCTTGCCTGCTCTTTGGGAACCAAGAAAAACACTTCGTAACCCCACTTTACGAGCGATTCGGCTTCCAGACGTACCCGACCGTCAAACGGGTAATTGGTGTAAGCGATCATACACACCCGCTTCGGCGCGCTGTCGCTCTTTGAAAGGACGCTAGAGGTGAAGTTCATAGAGTGAATGTGGATGTGTCCTTAATTAGACCAGTTGCAGCTTAGCCTCGCCTTTCCACGGGATGTCCGAATAGGCCGGTGTAAGCGAGACGCCTGTTGACTTCGTCGATGCCTTCGATTTTGGGTGGTAGACCCTGAGCACAAAAGAAGGTTGGCCGTCGAGAGCAGATCCCACAATCTTTAGTCGCAGACCGTCCGCCGCAAACTCCGCTTGCTCAAAGCGAAGAGCACGCCTTGCCCGAAACCAATTCACAATTTCCTGTGCGGTTCCGAACCAAACGCGGTGCGTCTTCATTTCTTCAAGTAAGCTTCGATAGAAATCCTCCCACAATCTTTCTGGTGACAGACTTCTCGTGTGCCAGTTTATCGTTAAGACACCACCAAAAGTAGCTGCCCCTCCGATCAGTTGTCGGCACGCATCCATCGCTCCTGTTTCGGAAAGATTCATCCGGCTCGGATAAAAAAGCGCCGTGTCTTGGATATTCAACGGAAGTTCAAGCATCCTTTCGACACTCAAAGGGCAAAACGCCTGGCTAGTTCCTGAGCGGAATCCAACAGCATCGTTGTAACCGAATGTCGAATCGTACTCAAAACCAGCTTCCTCAAGGACACTGGGAGAACTCTCGGAAAAGTAGAGCCAGTGCATGCGCACGCCAATCTTCGACTGTCCGGTGACTTGGGTGATTCGACCTCCTTCGATTTGTGCCTTACCGAGATCTTGCCACGCGTCGATCCCATGAAGACCGACCTCGCAGCCATTCTCAACCAGGTCGCATACTTGTTGCTTGATCTCCGATAGGTCATATCTCGCGGCTCGACGTTTCAGCGCGGGGTCAGAGCCATGGGTGCCAGGCTTGTCCTTGAACGGGATAAAGTAGAACGTCGAGCCCAAGCCCCGCTCGATCTTCATATACCGGTCAAACTCGAGCCAAAAGTCGTCCTTTAGCCCAAGGTGTACAAACGGAAGGGAGAAGACAGCTTGCCAGTTAATCCAGCATTTCGACCACGGCATTTTGCCTTTGAAAGCGCCTACCAGCGAACCCACCAGAGCCCGATAGACGAACCCCCACATCGTGTGGTCCAGTTTGTGCTCGCGGATGCCGGTAAAGTCAACATCATGCGTCAGGCACGCCATGAACTCATACCCGGCCGGCGTCGGGGGCACCTCTACGAAGGCAACTCCGGTGTTTACCATGATCCTTCTAAGCAAGGAAATGTGAAGTTCCAGAGTGGGGATTTGAGCGTTGTCGGCAGGTTGACCCTTGGTGAGCAAAAACGCGACTTCCTGAAAAAGATTGTACCCAATGCGCACGGTACGGCGATTTCCATCGTCAATCTCAAGCCCGACAGCATCACTACCGTCTTTGTGCCATAAGAATGGTTGACCGGCAGGCGCGAATGCCGTTACATCTCCATAAAGCGGGAACTGCAGATCCCCAGACCGGAGCCGCCCGCCGATTCCCCTTGATCGTGCCGTAATTCCGAGACGTACGTCGAACGGGCTACTCTTCGAATCGTAAACGACCAATACACCCCCAGTAACATTGGCCGGAACTTCGCCGGTCGTAATGATTACTAGTTCATAGGCACGGCCGGGAACGTAGCGCTCCCATGGTGTTTTGAATAACTCAAAAAACTCCCGTGCCGCCCGGACCTCCGCATTTCTCACAATTACGCCAATCATGAAGTGACGCCTTCAAAAGCATAGGTGGTAGCTTCGGGCTGCCGATCCAGAAACGTCCGGTGCCATAATTCAAGGATCAAAAGCGAAAATATCTCCTTTGAGTATCCAGCTCCTGCTTGGTGCTGCCGGATCAGATGTTCGATTGTCTTCGGCTGGAAGTATCCACGAGAAAGCGTCTCGTGGCTCAGCAGAATGTCGCTTACCCATTCTCGGAGATCGTTCTTCAACCAAGCTTCATATGGTACGGGGAAACCCGCCTTACGCCGGTATAAGATTTCATCTGGGATGTGCTTGGCCAGCGCCTTCTTTGCCAGATACTTCATCGTCCAGCCGCGCACTTTTTGGTTCCTCGGTAGGCGCGCAGCGAACTCGAGAACCTTATGGTCTAGCAAGGGAACGCGCAGTTCTACTGAGTTCGCCATCGTCATCCGGTCCGCTTTTATCAATAGGTCGTCTGGCAGCCAGGTTTTCGTATCCACGTAGAGCATCTTGTCGACTAAACCATAACTTGCGCCACGGACGAGATATTCGCGTGCCACATTCATCGAGCGCTCTTTATTTACTTCGTGTCTCATGTCCGAAGAGTAGACATCAGATTTTGGTTCGTTGAAAAACTGAAATGGCGTGGCTGTTCGGCCCAAATAATAATCTTCAAATGGCACTTCCATTCGTGGCCCGTACTGTGAAAGCACTCGAGAATGGAACATCTGGCCCAGCAAACTCATCCCTTTGCCTACTGGTCGGCGAAGCGGTCCGAATCCTTTCTTGATCGTCTCGAACCAAAAACCGTTGCGATAGTTCTCGTACCCCGCGAACGCTTCGTCGCCACCCTCACCCGAGATGAGGACTTTGACATACGTGCTCGCTAGCTTTGATACGTAGTAGAGCGCCACAGCCGGCGGCTCACAGACCGGCTCCTCCATGTGCCGAACATAACTGGGCAGGAAATCCAGGAACTCGTTCGACGACATTGAAATCTCATAGTGTTGCGAGCCGTAGGTTTCGGCCGCGAGGCGGGCAAAAGGACGTTCATCGACGAGGCCCGACGTCGAAAATCCTACCGTGAAAGTGCTGATGGGCCTGTCGGTCTTTGCCGCGGCCAAAGCTAACATGGCGGTGGAATCGATGCCACCGCTCAAAAGAAATCCGACCGGCACATCGCTGATCATGTGGAGTTGCACCGACTCATCCAATAGCTCAATGAGCTGCTGTTCATAGCTGTCCGACGACTTGTGACTCGCCGCCTGGGAAAAGTCGAGATCCCAATACTGCCGAACCTCAACTTCGCCATTCTTAGCGATCAAGACGTGCCCAGGTTTCAATTTGAAGAGATTGTGGAGCAGAGTATCTCCACCCGGAACATAGTAGTAGGTCAGAAAGCGATCTATCATCTCGGGATTGACTTCACGATTGACCGCCGGGTCGGCAAGTATTGCCTTCATCTCGGAGCCGAACGAGAGAAACTTGCTGCACAGATAATAATAGAGCGGCTTGATTCCCACTCGATCTCTGGCCAGAAACAAGGTATCGGTCGATGAATCCCAAATGGCAAACGCAAACATACCCCGGAGCTTTTGAACGCACTCGAATCCGTACTCTTCGTAAAGATGGACAATAACCTCGGTATCAGATTGCGTCTTGAAGACATGGCCTTTTGCTACAAGGTCTTCCCGCAGGCTTTGATAGTTGTATATCTCCCCGTTAAAAACAATCCAAACCGTACCGGTTTCATTTGAAAGAGGTTGATGTCCGCCGTCCAGGTCGATTATAGAGAGCCGTCGGAATCCCAGTCCGATCTGGCGGGATACATAAAAACCTTCATCATCCGGTCCACGATGACGAATCATATCCGCCATACGCTTTACCAAAGAGGCAGAAACCGGCTTGCCCCGTTCAAATTCGAATTTTCCACAAATACCACACATGGGATTCCTTCTCGCTAAACTTCAGAATTGGCCCAGAAAAGCACCACGGCCTTGCTGTCAGTCCAGATTGCGCTGTCGCGCGATGTCATCTCCAGATCGTCCGCATGCCTAACAGCCGTCGGACTTGCTGCCCGCGAATATACTTGATGAAAAGTGGGTCGTTGACTCGCGGAAGGCGCCTCAAATAACCAGAGGCGTATCCGTAAACGATAGCTGCTGAGCCCCAAAGATACGGTTGTCGGAAAGAACGGAGGATGCAACTGCTGGCCATGAAAAGTGGATGATAGCCAGAGACGTAACGTGCACGGCCGATTTTGACAAGGTCCTTCCATCGACTTTCCGCGGTGCCTGTGAGTCGTTGATGGTGAAGCTTTATTTCGGGGAAGGTTCTGCTCGTCCAGCCGAGCATATTTGCCTTAACTTCGTCGATTGTGTCCCAACCCGGGGCTACCCACAATCCACCGATAGCCTCCCAGCATTCTCGCCTGTAGATCTTTGTAGCCCCCCGAACATGAAATTGCGGGTTATGTTCGACGGACTCCTTACCATCGAGTACATGGTAAATGCTTCCGCCGCCGATGCCGAGTCGTCGATCTTCGCGAAAACGGTCAAGACATCTCTCGAAGTAGTCGGGAGCGAGGATAAGATCGCCGTCCAGCTTTACAATGAATTCCCAGTCGTCGCATCGCAGAGCCTTGTAACCTTCGTTGAAAGCCTCAACAACTCCGCCCCCAGGTTTGCGAAACCCTCGGTTTGGCAGGTGACACACCCGGATCCAGGGATGTTGACGAGCATATCCGTCAACAATGTCTCCGGTTCGATCGGTTGATCCGTCGTTCACGATGATCCACTCAGACGGGCGAATCGACTGTCCCACGATGGATTTAATGGTGCCTTCGACGAATTTCTCTTCATCGCGAACGGGGGAAACGATAACGTACTTGCAGCGGTCCCAGGTCATCTGTTATTCCTCGACTTGGCAAATTTTGAACTTGGCAATTCGCTCCGCCTCGATTTTGTAGTCCAAGGTCCGCTAGAGATTAAAGCTGTACATTCATCACTCGAGCCCAACTGGGCGGCATGTTCTTCGTGACCTCGATCTCTTGGAAAATGTTGCTCTCTCTGGAACCGTGCTCACTGACCCACGCAGCCATGGCAGTGATGCCGTCTCTCAAAGATTTCTTTTCGTGCTTACCAAACACGCCTTCAGCTTTCGCATGATTCGAAAAAGCGATCTTCACCTCGTTGCGCGCATCCAAGTGAAGCACATTGCAGCGTGACCCCATCGCGTCAGCTACCAATCGTGCGAGCTCATTCACCGTGTGTGGCACATCAGCTCCAATATTGAAAAGTTGATTGCGAGCAGAGGGCAACTCCGCAGATGCAGCGATGAACGGAGCTACGTCGTCTATATGGGTGAAGGCGCGCTGCTGCATGCCATCCCCAAAAATCGTCATGGGTTCTCCCCGGAGCAATTGATTCATGAAGATTCCGACGACGTTCCGGTAACGGTCACCGATGTTCTGTCGCTCACCATAAACGTTATGTGGACGAAAGATTACATACTCCAGCCCAAACATCTCGTGGCTGACACGCAGCTCCTGCTCTACCGCCAATTTCGAAATTCCGTAGGAGTCTTCAGGGATCGGGGTCATATCTTCGGACATGGGACTCTGCCCGGCACCATAAACAGCAATCGAGGATGTAAACACGAAGCGCTTCACACCGTGGTTTACCGCGGCGTTGATCAAATTAACGGATCCGATCAGGTTGTTGTTATAGTTGAATCGCTTGATGAAATGACTCAGACCTTCCGCGGCATATGCAGCCAAGTGGTAGACAAAATCGAACCGGTGGCGGTCGAAGATTCGATCGATCAGGTCGTGATCCGTTATGCTGCCGTGAACGAATGTTGCGCTGTGCGGAATGTTCTCTCTAAATCCGCCACTCAAGTCATCCAGAACGACAACATCATGTCCTGCTCCGAGCAGATGTTCCGCTACATGGGAGCCCATAAAACCCGCTCCACCAGTCACTAGTGATATTGGCATTTGCTCTTGAGTCTCCTTGTTAGATTGATCGGGGGCAGCGCGGGGGGGATCACACTGTTTGTGCCGACACTTGGTCGTCCGCCTGTTCGATGCCCTGCTCGGCAAACCGGACAGGGTCGATCACCTTATTCCAGCGGGCAGTGAGGCGATAGACCTCCAGCCGGTGTTTCAGTGCGTCGTTCGGATGAATAAGATTGTAGAAGCCGTAACAGAACTGTCGTACGCGCAGCCGGATCAACAGAACGCGGCGATACTGGCGCGCGCCTCTCCTGCCAAAATGCTTGTAGAAATAGCGGTACCCATTGCGACAAATCTCGATGGCAAAACGGGCCGGGAAACGGCCGACGGACTGTCCACCCAGGTGGGTGATCGACGCTTGCGGGGTGAAGCGAATTTGATATCCAGCCTGCCACACGCGCCGGCACAAATCTACTTCCTCAAATTGATAAAAGAACCGTTCGTCAAAGCCACCGACTTTCTTAAGCAGCTCCCCTCGGAACATAACGCAGCACCCCGACTGCCAATCTACTTCCCGTTCCGTGTCGCCCTTCCAGCCTTCGTACTCAACACACAGAACCGGACGCTTCAGGCGGCCCAGAAAGCGCAGGCCGAGGGCCGCTACAAGATAGCGGAGAATCGTGGGAAATGCTCGTGCGGACTTTTGATAGGTCCCGTCTGGATTTTGCACGCGGCAGCCAAAAGCGCCCGCCTCCGGATGACGATCTGCAAACTCAACCCAACGATCCAGTGAGCCGTCATGAATGATTGTGTCTGGATTTAGGATGAGGACGTACTCGCCACGGGCTTCGCGAATGCCAACATTATTTCCTTTGGCGAAGCCTAAGTTAGCATGATTTTCTATCACTCGGACCGCCGGGAATTGGGCACGAATCCGTTCAGGCGAGCCGTCGGTCGAACCATTGTCGGATACGATGACTTCATACTCGATCTGATGCGTCCCTGCGAAGATCGACGATAGGCAGTTTTCAATGACTTTCCAGTCGTTCCAGCAAATAATAACGATTGATAGATTCATGGTTCGGTGCTCCTCAGATGTCTCTCGATCCAGTTTTTCTTCGATGATCAAATAAGGGCCTTCCAGCCTAAGAGAGGGAGCGGACTATCCAAATAATGATGACGACGACTCAGAGCGTGCTTGGGTTTCCAGTTCCGGCATCGGGGGAGGAGCAAAGGACTGCTGCAGTTCGGCAGGCTTTCGTATTGCAGTGACAGTCGCTGCCGAGATCATACACAGCAAGGCATACCATGACATTCGTGTCTGACTGTCGAAGTAACTGATGCCAAAATAACCTATGGTATGGGCAAACAACGTGGCACCGAGAATCCAGTAGTACAGTTCTTTCCGGCGGTCGCCTTGCACCATCTTCCGAGCCTTACCAATCCACCGAAAACTAATCACAATCAGGGCCACAAAACAGATTAGCGTCGCCAGTCCTCCATCCTCGCCTTCCTGGACGTATTGGTTAATTGTGTCCCACATATCCGCTCCCCAGGAGGCATTGGACTTGGTTCCCAACAGCCACCAATCTCCAAAGTTGCAGATGAAGTGATCGATGAGGACGGCCCGTTGATAACTCGAAGACCCACCGGTCAGATCGATGTGAGAAATCACGTACCAAACCGGGGCGTGCATCGCCACTTGCAAAAGCAAAATCCCCACGATGATTCCCCATCGGATCTCGCGCATGTGTCTTCGAAAGGGCCAGAACAGAAGCCCGAGGATGCCCGCGCCGAGAGCCAGAATAGACGTGCTGGTAGCGGAGGTCACAACCATTACCACGCACGACATCATCGCTGCGAGGGCCAACAGCTTAGCTCGACCAAACTTCCAGAGCAACACGAAGAGAGGGAACGTCGTCCCGCCCCAGGCGCCGGCGAGAAGGGGATGCCCGAAGGCTGCTTGGGAACGAATTCGTCCATCTCGAATTTCCGAGATTGTCCGCACGCCACCCAGCGTGCCAAAGATGTTGTGGCCAGTAAACTGCTCGTTGAGCATACAGGCAGCTAAGATGATCGCGAACACAGCGAAGCATCTCACAACTCTTTGGATGTCTTTCTGATCCTGAACGAGGAAGCGCAGCAGAAAATATCCTCCCAGCGCATCCCACAAAAACCCGAAGCGATTCACAACGGCACCGGGAACCAAGAACAAGAGGATAAAGGCGAGGGCGCGGAAGGTCGCCCACAACAGGAACGCCTTATCCAGGGAAGTGAAACCACCTGCCAGTATTTTGGCTGATGAAGAATACTTCGTCCAAGCCATTCGGATGCAGCCCGTCAGAATCAAGATCCGAATCACGAAAAGGTGGAACCCGAAGATGTATATCTCCTGAGACAGTGGGGTGAGGAACACAATACTCAACAGCGGAATCATCACGTATTTTCTAGGTAGAACCAGAATCAATACGATTCCGAACAGCATCGCAACCAGGACGATAGGATGCAACACCGTGTCGCCAGCGCCGCCGCCGAATTTGAAATGGTTTGGTGAGTAGTAATCAGGTGGCATGGCCTTCAGGAGGATTTCCTCCAGAATACCCCCTTACCATCAATTTCCTGGATCGGATCTAGAACGTTGTTGCGCGCACGAAACTCGTCCACTGCGCGCCTGCACGGTGGCCAGTCATGGTAGTCGTCCACAATGACAAAACCACGAACGGAGACCTTATGATAGAGCGACCTCAACACGTCCATGGTCGACTCATACAAGTCGCCATCCGTCCGTAGGACAGCAAGCTGACCAATAGGGGCATTGGGGAGCGTGTCCTTGAACCAGCCCTTCAAGAATTTTACCTGTGCGTCCAACAGACCAAATCTCTGGAAGGCTTCCTGTACCTGTTCGAGAGAAGCTTTGGTGTAACTGTTCTCGGACAGATCATAACCTCGATCGGCTTCAAGCGAGGGCGATGGCAGTCCTTCGAAGCTATCTGCGAGCCAAACGTTCCGATCCCCAACCTCGCGCATTTTGAGAATTGCGCGCATCAGGATGCACGCTCCGCCTCGCCACACGCCTGTCTCAATTAAATCGCCCGGCACTCCATCCTCAAGCACCGACTCAACGCAGGCTTGCAGATTGTCCAAGCGCTTGCACCCAACCATCGAATAGCCGATACATGGCCAGTCGGTTCCGCGGGAGCGCGCGTCGGGATCGAAAGGCATGGTCTTGAAGAGCTTGAATCCTCGTTTGTTAAGTGCCTTCACTAGGGCCTTTCTTGCCATACGCATGCCACGGTGAGGGAAAATTTCTACGTTGCTGCTTTCCGGATAGAGGTAGCCTGTTAGGCACTTCTTCAGCAGGTCGAGGTAAAGTCTGTCGTTGACCGACTGAGATGTATTAACGGCAGCAGTCATCGTGCTAAGGGGGCCCCAGGTGGTCTCGCTTTGCTTCTCATTCATTGGGTCCAGGCCTCCGAGGAGTTCGTTTTGCTGCTAGTAAGCATGAATGCTAGCTCCGAGCCGCACGACACGGATACTTACAGACACTTCGATGAGAAAATAGGAAACCAACTCCAGTCTAGCCTCGCCACTTCAGACCACCCCGGAGGAAAATCCCGCCGCTGACACAGTAGGCAAGTACGCAGGCCGCGACCCCGACCAGGAGGTTCGGGACGGGTTGAGCGATGACATTGAACCTCCGTGCGGTCCCGCAAACAACAGCGACCACCAAGGAAACGCCCGCGGAAACCAAGAATATCTTGCTATATTCAACTACATCAAGCTCGACTAGCGCCTTCACGCGCACCACCTGAAACGAGAGTCCCACAGCTATCGCAAGGAGAGCAGCAAGCTGACCTCCAACCAAGCCGAACCACGAGACAAATGGATAGACTAGAGCAACCATTGTGATTGCCATAATTACCACGCAGCGCCGGTGAAGTTGCGGCAGCCCTTTTGCGTAAAAGATACTCGTGATCTGACCATTCAACAGGTTGAGGAGAGCAACGAACGAAGCAATGATCAACGGCGCGGCTGCTGCAGCGTACCGGGGTCCGTAGGCGAGACGCAACAGCGAGCGACCGCAGTAGAAGATGAAAAAAAGTGCGGGCATGCCGACAATTATGAGAGCCGAGGTGACCTGGACAAGGATGCGGCTGACCTTGGCCCTGTCGTTCTGGACACGCGAGAAAGTCGGCAGCATTGTTTGACCGAACAGGTTCATTAGGAAGCTGGTAGGGGTTTGGACCAGATATATTGCCATTGTATACAAGCCTAAATCCGCCGAAGAAAACATCTTGGCCAGCACGAAGATATCTGTTCGGGCGAAGACAAGGTTTAGGAGCGATAGCCCGAATGCTTTCTTGGAGAATCTCAAGAGATCCCGAATCGCGGCCATGGGCAATCTAGCCGGCGGCAGGTAGGGACAAACCATGTAGGACAGGGCAAATCGACCAACACTCTCCGCACCGTACCCAAGAACCAGAGCCCAGACGTCCCGCATCAGAAAGCTCAGCGCCAATGTCGCCAGGACCCCTACGATCGCACCACCGTGGCTGATAAGCGCCCATTTCCGGAACTTCATCTCCCTGATAGCTACGTAAGCTCGGGAGCTCATTGCGCCGTCGAACAGCACGCCCACCGCAGATACGCGGAAAAGGGGGCCTAGCTCGGGATTACCATAGAACTTGGCGATCAAGGGCGCAATTGCAGACAGGATAGCCCAGAACGACACGGCCCGGCCGAACGCCATCCACCAAGAAGCTCCGACGTATTCACCTTCGCTTCCCCTCGGATTTTGAATCAAGGCCTCTTTCACGCCGATATCCATGATCGTATGGATTACAGAACAAGCGGACAAGACGATCGCCATCTCTCCGAAGGCCTCCGGCGCGAGTAGCCGCGTCAGCACTATATTCCTGCCGAAGCGGGCCACCTGCTCGGAGAAGCTTCCCGCGCCTAACCACGCTCCGCCACGGAATACTTTGGCCTTTAGGCTCTCTCCAAGGAAAAACGACTCCACAGGCTTCCTGATCCGCTCCGACAGGGTCGGAACGCTCTTCTGTAGGACACTTTCTGTAACCACGCTCATGTTTGGTTCGTTTATCGAACAGCTTCCGTGGGACTCAGGGGCTGGGCACAGTTCTGGTTGAGAAGAGCATCGACTTCTCTCAGGAGGTGTTGGACGTTAGCAGCTCGCGCACCGCCAAATTCTTTGGGCTTGACGTACCGAAGATACATTTCCCTCAGTCTCCTCTGATACATCGCGACGTTATATCGAGTTATCCGGACGCAGGTTGTCTGAATCGGCAGTTGCTTCTTCCATCTACGCCGGACGTGCCGGCAGCAGTCGTAGAAATCCTCGCCCAGGATCAGGCTCGGCTGGGTATTATGGATACAGAAGGCAGATATGGCGTAATTCTTCCTGCCTGTTTCCTCTGCTGCCATGCAAATGTCAACGCCGTACATGTGAAAGTGGGGCAAGCTGTCATCGAACGAGAGACCGGACGACCTTCTAAAAATTAGGACGATTTCGTCGAGAGTCTGGATGCGCACAGGACGTTCAAATGGCCCTCCAATTACGCCGAGCCCGGAGGAATAAATATAGCCGCGATCCTTGCCGTTCTGTCGCACGCCGTAACTCCCGATCACTCCCCATCCGGGATCGTCTTCCCCCAGACGGTCCAGTGCACGTTGCAGGTCCGAGGTCCACCGCTCCGGCAGGATAATGTCCTGGTGCACGAAAACCATCAGATCATTATCGCTTTTACAGATTGCATCGTTGTACGCTTTGGCCGCCGATGAAAAACCCTCCTGAATCAACACTTGATGCGGATGAGGCGGACGAAGACAGGGAGACGCAAGAAGATTATTTTCGAGAATCTCTCGATTATTGACCGCAACCACGAACGTAATCGAATTCGGTTCTGTCACCTGTTGTTGCCTGAAGTTATTATTGAGTGCCCTCTGTAGCTCACACACCGCGAGGGGCGGATAGACTGAGGGTTAGGTTCGATCTGTTACTTTGAAAGAAGCGCAGGTCGGAATTGCTGCGGCGACGTAGAGCCAATTTCGGTCGATTGCCCCGTTATTGACCTCACTGCACAACGGCCGCCAGGCCTGTCGGTGGATTAGGCAGCAGATTAGCAGTGCCGTTGGAAATTTCGTAGGCTCCGATGTCCCAACAGGAGGAACTTCCCTGCGTGGAGCAAGTGCCAGTGGGGCGGGCTTGCCCTGTAAGGCTAGCTCCCACCGTAGTGCCTGTGTTGAGGGTTGCCAAACTTCCGGCGGCGTCACTCGTAAGGTTAACTCCATACTTCAAGCCGACGAAGCCGGCGATCGGAATGCCTTCAGAAGTAAAGTCTGCCAGTGCGGAGGTCAGTTGGGCTTGACTATGCGAATCACAACTGCACGAAGACTGCCAGGCTGAGAAACTGTTACCGCCGTAGCTCAGCGCTATAAAATACGGGTTGCCGCCGTTAAGGTTTGCGTAAATGTTGTAATCGGCAGTGATGGACTTCAGGCCGGAGATATAGAAGGCCTGATCGGAGCCTTCAAAGACATTGTTCTCAAACATTCCGGTGGCCGAACCGTTTCCGAACATGCTGAACAGCCTTCCACTGTTGGTTGCGTTGGGTGCATAGAAGACATTGTTAAGCACTTCATGCCCGGTCCCAGCGCAAATATCCAGTCGAGCATTGGGGATATCAAGACTTCCGGCAAAGATGTTATTCCAGACGTATGCCGTTCCTGTGCTGTTCGTCCAATATCCGGAACCACAGCCACCCCAATCGGCCTCCAAATACACCCAGGCGGTCCACTCCGTCGTGCCCATGTTGCCATCGAACAGGTTGTTGTAGAGATAGAAATTCTGGATTCCGCCGCTGGTTGAAGTGCTTGTTAGACCCAAATCGTAGCAGTGAATGCCGTTGACATGAACGCCTCCAGCCGCGTAGGTCCACGGAACGAAGTTAGTGAAGTGATTGTCGTGGACATAGTAATTCGTTACGTTGCCTGGAGCGCACCCGACGCCCCAGCCATCGGAGCTGAAATAGTTACCCGAGATATAGGTGTTTGAGCACGAAGCTGTTCCATAGCCGCTGGTGCAATAGGGGTAGGTTAAGTCAACCGGTAGCCCATCGTAGGACATGATGTTATTTGACACCGTGACCGCTTCTCCGCCGCCCTGAAAACAGTCGTTCCCTGGGGCCCCGCCCGGTGCTGTGCTCTCGGCAGCGGTGATAACGTACATATTGCTGCAATTCATGTTGCTCAGGGTCACGTAGTTAGAACCAATGGCGTAAATCGCGCTCATCGTCACGACGTTCGAGTTGCATTCCGAGCTCCCCGGCGCGGTCGTGGCAGAGGTTCCGGTGCAGGCCAAGGCGCCTTGCGTGCCGTTGGAGTAGGCTTGAATTGTGCCGTAACCGCTGAGGGTTCCGGCGCCCGCGCTGCCCGTCGCCGGACTCGTGATCGTGATATAGCTATTTCCGTTGAGGTTAATTCCAGAACTGTTGCCGCTTCCAAAATACGGTTCCTGAAAGATCGAGTTCGCTTCGAACTGAATTGTGATGGGGCTTGTGCTCGATCCGCTGGCCCGCGCCGTTATGAAGTTTGTCCCCGCCGGCAAGGTGATGATTCCGCAGATGTGGAGCGTGTTGCCGGCTACCCAGCTCGCTGACTGATTGATCCCGTGGGTGCCGTCATTGTAAGCATACGCGTCGGCGCAGTCTGCGCCGTTACTCGAGCCCTGGGCGGTCTGAGCGAAATAGATATTGGCGGGCGCTTGGCTCGCTGAAGCAAGTCCCGCGGCGACAAGGGTGAGAATCGTTGCAAAGAACAGCTTTCGGGGGCCGGTCACCATGTTCCTCCATGAATCGTGTGCTGGGTTCGCCACCGCTAGCGAACCGCACTGGTCAGACGTCCTTAACCAGTAGGGGAGTGACGCACGATCTACTGGACGGTCTCACAACGTTATACCCGGAGGCTCTCGACAGGTTGTAGATGTCGTTAGGACATGGCCAATTTTCGCGGAGACTGCGATCTTCGAAAGTCCATGCTGGTCTATGAGTTAGCCGACCGCCGGAATTTCCTTAAGCGGGAATACGCCGAGGGGTGTTCCGCGAGGCCCTCGGCGTCTTTTGCGGTGCTACGCGGCTACGGCAGTGCGAGTGAACTCCAGTATCTGTTCTGCGACCTCGGCTTGTTGCTCCGCTGTTAACTGCGGGTACATCGGCAACGAAACGATCTCTGCCGAGACTTTTTCGGCGACCGGGAAATCGCCGACGCGGTAATTCAACCACGCGTAAGCTTTTTGCAGGTGCAGCGGAATGGGGTAGTGAATGCCGGCGCCGATGCCCACCGTTTTCAAGTGGTTCATCAGATCTTCGCGATCTTGGGTGCGAATCACATAAAGGTGGTAGACAGCGCGGGACCAGGACGGTTCAAAGGGCGAGATCACGGCGCTATCCGAGACAGCCAGCAGACGATTGTACTCGGCGGCGCGTTCGCGACGCTGAGCGTTCCACTTCGCGAGATGGGGAAGTTTCGCGTGCAGCAGACCGGCTTGAATTGCGTCCAGTCTACCGTTATAACCCTCGACATCGTGATAATACTTCTTGGCCTGGCCGTGATCTCGTAACATCCGAATCGTGTCGGCAAGGCTGGCGTCGTTGGTTGACACCGCACCCGCTTCACCGCAAGCTCCCAGATTCTTGCCGGGATAGAAGCTAAAAGCGGCGGCACGGCCCATGGATCCCGCTTTGCACCAACGCATCAGGCGCTTTGAGAAATATTCGGCTCCGTGCGCCTGGCAGGCGTCCTCAACGACGACCAAGTTGTAGCGTTCAGCGAGTGCCAAAATGGCATCCATATCGACAGTTTGTCCGTAAAGGTGAACTGGGACAATCGCGGTCACGGGCCGGCCACTGCGACGGCTAATGCGCCGACCCAAAGGGTCTTTCGTGCACTGAGTTTCCAAATACTCCTGCAGCTTGGCCGGGTCCATGTTGTAGGTGCGTTCATCGATGTCGACGAATTCCGGTAGAGCGCCGGCCTGCGAAATTGCTTCGGTGGTGGCAATAAATGTGTGGGGTACCGTCACGACCACGTCGCCGGGCCGCACTCCACACGCCATGAGAGCAAAGCGCAACGCGTCCGTACCACTGCTGACAGCGACCGAGTCGCTTGTATCGCAAAAAGACGCGAATGCCTTCTCGAACTTCTCAACCATGGGCCCCCCGATGAATCCGGCCGTGCGTAGAACGTGGCGGAATACCTCGGTCAGCTCCTGCTCGAGCTCAACATGGGGAGTAATGAGATCAAGAAACGGAATATTGCTGGGAACACTCACTGTGTAACCTCCATGGTCTGTTTGATATAGCGCACAACTTTTGCTGGATTTCCAACCACGATGCTGTTGGGGGGGACGTCTTTTGTGACTACACTGCCTGCTCCGACAATCGCGTTTTCGCCGATGCTGATCTTGGAAAGAATCGTGGCGCCTGAACCAATCGAGGCACCGTTCTTCACCACGGTTCGTTCGACCTTCCAGTCGGCCTCGGTCTGCAGTTGACCATCGGCGGTGGCTCGAGGATAGGTGTCGTTAATGAACGTTACGCTGTGACCGATAAAGACGTTATCCTCGATTGTGACGCCTTCACAGATAAAAGTGTGGCTCGAGATTTTGCAGCGCCTGCCTACCGAGGCATTTTTTTGGATTTCTACAAAAGCGCCGATCTTGCATTCGTCTCCAATTTCGCAACCGTAGAGGTTGATGAACTTGGACAATTTCACGTCCTTCCCGAGTTTTACATCTGGCGCAATGCAGACATACTGGTTCATGATGGAAGGCACCTTTCTACTGACCTGCGTTCGCCAGAGTTACCGTCCGCGGTCGGGCATGATGTGAAAGTAGTGGTATCCAAGTTTCGATTTGGTCGAGCGTTCCCGCCCGCGATAGAGGCTGATTTCGCTGTTCCTAGGCTTCAATTGCGGTCTCAGTGCTTGCTGAGACCGGCCTAGCCGGTTTCGGGGTGACTCCACCGCGGGCAGAATCGAGGTAAACCAACTGCCCACGCCTGTGCAGGGACTCGTTCGCCGCTTCCAGCATCTTTACTACTCTAAGTCCCGCGTTTCCATCGTTAAACGGCGTCTGGTCAGTCACGATGCAGTCGACGAAGTACTTTAATTCCGCCCGCAGCGCTTCGATTTGTTCAATCTGCGGCGCCCACATGTCGCCGGATCGGTAGTTCACAAGCAGGTTGTAAACGCCCTCGCTGCTGGTAATGTTCACGCCTTTGTCATAGATCTTGATTTTCTCGTCAGCTTCGAGATCATTCCAGACCAGCATCTTCTTTTCCCCGCCGATCAGTGTGGTGCGTACTTTCACAGGCGACAGCCAGTTCACGTTGATGTGGGCGATTACCTTATCGGAGAAATAAAGGGTAATGAAGGCCACATCCTCGTGACCGTTCAGGTGGCTCTGTCCGGTAGCGACGACCGCTACCGGAATTTCTTCGATGAGATGGTCGATGATTGACAAATCATGGGGCGCAAGGTCCCAGATGACGTTGATGTCGTGCTGAAACAGTCCCAGATTCACCCGAGTCGAGTCGTAATAGTAGAGCTTCCCGAGTGCATCTTCCTGTATCAACCGCTTGATTTTTTGCACGGCCCCCGTGAACAGGAAGGTGTGATCAACCATGATTTTCAAATTCTTTCCTGCAGCCAGGTCGATCAGCTCCTCTGCCTGCGCCGTGTTGCTCGTGAAGGGCTTTTCCACGAAAACGTGCTTGCCATGCTGGAGCGCGGCCTTTGCGAGTTCGTAATGTGTCCAAACTGGAGTGATCACCGCGATGGCGTCGATATCGGGAGAAGACATCAACTCGGATGGATCCGCCGTGACGTGCACCTGGGGATGAGCCCTCTGGACTCGTCGTCGCGAGGCAGGACTCTTATCACAGACCGCCAAGACCTCGACTTCCTCCAGTTGGGAAAGGTTCCTTACAATGTTCGGACCCCAGTAGCCATACCCAACAACTCCAAACTTGACCATGATTTACTCCTTGGCTCTTCTGTTCTGAATTCCAAAGCGGAAAAAACGCTTTTATCTGAGCAACCAGGTTTGTCGAGACAGATTTACGAAAATGACGAGCTCTCCTGACGGTCGTAACGGGGGAAACTGCAAGCGCGGCGGAAAAGGAAGAATGGTTTAATGTGCCCCTTCGCCGGACAACACGGCCGCAGGGGTGCGCAGCAGGATCTTGATGTCTACCCAAGGCGACCAAGTGCGCGCATATCGCAAGTCGAGGCGAACCATGTCATCAAAGCTCACTCGGCTGCGCCCGCTGACCTGCCAAAGTCCCGTAATGCCCGGTTTGGCTTCCAGCAGCCGGCGGCGATGCCAAACGTCGTATGCTTCCACTTCATATGGCAGTGGAGGACGCGGTCCGACCAATGACATCTCTCCCTTCAATACGTTAATCAGCTGCGGCAGTTCGTCCAGGCTGGTCCGGCGCAGAAACGCACCCAGAGGCGTGATCCGATTGTCCTTCGTCAGCTTGTACACACCCTCGTCATCTCCCTCAGAAGGGTGTCGTTCTGCGGTTCCTGCAATCAACTGGCGTACATATTCTTTGTGAGTACTGCTGTCGTTGTTCTCGTACATCGAACGAAACTTTAAGAAGACAAAGGAGGTGCCGTACTGACCGATCCGTCGCTGGCGAAAGAAGACTGGCCCTTTCGAGGTGGCCTTGATGGCCAAAGCGATGGCGACAAATAGCGGAGTTGCTACTAGCAGACCGGCCGCGCTGCACACAACGTCCATCGTTCGCTTCAGGGCACCAGCTAGCCGCCTCCGGTTTGCCCGCTCGGAAAGATCTGGATAGAGGGCGGGATTGCTGGGGCGCTGGCGTTCGTCGTGATCCCAGTTTTCCGGAAACACATGGAACGAGATGTTGAGCTGATTAAATTCCGCTGCGCTCAGGTTCCGGTTCAAAACGTCGTTGAACCGGGCAATCAAGGGCTTGGGAATGGACTCTCGATTCGTCAGTCCGATTTCAGTCAGCATGACTCCCGCCACGCAGTCGCTCTTGTACCACCCGATCACATCTGTCGCTCTCGCTACACCGGCGAATGAAGCCAAGACTCGCTCCAGGGTTTTCCAGTTGCTTTCGGATGGCTGGTCGTCGCCGATATCCACCAACATGAGCAGGAAAGGCTTGGCCGACCGCTCGGTTCTCCGCCTTTCGAGTGAAATCTGTCGGTGAAACGCCTTTTCGCTGAGAATGATGTGCCTTTCGGCTGGCCCCGCTCCCCCACTACCAAGGTCGCGATCGAAGGTGCTGCTTGACGGTCGCAGGTTCACAACTTCCTCTCCGTTTTCTGCTTGCGATTGTTGAATTTCGAACGACGTATGGGGGAAGTGCGGGACCAGAAAATGCCGGCCGCTTGCCTCGGGCCGTTTCTTACTTGGCTTGCGCAACCGAAGACGAACTGTACCGCTGATAATAGTCGCTGTGCGCCGCGTTGGCGCTGGCGTTCACCAATGCTCCCAGCAGCTTTGACTTTTCGAGAGCCTCCAGGCCGCGTTGCAGCTGCTGCTTCTCGGTAGTGCCTTTTCGCGTGACCAGCAAAATTCCGTCCGCCAACCGGGACAAGACGCTTGTGTCCGCCAGCGGCAGCACCGGAGGAGAATCGATGACGATCCAGTCAAACCATGCTTCCAGCCGATCCATCAAGGATGAAAGCTTGCCGGATTGCATCAGTTCCAAAGGATTCTGTGGTGCGGTGCCTGCCGGCAGAACCCACAGTCCCAGGCTTTCCAGGCGGTAGATGTTGAGGCTTTCGGTTTGTCCAGAGAGCCGTTCGCACAGACCGGGCACCTTGCCTAAGCCGAATTGTGCCGCCACGGTCGGCCGCCGCAGATCGCCTTCGAGGAGCAGCGTCTTCTGCTGCCTTCTTCGCGCCAGCGTGCAGGCGAGGTTGGCCGCGACCGTGCTCTTGCCCTCCTGCGGAATGGTGCTGGTGATCAGAATCTTTTTCAAAGGACGGCTCTGGCGAAGCTGACGCAAACGAACCGCGAGAAAGCGGAACTTCTCCGAACCCAGGCTCTCGTCGTGAGCCACCGAGACCAGGCGGCTTTCCTCGCGGAGGGATACGGGCAGCACGGGGCACCGCTCCAGGTCATGGAATGAAGACGAGGATGGTGTCGGATCGAATGAATCCGCGCTGGCCGGCGGCTCAACACTCGTACCGGCCTGACGGTCACCATTCGTACCGGCTTGCCGCTCAACCATTGCACCGGCTTCGTGCATTTTCTGTTCGGCGGCTTGCAACAGTTCCGTGGCAATGGAGAACACGGGGTTTTCGACCCCGGAGCTCTCCGATTCCGACCTCTGCAATGCGTCAAATATATGGCTCATGACTTGTGTGGTTACGGTTCGGCGACTCGCACTCGTAACCGCGTACTCACTTCCTGTTCCCGCGCCTGTTCGGCCTGCAAGCGGGAATATAGTTCGAGCAGCGTTTTGGCCGCTTTGCGCACATCGAG
Source organism: Candidatus Sulfotelmatobacter sp. (assembly GCA_049800135.1). Lineage (GTDB taxonomy): Bacteria > Acidobacteriota > Terriglobia > Terriglobales > Acidobacteriaceae > Sulfotelmatobacter. The sequence goes on from JBARJF010000085.1 coordinate 42,645, forward strand.
TTCGTCGGGCATCTTCTTTAGCTCGAACTGGGGCGATTGAACGCCCAAGCGGAAATCGGTCGCGATATCGTCGATGATGTCGGGGCTCACGCTGGGCATTTGCCTCGCGTAAGCGGAGATCAGCGCGTTTTCGCAGATGGTGTTGACCAATCTGGGCAATCCCTGGGAGTGCTGATACACCGCGGCGATGGTCTCGGGCGGGAACAGCGCCGCCGGATAGGGGCTCCCTGCAAGCTGAAGGCGGCGCTGGATATATCCCTTCGTCTCCTCCGAGCTCAAGGGAACAAGGCGGGAGCGAAGCGCAATTCTCTGCTTCAGTTGCCGCAGAACGGGAGAGTCGAGTTTGTCATCCAGTTCGGGCTGCCCGACCAGAAGGATTTGTAACAGCTTCTCCTCTGCGGTCTCGAGATTGGTCAAGAGCCGGATTTCTTCCAGAATCTCCGCCGAAAGGTGATGCGCTTCGTCGACCACCAGGACTGTCGTCAGTCTCTTCTGACTGCGCGAGATGACGTAATGCGCGATCTGCAGCAGAAGTTCCCCTTTGTTTTTGCTGGTGCCGGGGAGACCCAGGTCACCGACGATGTACTGCAGGAACTCGACGGGAGACAGGCGGCCGTTAAATATATAAGCGTAAGCGACATCCTTCCTCTGTCTCAGCGCTTGCAGCAGACAGCGGAGCAGAAGCGTTTTGCCGGTTCCCACTTCTCCGGTCAATACGACCACCCCTTTGTGCCGGCGGACACCATAGTAAAGAGCGGCCAGAGCTTCGTTGTGCCTGCCCGTCGGAAACAGGAAGGAAGGATCCGGAGTAATCTCAAACGGGTTGCGCTTCAAGCTGTAAAAAGCTTTATACATAGGAAATCTCGTCAGCCGCGCAGGTAACTGAAAGCCGACCCTAACAGGATCGTAACCGATACAAAAACCGCCACAGCCCATCCCAGCCACAGCCGCCGGCGCTCCCTCTGGTCGTCTGTCACGGCTGGAATCGCGGGAATTTCCGAGATCACCGCGACCGGCAGCAGCTTTTGCAAGGCCTTCTCATCGTAGATGCGATCATCGAACATTTCAAACGCGCCAGCCACCACCGCGCCCAACGCCAATCCAATTCCCAGCCCAATCCCGCAAAACTTCAGCCGGTTGGGGAAGTCGGGCTTGATGGGCAGGCTTGGCGGATCAATAATGCGGAAGCGCTCGCCCTGCTGCAGCAATTCCATGCTGGTGGCCATCGCCGACTCGTTCTCTTTCTTCATGAGGTCGTCATAATTCGCTTTGGACTGCTCGTAGCCACGCGTCAAGTCGGAGAGTTGCTGCTCGCGCACCGGTTCCTGATTTAGACGTGCCTGATAATCGTCCACTTTTGCCTTGAGCAGGGCCACGGAATGCTCGCGATTGGCAACCTCGACCTGGTTGGATTTCAACTGGCCTTGGATCTGAACCAGCAGCGCGGATTGCGCCGGATCTACATTCCCCGCGTTGACCGCGGTGTCGGCGCCTGAGGCTTGAGCGTTTCCATTCCCTTTGAGACTGGCCAAGAGCTGATCGCGCATCTGCTCGGTCTCGGCGATCTGTTCCCTGACCTTACGCACATCGGGATAACGATCGGTGTAGCGAGACCTGAGGTCGGCCAGCTGGGCGCGGAGCTTATCCAATTCCTGGTCGAGTGCGGGCAACCCGACCATTGTCGTTCCATCGGAACTCTTGGCAGACGTCCTCTGCAAGGCCCGGTACTGGTCGGCCAGGGTTTGCAAGTAGACGTGCTGCTGCCTGGCGGTATTGAGAGCGTCTTCCTCGTTCTGCATTTGGGATTGCAGACCGCTCAGAATCTGCAGGTTGCTCGCCAGCTGGGCCGGCATCTCACCCACGTGTTGCGACTTGAACTGGCGGATTTTCTCCTCCTGGTCAGCCAGGCTGCTGCGCGCGCTTTCCATCTGATTTTCCAGAAACTTGGTGGTGTCTTCCGATTGCTGCTGGCGCACCTCCAGGTTCTCGTTGATGAATAAATTTGTCAGCTCACTGGTAACGCGCTGGGCCAACCGCGGATCCGGCGCCGAGTAGGAGACGTTGAATGCGGTGATTTGATTGCGCGCATCCCGCACCAGTTCGATGCCAATGTCTTTGCGCATGCGGTCGACCTTTTGGTCGGGAGACGGCTGCGAGTGCTCGCCCGTATAAAGATTGAACTGCTCGATGATATGCAAAAGCCGGGTGCGGCTGAGAATCTGCTGGGTGATGCTCTGCATCCGTTCCTGCAAGTCATCGCTCACGTTGGGCGTGACATAATCCTTCGGCATGGTGGGCTCCTCCACCAGAATCAGCGTGCTCGACTCATAACGCGGCGGGAGCACCCAGCTGGCTCCCCACACGACAGCCCAGCCCAGGAAAAGCGGGATCAGAAACTGAAGGTGGCGACGCCGCACCACGCCCAGGTAATGCTGAAGGTCAAGACCTTCCGAACTTTTCTCTTCGAGATCGTCAACCATAGAATTATCTTCCCAGAGGTCTGGAGAACTGATAGGAAATCGAAACGAATTCGCGATTGGTGTTGGGAGTCGTGGCCAGCACCGCAACCGCACTGTAATCCTGGTGAAGTCGCGTGTATCCCAGCTGCAGATTCAGATGCTGGCCAACCTGCTGCTGCAACGTCGCCGTTCCGAAAACCGTGTGCCCGTTGCTGCTGAACAGCGGCGTGGCGGCTAAAACGTCATTCTGCGTATATCCGCCTCCAAGTGATGCACTGAGCGTCCGCGAGAGCTGTTGCCGCACCGACGTGGTGGCGCTGTCCATTTCGACCGCCCCGATCAGCCCGCCGCCGCTCGAGATGATGTGCGAGTAGCTGAAGGCCAGGTTGCTCACGCGCCCCTGCCAGCTCAAGCTGCCTCCGGCCGCGGGATTCCAGCTTCGGGATGCCGGCGTTGGGACCGATCCGACAGCGGAAAACTGCGGACCCACATCCGAGTATTGCGGACCTCCAAAAACGGAAATCGAGAACCTGGACGTGGGATAGAGTGTGTAGAAAAGAAGCAGCGCGTGCGTCTGCGTCTGGTTGGTTGCCGTCGCCGGATACGACAGCAAGCGCTGGTACTGGTAGGTCGCACCGATGTAGTGCATCCTCGAAACTCGCAACGAGTAAAAAGCCGATCCACCCTGCGAGCTGGAATCGAACAGGCCGGGAACCTCGGCCTGGTCGGGATAGTGCAAATTGGTAAACGTTCCACTGGCTCCGACCATGCCGTTGGCAGCAAATTGATAGGTGATGCCCACGTTTCCGGCATTGCTGAGAAGGTCAGCAATCGGCGCAATTACTGAAAAATTCGCTTGCTGCACACCCCCGGACACTACTCCAGACGACGCCAAATCTGGCTGGTTGAACACGTTGGAGCTTTTCAGGAAGGTGTCCCGCGCACTGAAGGTCACGTGCGGGCTCAGGCGGTACTGAAAATTGATCGAGGCATTCTGGTTCTCTGAGTTCAACGGACTCTCGCGCTGATAGAAGGTAAATCCCGGCGCGTAAGTCGAAACCAAATGCAGCCGCGGCATGGTTTCGTCCAGCGCCAACGTTGGCCATACCGAATAGCTCACATCACTCACCGGGTGTCCATTCACCGATCCCACCGCATTATCAGTGTAGGCAGTGGTGAATGCCAATCCGCCGCGCAGGTAGTTCGACCGTTCTTCGGAAGTGGGCGCGGTCGGGTACGATTGACCACTTACGGGAGGCGGAGTCAGCATGCGATCGTCCGTAGTGTCATTGACGGCGCTCGCGCCGGAGCTGGCCTCGGGGCTGCCCCCCGGGTTGGTCACCGGGGCGGGAGTCTGCTCCGGCGAGCCTGGCTGCTGCTGGCAGCACATGGGGATCGCCACCAGCAAGATCGGACCCAGCCAGAACGGATTTTGTTTCTTTGACTTCACGGAACTACGACGGTGTCGCGCGGTTGCAACTTCACGTTCTGCTCGGGGTTCTTGCCCTTGACGACATCCTTGTAGTTGAAAGGAAGCCGCGTCTCGGTTCCGTCCGGATTCTGCCGCAGAACGTAGATGTTTTTCTGCTTGGCAAAATCGCGGAACCCGCCAGCCAGAGCGATCGCGTCCAGTACCGTCGCCGAATCGGCGATCGCGTAGGAGCCCGGCCGGTTCACCTGTCCCAGAATGTTGAACCTCTGACTGTTGATTTGCTGGACAATGACCGTAACTTCCGGTTCCGAGATGTAGTTCTTCAGCTTGCCGGCGATGTTCTGTTCCAGGCGCAAGGGAGTGAGCCCCGCGGCCTGCAGTTCCCCGACCAGCGGCAGAGAGATCTTCCCATCCGACCGCACCGGAATGGAACGCGAGATATCAGGTTCTTTCCAAACGCTGATGGCTAACACGTCATCATTCCCGATTACGTAACTGTTGTCGTGCGCCTTCGCCGCTGTCGAGGCGTCGGCAGGTTGCGAGGGTTGGGCGGTGCTGGAGCTTGCGGTGCTTCCTGATCCGGCTTGCGCCCACAGCCCAATCGATAAGAGAAGATACGTCGAGGCCGCAACCAGTCCTGTCTTCCAAAACTTGCTGGTTGTAGTTGTCATGGCTGCTCCTTCACGCTTCTTGCCCACGCTGCTCGCTCTCTGCTCAACCTGCCTTCCCGTTTCCTTTGGTCTGGTCCGTGCCAGCCGATCTCGTTCCCGGAAAGGGAGAAAGGTAGGGCTCCGCAGCGCTCATGTGGTACTGGTCAATCTTGTACAACATCGTACGATAGCTTACGCCCAACAGGCGGGCCGCTGCCTTCCGATTCCACCCGGTCTTATCGAGGGCGGCGCCGATTGCACTCCTCTCGGCTTCCCATCGAACGCTCTGGATTAGCGACTTCAACGATTTCGGTGCTGACGCGGTCGCACCAGCCTCGACTTCTTTGTTCGGGGTCACAGCCAACTCGAGGGTCTGCACGTGGGACCCGTTGCCGTTGCTCCCGGAGCTTGCTTCCGACTCACCCAGGCTGAATTCTTTGTCGCCCGCCACCAGATAGCGTTTGACGAAGCCTTCCAATTCTTTCAGATTCCCCGGCCAGGAGTGATTCTGGCAGGCGTCCAGTGCCGAGGGGGTGAATTCTCGCGGAGGAAGACCGTAATACCGCGAGACCTTGCGCATGGAATAACGCAGAAGGACGTTGATTTCTTCCCTGCGCTGCCGCAGGGGAGGCACATGGATGGTGAACGCGCTGAGACGGTAATAGAGATCCTCTCGCAGCCGTTTTTCCGCGAGCGCGCGATCCAGCTTTTCGCTGCTGGCCGCGAGAATGCGCACATCGACCGGGACGGGTTTGCCTTCCCCGGAGCGGAAAAATCGCTTGTCTTGCAGCGCTTGGAGGAGCTTTGACTGCAATGCAAGCGGCATTTCGGTGATTTCATCGAGGAGAAGAGTGCCCTTTTCACCGATTTCGAGCTTGCCCAGGCTTGTCCTGCCGGCGCCTGTCCCATTCGGGGAACCGTTCTTTCTGCCGAACAGTTCGATCTCGAGCAGGTCTCCCGGCATTTCCGCGCAGTTCACTCTCAGGAACTTGAATCCGGAGTAGACCGACAGCTTGTGGATCAGACGTGCAACCGTGCCTTTCCCACTTCCCGGCTCTCCCAGAATGAGCACGGGAACGTCGGCTTGCGCCAGCAACTCCGCTTGCGCGCGCAGCTTCTGCATCGTGGGGCTGACACTGAGGAAGAATTCGTCCTCGCCCACCGACTCGATATCTTCGCTCGCCATCTCCGCTTCCCGCTGGTCGCTATACGAACCGAGATGTCTGCGGATGAGAAATTCGAGTTGTTCTTCATTGAATGGCCGGACCAGGACATCTTTGGCACCCAGGCGGGTTGCCTCTTTTCCTTTGGCGGCGTCCTCCGGGTGGCAAAGCAGGATGACGGGAAGGCCAGGGCTAAGCCGGCGCAGCCAGCGCAAAATGTGCAGACTGTCGCCATCGCCCCGCGGCAGATCAAGGAGGAGCAGATGGGGCGCTACGTCCGACTGGATGCGCTCCATGGCCTCCCAACCAGTGGTTGCGGTTTCCAGATGCCAGGAATTCGAGTCCCCGATCGCCCACAGCGGGCGCAGGAGTGCGGTTTCACGGCTTACGACCAGCAAGCGTGCGGTTTCGATAGTTGGTTCGGCCATGGGTTTAGTGTCCGGTTAAGAATTCAAAGAGGAAGCGCGGCGGCTTTTAGGCAGGTTCGACAGCGTATCCTTCGACGCGAACTGCCAACGAGCGTTGGATCGCGTCGATCGATAGGACCAGCGTGCTGTCTCCATTTCGCGAAACCAGGATGCCCTCAACACCATCCAAGGCTCCGCTGCGGATCCGTACACGCTGTCCAATCTTCAGAAACGGATGAGATGACAGAGGCAATTTTCCTTCTACCAGGATGCGGACTGCCTCGATTTGCGAGTCGGGAATCGGGGCGCCTTCGCCGCGGGGCCCGACAAAATTGAATACCCCGTCCACGCGAAGCACTCGCAGGCGATCGACGTTCGTAGGTTTAAGCCTGGCGAACAGGTAGCAGCTGAAAAGCGGCAGCTCCACAACCTTCTTCCGGTCGCTCCAACGATGGACCTGTTTAACTGTGGGCAGGAAGGTTGTCACCCCGCGCTCCTGAAGCCGTTGCGCGACCATTTTTTCGTGACGGGCGCGGGTCTGTAAGGCGTACCAGTTTCCCTCTTCGGCGACAGCCGCCGCGAACGGCTGCGCGAACTCCCAAGATTGGCTGATGCTGGCCATAGCTTCGCCCTCTAGGTCACACCCTCTAGGTGGACCCTGTTCGAAAATGCAAACCTGCTTGCCTGGATCTCAGCGAGATCCGTTGGGGGAATTGAGTATGTCCGGGGGAAGGAGGATAACTCTACTATTTCAATAACTATTCAAGATTAAACACGGACTCTGTCAAAGGCGTAGCAGTCGCCTTCTGGTCTCATGTACAACACTCATTTGAGTCCTTGATACTTGCTTTGGCGGGCAGCAACGGATGGGGGAAATACCTTCCTGCCCGAACTGAGTTTACGATACTGGCACATTGCAGACTGTTGCAAGAGGTACAAAACCTCTGCACCAGGCTTCTCACTCTATACGGAATAAGAGGTGGTTAGAAATGGCTCCGTCGTGCTAGAGACGCACTTCTCTACACTTATCCCCAATTCTGGACTCCCCGCCCCTGTCTGTCGAGGTTACCCCGGTCACGCGAAGCCCTCCTAACGTATTGATTTAATTGAAGCGACATAAAATGTCACAACGGACCAATTATCCATTCGGGCCGCCTTTGGGCGCTTTACTCCCAAACGGCAACCTCGCGAGATGCCTGGTTGCAAAAAATTGCACTAGCAGGACGCTGAAAAATCGTGCTTTGATGCGATTCGGTCCACTTGGTTCGTGATTTTATGGGCGGCTGGAGCTTGTAGATTTGCCAGATTGATCTCGCAATGACTGTTCTCTCGCTTCTTGC
>JBARJF010000086.1:0-5525 GCA_049800135.1 Candidatus Sulfotelmatobacter sp.
AGCTCGGATGATAGTCACAACCTATAATCAGCATGTTCGGCTCCTTTCCTCCGAGCCCTTTGGTTGTTAGCGCTTCCAAAGTTTACTCGGACCTGGGAGCCGACATTGTTATGGAATCATTACACTCGTTGACCCTATTCCTCTACCGGCTCCGCTATTCTCTGCTCTGCCTTCAACAACATGGAATCATTTTGCGAACCGATAGGGAATGGATGGCTAGTGCGCACATAGGCTGCGGTAACAAGAGCGGCTTTCGAGTCGACCAAGCACTTAATTCGTCTGTCTGCTCTCTTGCTTTCTGGGAAATTGGCCCTTGACAGCCGAGTGCGGTGTGCTACAGTCCGCGCTGGATGTATCGCACACCCACAGCAAAGGAGCAAGCCATGCGCCGAGTATTCTCCGTAATCACTTTAGCAGCCCTTTGGGCTATGACAGCCAACGCAACCACGCCGACTTCCGTGCAGAATGTCAGTGACCCGACTAACCACCCTTATCAGGAATTTGCCTCCACTTCCTGTACAGGTTTGGGACTCTGCGCTGTGCAGTTCCCAGCAATAACGACCGATCGGACACTCATCCTTCACGCTTCTTGTTCTTTCGAGCTACCAACTGGGACTTCCACCGCAGGTTCCATCGGGGGTGCCTATCTCGTCCATCCCAACTCAAACCCGTACAACGCTCTGCAGGCATTCGTGTATACGAACAGCGGCGGTGTGACAAACTTTGGCATCAACTCGGAGACGTATCTGTTCTTCACGAAAGGGCAGATCCCTGAAATCGATGTTTTCGGAAATAACGCGCCGGTGGTGGACCTCAGCTGCACGCTCTCGGGTTACTATTACTAAGCATAGGAATGTTTCGTATTATGCCCGAGCCAGGAAATGGCGCCAGATTTCGGCCCTAGCGTCCTCGCAGTCGATAAGGTGCACTACGCCTTCGGGGGCACGGACACCGATGGCTATAAACTCTATGGCGGTCTGGCCCTCCACGGCAGGGATGTTCTCTACGGCACCACGACCTACGGTGGCCAGGACGGTTTCGGCACTGTCTTCCAGTTGGTGCCTCCTGCCGTGGCGGGCGGCGCCTGGACCGAAAACGTCCTTTACAATTTCGTTGGTCAAAGCGATGGCGTCTCTCCTTCGGCCAATGTAATTTTCGACAAGGCCGGAAATCTCTATGGAACAACGGAGTACCGCGCGGTGGAAATGGTTCCGGAAGCTGCTTCTACGGAGTCTGCGGCACCGTCTTCGAGCTGAGCCCGCCCGCGACCGAAGGCGGTAATTGGACGGAGACCGTTCTGCACAGTTTTCCTGCTTCCGCAAAGGACGGCTTTCAGCCGAGTGGAGGCGTCATCTTTGGTAAGAACGGCGTACTTTTTGGCGGCACTGAGTTCTCTGGTCGAAATGCCACCGATTTTGTTGAAGCTATGATCCTATTCCGGGTCCTGTTACACTGACCGCGCGGGGGGCATCCTCGGGCGGGGTGGCCTTCGGGGAAGTAGAAAGGCACTTTGGGGTGACTTAACAGATGTTTTCCAAACCTACACTGATGAAATCCGGTGCATTAACGACTAGCCGACATGGCGACAGTCGCCCAGCCGGGATTAGTGGCCTAGCAGGCTGCGGAAAAACGGGTAACGCGACTTAGATTCCCTCCAGGCTCCGCGATTGTGTGACTCAGAGAAGAGTTTTGAGTGCATCCGCTGGTTAGCCCGCGATCGTTTTTCGGGCCCGCAAACACACTGTGCTCTCAGCCTACGCCGTTTGAATCGCCAGATTTCGCATGCGGACCAGGTTGTAGGCCGCCGCCGCAAAGGTGAAGACCCATCCCACCTTGAAGACTCCGCGATGCCGAACCTTCCGCAACAGAGCGATCGTCTTCAGCCATCCGAAGCACTCTTCAACGCGTTTCCTTTTCCTCTGGCTGATGGCATATCCGGCGTGCTGCGTCGTACGAGCATCGATGGCGCTCCCACCGGGCCGCTCCAGGTTCTGGGCCACGTGCGGCGTGATCTTTAAGTTTCTGCACTCGGCCACGAAATCTGCCGTGTCATATCCCTTGTCTCCGCCCACAGTCACCTTCTTCGTGCCCGGAATCTGTTCCAGCATCACCAGCGCGGCATCGCGCTCCGCCGTTCCGTTGGCCTCGAACACCTCGGTGTTTATGATTAGTCCGTTGCGGTTCTCCACCAGCAGATTCCCGTTGTAACTCAGCTTCGCTTCCTTGCCCTTGCCTTTGCGCGCCATCTTCGCATCCGGGTCTGTCTTCGATGCGTGCGTCTGGTTCGACCGCTTCTCCCCATGGAAGTCCACCGTCGCATTGCTAGGATCGTCGGGCGGAACGGCGTCCTTGGCATCCTTGCGCTGATAACTCTTCACACTCGCCCACGCTTCCAGTAGCGTTCCATCCACGGTGAAGTGCTCGTCCGAGAGCAGGCAGACTCCGCTCGCGTGCCTGCTGGAGCATAGCTTGGAAGAAGGCTTCGGCAATGTCCCCATCCAGGAGGCGCTCACGGTTCTGGTGAACACGGTCACATCCCAAATGGCGTCATCCATGTTCAAGCCCACGAACCAGCGGAACAGCAGATTGTAGTCAAGCTGTTCCATCAGCTTCCGTTCACTGCGCACCGAGTACAGTGCTTGCAGCAGGAGAGCCCGCAACAACTTTTCCGGTGCTATCGACGGTCGCCCGGTTTTGGCGCATAGCCTGTTGAACCGCGGCTGTAGCTGCTGGAGTGCCTCGTCAGTCATCGCTCGCAGCGGCCTCAGCGGGTGATCCGGCGGAACTCGCTGCTCAGGGTTTACGTAGCTGAACACATCCAACTGTTGCTCGTCGTTTCCGCGCATACCTTCTTCTTATCAGGTTGTGTTGTGGAAACAAGAGAGTTCTTCGGTACCTCGTGGGTTCCGAATGGCCGGTCGGTCTTAAGTAGCGCAAAAGAAGATTCCTCGTTAGGGGCGACGCACTCTGTCCATGACTTCTCGCACAGCAGCTACGACTGTGTCCGGCTTTTCCAATTGCACGTGATGGCCGCTGTCCGCATATACCAGTGTTGAGCTCCGGGAGAGCCCGAGAATTTTGGAGCGGATCATTTTGCCCTTCTCCGTATCTTGGCCGAGATCTCCGTCCCCATGCCGTGCAGCGATGAGCACCAGCGGCTTGCTATCTAACGGAAACTTCCCGCTCGTCGCAGCCTGCACCGTGGCCAAAGGTTCGTCGGGATCATCGACATCATCAAAGCGCGGTAGGGACTCTGTCCACAGATAGTCTTGGTAGCTGTTGGCGGGAAGTTTCTTGAATGGATCGTCTTTATCATCTGAACTCTTTTTCACGATCAGCGGTCCAGTTGGCGGGCCCCCGCCTTGAGGTTCCGGCATTTTTTCGATTACTGGGGGATCAAATCCTACCGAGCTATCCACGAGCACGATGCCCGCCACGTGTTCAAGATGTCTGCGCGCGTATACAGTTATCAACCATCCGCCCCATGAGTGGCCGACCAACAGGTAAGGAGGGGGCTCGCCCGAGATTCTCAGTAGACGATCGAGATCGTCGGCCGCTTTAGAGAGGCCGTGTTGCGGCCCGGCATCATGGCTCCATGCAGTTCCTGAGCGGTCGTAGCTGCAAACCCGTGTCGTAGTCGCGAGTTTAGGCTGGATGAGCGACCAAGCCAGCGAGGAATCTCCCAAGCCAGCCTCCAGCACAATCGTCGGACTACCCTTCCCAGAACAGTTGAGGTCCAGCTTGCGGCCATCAATATTGACCATTCTTCCGGGAGGGCTAGGAACCGAGGTCGTTTGTGCAGCAGATATAGAGCACGTCAACAGCAGTGGCGCCACCCAGGTAAGAATCACCTTCATAGGTAAGATCCCCCTCCGAAATGTCGAACTCGGGCCATACACCGCGAGAGAATCGCGCCCCAGCCAAAATTCGTTGCCATTTTAGTCCTTTGACGTTCAATGGCGGTAGAAAGCGGAATCGGGACCTGCATCACATGGTTGGAGGTGAGACCTCTTGCACATACAATCGCGTTTTTCCGCAGCCTGCTAGTGCTCAGAGCTGCCCGGATTCGTGAAAGTAAGCCCAACCGCGACTGTATTACCGAGCATGGCAAACTCCGGTGGAAGGCCGCCGCGCATGTATGTCACCTGGAATTGCAAGTTCGGCGTCATGGGTACGGTCAATGTGCTGCGCGAGAAAATGTGCGTTCCGGCGGCCAGTGTCTGCGTGCCGTTGTCCACTACGTTTGTGGTCGGCTCTGGATTCACCAGCCACCGAGCCCGAAACGTATAGTCCAGCGTGATCGGCGTCCCGCCGAGAAAGTTGTGCGTCCATGTAAACGGCACTCGGTAGCTCGCATCCCCTCCGGCCAGCCCGCGGACTGGCGAGCTCCTCTCTACCAGATGCGTCTCGATGTGCGAGCCACTCTCCATGCCCATCACCGGGTAGAGGGTCAGGAGCGACGGCTGCTTATGCGCCGTGAACACAAATGGCCATTTCACCGTCGCTGACTCGATCCAATTAACATCGTGCGGCGCGGTCGGGGCAATCTCGGTGCCCGACTGAAAGCGGAATTGCGGCTTGCGCACGACAAAAGACGAGAAATGGTCCGAAGAAATGAAGTTTGGCTTCAGAAGGAAGTGCACGTCATAGGCGACGCCGACCGATAAAGAATCAAGATTGGACCCTGGCGAGGTGTTCTTCTCAAAGACAATTGGCACATTGATCCATCCGGGTCCCGCTTTCAATGCTGGGTCAGCCTGAATGTCGTAGTTCAGTTGCCTGGCTCCCTGTCCGACTAAGGTGGGAAGCGAAATCGTCCCCTGCCCCGTCCCCGCCTGGCCAAAATGCGTGTAAACCCACGTCAGAGGATAGAGCCACTCCATTGGCCAAGTGTACCGGTCGCAGGGTGCAATGCTTTGGGGAGCATTGTTGCCGTAACAATCCTTATAGCCTGCAGGATTGGCCGGCGCACTTCGCTCCGGGTCCAAAGTCTGCATGAACCCGGTCACATCTATCCACAATGCCCTCACAGGCAACGCGATGACGAAATGGTTCCCGTAGCAGATGCCCGCTCCAACATCGCTTGGGTTGTAAATGAGAATATTGGGCGACTCTTCCGCCTGCGTAACAAATTTCCAATCATAATTCACGCAATTGGTCTGCGTCGCGCCGTTGGGTAACGCAAAATCGACGATGGACCCCGTGGCCAGCGCCTTGGAGGAATCCACCGCGTTGACCCACGCGGCGGAAGTATTATCGGTGATGTCCCTTTTATCCCGTTTGGAAAAGATGAGGGTCCCGCGATCCCCGCGCAGCCGATTGAAATTCACAATCCTGCATGAATTCGGTGCAGTCTTCAATCTGTCAATAGCACAGTGGATGAATACGTGATGAGCCACTAACAGGCTGCTGAAAAACTACTCCTAATTCACAGCTTTGTATGGTAACGAGAAAGCATGCGCGGAGACGATCAGCAGCAGAATCATATGTTCAGTTACTTGTCCCCCGAGATGCGCGTACGCAAG
>JBARJF010000087.1:0-15816 GCA_049800135.1 Candidatus Sulfotelmatobacter sp.
CTTGCGTACGCGCATCTCGGGGGACAAGTAACTGAACATATGATTCTGCTGCTGATCGTCTCCGCGCATGCTTTCTCGTTACCATACAAAGCTGTGAATTAGGAGTAGTTTTTCAGCAGCCTGTTAGGCGGAAAATCCCCCAAGGAACGCGCGTGCCTGAAAGACTGCGCCAAAGGAGAGTCACTCGGTTACGGAATGCCGATTGTCAATCGACATTTGGTTGCTCTCCGAGGTGAGCGGTCGAACCGGCGTGCGGTTAGAAGGCTATTTAGAAGGAGGATTATGAAAGCAGGAATCACGAGATTGATCTTGGCAGCCGCGATAGCGGCCCTGACGGTTGGTGCGGGAAGCACAGCCGCATCGGCGCAAAGTTGTCCCACTTCTCCCGACTATAGTCCGGATTTTACCTCGAACCAAACTTGCTTGACGCTCAACAACACCGGCGATTCAGGGTACCCAGGTTTCTACACGGCAGCCTCAGGATCAGGGACTGTGTTGCGGCTTACCCCCAATGCGACCTTTACGGCAGGGTCTGCCTGGTACAACACTCTGCAGCCGGTCGCCGGCGCTTTTTCCACCACCTTTACGTTTCAGTTGAGCGGGGGCAATACATCGGACAGCCCCGCTGACGGCATTGCGTTCGTGATTCAAAATTCGTCAATGACCACCGGCGCTTCCTCGCTGACCGCATTGGGTCCTGAGGGTTGCGGCATCGGATTCGGTGGCAGTACAAGTGGTTGCACACCTGTCCAGGGTCCCCAAACCGGCGTCCCGAACAGTCTCGCGGTCGAGTTCAACACCTACATGAACACTGAGGACCAGAGCGGCAACAGTGTGTCGATTCAAAACTGCCCGACAAGCCCCACCGGCCCGAACAGCGTAGACCCAAGTTGCGCTCTTGCCATCAATTCCAATCTGCCGATTACCCTGGCGGATGGGAACGTCCATACAGTGACGATCAGCTACTCCGGCCCTACCACCACACTGCTGGATGTGATCGTGGATGGCACTGACCTGTTTCCCGCGAGCGTGACCAACCCCAGCGGCGGCGTGCTATTCAACTTGGCCTCAATTGGCCTTAGCAGCGGCGATGCCTACGTTGGGTTCACGGGTGCAACGGGCGGTGGGGACGACAACCAGGACATCTTGAGTTGGACGTTCACGCCGGGAGCCCAAACTGCCGTGGTTTCAACGACGGCGCCAACCGTTCTTTCCTACCCGAACGCTTCCGGAGTCAACATCTACAGTTACACGGCTCAGCTGACGTCCGGAACGGCGCAGACGGTGACGGTCCAGCCGATACTGATGACGCAAGCCGCTTGCGATGCCATCGTGCAGAAGAGCTTTTGGCCTGCCCGCTGCATGGTCTTCGAAAACGCCCAGAACTCGGGTTTGGATGCGGCCGTGATGTTCGCGGTTACGTGTTCTAGCGGGCCCTGCAACACCTTTTCCGCGGAGCTGGGCACCACTTTCGAGTTCCTGCAGTCCGAGAATCCCTTGTTCGTCTACCCGGGAATTCTCGGCCTGTTAAACCCATTTCCTGGCTGGCTGAAGGGCGAAGGTCCCAATGGTCAGCAGCCGTGCACGCCGCCCGCGACTGGCGCACTGTTCCAGAGCAACCAAGTCGACAGTTTCATTATCGACGGCGGCAAGACGACGGGAAAGAGCGGAGGCACAGGTTCCTGCTGGGTGGCAACGTACGACACGCCGGGCGAGATCTGGCCGGGTATTTCGATCAGCTCTCCGACGGTTACGACTTACAATCTAAATCAATCGGTCACGGCCAAGTACACCTGCAGCAATCCGTCTACATCACAGCCGGCGACCAGCGCGACCGGGCCATATCTGACTGCGGCAAGCTGCACCCAGTCTCCGGGCACCGGGACCTGCACGCAAACCAGCGGCGGGCTCGCCTGTACCGGAACCGTCAATACCTCTACTAAGGGTCTGCACGTGTTCACGGTGACCGCAATCGATAGCGGCGGGAACCAGAACCTGAATGCAGTCATCTACAACGTCAAATGAGCTGGTAACTGACTGCGCGGGAATTACGCTGCAGTCAATAACCGAGGGGTGCCGCGACGCGGCGCCCCTTTTTCGTATAGCGCGGTTCTGAACCTTGAGAGCCTCATCAACGGTTCTCTGGCAATCCGCGGCGTAGGGAGGAGCTGCAAAGACGGCCGATTCCTCCTGGCCAAAGCCGGTCGACGTGAAAAACCCTTTTAGCCTAGGTAGGGGATCTCATGGGAGCCGGCAGGGTTTCAGCTGTTGGTTGCTTGAGAGCCGCGGGTGGACTCGTCGTAGATCAGCTTGAAGTCCGCTCGCTGTAGCAGCTTTTCGGCCCCTGGGTCCTTCTTCATCACATCCAGCAGGCGAAGAGCCTCGCGATAATTAAGCTGCGCCTCATTCTGCTTACCGGTATCTCGGGCGATCGTGGCCAACAGGTAGTGGGCCCGTGCGCTCAAGGGCTGCTGTCCGAGCTGATCTGCGAGCATCAATGCACTCTCCAGCGACTCGCGCGCATGATTGTAGTCATGGCTTTGCATCATGGCCTCCGCCATGAAGATGGAGCACTCAACCGAAGTGTATTTCAGCCCGAGTTCATTCGCCTGCTGCACCAGCTGCCGCAGGCTGGAAATGGCTTCGCGGGTGTGTTTTTCCTCGACTTGGACCTTGGCCAGGTTAGCTTTCGCAATCAAGACTGTGTCCGGTTCTTTGCTTCGCAGGGCAGCCGCCAGCGCTTCGGCATACGAAGCATCCGCAGCTTTCAAATCGCCCCGATAAAAGAACGCATCGCCGTCGAATCCCAATGTTTCCGCTTCCAAGCCATCATTTTTGAGCCCGCGCGAGAGGCTGAGCGCTTCATCCAGATAATTCTTAGTCTCGTTTCCGCGTCCGTCGAGGATGAGCGCCTGCGCGAAACCGCCCAGCACCCGGGCCATCCAGGAGGTTTTATCCTTAATGTCGCGGAAGCCCTTGAGGGCCTCCTGCCTGGAGTTGACGGCCGCTCCGAACCGGCCCTGATAATCAAACAACGTTCCCAGGCTGTAGGACTCAATGGCCGCACCACGCGGATCATCCAAGCTGCGCCGCAAGCCCAACGCCCGCAGGTAATAGGAAATGGCCTGATCGTAGTGGCCCATATCGGCCGAAGTCTCGCCCAGATTGTGAACCGCCTCAACAATGTCCTGGGGCGCTTTGGATTTCTCGCGCAATTGCAGCGCTTCCTGATAGTAGGTGAGGGCGTCCTCGTATTGGCCTTTTTCGGAGTACGCGGTTCCAATGTTGTTCAGGCAGATGGCCTGCATGCCTTCATTGCCCAGATCGCGCTGCAACTGCAGCGCTTCCTTGTACATTTTCAACGCCTGGTCGTGGTCGCCACGGTCATCATAGAAATCACCCAGGTCGATCAGGGTGTCGCCCAGGCCACGCTTGTCGCCGATGTCACGCCGAATTTGCAGAGCCTCCTGAAAGTTGGACAAAGCATCCTTGGCATCGCCGAGCGCATCCTGAGCATTGGCCATTTCGTTCAGACTGAAGGCCAGACCGCGTTTTTGGCCGATTTGGCGCCAGATGGTGAGCGCTTGCTGTTCGTTGCGCAAAACTTCCTGAGGCTTGCTCAACATCCGGTAAGCGACCGCCATGAGGTGCAGGCTCGCGGCCTTTTGCTCCTGGTTGTCCACTTGTACCGCCAGTGTATAGGCGCGGTTTAAGGGATCGAAACTGCCTTGGGGATCGCCGCTCTTGATGTCGATGCGGCCGAGGTCCAGTGTTGCCGCCACGTTCTTGGGGTTGGAGGACAACAGCTTCTCATAATAGGTGCGGGCTTTCGCGAGATCGCCAGAGTCCTGGTATAGGCCAGCCAGCGCCGATTGCACGTCAGAGTTATCGGGCGAAGCCTTGGCGAGATTTTCATAGGCCTTGATAGCTTCCGGGTAGTTCTTTGTTACCTGGGCATGGATGGCGGAGATCAAATACTTCTCGGCGTCAGGAAGGTTCTGGCTGAGGGTTACGGCGGTTTGAGCGGACTGCTGCGCCTCGCCGTCGTAGCCCAAACTGCTGTATGTCTGTGCCAGCTTGGCAAAGGCCAATGCGAAGTTGGGATCGGCTTTGGTTGCCTCTTCAAATTGCTTCTGAGCATCCAGATTTCTTCCGTCCCGCTGCAGGCCGATCCCCTGGTCGTAATCGCGCAGCGCTTCGATGGAACTCGAAGTCGGCTGAAACGAACTCGCCTTCAACTCCTTCAGCACATTCTCCGGCAGCGCCAGCTTCTCGCGGATGGATTCGGCCAGCCGGTCGACCGCGCCGGGAATCTCTTTTTCGCTGGGGACGTCGACTTTCAGCGGAACGGTGCGATCGTTCTTGATGTCCTGCAGGGTGGCGTCAATGCGGATCTCGTCGCCGAACTTCGCATATTGCCCCCAAAGCACGCGGTCGGCACTGCTGAAATCGGCCACGCGGCGGATGGTCGTTGGGTCAAGCACGGTTGCGGCGGAAATGCGCAGATCGCTGAATATCTGGTGCAGGCTGGCCGGGCTAACTGTACGCAGTTGCGCGGACTGGCCAACATCTGTGCTCAACATGTCGGCAAGACTCGGTCCCAGCCAATCCATGCTGGCATCGCCAGAAGCGTTGCGGAAAGGCAGAATCGCAAGGGACAAAGCGGGTCCAGACGCAACTTTCTTTGCCGATGGTGAGAACAGCGGGCCCCGAAATACATAGCCGACAATCGCTAGAACAAGAACCGCGGCAATGCCGCTCAGCAGCGGCCAGGGAACCGTCTGTCCCCAGGGCTTCACGGCCGGTTGAAAACGCAGGGTCGCGGCCGCACGATTGCCCTGCCACGCGTCAAGATCCTGCAGCACCTCGGCGGCGCTCTGGTAGCGGAGCATGGGATCACGCTCCAGACACTTGCTCACAATGTTAGTGAGCGCAACCGGAATCGAGCCGTCGTGGTCGGAAACCGGGAGAGCGCGCTCCTGGGTGCGCTTGATCAAGCTGGCTAGAGCACTCTCCGCCTTAAACGGCATCTTCCCAGTCAGCAGTTCGTAAAGAATCAGGCCCACTGCGAAAAGATCGGAACGCTGGTCCAGATCTTTCGCCAGCGCCTGCTCGGGAGACATGTATTCCATGGTCCCGACCAGAGCTCCGGTCTGGGTCATACCGTCACCTTCGACGGTGCGGGCCATGCCAAAGTCCATTACCAGGATGCGCCCGGCCTTATCCCGCATGATGTTCTGCGGCTTCAGGTCCCGGTGAATCACGCCCACGCTGTGAGCCGCTTCAAGGGCGCGGCAGACCTGTTGCACAATCTCCGCCGCTTCTTCCGCAGGAAACTTTTTCTTCTCCAGGATCAGCGTGCGCAGATCTTCGCCCTCGACAAACTCCATGGTGATAAACTTCACGCCCTCGGAATCGCCCAAATCGTAGATCCGGATGACATTCTTGTGAGTCACCTGGTGGGAAAGCAGGAGCTCCTGCTTGAATCGGGCGACGATCGAGGGATTGGCAGCCAGTTCCGGGCGAATGAGTTTCAGGGCGACGAAACGGTCAAGCTCCCGGTCCCGGGCCTTGTACACGGCGCCCATTCCGCCCTCGCCCAGCAACTGCAAGATCTCGTAGCGGCCGCCTAGCACGTCGCCGATTTGCAGCAGAGGAGCGTTGAGCGGGAGACGGGGAACCCTGTGGCCAGTAGGCGGAGGCGGCGCAATCCCGTCTGCCAGGGTTGCATCGACATCCACAAGGGTGGCGTCGGCATCGACCAAAGTAGCCTCGGGATCGGAAGGGGTCTGGGGAAAATCGATTAACGTGGCGCCGTCAGGGTCAAGGGGAGGATTGGAGCCAGAGCTGTCGCCTTTGGCAGGCGCGCCTATGCCAGTTTGATTTGTGGCGTTCGCCCGATCCTGGGGATCGAAACGTGGATTCTGCTTGTACATATTTCCCCCGCTGGGAACCAGCTCGGAACGCCCCAAGCGCGCGTGATGGACCGACAAAGTATATACCCGGACGCAGCCCGAATGCAGCAAGGAAAGGCCCAGATCACGCACGGTATTATCAAGCGAGTTCCATCGACTTTTCGGACGATGGCCGCTTCAAGCCTGAGCCTGAGATTGAACGGCGCCCTGCACCCTTTTAGCTACCCGCCTCAGTGTTCAGTTCTCCAGGAAACGGTAGTAGACTGACGGCGACAAGCTGTGCCGGCAGTTTAGTGCTGGGCGTTGGTGCGCAGCGAATCGCAAGAAGCTCATTCGGGTTTTGGCAAACAAGCTACGCGCCTGATCAGGAGAGCAAGAGGTGAAAATCTGGAATGACTGACCGGGGCAAAGCCGAAGAAATGTTCCTGGCGCCGGCGGCTGGCAGCGTCGTGTTCCAAGCTTTCTGCAGGTTATTTTTCCTCTCCTATGCTCCGCTGAGGGTTGAAGGGCGGAATCACCTTCCGGCTTCCCCGTTCATCCTGTGCAGCAATCACACCAGCCACATCGACAGTGCGGTGCTGATGGCAGCCTCGGGCCGTCTTTTTTCGGACTTCGCGCTGCTGGGTGCGAGTGACTATTTTTTCGACTCTCGCAGGGTCAGGTTCGTGGTTTCTCGATTCATGAATGTCATACCCATCGATCGCCAGGCGCAACCCAAGGCGCTGCGCCGGAGTTTGGCCATGTGTAACGATTTTCTACAGCGGAGGCAGGGCAATCTGATTCTCTATCCTGAAGGTACGCGCTCCTATAGTGGCGAGATTCAGACATTCAAGAGGGGCGCAGGTTTGTTCGCCGTCGAACTCGGGGTGCCGGTCGTTCCCGCTTACATTGAGGGTGCTCGTAATATTCTGGCAAAAGGGAAAATCATGCCGCGGCTGGGTGCCGTCACCGTGCGCTTCGGGCAGCCGATCATGTTCGAATCGAATCCCTTCGATCCTCTGCTGAGACGCCAGATTCGCAAGACCGCGGTCGAATTGCTCGAGCAGCGCATCTGCGGGCTTCGCCGAAGGCCTGACGCGGGAGAGTTGGCCGGACTGGCGGGTGCTGGACGACGGACAGCGATTACCATCTCTGCTGTGGCGACGGCCGGCCGGAATCCAAGCCAGTCGCACGCTCAACCGAATATCGCAGTTGGTAAGCTGGAGCAAGATCAGTTGGGCCGAGACCAGCGGCGTTGATGCGACGGGATTCGCCGGTTCACCAGCAGCCGTCCAATCCGATATCCAAGAGGGCTCCATGTACACGGCCAAGCATATGAAGTGGTGGGGGTGGGGAGATGAAGGGGTCGGCTTCAACTCTAGTGCCCATCCTGGCGCGTGGCCCTACGCCAAGGCGCAACTCGAAGTGGAAGACGACGAAGTAAATGCAGAGCCTTTGCCGATCGAAGCCGTACGGTTGCGCGAGGCCATTCGTCATGAGGGTTTTTTGGCTGAGGTGCGCCGATCCGTGCGCGCTGATCAAATCTGCGAAAGCCGCCGTGAGCGTGTGATCCACACCTGCGGCAAGGGCTTCCGCGATTTGTTTCGCATGCGGCGGGGCATGGCGGAGGGTGCTCCTGACTTGGTGCTTTATCCGGAAAATGAAAATGATGTGCTGATAACGTTGCGGGCCGCCGCCCACCACGATGTCGTGGTCATTCCCTTCGGGGGTGGTTCGAATATTGCCGGATGCCTGGAGCGAAGCGAAAGCCACCGCATGACGGTGTCACTCGACATGCGGCGCCTGCGGCGCCTGCTGGCCGTGGATGTGGAGTCATTTACCGCGCGCATCGAGGCCGGCGCCTTTGGTCCCGACCTGGAAGAACAATTGAATGGCCACGGCCTGACCCTCGGCCATTTTCCAGACTCGTTCTTGCACTCTACGCTCGGCGGGTGGATCGCCACACGGTCGGCCGGGATGCAGAGCGACAAGTACGGCAAGATCGAGGATATGGTGATTGCATTGCGCATGGTCACGCCCATGGGGGTGATGGCGACGCGAACCGTACCCAAGTCCTCGAACGGTATCGATGTCAATCATCTGTGCATCGGCAGCGAGGGAACTCTGGGGGTCATTACGGAAGCCACCATGCGAGTTCATCCCCGGCCCGAGTTGCGCAGTACTCACGGCTACCTGTTTATGGACTTCGAAGCGGGCATCGCAGCCATGCACGAATGCGTGCGAAAGGAATGCGTCCCTTCGATGTTGCGCCTGAGCGACCCCGACAAAACGGCTTTGTCGCTGGCATTCAAGCCGCCATCCTCGGGGCTTGCGCAAGCCGCATCCAAAGTAATGAAGGGTTATCTGAGAGCCAGGGGTTTCGATTTCGCGCGAGCCTGCCTTATGCTCACCACTTTCGAGGGCGGCAAGGCCAGATTCGCCAGTCAGCGCAGCGATGTGAACGCCATCTACCGCCGCTTCGGCGCGGTGGACCTGGGCCGCAGTTCGGGGAAGTCTTTTGAATCGACCAAGTACGATTTTCCCCACATCCGCGACTTCCTGCTGGATCGCGCCATCACTTCCGATGTAAGCGAAACTTCAACCGTTTGGAGCAACCTGGCTCCTCTGTATCGCGCGGCGACCACGGCTCTACGCGGTGCCATCCTCGAGAGTGGAGTAAAGCCCTGGGTCGGATGTCATATCAGCCACACTTACCACTGCGGGGCTAGTCTGTATTTGACGTTCGCCTGTAAACAACAAGCCGGGCGAGAGATGCAACAATATCTGCACGCGAAACGGGCTGCCCAACAGTCGTTCATCGATCACGGCGCTACTCTCTCCCATCATCACGCGGTCGGCACCGAACACCTGCCGTGGCTCAGCGACGATATCTCACCCTTGGGCGTGATGGCCGTGGCCGCAATTAAGGCGGGACTGGACCCTGACAATATCATGAATCCGGGCCGTTTGCGGCCGTCTGCGGCTCCTTTCGAGGAGTGGTCGAAACTCCGCAGTGACGCAGCGTTGAGCGCCAAGCTTTAGCGCCATGTGAACCGCCGAACTCTGCAAGTTTGGGATGTATAAATGGAGCGGGAGACCGGGATCGAACCGGCGACATCCAGCTTGGGAAGCTGGCGTTCTACCGCTGAACTACTCCCGCTCACTGGCAAAATCGACAACTGGCAAGCGCCAACCGAAGTCTAGCACTCGAAGCTGTTGGAAACAATCTTCGGACGCCACTTGAATTGCCACCTAAACTGCCTCGATCGTTCGGAAATCAGGGCCCAAGCGACGGCAGGTCATCCGGCAGCTGCTTCGTTTAGACTGGTTGGTTAGACTAAAGAGTATGAAGGTGTCTTCCTCATCCACCAGCAAGCATGCGGGCACAAGTGCTCCGAGCGCTCAGCCCGCGGTTCCCGAGCCTTCATTCGCGGAGCGAGCGCGCACCTTGGTGTATTTGGGCCGCGTTGGCAGCCTTTCCACACTTTCACGCAAACAGCCTGGCTTTCCCTTCGGCTCCGTAATGCCGTATGCGCTCGAAGCCCTCGGTCGGCCCATTTTTCTCATCAGCACCATGGCCATGCACACGCAGAATCTACACGCGGATTCACGCGCCAGCCTGCTTGTAACACAGCCGGACGCCAGCGGTGATGCTCTGGGAGCGTCGCGAGTCACCCTGATAGGGACGGTTTCGACGATCCCAGAGGCTGAAGTCGCTGACACGCGAAAGCTCTACCTGGAGCGTTATGCCAACAGCAAATATTGGGTCGATTTCGAGGATTTCTCCTTTTACCGCATGGATGTGCTGGACGTTTATTACGTGGGAGGCTTCGGAGTGATGGGCTGGGTGCCGGCGCCGGATTACGACCAGGCGCAGCCCGATCCGCTGGCCGACTCTGCGGTTGGAATCATCGAGCATATGAACGCCGACCACAAGGATGCGCTGGTACTGCTGGGTCGAGTGTTCGCCGGCATCGAATCGCAGGAAGCGGCGATGACTTCGGTGGACCGTCTTGGCTTTCATGTGCGCCTGAAAACTGCGGAAGGCATGAAGGGTGCGCGCATTGCGTTCTTACACGAGGTGAACAATCCAGGGGACACAAGAAAAGTCCTGGTGGAAATGGTGCAGCACGCGCGGCAACAACTCCAATAACAGCTCCGATGGAAGCTTACCGGCTCCTTTCAAAAACTAAAATGCCCGAAACTCTGTCGAGTTGCGGGCATTTTGTTCTTGCTGAAGAAGCGGTCAGCTAGACAGCTTGGACGTTCTCCGCTTGCCAGCCCTTGGGGCCCTTGGTCACGTCGAACTGCACGGTTTGTCCTTCTTGCAGGCTGCGAAAGCCGCCCGCCTGAATCGCGGAGAAATGCACGAAGACGTCTTCGCCATTTTGACGGCTGATAAAGCCATAGCCTTTGGCGTCGTTAAACCACTTCACTGTTCCTTGTTCTGCCATTGTTGATAGTCCTATTCTGTTCTTTGGATTGTGCTGAGAAGATTCGCTGCTAGTGAGGGGGTGACGCTGGTTGGCGATACCGACCTTCAATTGCTTGTGAGTCAAACTTAGCTGCAATCGATTGTACACAAGAATAGAGAAATTGTACAGAAATCTACCAACTGGCAGCGCGTTTGCCCAACCGCCTATGCCTGCAAACCCCTGACGTATTCCATTTTGAAACCAGCGACGTTTTTGCTGCCATTTTTGCGAGTTTTCATTGAATCTCGAAACATCCCATAAGCAGCTTTGAGCTTCTGCGCAATCGCCGTGCTGAAAGTGTGTCTCGGCGGTTTCGAAGCTCTAACGCTTGGAGGTATCTCTCATGGGAAACTTCTATACCGACGTGATCTCACCAGACCCCCGCCAGGACTCTGCCGACCGCATCGCCGACGCTTCACTGCTCGAACCGACGATGCGCAAACTCGTTGAAGGCATACTCTTGGCTGCCCAGCAGATGGGAATTGAAGTCATGATCTACGAAACGTATCGTAGCAAGCAACGCCAGCAGGCCCTGTTCGAAAACGGTGCAACAAAACTTCGAGCGGTGGGCGTGCATCACTATGGGCTGGCGTGCGACATCGTTCGCGTGGTTAGCGGAGAACCTTGCTGGAAAGGTGATTTCTCATTCCTGGGACAACTGGCGCACGGCAGCGGACTTATCTGGGGTGGTGACTGGGGTGCGCCCGACATCAAACACAGTTTGGTCGACTGCGTGCATGTGCAGCGCTGCACGGTCGCCAGGCAAGGGGATCTTTTCGCCGGGACTTGGTATCCGGACCAAAACTACAACCCCTATGATGATGCGCAACATCTGTTTGCCGCTGCAATCCAGCGTGTGGCAGCGCAGGCAGCCGCGGTCAAGCGGCCGCCCACCACCGGAGCACGGGTTAGTAAGAGCCGAGCGAGATCCAAACCAGCGTAGCGGCGGTCAAAGGCCGGTGCGTTTCCAAACGCGAGCCCTGCATGTTCCCTCCAACTGAAGTACTATGTTGCGTTCCGACTTAACGACAATCAAACACCGCAAACGGATCTCCGAACAACCATGCCCCGCCAAGATGCCAAGCCTGCAGCCGGCCGCCGTTCGTTTCTCAAAACCACGCTGATCGGAAGCGCGGCGGCGACGCTCACTCCGCTTTACCCGGCGCTAGGCGCCGCGCATGAGATCGACTGTCCGGTTGCCGTTCCTCACCTTAAACCTTTCGAACTCGATGAGATTACGATCGCTGATTTGCAGGATGGAATGAAGTCCGGGAAGTTCACGGCTCGCTCTCTGGTCGAGAAGTACTCCGCTCGCATCGAAGAAATTGACAAGAATGGCCCCGCGATCAACGCCGTCGTTGAATTGAATCCGGACGCACCTTCTATCGCCGGCACTCTCGATGCGGAGCGGAAAGCGAAGGGTCCGCGCGGCCCGATGCACGGCATCCCCGTGTTGATCAAAGACAACATCGATACGGATGATCGAATGATGACCACCGCCGGCTCCCTGGCCTTAGTGGGCTCGAAACCGGGGCATGATTCCGGGGTAGCAACAAAACTGCGCGACGCCGGGGCCGTCATCCTGGGTAAGACCAACCTGAGCGAGTGGGCGAATATCCGCTCCAGCCATTCCACCAGCGGATGGAGCGGCCGCGGCGGCCTCACCAAGAATCCTTACGCGCTTGACCGCAACCCCTGCGGCTCAAGCTCAGGATCTGGTGCCGGAGTGTCGGCCAACCTGTGCGCGGCTGCCATCGGGACCGAAACTGACGGCTCGATCGTCTGTCCCTCGTCTGCGAACGGGGTTGTCGGCATAAAACCCACGGTTGGTCTGGTCAGCAGGGGTGGCATTATTCCTATCTCGCACAGCCAGGATGGGGCCGGCCCCATGTGCCGAACGGTACGTGACGCTGCGACTCTGCTGGGCGCTCTCACCGGCGTCGATTCCGAGGATTCGGCGACCACCGCAAGTATCGGCAAGTCCTGCACCGACTACACTCAGTTCTGTGATCGCGACGGCCTGAAGGGCGCCCGCCTCGGCGTGGCGAGAAAATACTTCGGCTTCAGCGACTCCGTCGACGCTCTGATGGAGCAAGCCCTCGACGCCATGAAGAAACAGGGAGCCACGCTGATTGATCCCGCGGATATCGCAACCCTGGGTAAGTTCGACGATAGCGAACTCTTAGTCTTCCTGTACGAACTCAAAGCCGACCTCAATGCCTATCTTGCGCGCCTCGGCCCTGGCGCTCCCGTCCACACCTTGCAGGAGATCATCGAGTTCAACAACCGCAACCGCCAGAAAGAAATGCCCTACTTCGGACAGGACTTATTTCTGAAAGCCGAAGCCAAGGGTCCGCTCACCGAAAAGGCATATCTCGATGCGATTGAGAAGAACCGCCAACTCGCCCGCAAGGAGGGCATTGACGCAACCATGGATAAGTACCATCTCGACGCCATCGTTGCGCCTACTGGCGGTCCGGCTTGGCTCACCGACTTGATCAACGGAGACCACGCAGCCGGCGGAAGCTCAAATGCCGCCGCCGTCGCGGGTTATCCTAACATCAATGTAACGGCCGGATTTATCTCCGGCCTGCCGGTTGGAATCTCGTTTTTCGGGCGTGCCTGGAGCGAACCAACTCTCATCCGCCTGGCCTTCGCTTTCGAGCAAACTACGAAAGCTCGCCAGCCTCCGCGGTTCTTATCTACGATTGGTATCGGATAACTCAAAGCAGATGGTTTAAGTCAGCTCAAAGAAATCTCAAATCCATGTGCTCCCGTGTTACCTTACCTGCTAGGGGGTACTTAATGATGATGAACAAAGTAGTGGCTTCCCTGCGGAAAGAGTATTCCCGTCTCGAAAAAGAGATGGGACAGGTGGGGAAGGCGCTCGATGCTCTCGGTCATTCAGGCGGGAGGAAGCTCAAGAAGACGGGCCGTACCTTGAGCAAGGATGCGCGCCGGCGAATCGCCGAGGCGCAAAGGCTACGCTGGGCGAAAGTTAGAAAGCAAGCCGCCAAGCTAGTCAAGTCATAAGTAGCGTAATGCTTTCGCAAGCACCGCAGCCGGCCTCGTTCGTAACTGCTCCTAATACCTGCGGACGGGGCCAAGCTTCGGACACCCACTCTTGCCAATCAGTTGTAGAAACTGGCTAAGTCCACCGAAACCAGCGAAGTGCCAGCGCGAACGAGATACCACCCCATAGCAACATCACCAGCAACTGCGGCCACTGATGAAGCAGCGGCGCGCCTTCCAAAATGCTCGCCCGCAGGGCATCGTTCAAAGCTGTCAGCGGCAGCGCCTTGATGAGCGGCTGAATCACGGCCGGAAAGCGCTCATAGGAAAAAAATACGCCGGAAAAAATCCACATCGGCATCATTACAAGGTTCATCAGCCCGCTGACGCTCTCGATCTTCTGCGCCCGGCTGGCAGTCAGCAATCCTACTCCGCCGAAACACAGCGCACCTGCCGCACCTAACAGCCCAATTGTAAACAGGGACCCCAACACCCGCATGTGGAACACGAAGACACCCAGCGTCAGCAACAGTCCGATTTCGATGATCATCAGCACCAGGCGGCTCGACATCAGCGCCAGCAGGAAGTCGCTGCGCCGCATAGGGGTACCCACAAAGCGTTTCAGCAGTTTGCGTTGCCGCATATCCACCAGCGCAAACCCAATGCCCCACATTCCGGAGTTCATCAGGTTCATGCCCAGTAGTCCGGGAATCAGGAAGTCGATGTAGCGCGAGCCCGGCTCGGAAGACGTGACCACGCTCGTCGCGATCACGTCTTTGCGGCCGGCGGCCGCCTGCAGCGCATCGTTTACTTCGGCTCGAGCCAGCACGCTCTCCGGCCGCGCCGGGTCGTAGCGATAGCGTAGTCCGCCCGTACCATCTGGTTCGATCACGAGATCGTATTTTCCCAAGCGAAAGCCCTTGCGCGCGGCGTCGTCATCCACCACGTCGACTTTGAATGACGCGCGCTGCGGGGAACGTTGCAGCAGGGTCTCGGCCTCCTGCGTTCCAGTTCCCGCCACAATCGCAACCGGGGATGCATCGCCCGGTTTGTTGCGGAAGGCGATCCCAAGTCCCAGCGCCAGCAGCAGAGGAAACACAAATACCCAGAACACCACCTCCGGTTCGCGCTTCAACTCCAGCATGCGCGCCATCAGCAGATGAAGGTATCCGGCCCAGCGGCCATTCCGCTTGGCCGGGTTGGTCCTCGGAGCTTTTCCTTTCGTGAACGGTACCTGTTCCGCCACGCTCATGGGTCGATCAGTAATCCTCTCTTTGCTCGACGCTTCACTACTCTTCCCGCAGATGCCGCCCGGTCAGCCGCACGAACACGTCTTCCAGGCTAGCCTGCCGGGTGGTTAAATGCTGCAACTCGCTTCCCTGCTTCCCGATCGCATCCAGCAACGCCGGAATCGCCAAATGCGGCTCCTTCACGGTAAGCGCCACCATGCCGTCATCTTCGCGCACCGATTCCACGCTGGGCAGCGCGCGCCAGGCCCGCAGCTCCGCTCCGTCGGAACCGCCGTTGACCGCGAATTCCACCACGTGATGCCCGCCCAGTCGCTCAATCAGGTCTGCCGGCGAACCTTCGGCGATGATCTGCCCATGGTCAACGATTGCCAGGCGATCGCACAGCCGCTCGGCCTCATCCATGTAATGCGTAGTGAGGAGCACCGTCCCACCCGTGCGCTGGAACTCACGAACAATGTCCCACAATTGCCTTCGACTTTGCGGATCGAGCCCGGTCGTCGGCTCATCCAGGAAAAGAATCTTCGGATTGCACACCAGAGCCGTCGCCACCGCTAACCGTTGCCTCTGCCCGCCGGAAAGCTTTCCCACCCAGGCATCCGCCTTCTCCGTAAGTTGCAACTGCTCCAGCACTTCTTCGGACGAGCGCGGTTCGCGATAGAAACTGGCAAATAATTCGATGGTTTCGCGCACCGTGAGCTTCTCGGAAAGCCGCGTCTCCTGCAGCGAAATCCCCAGCCACTCCCGCATCTCGCGGGCATTCTCGCGCCAGGAGTGGCCAAGGATTGATACTTCGCCCGAAGTCGCTTCCAGCAAGCCCTCCAGGATCTCGATGGTCGTGGTCTTCCCTGCTCCGTTCGGCCCTAGTAGTCCGAAGCACTCGCCAGTCTGAATCTCGAGATTCAGCCCGCGCACGGCCTCGACTTTGCCGTCGTAGGTTTTGCGCAAATCGCGGCATTGGATGGCTACGGGCACGCACGCATTGTAGTCCACACTGGTGCTACATTTCGGCGCCTGGGTCGCGGAAACTTCTTCCGCAGGCTCATCCCCAAGTAACCAAGCCCCTAGCAGGATGCTGAAAAACGACTCCCAATCCACAGGAAGACGTGTTAGTAGTGGCAGCATGCGTGGAGACGATCAGCGGCAAGACGGGATGTTCAGCTATATTTCACCCGACAAACGAGTACC